>JAFUBS010000010.1 GCA_017460105.1 Candidatus Saccharimonadota bacterium | reverse complement strand
TATAATAAACTTATGAATATTTTAGATTATGCTAAAGGTGTAGAAAAATTGGTCGACCCGATGGAGGTCGGCAAAGTCCTATACATGCAAACCAAACTAAAACACCTCCCGATATGGGCGCAAAAGAAAATCGTCACAGCGACATCAAAAAAAGCCAGCAAAATGCCGTTTGTGGTAGAGCCCTACTGCACATTTCTATTCTACGAAATTCCCGATCCAGAAAAAATCCAAAAATATTTACCCGACGGATTTCGGCCAGCCAAAACCGCTGTGTTTGAAGGCGGCCCAGAAAAATACTACGGCATCGTCACTATGTTTCGCATCCATACCAGCGTATTTTGGGGCGCACGCACCGAATTCTACTTAGTGGCAGAAAACACCAACACTGGCCTACTTTCATGGGTTATGTGCGACTACATCAGCGACACAATTTCTTACGACGAAAAACACGGACTAAAATCACCGGACGCCAAAGCGGCAGTAATAACCACGACTTGCGAAGGCGATTTCGTGTGCGACATGGAAGACGCGACCGGCCGAAAATACGCAAAGTGCGAAATGAGCTTGGCCAAAGCAAAAATGAAACCATTAAACCAAAGACTTTGGATAGAAGGGAACACCTCAATCGCTTATGGGCGAACTTCGGGCAAAGCTGACGGCGACCTATTTTCACTCACCTTTTTCCCAGAAGAAATGAAGCAAGCGCTTGGAGTCCCGCTTGAAGACATACGACTCGCAAAAGTCTACTGCAACGTCGGGCGAGTCGGTGGCGTTTTAGAGCGCGCGGCAAGTTTTCCGTTCGCTCAACACATGCTTTCGGACAGCCCCGGCCAGAGAACACATTACGGAGATGAGAAAAAGCTCCGCGCTGCCGCCGAAAAAGTCAATTTCAACCAAATCAAAACTCTCGGGAATTAACCTCACCCCACCCCAAATATGCTATAATGTCCCCAAGCATATATAATATATAGTGCTGTTGCATAAAAAATGGTAAACGTTGCAGAGAACTTATTTTATGTGTGTTTTTTCTCCGAAATCCAAAACTGGTGGTTTTTATCGAGAAAAACTACAAAGAATGTATTTCCTTGTATGAAGCCACCTAAAACAACTTTGCCCGCAATATGAAGAGCGCACCAGTTGACATCCTTATCGATATGTTTAGGATACTTAAAGCCACTTTTAGACGGAAATTCGCCATATTCTTTAAAACTATTACCCTGTTTTGCGATAATTGTTTCTTTGCAATAGCACGATAATGTTTCTAACATTTTGACGAGCAATTTTTCCTTTTCCCAATCAGCAAATGTTTGCCCCTGACTTCGATCGAGGTACTCAAAACTAAATCTAAAGTTTTTAGAATATCTATCGCTTTCTACAAGGCTACTAGACTGCCCCGCAAGAAGACTCTTATCTCGTCGCGATTGATGTTTTAGCTTTTTGTTTTTTGGCATCAAGTCGTGCTCCGTAATAAGTTTTCATTAGCTCCTTGTCGAGCGTCTTATCTGCGCTCGCCCACGCTTTTTGCCAAGGCTCTTCTTCATGAGTTAAATTTTCAAGATAATATCCAGTTTTATCGCCATATTCATCTAGAACATCATTAATCAAATCTTTCTGCTCATCGGACAAATCGCTCTCGCACTCTTCGCAAGCCTCGAGTTCGTTATATAGAATCGAGTATTTCTTAAAATGATGCCATACGGATTCCAAGACTGGACCATGCTGCCAAGCTTTTATATCTTCATTAAAAATAGGAGAATCAAAGAATACTAAGTGCCATGCTTCTATATAATAAAGTAACTTTTGAAGCTTCAAATGGTTAACGCTTTTACCGCGTTTTTTGAGATATTTAATTACGTAGTTCGAGGTTAGACGCCGAAGACGACAATTGGTACTACTTTTCCCTCGCATACATTCCACGCGCGCTAAATAACCGCGTCGTGAATGACGCGATAGTTCAGATGTTCTTCGTCGGTAAATGGCGCGTCCACAAGCTTTCACTTTGGGCCGAGCCGGAAGATATCAACCATTACGGCGACGATTCTAATAAAACATTCTGTCAATTCGTCAATAGATAGCATCCACTTGGACACAATCGGGTTTTGAAAGTTATTGTGCAGAAAATAGAGGTGGGATTTTTTCTTGACATGAGGTGGTATATTATCGTGAAATATGCTTTGTACGACCATGGCAGCATCTTCTAGCTTAATAGCTATAATAATATCTCCTACTGTGGCCGAACCTAGTGCGATTTCTCGCCACGTCACAATTTACCACCTTCGAAAAACTCATTGACAAAGACAATAGTGTATTATATAATTATATAAACATCCCTTACATCAATTCGTACCTTAGAAAGAGGTGACCATATGCAAGTTTTACCTAAATCTTGTCCCAAATGTGGTGGCAAAGCTAAATGCATTAGAGGTCTCCCCAACATGGGGAATTCTAAAACTCGTTACGCTCTCGTCCAGTGTCAAAGTTGCCTCTACAAAACTCCAACGCTAAAACCCTTCCCGGGTGAAAAAGATAAAGAGCTTAGAATTCGTGTCATCAACCTTTGGAACAACGGAGGTTTCTAACAAAAGAATCTAGCAAACTCTAATCCAAATCCCCAGCTTAGCTGGGGATTTTCACACTCGTTATTAGATAAATTTTCTTTTATAACGCCTGGTCATTCGCTACCGAACCCAGCGTGGCTTCTCGCCACATCCAGAGTACCAACAAAAATCAGTCCCCTTGGGGACTTATTTTTATTGGTGATCCGGGTGGGACTCGAACCCACGACACCAGGCTTAAGAGGCCCGTGCTCTAACCAGCTGAGCTACCGGACCCGGTTAGATACCTTTTGATTATATCACAACTTGCAGGAAATGTGAAGACCTAATATAATATAACTATGAAGATTCGAGAAAATGTATCTATTTCAACTTTGACAACAATGCGGCTGGGGGGTGAGGCGCGCTATGTGGTGGAGATTGAGGCGCCAGAAGATGTAAATCCGGCCTACGACTTATCGCAAGAAAAGGCGTTACCGGTATTTGTGCTGGGTGGCGGAGCAAACACGCTTGGCCGCGACGAAGGCTATGACGGGATGATTTTTTTGAATAAACTGCGGGGGATTGAAGCGCGCGAAGAAGGCGACGACCTAATTCTAACTGGGATGGGCGGCGAAAATTGGGACGACATTGTAGCCTATGCCTGCGAACGGGGCTATACTGGCATAGAGGCGCTATCTGCTATTCCAGGTACGCTGGGGGCGGCGCCAGTGCAAAATATCGGTGCTTACGGCCAGGAGCTGGCGGATACATTTGTGAGCCTGCAAGCCTTTGACCGTGAGACTGAGACAGTGAAGGAGTTTACACGCGAGGAATGTGACTTTGGTTACCGGCGGTCGATTTTTAACACGAGCAAGCGGGGGCAGTATTTTATCATGAGTGTGACCCTGCGCCTACATAAAGGCGAGATGACGGGCCCACTTTATAATTCCCTGCAGACATACTTAGACGAGCATGCAATTACGGCGCGCGATCCGCAGACGATTCGCGAGGCGGTAACGGCAGTGCGGGCGGAAAAGTTGCCAGACCCAACCACGACACCGAGTGCAGGTAGCTTCTTTAAGAATGTTTACTTGAGCAAGGGCGAGGCCGAGGTGGCGGCGGCGAAAGGTATCCCGGTCTATACGAACGGCGAAGAAAATAAGGTCAATGCTGGCTGGCTGATTGAACAGGCGGGACTAAAGGGGCAGCTACTGCACGGCATCCGCGTGAACGAAAAGGCGGCGCTGGTATTGATAAACGAGAGTGCCTCAAAATTCGCCGATTTGGCAGCGGCACGGACGGAAATCCGCCAGGCGGTGTTGGAAAAATTCGGCTACGACTTGACACAAGAACCAGTGGAGATTGTATAATGAAAGCCCTGGACGGAGCGGAATTGGCCGGCTATATCAAGGAGCGGCAACGGCAGGACGTGGCGCGGATTCGTGGTACGCAAGGGCGGGTGCCGCATTTGGTAATCTTGCGAGACAGCTCTGATCCGGTGATTGAGAAGTATGTAGGACTGAAAAAACGCTATGGCGAAGACATTGGAATTGTAGTAGATGATATTCTGGTTAATTCGATTGAAGATATAAAGTCGCAGATTGCGGAGGCGAATACTGACCCCGATGTGGATGGCATAATCGTGCAACTGCCACTGGCGGGACTGGCGACCCTGGAAGATTATGACGAGCGCCAGGCAGCGACAGATAAGGTGGTCCGATTGATTACTCCAGAAAAGGACGTAGATGATTTAACTGGGGCGGGAAGCTATGATGGAGCGACCGCCACAGCAATTAATTGGCTGCTGGCTGGCTACGATATTGATCTAGCGAAACGGAAAATTGCGATTGTAGGCTACGGCAGATTGGTGGGAAAGCCGTTGAAGCGCCTGTGGGATTATTCGCACCAGGTTATACGAGTTTTTGATATTGGCGATGATTTGAATGAGTTGCGCGACTACGATTTGATTGTGACGGCGACGGGAGTGCCGCATTTGATAAAATCAGAAATGGTGGCGCCAGGAGCAGTAATCGTAGATGCTGGGGCAGCGAGCGAGAAGGGCGTAATCGTGGGCGACGTGGATGAGGCGGTACGCGAGCGGGACGACCTCGCAGCCATCACACCGAAAATTGGCGGGGTAGGGCCGTTGACAATTTGCGCGCTGTTTGAGAATTTACTCAAAGCTGCGCGGAAAAATCCGTACGCCTCGCCAGACTAATATGGCTAAGGACACCGCTTGTTTCCATCTTTGCGATTTCTGCATTGGAAAACTCTCCTATCCAGCCATGCGAAATCAAGAAACTATGCGTGCTATTTTCGTCTAGGAACTGGGCCACACAGGCAATGTGGCGAACCTCGTTGATACTAAATCTATCGTACGCAGTCTGATGCCCGGTCACTTGCTGATATCTACTAAGGATACTTTTAATCAGGCTGGTTTCTTCGATAGGATAATATCCATGTGCGAGGACTTGTTGTCTTATTATATCTAGAACATCATTATACGACTCACACTCAGCTATAAGTTCGTTTATTTTATCGTCGACTAGCTGTTTATTTGTTCTAAGATTACTAGTAATGTCTATAGTGTGACCGGTTTGCCTTAGTAATGAATCAGAATGAGAAAAGCTTGCAAATGGATCAAAAACAAATTCTGGTGCACGCCCGTCCGAACTGTTCAGTTGAATTACATACGCAGTGTGTGGAATTGTTTTCACGCCACGCTCAGCATAGCTCTCCATGTATCCGACTTTACCTAGCGCGGCGTTTAGTAGTTTAGCGATTTCGATCGCAGCTTCGGTACACGTATAAAGTTGATGTGCTTCGTTACTAGTTATGTTGCCGGTCAGATGTTCTCGAAAAACTCTCTCGCGATCATCGTCATTGTTAAAACTAATGTAAGCATCCTCACTAAAACCCATTTTAGCCAAAAGCCGATTGTACAATTGGCCAGCCGCTTCTACTTCTGACCCCGAAGTATCAATACCCTTTAGTAGGTCTAGTTCGAATTGCCCCAGTTCTCCAAACTCAAAATTAGACAGGGGAATTCGTGCATCCGGGTGCTCAAGCAAGAGGGGGATTAATTGTTGACGCGTCAGCGGCTTGGCATCTCGGGTCAGCCCTATGTCTAATGGATGTTCCAATAACTTGTTGATTTTCGTAATATTTTCGCTTGTTTGCTCCTCATCATTCACAACTGTAGTGACTTTTGCGCCAATAGTTCTGGCGATATGCTCAGCTGCTCGGATTTCGGATTCTTGCTTGGCAGCGATAGTGGGGACTGGCTCTACTATTCTATTTCTGGTGCGGTCGTTCTGACGTCTCTCAGCAATTACTTCTGGGTCAGCAGTAACGACCACAATATCTCTCGGCGAAATTTGAGCTAAGGTTTCTTGATCGGTTACTACACTTTCTGGGCGGCTATGTACGATATGAGTATTAACGATATGATAGCTATCAGGATTAGAATGGATAGAGTCTACGATTCGCTGATTCGATTGTTCAACGGCAGCGTCTATTTGTTCTGGACTCTCAAGGTCCGTAATAGTTATCCCTTGCTCTGACAGCATTCTTGATAATTCCCTGTTGGTTGAGTATACTTTGGCTTCTGATAAGTCTTTTATTGTTTCCCCGATCAAAAAATCCTTCCCGACGCCACTAACTCCAGTTACCGCGATTGTTTTAGGCTCTCTTTCCATACTTCCCCTTTAAAACGTCTTGAAAATATTCCCCGATGGAACCATATCCGATATGTTCCTCTAGTTCGTCAATTTTGACTAACTCGTAGCCTATGACGTGGCCGTCTGGGTCATTGACGAAATCACCGATTTTGCGTAACTCAGCATATACTCGCAATTGGAATTCACCGCCAGATTCATCATAGACTCGCTGGTATCCTAATGGTTCCCAGGTTATGGCTTCCATATTGAGTTCTTCTCTTAACTCTCTTTGGATAGCAGTGTGGATATCTTCACCAAACTTAATACCACCACCTGGTAAATTATCTCTAGATTTTTCATATTTTACAACTGGAACTCTGCCATTATATTTTCCAACAATATATACTTGTTTCCAATCTTTTTTAGGAATTGGCTTTCCGTATAACTTATAAAAATCAACGTAGAACTTTTTTCTATGGTAAGTAAAGTCTGACTGAAAATCGGGCTGGACGCAGGAGTTTTTTTCAAATAACTGCGGGTACTTTGCTTGCAAGAAGGTCGTTACATACTCGCCGTGTTTGAGAAAAATTAGTTCATCATAGTCTAGTGTGTTTTTTATTGTCATTAGGTCGGAGTCTGTGGCTAGAATTTGTTGGAGTCTTTGGATATATGCATCTATGTTGCCACGAGCCTTTGCGTCGGCAAGCAGTTGGGGGACTTTACTTTTTGTGGGATACATGACAGAGTATCGGATACCCTCCTTGTCTAGGGCCCGCATTACCGATTTGGCCTGGACTATAAAGATAAAGGGGTATTTACCGATGTTCTGCTTGATTGCTTTTATGTAGTTGTGAGGAAAATCTGGATTTTTCTCCCTATTAGGAGTGCCCTTGAATTTTTCAATATCTCTTATGTCACCGTTATAAATATATTCGTATGGACTAGATTCAATATCCAGAGATAGCTCGGGATATTTATTAGTGAAAGTCGTTTTACCAAGGCAACCAAAAACGGCGAATATTTTAGTGTTCATGTCGTACTCCAGTTCTTACTCATAGTGCGAAGAATATCATAGTCTTCATTGCTATCGTCGTGTAACTTATCGTAATATAAGGGGTCCCACTTTAACAGTTCAATATCGTTTTGCCATTTATTGTAGAATTCTTGATTGTTATGGTTGAGAATTCTGGCACGCTCATCGTTATCTGGTTGTGATTTATGCCGAAAATGATAAACAAAAATTTGATTATCTACGTAGATTTTGTGTTTCCTTTTAAGAATTTCCCAACAAAGATCGATATCGTCACTGCCATATTGTAAATAACGAGGATCTGCTAAATATCCTATTTCTTGAAGTGTCTCCATAGATAATAATTGGCAATGTCCAGGGACAAATCCTGGAATTTCACTGATAATTCTGTCGTCTTTCTTGTTTGCAGAAATAAATTGACGCAAGCCATCATCAAGGTTATGCGTGCCAAAGAATACTTGCAATTCCTCTTCTGGCAACATGCTTCTGGCGGCCAATTGAGACTGGTATGCTTTTGAATTTAATTCGCCATAATGCATCTTAGTGTATTTCGAAATTCTGAGAGGAGAAACCATAGCAATATCTGGGTGAGCTTTTAGATCGGCTAGAAGTTGTTCTAGCCAACCTGGCCAAAAATATAAATCGTTATCACACTTTACGAGATATTTCATATGGAGTTTTTGAGCAATGGAAAAACCCTGGTTAAGGGCCCTGGCTGCCCCTAGGTTTTCTTGATTTTGACAGACAATGATGCCTTTACAGGCTCCCTGTTCTACTAAGTTATGTAGGTATGTCTGCACGTCTATATCGGAGCCATTATCAACAATTAATAAGTAGAATGGCGTCACGGTTGAGTTAAAAATTGACTGAATTGTAATCTTAGTGTATTCTAAGGCGTTAAACGAAAGTACTAAAATACATATTTTAGGCATTTTGCCTCCTTGGTGGAAAAACAAGATATTCAAAATGTTGGGTTGAGAGAGCCTTAAGTGCTTGAGAAGGATTTGTAACAGAAAAACTGTAAATAGTTGGCCCCATGGAACTAACTGCCGCGAAGCCGAATAATGACCTGAGCCGTGCTAACTCTTTGGTGACGATTTCAGGCTGAATAGATTCTTCTACTGGTTTTGTGCCTAGCCTGCAGATATTATTCATGGCTCCTAGAAATGCTTCAAATCTTTGTTCCACCGTAGCCGGAATCATTTTTTCAAAAACTTCGTAGGCAATCTCATCGGATACATTTGCTGGATCCGGGAGAATGCTATCATAAAAACTATTTTCAAGGTCTCCACTTATGGATAAAAATTGCTTGGGGATAGCAACAATGGAGAAAAAGGGGAAATCTGCAAAGTCATAGACTATTGTAGAAGGCTGTGTTTCGTTAGATAATCCGGTCTCAAGAATCATGCCTGGATGGAAGAGCAACTTGAGTCCTAATGTTGAGGTGTTTCCGACTCCTAGTTGAAAAAGATTGTTGATAGTCAAATTTACCTGCGACGCCCGTGCACAGGCAAGGACAGCCCCACCGTTAATTTGCGTACTAATCCCTATACCAATATGATTTCTGATGAGAGGACTATTACAGTTTATAGATATCTGCCAATGATCCGTTACACCTAAATTTTCCCTTAATTTATCGGGGTGAATTAGATAGTCTATAGAGCTAATGTCAATATTACACCGAATATTATCTTGGCTTGATAGTTCAGCCTTTATAGTGATGGGGAGGCCATTGATTGAGAAACCAAATGCACCATGCTTGATAAATCCGGCCTTTTTTGATAGATCTAAACTAAAGCAGTGAATCCTAGGGTAGACAACAATACCATGCGTATTATCGGTTTGCTGTGTCGCGGTATTGTTATTTAGAATATCTAAGATCTGCATTCAGTAATGAGTGTTCATTTAATATTTCTGGTGATTATTATAGCATTAATCAGTAGGAGAGTCTAGGCTGCTGGCCGGCTATGATATAGACCTCATGAGGCGGAAAATCGCGATCGTGGGTGACGTGGATGAGGCGGTACGCGAGCGGGATGACCTCGCAGCCATCACGCCGAAAATTGGCGGGGTAGGGCCGTTGACGATTTGCGCGCTGTTTGAGAACTTATTGAAAGCTAGCCGAAATTAGGGATGAGCCACTGGAGGGCGAGATAGAGCAGGGCGTAGGCGATTAGCCCGATGACAATCTCGAAGATGCGGCGACGAGCCTGGGTGGCGCGAGCTTCGTTGGTGCCAGACGTGGCGTATTGGATACCACTGATGATGAGACCGGCAGTTGCGGCGATACCGATACCAAAGGTGAGAACGGTAAGGATAATATTAAGAATAGCATAGACACCGCCTCCCTTGCCGTCGTCACAATATTTGCCGTCTTCGGTCTGGATAATGCTCGTTTGGACACAGTTGTCGTCAACTTTTGATTGGTTTTGTTTCCCGGTATTAGATGCTGGTGACGACGTGGAACCGCCAGAAGAGGGGCCCGAAGTTCTGCTGGGCGAAGAGCCGGAAGACCTGCCAGACGAGGAGCCCGAAGAATTATTAGTTTCTTTCGTTAAAACCGGGAGGGTATAGCCGGTTACTTTATATAACAACAGGTCGTGAGCCGGACGGACTCTCGGCCTGATGACGGTAAAATAAATCGTGCCAGTATCGCCATCCACAAAGACACCTTCAGCTTCGTTCCCTACTTGGGTCCCACTCGCGTGCACTGGCCTGAGGGTCGCCCTTCTGTGATTGTTCTTACGAACTTCTATAATGTTGCCGCCCTTACCATTGAATCCTCCATATACCCTTAGAGTGTATTTACCGTACTTAGTGAGATCTTGAGTTAGATCCTGCGTATAGTCGCCGCTACCCCTACCGTTTTTCCCTGAGGCACTGTCTAGGCTGGCGGGCGATGGGGCAGCGCCACCACAGGTGCTGGGATTTAAGCCTGATTTTCGCCCGGTAAGACTATTGACGCACCAACGAGGAGTTTGGCTAGAAACAGAACCATACACCCAGAAATTTCTAGGAGGCCCCGACTCGGTCCATGGTGCATCTACTACGTTGGAATGGCCGGTATTTGATTCGAGAAATTTTGTACAACCAGTGAGTTGTGGCCAGTTGCAGCGATAGAAGCGTGTGGCGCCATAAAAAGTTCCGTCGGTATAAATGAAGTATTTTTTATTACCCTCAGAGGTAATAGTAGTGCCATTATTAACTCTCTCTAGGTGAATAGTTTTAACAAGCTTGGCCCTGACATTAGTATAATTAATTGCTGTCGCTTCGTGGCAAAAAACGAGGCAACCCAACAGCATAATAATTGCGGCGGTTGATACAGCGAGTAGCCTTCTAGTGTTTTTTATAGTAAAGGATAGAGCACGATCCTCCATATGTTTATTTTAACATATTTTATGCTTACTTTGGTAAGATGTGGATAAAATTCTTAGGTAGAAGAAAAACTCTGCAAAAAATTGGGGAGTTTTGCTTGTATGAAAGAAAAAGCGCGATTATTCTACTGAAATGATAATTTTTTGTAGTACTTTTTGTACTTCACTAATTTTGAGGCGGAGAAACTTAGCCAATTTTTTATCAAAATTTATTTCTTTTAAGGTAACGGTGAGTTGCTCAAGAAAATCGGTGGCGAGCTGGTCGGCGGCCACGCCTAATACTAAAATGCCGTCGGCATAATCTTTGGCAAACCATTTTGGGAATAGCTCGTTAATCTGCTGCGTTATGGCAGAAATGTAATACTCTGCAATTTCTCCGTTATGAGGCTCAAAACTTATAAAGAAACTTGTATCCTCGTGGTCCTGTGCATCAATAAGCCTAATTCTATTCTTGGCTTGCAAAATTTCAGACTCACTACGCGTCTTACTATCCGAAACAACGCATTCTTGAAAGATTTTTATACATTGTTGATTTTCGCTAGAAAACTTCCAATCTACCAAGCGATCGTTGACTTCTACATCAAGAATGTAGTCGATTTTGCCAATCATATGAAGCTGGCGCATTTTATGCTCAAAATAAAAGTATTTTATGTACATAGCGAGCCGCGCATCGTTATAGGACGAGTATTTTGTCTGTAAGGATTTTTTCATATTTTTATTGTATCATTATTTATTCCTATTGGCAAACTTATGATTTTATGATATAATAAAATTGTTTCGTCCGCTCGACTCATCAGAGGGAGGTGATCTTTATGCGGTACCAAAAAGGGCTTAATAGCAACCGAAATCATCACGACAGCTTGTCGCAGTCTGGCGCGGGGAGAAACCGCTCTGACAACTACGCGAAAGGCAGTCGTAAGTCCGGAGGCTATTCTGGCTCACGTAGCTCTAGTCCGTACGGGCAAGGTAAACACAGCAAGGGTGGACGCCCCAAACAGAGCCACTGGTGAGGCCGCGGCTCCGGTTTTAGACCGGGGCCACTTTTTTGACATTGGAGT
>JAFUBS010000009.1 GCA_017460105.1 Candidatus Saccharimonadota bacterium | reverse complement strand
GGTCTTGCCACCTTCGCGGATAGCGAAACGGTCGTTGTTGTTCATAGCGACAGGAGCGAGCAACTTGACGTTGAAGGTTACCTGATCGCCTGGCATTACGATTTCCTTATCAGCAGGAAGTTCGACTTCACCAGTAACATCTGTTGTACGGAAGTAGAACTGTGGCTTGTAACCCTTGGAGAATGGAGTGTGGCGTCCGCCTTCCTCTTTCTTCAAGATGTAAACCTGAGCCTCAAATTCGGTGTGTGGGGTAATGGTGCCAGGTTTAGCGATTACCTGACCGCGTTCAATCTGATCACGCTCAATACCACGGAGGAGCAAACCAGCGTTATCGCCAGCCTGACCCTGATCGAGAGTCTTGTGGAAGGCCTCGATACCAGTAACAACTGACTTTTGGGTGTCACGAAGACCTACGATTTCAACTTCGTCGTTCAACTTGACAACACCCTGCTCGATACGACCAGTGGCAACTGTACCACGACCCTTGATCGAGAAGACATCCTCGATTGGCATGAGGAATGGTTTGTCGAGATCGTGTTCTGGAATATCGAAGTACTCATCCATAGCAGTGACGAGTTCCATGATAGCATCTTCGGCTTCCTTATCACCTTCGAGAGCCTTAGTAGCAGAGCCCTTAATGATAGGAGCGTTATCGCCATCGAAGCCGTACTTGTTAAGAAGTTCACGGACATCCATCTCTACGAGCTCAACGAGTTCTGGATCAGCAAGGTCCATCTTGTTGAGGAAGACGATAATCTTTGGTACGTTCACCTGGTGGGCCAAGAGTACGTGCTCACGAGTCTGTGGAAGCGGACCATCGTTCGCTGCGACTACGAGAATAGCACCATCTACCTGTGCTGCACCGGTAATCATGTTCTTAATGTAGTCTGCGTGGCCTGGCATATCTACGTGTGCGTAGTGGCGCTTCTCAGACTCATACTCCTGGTGGGAAGTAGCGATGGTGATACCACGAGCCTTTTCCTCTGGAGCGTTATCGATTTGATCATAAGCAACTGCTTTGTTGACATCAGAAGGAAGTCTCTTTGCAAGTACGTTGGTAATTGCTGCAGTTAAAGTGGTTTTACCATGGTCGACGTGACCCATGGTGCCGACGTTGATGTGCGGCTTGGAACGGTCAAAATTTGCCATTCATTCTCCTTTTAATTTTATTATGTCTGGAGCGCTAATAAAAACCAGCTCCAAAACTCTACAGTACTATTTTAGACTATTTTTCGCCAATGGTCAAGAGTAAAATCCGAAAAAGTCCAGAATCAATTAAGCTAACTATTGACAATTAGTAAAAACAGTGATATAATGAGTAAGTTGATTGCATTTTTTGTGTGGCAATCAACTGAACATAAATAGGGAGGGTAAAATGAGTTCAGATAACAACACAATGCAGTTTTATTCAATGAAAGGAATCCGAGTTGGCGTAATCCGTTATGCCGCTCACAACCCGAGAGAAGTCGACGGTCAGATGCGGGTTATGAAAAATGGCCGCACGCTCAAGACTTGGCCGATTAAGCCAGGTGAACCTGGTGAGAACGAGCGGGTAGACAAACTCGCTGGTAAAGTTCTCGGTCGGTACGCTGCGGACAGTAAGTACGCAGTCGCCAAGGGGTGCTACGTCCATCGGACCGATGGTCCTACCATCGTCTTGACAGACGAACGCCCGACGCACGTATTCTTTGTCACAAACAGTGGCCTTCGTGCTTATGGCGGAGTCAACGGATATGACGTTATCAACGTCGACAAAGACTGCCACATTGTGGCAATCCCGCTGAGCAAGGCGGAAATGGCGATAAAGAACCTCGTATTCGCCTAATCGAGTGCTCTCTCTGCTCCTGTAGTCGCAGAGTTTGCATAGGGGCTCGACTGTCTCCACTTTTACCCCATACGGGCCCCGCCATCCTTTCTTGCCCGGACACGCTTCCCGACGTGTCCGGATGTCCCCTGGAGCATTTGTTCCGGGGGATTTTTCTTGCCCGAACCGTTTGACACTGGCACTGGTTTGTGATATTATTAATAGACTAGACATTAATTGCGTGGTCTAGTTAGAATATACGGGGGTATAAAAATGACATTAACGCAAAGCATTTTAAATGAAGTTGGTTCCAAGAATCTTTCAAATCCGCCATACGAATGGTACGATTCTGCCGTAGATGGCAAGATCTCCGCGATTTTTCGGAGTAGAGTCATCAAATACGGCAGTTTCTCGACGGGAGAACGCGAATCGTCCTTCCGTGTGACCTTCTCTCCGCAGATGCTCATTAGAGACGGCCAAATGTATTGGCCACTGAACAATGAGTTCCAGTGCGACGAGAATCCTAGCGAGATTGAGAGACTCGCGAAAAAGCTGGTCTTGCCGCCTTATCGCGAAAATGCCAAATTTGCAATTTGGCGCGGCAAGTATCGTGGCTATGCTGGCGCAGATGGACGTACGGAGTTCGTTATTGACGAAGAACATCCCAAAGACGTTTTGTTCGTCTCCAATGCTCCACTTTGGAGTACAGGCAATCTGTACAATTGTGACGTTGTGATTACGCACAATTTCAATGCAATGCCCATCTCCTACAAGAAGCTCCGCGAGATTTTCCGGAACTAGTTTCCGCATTTGGCGAATCCCTTGTGACCATCACGCAAGGTTCGCATACTAATCAGGCATACTCGTCCCCCCTATTGCGGGTATGCCACTCCTATCACGCGCCCCGGCAGTTATCTCGCCGGGGCTTTTCTTGACTAATTATAGTATTTATGCTATAATAAGAAGATAGCGATTTTATCGTCTTTTCCATGAAAGATAAGGAGGGTATATGGAAAAAGAAGTAGTTTTTACATTTGGTTCAGAAAACAAGGCGCCGTTCGTGTATCACGAACACAAAACGCCAATCTCGTTCCGCGAGATGCGCGATTTGTATACGGAATGCAAAATTACTGGCGACATGCACGGGTTCGAAATCACGTTGCCTGATGGTACGCTGATAAAAATTCCGTTCCGCGCAATCGAACGCGAGCGCGGTGAACATTACTTGCCGCTCGAAGAAGTTCTTCGCGAAGATGCTCCGCCGCTGCGGCCGTATGGCTACGCCATTCCACATTTGTTTGCAAGATACTTTGGCCTCATGGATGCGGAATATGGGATTTGTCCGTGCAATGTAAGCATCAATGACGATGGCGCGACGATTGAGATTATTGACATCGACGCCAAAAATCCAGAATGTTTACTTTTGTACACCGAGGAAAAGCCCCGTTTCATCACTAGGGACGAAGCTGCCATTTATCAAACAGTCGAATTTGGCAACAAAGATGTCACTCTAATCGTTATCCCGATTCATAAAGCGGCAGAAATCTGCTATATGGAAGAGGATGAGCTACTGGATTTGATGCAAGGCGCATATTCTTACACTCAGGAAACTGAGTGGTTTATCGCGCAGTTTCCTAATCGCTAAGCACCTTCAAAAAGCGAGCCTAGATGGCTCGCTTTTTCCATACCTAAAGAAACTACTTAGAATTTCTCTTCTCTATAATCTCTTGTGCTACGTTTGGTGGGACTTCCTCATAACCGTAGAGCTCCATTGAAGAAGCTGCACGACCTTGCGACATACCACGAAGGTCACCGGTGTATCCGAAGAGATTCGCGAGTGGACAGAAAGCCTTGATCAACTTAGCGCCACCGTTCAAATCTTCCATCTCATCAATGCGACCACGGCGAGAGTTGATATCACCAATTACGTCGCCCATGAATTCTTCTGGAGTGGTAATTTCAAGTTTCATAACTGGCTCAAGTAGCACTGGATTTGCTTTCTTGATACCTTCGCGAGTCGCGAGTGCGCCAGCGAGGGTAAAGGCGAGTTCGGATGAGTCTACGTCATGGTAAGAACCATCATAGAGGGTTGCTTTGACGTCTACTACTGGATAACCGGCGATAACGCCACCAGCGAGAGTATCCTCAACACCTTTTTGAACTGGCTTACGATATTCTTGTGGAACCACACCACCCTTAATTTGGTCGATAAATTCAAAGCCCTTTCCTGGTTCATTTGGCTCAAACTTAATCCATACATCACCATACTGACCACGACCACCAGACTGCTTGATGTGCTTACCTTGTGCTTCGGCAGTGCCACGAATAGTTTCGCGGTATGCAACTTGTGGAGCACCGGTGTTGGCTTCTACACCATGTTCACGCTTCAAACGATCAATGATAATCTCGAGGTGAAGCTCACCCATACCTGAGATGATGGTTTGTCCTGTTTCCTCATCAGTGTGAACGCGGAAAGTTGGATCTTCTTCTGCCATCTTTGCAAGACCAATGCCCATTTTTTCTTGGTCGGCTTTAGTCTTAGGTTCAACAGCGATAGATACAGGTGGATCTGGAAAGTCGATTGATTCGAGCAAAATTGGATGAGCTGGTGAACAAAGCGTCGTACCAGTCGTACAATTCTTAAGTCCTACCACAGCGGCAATATCACCAGCGGTGATTTCGGAAATATCTTTACGGTCATTTGCATGCATACGTACCAAGCGTCCAATGCGTTCCTTGTCGCCAGTTGAGGCGTTAAGGACAGTGTCGCCAGATTTGAGCGTACCAGCATAGACACGGATAAAGATTAATTTACCTACGAATGGATCGGTTGCAATCTTGAAGGCAAGTGCGGTAAGAGGCTCAGAATTGTCGGCCTTGCGGATGATTTGGTCGCCGGTCTTTGGATCGGTACCGACGGTCTGACCCTGGTCACGATCGAGCGGACTTGGTAGGTAGTCGGTCATGAGATCAAGTACTTTTTCTACAATCACACCACGTCCGTCACCACCAGTGACTAGGAAGAAGTCACCATCGAGTACACGCTTGCGTAGAGCTGCCTTGAGCTCATCGACAGTAATGGCATCTTCGCCTTCACTGAAATATTTATCCATCAAGGCTTCATCGGCTTGAACGGCTTCCTCTATGAGCATTGAACGTGCATTCTTGGCTTTTTCGAGCATGTCGGCTGGGATTTCGCCAACGGTAAGTTCGTGGTCGGCGTAATCTTTGTAGGTGTAGGCCTTCATATCAACGAGGTCAACCACGCCACAGATGTCCTTCTCAAAGCCAATTGGCAAGTGAATAGCAACAGCATTCTTTGAAAGGCGCTTGTGAATTGAGTCAAGAGACTTATAAAAGTCGCCACCGATTTGGTTAATCTTGTTGACGAAACAAATACGTGGAATACCGTACTTGGTAGCCTGGCGCCACACAGTTTCAGACTGAGCTTCTACGCCCATTTTGCCATCGAATACTACTACGGCGCCGTCAAGCACGCGTAGCGAGCGCTCTACCTCGGCGGTAAAGTCGATATGTCCCGGGGTATCGATAATGTTGATTTGGTGATTTTTCCAATAAACGGTCACGGCAGCAGAAGTAATCGTAATACCACGTTCCTTTTCCTGCTCCATCCAGTCAGTATCAGCACCACCAGTGCCGCCCTTGACTAGATCGATTTTGTGTTTAAGTCCAGTACGATAAAGAATCGCCTCGGAAGTTGTAGTCTTGCCTGCATCAATATGCGCAATAATACCGATATTGCGGAGTTTTGACAGGTCTTTAATTTCAGCCATATGCTCCTTTATAATTTATTATTTTGCTGTTTTTTAGCTCCACGCTCAAAAACAAGACATATTTTGTACTATTATAACACATATTTAGTGAATAATAGGAAAAACCAGGAAAAATTTGCCATGAAAAAGCCCCCGGCTTATTTCGTACAATAAGTACGAACCAGGGGGCATTTTTAGAATGCGGAAATGATCTCGTCAATAGTAGTCGCATTTGCGACCTTTTCTTTCTTCTGCTGACATTCGGTTTGACGGGAACACGCCATCTTCAGCTCCATACCCCAAGCATAGTCAATGATTTCCATTGTTTCGGAAATCATTGCGTCAAGCTCATAGGTAGCGACTGCTTTAGCCTGATCTAAAGTGCAGCCGTTCTCCTTTGCGAGTTGAACTCTCTCGCGGGCGCGAGCTTTGTCGTCTCGCCGCTTTGCCCCGAGCCGATCTTCACGCTCCTGAACGGCTGTTTCAAGAACACGAATTCTGTCATTCTTAGCAGCAACAAGGTCAAGCAGTCCGTTACAAAGTGACAAATACCAGTGAAGCATGTACTGCGTCATCAAGACCGGATTCTGTGTGGATTTTGTAAATTCAAACGATTCGGAATCCTCATATTTACGTATAAACATATCATCTCGTACGTCATTCTTGTAAAGGTTTTTAAACCCATCTCTGCTCTGTCTCAATTTGCCAGCGAGCTTTTCGTTGTTATGCTTAAACTCCTTCAGACTCTCCATACTCAACCAATCATTAATATTCATAATCTCCTCCATAGGGTCTCTGCCCTTCGTATTTGAGCAGCTTTCGCGGCTCATTCTGCCTACCATCTAGATAGATAGAACGAGCCGCAAAATCCCCACAGGAGATTTCCGCATTTTTTAAAGTTCCATAAACTCTAACAAGCTTATGCTTTAATTATAGCACATATGCTTATT
>JAFUBS010000005.1 GCA_017460105.1 Candidatus Saccharimonadota bacterium | reverse complement strand
GGGTTACAAACTCCCAACTACTAACTACCTCCCATTTGCTACTAATATAGCACTAGACTCCAACGATGCTCCAGTCAATGCCAGGACCAGTACTGTCACCTTCGCCGCCAAAGCAGACTTCACTAAGCCTGCTGGGACTTACAAACTAGCGATTAACTTTACTGCGGTAGCAAATCCACTTCCGGCCCACACTATTGCCGATGGTGGCAATATGCAGGATATTAGCAGTCTAGCTGAAGGTGGCTGTCCTGATACGCTTACAACTGGACAGGCCTATACTCTTACAGACTCTCGTGACAATACATCTTACAAGGTAGCTAGACTTGCCGATGGCAATTGCTGGTTACTGGACAACCTCCGTTTTGATATCGTGGCCCATAAAGATGATATCTCATCTACCAACACTAATGCCGGAGATGGAACTATTAATTATCTCAAAGGCGTCACTACTCGTGATCCAAGCACAGACGCTGATGGTAATTATGCTACCGCCGGCGTAAGTTACTGGACTTCAAGTTACAGTTATTCTGCACCACTAATCGCCATAAAGAATGCATCAGATGATGTTTGGAACCCAAACACCACTACTACTTCCTATGGCTCTGGTTCTGGCAAGATAGGTGTTTATTATAACTATTGCGCAGCATCTGCAGGTTCATACTGCTATGGCGATGGTACCAGTCAAGGCACTTCCTCTGGTGGTGCTAGTGAAGACATCTGCCCTGCTGGCTGGCGCATGCCTACTGGTGGAAGTAGCGGAGAATACCAAGCATTAGCTACCGCAATTACTGGAGAGACAAGCGATTATATTGAAACAACAGATGTGCAAACTGCCCTGTCTACGCCTCTCTCTGGCTACTTCAACGGTGGCTCGGCCTACCGTCAGGGCTCCTACGGCTACTTCTGGTCCTCTACGAGGCACGATGTCAACTATATGTACTATCTCAGCGTGGATTCGTCCGATGTGTTCCCCCAGGTCTACGATCGCCGCTACTACGGTTATTCAGTACGATGTTTACTACGGTAGTTGCTGGTTTAGTAGAGTAGTAGTTTCTCTTCTCCCCCAGAACTTTGCTCTTTGGAATTATCATCCAGGCCAACAGCCTGGATGACAAAAGAGAATAACGAACAGTAATTACTTCTTCGCAGCGTCTTTCTCGGCCTTCGCATCTTTCTTGCGATTGATACGATTCATCGCCTTGACAATCATAAAGATTACCCAGGCAATAATGAGGAATTGAATCACATTCTGGATAAAATTACCATATGCAATCACTGCTTCGTCACCAGTACCAAAGAAGTTTGGAATCCTAATGGCGAGTCCCGTAAAGTCTACGCCGCCAGCGATTAAGCCCACGATTGGCATCACGATATCATTTACCAGGGAATTAACAATCGCCGTAAATGCACCACCTACTGCGACACCTACTGCTAGATCTACTACTGAACCGCGGTTGATAAATTCGATAAACTCCTTACGGAATCCATTGCTTTTCTCGGCCGCCGCCTTTAACTTTTCTTTTGCTGCAGCAGTCTTTTCTGCTGCTTTTGCAGTTGCTTTCGCCTCCGCCATCATAACTCCTTTTCTGGCCCATTACCAGATATTTTATTATTTTGTTTCTGAAAAATCATTAAATTGACTATAAAGATTATTCAGACTATCATAAGATGTCGTGAGACTATTCTTCAGTGCCTCGTCGTTAGTCACACGAATAACTGTCGCCTCTTCCGCGGCTATTATCGAGATTTCATATGCCATCTTGTGTGCATAGATTCTGTCTAGAATACCATTAATCTTCGCACTGAATAATTCCGTATTTAACTCTTCTTTCTTTGCTGCGGTGTCAGACAGGATTTTCTTGTCCACGTCTTTTTCTTTGAATCTGTATTTCTCAACCAAGAAATTCGTCAAATCATTATTAGCGTTGGACAGTACACTGTAGAGTGAAGCCGAACTAGAGCGAAGCCTAGATGACTTTACGTCAGGCTGGTATGTAGAAATCATTTCCATAGTACCGTCTAAGTGGAGCTTGAGCGCGCTCGCCTGGTTGCGAATGTTCGGCCGGCTACCACTAATAATTGAGCCAATTATGACAATCACCATGAGCGCCGCCACCGCACCCGCGACTACCTTAAAAAGCGTCGAATGCCAAAACCCCTTCTTTGCCGCTGCACGAGGCTTTGATGAGGCAGAAATTTTATCAAGATAATCTTGTTTATCCATAAAATAATTATAACACAACCGCCACAAAACGAGAATTATATTTAACAGAGAACTGTATGCTATAATTATTTCATGAACAATGATTTGAAGGAGGAAATCAAATCTCGCCTGGCAATCGAGGACGTCGTAGGGCGCTATGTCGAACTAAAACGCGCCGGTCGTAGCCTCAAGGGCCATTCGCCGTGGGGCGTAGACAAGACGCCGTCATTCATGGTCTCTCCGGAGAAGGGCATCTGGCACGATTTTTCCGCCAACAAAGGCGGTGATATTTTTTCCTTCGTCATGGAGGTAGAGGGAATCAGCTTCAAAGAGGCCTTGGAGAAACTCGCCGCCGAGGCTGGCGTAGACATGTCTAGATATCGCGGTGGCGACCAGCAACTGACTAAGCGCAAAGTCCGCGCCAAAGAGGCTCTCGCCCTTGCCGCCAAATATTACCAGGCTTGTCTTGTTCGCAACCGCAATATTTGCGAATATGTTTTTTACAAGCGCAATCTCAATCGTCCCACTGTCGCCGAATTCAAGATTGGCTACTCGCCCGCAGATGGCAAATCTCTCTTAAACGTACTCAAGAAGCGCGGCTTTACCGAAAGGGAATTAGAGGATGCTGGACTCCTCAACCGTTTTGGGTCCGATATGTTCCGCGATCGTATGATGGTGCCATTCATTGACACGACCGGCAATATCATCGGCTTTACCGCGCGCGTAGTTGGCAAAGGCGAGCCCAAGTATCTCAATACTAGTGATACAATCCTCTTTAATAAATCCCGTTTTATCTTCGGCTTACATAACGCCAAGGAATCTATCCGCCGCAACGGTTTCGTCGTCATCGTAGAGGGGAACATGGACGTCATCTCTTCGCATCAGGCCGGGGTAAAGGAGGCGGTTGCCACTTCTGGCACCGCCATGACCGAACAACACCTAAAGAGCCTATCGAACCTCACTAGCGATATTCGCCTCGCCTATGATGGCGATGCAGCCGGCGTCAAAGCCACCGAACGCGCCATCATGATGGCCGGAGACCTCGGTATAGACCTTACCGTCATTTCTGATTATCATGGCGCCAAGGACCCCGACGAACTCATCCAAAAAGATCCAAAGCTCTGGCAGCAAGCCGTGGAGGAGAGGGTTCCTGCTGTAGATTGGCTGCTCGCCAAATACGAGGAGAATCTCAATCTCCGCCTCGCCCCCGACAAGAAAAAATATTCCGACGTTGCTTTAAGACTCTTATCTTACGTCAAAGATGAGATAGAACGTGCCGCCTACGAAGAAAAAGTCGCCGCAAAGCTCGGTATCGAAGTAGAGATTCTGCGCGAGAAAGGCGAACGCCTAGAAAACAAACTCAAAGAAAAATCCGCCCGCAAATACTACAAAAAGCCAAAGACCCTAGTCACACCAGACCATATTAAGAAAATGGAAGATAGCCTTCTCGCACTCAAAGTGTTCGGCGGTATCACGAAGACCGATATTCCGCTAGAAGTGCCCGAGGATGAGACACGCCTAAACGAGCTAGAGATGATTTTTAATAACGACCACGAAAACATCCAAAATCCAGACTACGAATCCGAAGCCGCTGAAATGCTCGCGCGCTATCAGTCCGAACTAGACAAACAAAAAATCGCCACCCTCAAAGAAAAACTCGCCGAACTAGACGAAGACAGTGAAGAATACGCCAAGGTATTGTCAGAAATCGGCAATTTTCTTCGCCCAGAAGGTTGATTTTTTCACATTTTGGTCTATAATTATCTGTAATGAGCTCTAAAGATGATATTTTGAATGCAAAAGACGTCATGCTTGATTTTGACGAGCCTGGCACTGGAGATCTCGAGAACGAGGAAGAACTTTCCGACGAAGATCTCGCCATCACCGCTGAGAACGTTGACGCGTTTGCGGATGATTCTGTGCGTCTCTACCTTCGAGAGATTGGCAAAATCCCACTTCTCACTCCAGAAGAAGAGGCCGACCTTGCCGCGCGCATCGTCAAAGGCGACAAAAAAGCCAAAGACAAAATGGTCGAGTCCAATATGCGCCTTGTGGTTTCTATTGCCAAGCGCTATGGCGGCCGTGGTCTTGATTTTCTAGATTTGATTCAGGAAGGTAACACCGGCCTTCTTCGCGCCGTCGAGAAGTTCGATCCCGACAAAGGCTTTAAGTTCTCTACATACGCTACTTGGTGGGTGCGTCAGGCCATCACTCGTGCCATTGCCGACCAGGCCCGTACTATTCGTATTCCAGTCCACATGGTTGAGACCATCAACAAGGTACTCCGCACCACCCGCAAGCTCACTGCCGAGCTCAATCGCGAGCCTACCAACGAAGAGATTGCCAAAGAGCTGGACATGGAGCCAGACAAGATTGACTACGTCATGCGTATTAAGCAAGACATCGCCTCTCTTGATGCTTCTGTTGGTCGCGAGGGCGACGACGAAGATTCCGTGCTTGGTGATTTCGTCGAAGACGAAGAACGCGACAGTCCAGAAGATTCCGCTGCCAATCAGATTTTGAAAGAGCAATTATCCGAGATTATTTCCACCCTCACTGACAGGGAACAGAAGATTATCCGCCTACGCTTTGGTATCGGTGGCGGCCGTCCGCATACATTGGAAGAAGTAGGCAACGAATTCGATGTTACCCGTGAGCGTATCCGCCAAATTGAGGCCAAGGCCTTGTCAAAGCTACGCAAAAACAAAGACACCAAAAAATTACACGAATATCTAAGATAAGGAGGAAAAATGCATAACTTATGTTCCAAACTGGGCGTGGAGACCGCCATACTTCACACTTGTGGCGGAAAAGATGGCGAAGCTGGAATGCTGTGCATTTTGACTACCGTGGTGGATATTATGTCTATTCTTGTTGGTGTTTTAGCCGTCATTGGTATCGTGATTGTCGGTATTCAGTATATGACCGCCGGTGGCAACGAAGAGCAGACCCGCAAGGCCAAGCGTCGCTTGTTTGAAATAGTTATCGGTATCGTCGCCTACATTCTCATGTACGCGCTACTCAAGTGGCTCTTGCCAGGATTTACCGAAGCCTAATATGCAGAGAATTTTCGTAGTCTACAATCCTCGGTCTTCTAATTTTTGTCACGTTAAAACCGCCGTCCTAGATAAATTACCAGGCCTAAACGGCTACATCATCGGCAAGTATGCCGTCAAAAAGACTGATTTTGACGACAACGTCGCAAAACTGTCCGCGCTAATCAAGGACGAAGACCTCGTTATCGCTGCTGGCGGTGACGCCACCTCGGCCATCGCCGTGAATGCTGCTATGAAGTCCGGCAAATCCGCCACTCTCGCGGCTCTCCCGTTTGGCAACTTCAACGACCTTTCGCGTAATCTCGGATTTTCTACGCTCGAAGACATCCTGACAAACCTCCATCATACCAAGAATTTCTACCCTCTAGACATTGTTATTGATGGCACACTTTGGCGCCACGCATCATGCTATACCACTATCGGCATGATGGCCGAATCTACCAAAATTTTTGACGAAAACAAGATTCGTCAAAAGCTACGCAAAGGTCACCACTTTCCATGGCGTTCGTATTTTTATCTTGCAGGCTGGTATTTCAAGAACCGCCACAAAAAACACTTCCTAGAAAACTTTACGTTCAACAATGAATCTATACAGAAAGCATCTGACTATATCGCTGTCAATGGTATTTCTGTCGCTCGCGTCATACGTGGCAGGGAAGATTATACGAAGTCAAAAACTTTCCATTCCACTACCTCACGACTCACGGGATTGTGGCGGCTGTTTTGTTTCATGATGAAAAGCATGTTCGGCAACATCCCCGGAAATAGTACTACTAATGATATTATCAAATTCACCGCACCTACGTCTGTCACCATCCAGGCCGAAGGCGAATCCGAAGTATTTACCGCCACCACGATTGAAATTCATAAATCCGCTACGCCAGTGAAAGTTGTTGCGAGATAAGTTCGTTCGCCGTGATATAATTGTCCCATGGACAACGTAAAAATTCTAGCAATCGTAGGCATGAGCGGCAGTGGCAAATCTGTCGTCGTAGATTATCTCACTAGCAAAGGTTACCCGAAAGTCTATTTCGGTGGTATGATTTACAAAGAAATGGAAAAGCGCGGCATCGCTCGCACCGAGGACGGCGAATCCGAGAAAAAATTCCGTGAGCAAATCAGGGAAGAAGAAGGCAAAGATTGGGTGGTACGCCAAGTCATTGCCGAGACCAAAGACCTAATTACTGCTGGCCAGAAACGTATCGTGTTAGATGGCGTCTATTCTTGGACAGAGTATTGTGCTCTAAAACACGAATTTCCTAAATGTCTCACCTTCATCGCAATCGTAGTAGACAAACAGCTACGCTATGACCGTGTGGCAAAGCGCCCAGGCCGTTCATTTGATGCTACTGCTATTCGCGAACGTGATCGTTCTGAGATTGAGAATCTCGAAAAAGGCGGCCCCATCGCTGCTGCAGATTATTATATACTAAATAACGGCACTATCGAAGACGCCGAATCTCGCCTCGACGACATCTTGAAACAAATAGATTTCTAAAATAAAATCTAGCACAATTTTGTTGCAAATTTTTTTCGCCATGTTATTATAGATATAACCATAAGTTTATTGGTCATACATATTAAACTAAAAGGCGTAAAACACAAAACAAAATGAAGGTCATACATTTTATCAGCATCAACAAAAAATTTCGCATCGCAGGCTTTTTGTCTGCCTTTTTGCTCCTTGCGCTCTCTGGCTTAACAATCTTTCCACTTTCTATTTGTCAGAAACAAACAAAAGCAATAGTACATGGTGAATTTGGCCCAGAGGAAGGATTCGACAGCAGTATCACTCTAGACATCACCAATAGCGTAGCTTCGGTGGATCTAACCGTGACTAGCTCTGATGGTACTTTTGCCACCAGTAGTGCAGAAGACAAAGCAGCCTTTAGCATTACTACTGACAATTACACAGGATACACATTATCTATCTCCGCAGCAGATGATGCTGGTACACTACTTAATGGCAGTAACAGCCTAGACTCTATTGCATCAAATCTCACAGAAGCAGAGTTTAATACATCCGCCAACAATGGCAAATGGGGATACAAACCAAACAAATTCTATGCTAGTAATGAAGTAGTAGATAATACTGGTGACAATGCAGTATTTCTATCCTCACCAACTACCGAAGCTACTACATTAGACGTTACCAACGCAGCCAATAATGAAGCTAATGAATACGATATTGCTCTCGGTGCTAGGACTGATTATTCTAAGCCTAATGGAACCTATAGCAAGACCTTTATTCTGACTGCCGTAGCCAACAAGATTAACTACAGTGTTACCTACGATGCCAATGCAGGCACGGATACTGTTACCAATATGCCATACGAATCCACTAATAATGTTCAGTCCGGTGATACCAACAGTACCAGCATTACGTTGTCAGATTTAGTACCAGTAAGGGAACACTATTCTTTCTTGGGGTGGTGTAGCACTATTCCCACCACCACAGATGGCGTAGATAGCTGTTACGATACTGTTTATAATCCAGATGGTAACGGAACTGACCTCACCTATGGCATCAATCAGACGACTATAAACACAGGGACATTATACGCAATGTGGGAACGCAGCGTGATCACGTGGGATATTGCATATTCTGAGGCCGGCAAGGAAAAAAGTGGCGACTACTATGTACTTCAGGATGCTACCTATGACATCTGTAAAGCGGTAACGACAGGACAAACCACTACATTGATTGATAACCGCGACGGCAGTACGTATGTAGTTGGAAAACTTGCGGATGGCAATTGCTGGTTCCTGGACAACCTTAAACTGGATCTCGTAACAGTCTCATTGGACAACCTAGTAGGAAAAACCAATGCAACAGACACGACGCTAGGATACCTAAAGAATGGCGGCGGCACTAATCCTTATACTGCTAACGCGGTATCGACCAGCTGGTCTTCAGGAGATAGTGACTTCAAGAATCCTAAAATTAACAAGGGTAGCATTGATACATCTGTGACCAACTACGGCGTAGGCTCCGGCAAGACAGGTATTTTCTACAATTATTGCGCAGCCTCAGCCGGAAGCTATTGTTATGCAGTTAATGCAGGTAAAGGAAATGCGACAGAGGACATTTGTCCAGCTGGCTGGCGCTTACCAACTGGCGGAACATCGAGCACTAGTGAGCAAAACAAACTCCTTCAAGCCTATAATAATGACTTGGAAGATTTTAGGACCGCCTTCTCGGCGAACCTAACGGGTGAATGGGTTAATGGTTCTGTGAGTAATAAAAATAAAAACGGTTATTATTGGTCGAGCACGCTCTATACGACTACCAGCATGTATTATCTTAGTCTCAACACGTCTACGACATCGGCTAGCGACTATAATGGTCGTAGATACGGCGACCCGGTACGTTGCATTATGGAAAACCGTACAATATCGGACATTTCTTATATGCAAGAAGTAACTCCGGCGATCGCCAATAATACCAAGAAGGGAACAAGCGCTTCGTTATTGGACAAGCGAGATTCGGAAGAATACCTTGTAGGAAAATTAGAAGACGGCAACATTTGGATGCTAGATAACCTCCGCCTAGACCTCACACAAACATCTGTCTTAAATGCACTTAGTTCCACTAATACTAATATAGCCTTAGCCACCGAGGCCGCTACGCTTAAAAGTCTAAAACAAGGTAATAGAACCGCAGGAAATCAATATGCTACAGCCGGATTATCTAACTGGGCATCGAGTTCTACTGTTTCAGTTCCACTAATTGCTGTTAGTGGCGATTGCAGTGGCACTAACTGTGTAAACTATCCATCGGAAGGCACTTGGAGCAAAGACGCTATTGCTACTAAATATGGCAATGGTTCGGGTAAGGTGGGAATATACTACAACTTCTGCGCAGCATCTGCTGGGTCATATTGCTACGATTCCAGCGCAGGCACTGGTAACTCCATTCAGGATATCTGCCCAGCCAGCTGGAGAATACCTACTGGCGGCCGTTACGGAGAATATCAATATTTGTACAATCGATATACTAGTGCAACCGAAGGACAAGCTACCGCCTTCCGTAATGCTCTATCTACTCCGCTGTCCGGCATCTTTTACGGAGGATGGGCATCCGATCAGGAGTCCCATGGTTTCTTCTGGTCTTCTACTCACAGCGGTGATTACATGTATCGCCTTTCCTTGGATTCATCCAGTGCGGATTCACTAAATACACTCGATCGTTTCTTTGGAATTTCCGTTAGGTGTATTCTCGCATCTTGATAAGAAAATCAAACACACCTATTCTGCCATCATCACCACCCCTCACTACCAATATGCTATAATAATCCTATGAACACCAAGAATCGCCTCGTTCTTATCGACGGCAAGTCCGTCTTTTACCGCGGCTACTACGCCATGGGCGCGCTGAGTTTGCCTGATGGCACTCCCACTGGTGGCGTCTACGGCTTTGCCGCCATCGCCATGGAAATCGTAAAGAAGTTGCACCCCACCAAAGTCGTCGTCGCCTGGGATTCCAAGACTTCCGTCTCCAAGCGCCGCGCTATCTATCCAGATTACAAAGCTGGCCGCGTGAAGCCTGGCGAAGATTTCTATGCCCAAATCCCATACCTCGAAGAACTAATCAGAGGCCTCGGCTGGTCCTTCATCGAGCTAGACAATTACGAAGCCGACGATATCATCGGCACTCTCAGCCGCGAGGCCGACGAAACTCTCGACGACAAGGGCCACTGCACCTACGAGACTTTCATCATCTCCTCCGACCTTGATATGCTCCAGATTGTCGACGAGAACACCCACATGTGGCGCATTCTCAAAGGCTTCACCAACATCGAAAAGATTGACATCCCAGAAATCGAGGCCAAATACGGCATCAAAGAGTCTCAGTTCCTCGACCTAAAATCATTAAAAGGCGATTCCTCCGACAATATTCCAGGCGTACCTGGCATTGGCGAAAAAACCGCATCGAAACTCTTGGGCGAATACGGCGACCTCGACGGCATCTATGCTAACCTCGACAATATCACCGGCTCCACCAAGACCAAACTCGAAGCAGGGAAAGACAGCGCATACATGTCCAAAAAACTCGCTCAAATCATGTTCGACGCCCCACTAGACCTCGCCACCATCCCCGACTTTAATTTTGACAAAGACCAGACCATCGCCGCACTAAAAAAACTAGAGTTCAACTCCCTCATCCGCAAGATTGAAAGAGAAAATCAGCCAGACGGGGTGTCTGACAATGCCTTTCTCGGGAACAAATCAAGATTTTCGAGTCCCGAGACGACGTTAGAAAAATCGTCTACTGGCGAAGCTGTCCCAACGAAGGGGACTTTCGGAGCGCGGCAGCGCGAGAATGAGCGCCGCTCGCCCGTGGCGACGGGCCGAGCGGACGCGGCCCCGAGTGGGACACTTCGCCAGCAACCGATTCCCGATATTATCGCCTACGACATTAAATCTTTAATGCATAGCGACAACGAGATTGCAAAGAGGATTCTGAAAGGCGAAAACTTCTGGGATTTGTCTCAGGCCGAATTCTTATTGAGTCCTCTCGAGAAGAAAGACCCTACCCTCACCATCCCCGAAGAAGAATATCAGAAGCAAATCGCTGAGTACCAGAATTACCCAAAGCTCTATCAAATCTTGACCGAGCTAGACCTCCCACTCATTCCAGTCCTCTACAAGATGGAGGAATATGGCATGCTAATAGATCGCGACTATTTTGCCAGACTCCAAAAAGAGTATACCGCCGAAGTCGCCACGCTTGTACAAGAAATTTACTCACTTTGTGGCAAAGAATTCAACCTCAACTCGCCGATTCAGTTATCCGAGGTCTTGTTCACTAGCCTTCAGCTCCCGACCAAGGGTATCAAGAAGACTTCGCGTGGCTACTCCACTGGCGCCAAAGAGCTAGACAAATTAAAATCCCTCCATCCAGCCATCCCCAAGATTATCGAATACCGCGAAGCGTCCAAACTTCTTTCTACCTACATCACACCAATTCCCAATCTAGCAGACGAGAATGGCCGCATTCACACCACTTTCACTCAGAATGTCACCGCTACTGGTCGCCTTTCGTCTACCAACCCAAATCTCCAAAACATCCCAGTTCGTACCGAAGAAGGGAAGCGCATCCGCACTGGCTTTGTCGCGCCAAAAGGAAGAGTCTTGGTCTCCGCCGATTATTCCCAGTTCGAACTCCGTCTCGCTGCTATCTTGAGCAATGACGAAGGTCTAATCAATGATTTCAACAACGACGTAGACATCCACACCAAGACGGCCTCCGAGGCCTTCGGGGTTCCGTTCGATCAAGTCACCAAGGCTCAGCGCCGCGCCGCCAAGGTCATCAATTTTGGTATTATTTACGGCATGAGCGTCAAGGGGCTTGCCGATGCTGCCAAAATGTCTCTTGCCGAAGCCAAAGAGTTTATCGACAATTATTTCAAACTTCGCGCCCCTATCAAGAACAAGCTCGCGCAGATTCTGGAGCAGGCCAAGACTGCGGGCTACGTCGAGACTTTCTATGGTCGTCGCCGTCCAACTCCAGATGTGAAGTCACCGAACTTCGTTATTCGCCAGGCCGCCGAACGTGCAGCTCAGAATATGCCAATCCAGGGCACCGAGGCCGACCTCATGAAGCGCGCCATGATTCGTGTCGATGCAAGGCTGCCAAAAAGCGCCAATCTCATCATGCAGGTCCACGACTCGCTCATCGTTGAATGTGACGAGTCCGACAAAGACGAAGTCGCCAAAATCCTCAAAGAAACCATGGAATCCGTCGCCCCGGAGCTTAATATTAAGCTCGCCGTCGAGGTCACTTCTGGCGCCAACTGGGGAGAGCTCTAAAAGGCCATTTTTCCACATTTAGCGCCAAAAAAGTCCTTGACACCACCATATATAGCGTTTATAATCAATATCAGGTAATGCTTACAACAAACATAACGCCTCTCACGGCAGAAAGAAAACCATGAAGAAAATCATCTACAAAAATCCGAATGATTCCGAAAATTTTGACATCAAACGCTTCGTAAAGTCACTATCCAAATACGCCAAAATTTCCGAAAAAGAAGTAAACGAAGCACTCAAAGATTTTGAACAATACGAAACAATGCACGTATCGTGCCTCGTAGAAGTAGGCATGCGTCTCATCAACGAAAAAGAAGGCAAAGATGCCGCCAAAGAATACTTTGACGCTCATTCTGAATATTTTGACGAAGGCAAATTCGAGCGCCTTCGCCGCATCACGGGTTACCTAGTCGGTACGCTCGATCGCTGGAACGACGCCAAAAAGGCCGAAGAAAAGGCCCGCGTAAAGCATTCTGTGAACTCTGCCGTTGATGACGCTGAGCGCCTAGTTGCTCTCGAGACTCAAGCCATGGAGCACAACATCGCTTACGCACGATAAAACGGGTGACAGTTGCGGAGGGGGACCCCCAAAATTGTTCTCAATTTTGGGGGAGGATAGCAACTGGCAGGACCCGTTTTTTTGTGGTATAATGATTGCGATGCCGAGCTGGAACATACATCTGGAGGCGAGCGAACGTCTCGCCGACAAGCTAAAATTCGCGGACGAAGAACGCCGTGAATTTTTGCTAGGCTCTTTGCTGCCTGACATCAACAACGGCTATATCAATAATCCCAAAATCGTCAAAGAGCACTCAGTGACTCACTATGCTCATGACAAGAAATCTTCGCTGAATTTTTACGCCGAGAACAAACGCCAGGTTGATGCCAAGAACCCAATATACTTAGGCTACATTTTTCATTTATTTATGGACGGATTCTATAATTACGACTTCTTCCACCGTGCCAATCACGACACCAGAACTATGACATTAGACTATGACGAAAAGAACAAGATTAAGCACCATGATCTCTGGATACTCGATGACAAATTGCACCACGTTCTGAATTTTTCAGCGGATAGACTAGACCACTACGTCATACTTGCCAACCAAATCAATCCAGTCGAGATTGTGCGCTCTGACCTCGAAGAAGTCCTAAAGATTATTGACGAAGACATCCTAAATGACATCTACAAAGGTGAGCCATATCAATTCTACACTGAAGAAGAATTATACGACCTCATGGACCGTGCCATCGAAGGTTTTACCGAACAATATCTAGGAGAGGATTATGCCTGAGCTCCCCGAAGTAGAGACTATTCGTCGTGGGCTCGAGCATTTTATCACCAAGAAGAAAATCGTTAAGTGCGACATTCTTTGCGACAAATCGTTTATCGGTGTGCCACCGCATAACGTCACCGTGGAGGCTTTGCGTCGTTTTGGCAAGGCCCTCATTATTGATTTAGACAATGGAAAATCTTTATTAATTCATTTAAGGATGACGGGGCAACTCATCTACGACGATAATTCTGAGAGCACTGGCTCGCCTACTCACGATAACCGTTTTGCTGCTGGCCACCCGAGTGAGAACTTCGTCGCAAATCTTCCAAACAAGCAAACTCGCGTCGTGATTCATTTTGAAGATGGCACGTTGTATTTCAATGACCAGCGCAAATTTGGTTTTATCAAGATTATTCCTACTGCCGAAGTAGAGAACGACACTTTCATCAAAAAACTCGCCCCCGAGCCTTGGCAGATGACGACCGAGAATCTTTACGAACGTTTGCAACGCCACAAGAATTCATTAATCAAAGCCACTATACTAGACCAGACCATCATCTGCGGACTCGGAAATATCTATGCTGACGAGGCGCTTTTTGCTGCAGGAATCCATCCAGCCAGGCGCTCGGGTAGCCTCAGCAGGGAAGAAACAGAGTATCTCCTACTATCAGCTCGTGCAGTCATGGAAAAGTCCATCGCCTCCGGTGGCTCTACTATGGCCACCTACGTAAAGGCCGACGGCACACGTGGCGACTATCTAGACAAATTCGCCCAAGTCTTCCATCGCGAAGGACAACCCTGCCCGAGATGTGGCACCAAGATTGAAAAAATCCGTGTCGCTGGCCGTGGCACGCACATTTGTCCTAAATGCCAGGAGGCATCATGATTAAGATTTTCTACGGCGAAGACCGCGTCCGTGCCAAGCAAGCCATCGAGAAATTCCTTGGCAAAGATTACGAAGTTATCGACTGCGCCGACCTCACCCCTGCCGACCTCCCGACCATCTTCCAAGGTACCACGCTTTTCGCCGAGAAACGAAGTATCTTACTTCGTGATTTCACCGCCAACAAATCCATCTACGAACATCTCCCAGACTATCTAACCACTACTCATAATGTCGCACTCTTCGAGACCAAACTAGACAAACGCTCAGCCGTCTACAAGCAAATCAAAGACCAAGTAGAAATCACCGAATTCCCACTCGCGAAGAAACAAAACATTAATCAGATTTTTGACATTTACCGTACCGCTAAGCATGATGGGAAAAAAGCTCTTCAAATGCTAGAGCAAATCAAATCCGAAGAAGATCCGATTATGTTTACCGGATTACTTGTTTCGCAGGCACTCAAAGATTTTGCAGCTCACCCCGGCAGCAGGGAAAAGCGCATCATAAAAGAACTCGCCATGACTGACCTCCAAATGAAAACAACCAAGGTGGAACCTTGGTTGCTCGTAGAATCGTTTTTGCTTAGGCTTTCTTCGCTTTAGCGGTAGACTTCTTTGTAGAAGTCTTCTTTGCAGCAGCTTTCTTGACTGCCTTCTTAGCAACTACATCAGCGCCAGCTGCCTTCAAAATTGCGTGGAGCTTTGCCTTGCGACGTGAAGCGGTATTCTTCTTTAGCAAATCTTTCTTTACGGCCTTGTCGTACTCAGACTGAGCCTTCTTAAGAGTGTCAAGAGTCGGATTAGCCTTGAAAGCCTTCACCGCAGCCTTGATATCTTTCTTGATTTCAACGTTGTGTTCTGTACGCTTCGTCGCTTGACGAGCTGCCTTTTTGGCGGATTTAATAATCGGCATTTTCTTCCTATATAGATTAAAAATTAACTTCTTATTTTGATTATACCGCATTTTCGGAAAAAAGTAAAGGGTCACCCCAATTAATCATTCTTGCTACTTTTCAATGCTTATGCTAATATAGTAAATAAGAAAGGTATATATGCCAGATCAGGTACAAAATCAAAATCAAACACCCCTAGCCCAACAACCCAGCGAGCCAGCCGAACAGCCGGCCGGTCCAGCCATTTCTGCTACCGAAGAGAAAGTTATCGCTAAGATTAACGACGCTCATAATATTCTCATTGCACTCTCTAGCGACCCATCCGTAGATGAGATTTCTGCTGCCATTGGCCTCGCTATGCATCTAGACCGTATGGGCAAGCGCGCCACGGCGATTTATTCTGGCCATACCCCAAATGCACTTGAATTTCTAAAGCCTGACGAGACTTTCGAGACTTCTGCCGATGCTCTCCAGGATTTCGTTATTGCTCTCAGCAAAGAAAAAGCCGACCATCTCCGCTACAAACTAGATGGCGACTACGTCAAGATTTACATCACTCCATACAAGGCCCGGATTTCGGAAGAAGATTTGGATTTCTCGTATGGCGATTACAATGTAGACTTAGTATTAGCTCTCGGCGTATCCAATGGTATAGACCTAGACTCCGCCCTCCGTGAGCACGGCCGTATTATGCACGATGCATCAATTATCAATATCACCACCGGCAATCCTGGCAAATTTGGCGAAATCGAATGGAGCAACAAGGCTACCAGCTCTGTTTCCGAGATGTTGGCAAATCTACTATATAATATAGATGGAGAAGTAAAGATTGACCCAGAAGAAGCCACCGCATTCCTTACTGGTATCGTGGCTGCTACCGACCGTTTTTCCAAGGCCAACACTACTGCTGACACCATGGAAATTGCCTCTCGCCTGATGGACTCCGGTGCCAAGCACCAGCTCATTTCCAAGAACATCACTGCGGATCTGGATAATCGTCTCTATGACAAGGCTCCACAGAGTGCTACCGCACCTTCCAGCAAAGAGGCCGACGAACAGCCTGCAGAAAAGGGCGAAAAGCCAACAAAAGACGAACCGGCAGAAGAAAAGCCATCAACAGATGAACAATCGAAAGAAGAAGACGAGCAGCCAGCAGAGAAAAAAGCTGCTGATGAGCCTACACCAGACAATTCCTTTGATATCCGCGGCGGGGAAGAGCCATCAGAAAAGAACTCCACCGAAAAAGAACCAGCCACAAAAGATTCCATCGCAAAAGATTCCGCGCCAGCAAAGCCTGCCGAAGACAATTCGCTCCTCGAAGAGCTAAAGAACGCCGAGGCGAACCTCGCCTCTGCTAGTGCCGTCACTAGACCAGACGTCAAAGAACAGCCAGTAGAGCTCTCCAAAATGACCGACGATATGCCAACCTTGACCGCTTCCAAAGAAAAGGTCATCGCGCCACCAGCAGATTTTGCTGCCAATGATTTGTTGAACGACACCAGCAAATATGGCAAAATGCTCGAAGACGCTCTCGCCGAGAGTTCCGTACCCGCCGGGCCACCTGCTCCAGCAGAGCCATCCGCTCCAGCAGAGCCATCCGCTCCAGCGATGCCAGCGCAGGGAACCACGCCACTTGGCGGTCCGGCTATTAATCCTGCAGCTTCGATTGCGCCAGACGTTGCCTCTGCACCAGAGATTAACGGTGTCCCAGAGATCAACTACGCACCTACCGATAGCGGTCAGGTCCTACCTCCACCACCGATGCCTCCAGTCAGTTTTGACACTGCGATGCCGTCTCCCGAGATGCCACCTGCTTCACCTACTCCGTCGCCACTGCCAGAGCCACCGATGCCGTCTCTTGATACGCCAATTCCACCAGCTCCTGCTGGTATGCCAGAGCCAATCCTCCCGACCCCACCCGCTGCTCCATCTATCGAGCCGTCTGCCCCAGCTCCATCAGCTCCAGTGCCTGCCCCAGAATCATCGGCTCCTAGCCCAGATGCTTTTAGAATCCCAGGCATGTAATTAGTGATATATAGTTTCGCAAACTAGCCTCTGTGGCACTCGCAAAGGCTGGAGATTTTATGTAGGCACAGCTCTTGCAATTCCGCAAAAAGTGCGTTATAATAATATTACCAAGTGGATTCGTAGCTCAGTTGGTTAGAGCGCTGCCCTGTCACGGCAGAGGTCGCGAGTTCGAGTCTCGTCGGATCCGCCACGAAAGCAAAAAACAAGACCCAAAGGGTCTTATTTTTTGCTTTCTGTGCGCAGGCCTGACGAATCGCGAACGTTTTTTAAAAACCCTATTGACAATCCCACTCCGCAAATATAAAATTAGAATAACCATTATACGGAAGTGTAGATGAAGGTCATACAATATATTAGGGTTAATCATTATTTCCGCAATGTAGCATTTGTATCAAGCGTGCTACTCTTCATTCTTGTCACTTTATTATGTCTCCCCATCAACAGTGGCGAGCAGGAGGTACAAGCCGCTGCCGGCACTGCAGAGGAGAGTTCTCTCACCCTCGCAGTAGAACGAGACACTGCCGCCCTAGACCTCAATGTTGTGGGCAGTAACGGTACCTTTGCTACTTCTTCAGAAAGCAATAAAGCTGCATTCAGTATCACTACTAATAACTACACTGGCTACACGCTAAGTATCAGTGCCAGTGATGACGCAGGTACACTAGCAAATGGTAACGATAATCTCGCTTCCATCACGACCAACAAAACCCTCACAAACACTACCTTTGATAATAGTGACTACAATGGCATGTGGGGTTACAAGCCTAGTAAATACATGAATGGTAATACTGTAGTAGATAATACTGGCACTAATGCTGTATATCTTATTTCACCAACCACTACTGCTACTACACTTCATGTTACAAGTGCTGCTAATAGTACTGCTAATTCTTACGACATTGCTCTTGGTGCTAGAGCAGACTATACTAAGCCTAGCGGTACTTATAGTAAAACCTTCATTCTAACAGCTGTAGCCAACAAGATTAATTATAGTGTTACTTATAACAAGAATACTACAGACACTGTCACTAATATGCCATATAGTAATACTGGCAATATCCAGTCCGGTGATACTAATAGTACGAGTATCACATTGTCAGACCTAGTGCCAGTCCGTGATGGCTATAACTTCAAAGGTTGGTGTTCTGTAGCCACTAGCGATGAAACTTGTTCTGGTACCACCTACAATCCAGACGGCGCAGGTACTAATCTAGCTTATGGCATTGATCAGACTACGGTAAATAATGGAACACTGTATGCTATGTGGGAAAGCGCAGAGACTAAATGCGATGGCACGAAACTCTGCGTCCAGTATGAAGGCAATGGGCTGACTTATGGTGGCAGTAGGACGGTGAATAGGGTGAATTATAATTCTACGACTGCACAACAGGAAATCACTAAATATTCCTATGCATCATATACATCTAGCGGGGAATATAATGGATACACTCAACCTGCAGGCAATAATGTCGTCACCATTGATGGCGCTACAAGTTTGCATATCACGGTGACGTATGGCGTACCACAAAACGCTGGCGGTCCACCGAGCGAGCTTTATATTTGGTCCGGAGATTATCCAGACTATACTAATAGCGATAATACAACCAGTCTAAGCGGCTGTGGTTCGGTTAGTGCTACTAATGGTGCCTTTGCATCGTCAGGTAGTTCTGGCTCGCAAGTCACCATGGAATGCGATATTGCAAGTGGCTCAGTAACTTTCTATGATTATGGTCAATTCGGCGTCTCTACCGGTTATTACGCTGTCGTTACCGGTGCTGGCACGGTTCTGAGTCGCACCGTTTCTTCTGGTGAATACGCTACCCCTACCGGCACTAACGCCATCTTCCATGGCTGGTCATCTACTCAGACTACTGCTGGAACCGGCCTCCCTAGCCAAGTAGAATACACCAACGAATCCGAAGTCATGTCTAATATGCCAGGCAACGAAGGTGAATCTAAGACTCTCTACGCAGTCTGGCAGCAAGGCTATAGTATTACATTTAATAAAGATTCTAATGTATCTAGCATAGCGGTATTAGATTCCGATGGCAATACAGTAGGCACTATCACAAGTAGTGGACAAAGTCTACTATTATATGGTGGAGGCACCTATACCATTAAACCAACCCACACTACTGGTTATGCAACAAATACTGTTACCAAGACTTCTGGCGCACCAGACCGAAATTCTTCGGTCAAAGCATTGTTGAATATATGCTTTAGAGGTTTCTTCCATCTGAAAGAGACCTCATTTTTGTTGTTGATTTCTAGGTTCGTAAGCATATTTCGGACTAACTGGTCTTTTTGCCAAGAATCGGCAGATTTCATCTTTTCGCCGATGGAATCTAGCTAGTTCGTAAGCTCATCCAAAATTTCGCGAACCTGGTCTGGATCGAAGATTTTAGCGTCAATTTCATCGCGCTCGGTTTGCAAAGTCGCTATATCGTTCCGGCATTCCTCAAGCTGCTCGTTTACCATCTGCTTCGCTTCTCTTGGCGCGTCTTTGCCGAGGTCTATAAAAGCTTGGGCTAATTCATCCTGACGGCGTTTCTTAGCTTTGATAGCGGCATTAACGCGGAGCTTTTCCTCAATAAGCTCGTTATGGCGGACATTGATATAATCCGTTAAGCTGTTTTGAATCTTCGTAATGTTTCTCTTCGTAAAATGTAGACTGTCTAGCGTTTTATAGAGTGCGTCTAGAACTACTTGCGCACGTACGTTTTTCTGCTTACGCGTACATTCTGGATTTCCACAACGGAAATAGAGATATTTCTTGCCAGTGCGTGATTTCGAGCGTGCTACGTGCATAAAATTGCCACATTCGCCACATTTTACCATTTGGCGGAACGGGATGAATATCTTACCCTCTTCGGCCTTTACGGAAGCTGAAACGACCTTTTTGAGATTTCTACGTTTTGCCTGAATCAGTCCGAATTCTTCTTCGGTAATCATTGGCTTGAAATCTGGTAATATTTCACGTAGATCTACCTTCTGCCCACCCTGGACAAGAATACCATAATAAAATGGATCACTTAAGATCGTGCCAAGAACCGAGACGCTGTTATATACGGTAATTTTTCGTTTATTTTTGTTTTTACGATTAATTTTCGTCATACGATGAACATCGTTTTGCCGCCAGAAATCAATAATATCTCTTTGACTATAACCTCCAAGGTACATGTCGAATCCTCGCCTGATGATGTCGAAATTCTGGTCTGGTTTATAGAACCCTGTTACTTCATCGCGGTTATACCCCCATTTTGGCATGCCGCCAGATTTTCCTTGGGCAAGGTTAGAATTTACGCCACGCTGGACGCTTTCGGAAAGATGTTCTGAATATTGCTTAGACATTGCGAAAACGATATTAAGGAGCAACTTTGCGTTTGAATCATTTGTAAAGTTAAACATCGGGAATTTTAAGTCTTTGATTACACCGTTATCGACCATATCAACAATCATCCCAGCTTCTAATGAGTTACGTGCTAAGCGGTCTGGGTGCCAGGTTAGGATTCCGTCATATTTACCGGCTTCAAGGTCTTTTAACATTTTAGAGAATATCGGTCGGCGCCCGGAGATTTTAGCCGAATGGGATTCTTTTAAAATATCCACAACGACCAAGCCGTGAGTTTCTGCGTAAGCTAAGCAATCTTTAATCTGATCGGGAAGAGATTTAGCTTGTGCGCCGACATCTTCGGATGACTTGCGTGCATAAAGGACATAGCGAAGCAAGGGTTGCTCGCCCGTATCGGTTTTTATTGCCGCAATTGATTTGCTTTTCATTGATTTTATTATATCATAACAGAGGTGGAAATGCCAGATAGTCGTCTATTATAAAAAATCTCCAGTCTTTTGACTGGGGATTTTAGTTTTTGCAAATCATATTTGTTTTAGTAGTAAAATTCAACTTCGCCATTTTTGCCCACCGATTTCCATTGATTTTGTGCTATGCGTCCTGGCGTAACTTTAATGTTTTTTAGAACATTAAACAGGCTGGCGATAGTTGTGGACGTTTCTTTATCTTCATCCATAAAGAACTCCTTGCGTAACCCTTAGGCCTTAGTGACGCAATTTATCCCGCAATTTGATAAACGCGTGTATAAAAAATGCGGTTGATATAAATCACCGCAACATTTGAGTTCCAAGAGCGCCTATGAACTTGAAACTATTTTAATTATATCACTAATTACGCTTTTGGTTAAGTATTAACTTGTAATTTTTGGGAAATAAGGTTAAATACAAACATTATGAAAAAAGATGATAAATTAGTCGCTGCCGTTAAGCTCGTAAATGAAGCTATTGCGGTCGAATATAAACGCTTGGAAGAAGTATTGAAGGCCGAAGAAAGTGAACCAATCATAATTGAAGGTGAAACTACGGCTGGCTACTATTGCCAACTAATGGTGGATCCAAAAGATGTTGCAAAAATTATGCTTGATTATAATTACCCGGTCTGGCGAGTCTTAGGAGAGGATGCGCCCGATAATATGTGGGAGGAATTAGGGTATAAATTCGGTTTAACGCGTGTCTGCTCGGTGGATTTATGAAATACAGTAAAACGCCCTACTCTAGCTCAAAAGCCGCTCAGAAGCGCCGCAAATGCCCTAAATGCGGAAAATATTATTTAGATTACCCTGCGCTATCGCGCAAAGACAACAAAACCAAGATTTGCCCAGAATGTGGGATCAGAGAAGCATTGAATGCTTTTATCAACAACCAGCTTTGACTAAATCCTCTTCTTTTAAATAAGTCACTTCAATATCGGATGGTATTTTTGAAACAACAAAACAAACATAGTCGTTTGTAGATAGATTGGTGACATTTTCATGCTCCATAATATCGTTTGTGGATATATCGCGAAAATCAATATTAAGACCAAGGCCTAGATATTTGCCATAAGCTTCTTTTATGACCCAATTATTCAGGATATTCCCCCCTATAATTTTTTCGTTTTTAGACAAGATTCTTCTTTTAATACGTTCGTCAATATCTTTCGATTTCTCAATATCGATTCCACACTGACTGTCACAAAATACAATACACCACATCTTTTTAGTATGGCTAATATTGTAATAAATGCCCTGTATGGGCAACGGCTTACCATATTGATTCCGTTTGATTTGCTGATATGGGATGTCGATGCTCTCTTTGGCTTCCCTCTTATAGATTAAGGGAAATAATACACTAGAAAGTTTTTCTGCATTATTGTCAGTTTTTATAAAATAAATTTTCATTTTGTGTTTCCGATTATTTTTTCTATTTCTGATACGGCGTTTTCCGTTCCGTCGGTATTTCTTAATAGTGTAGAATATTTTGAAATATTCTGGCTATTTTTTTCGAGCTTTTTCATGTATATATTAATTTTTTTCGGGTTGAAATGCTTAACATAAATTCCGACCCGTTTTTTATGAACATTCTTTGCTACCATACGCTGTTCTTCCTGTTGAGGTATGCAAATTTGCGGAACCTGCATGTAGATACTATCGTAGACGCTGCCAATGCCACCGTGATTAATAAATAGGCCGGTGCTTTTTAGTAATGAAAGCTGATCGGTGTATTCTACAAGTTTTATATTTCTATGATTGTTTTTGATTTTCAATTTTCCGACATTAATAATCGTTTTTTTATTTTTGAATTCTTCGGAGTCGCAGATTCGCCTTAGTAGCATTTCATTTTCTGTAAAAATGCTACCCATAGAAATATAAATATCATATTTGCCATAGTTACGACTGAGCATACAGTGCTTGTCTTTTACGGTAGCACCAACAAATTTGAAACTTTTCGGAAAGGACCAAGCAAATGGCTGAAATTCTCGCGGCGACAAAACCAACGTCAGATCTCCGCGATTAATATATAAATCGATAAGGCTTAAGTGGGGTAGATTATGCTGTTTTCGGAATCGTCGTTCTGTTATAATTATTTTCAAGATATCAAAGCAACGAGTGACCCCCAACTTCACAATAGGAAATGCTAAGCATGTGCCAATTGATGTTAAAAGATTGAACGCCATTGTCGAACATAAGCATACAGACTGAATATTTTGAGATTTGGCAATATTTTTTGCAAAGGCACACATTGAATCGTAGAGAATCAGGTCTGGCTTTTTTTGTCGTATTTTTTCATTGTATTCCAAAAAACAATCGCGGCTTATACTTATTATCGTTTCCATTAAAATATAGAAATCTTTTGTTACTGTGGCCAGATCGTAATATGAATCAAAATCAGCTTTATACGGAATAAAATTGGCGCCACTCTTATTAATAATTCCGCTAAAACGTTTTGACGAATACCAGTCTACGGAATAACCTTTCTTGACCAACGCACTGATAATTGGCTCTTCTGCAAGAATATGTCCAAAAGCGGGAGTAGAGAAGAAGACTATTTTTTTCATGCTTTATCTAGCTCGTTTAAATACTTACCTTTGTGGCTTATGCTGTGCCATTCTTTTCTATCACAGCTAAACAATGCCATGATGGCGGCAAATATAAACAGGAGGATCATCAGTGGGAAAAATATTACATAGGTGTATTTTGTTATGGTTTTTGCATGAATTTTACTCTTTTCGGTCATTATAGTACGTATCCCTATAATAAAGGTTGGTATATATAGCATAGTTATTGCCAGGAGTATATATGGCCATAAGTTTGCTGCGGTAGTTATGCTAAAGATAGAAATGGCTAGTATGGATAATAGTGATAAAAATTCTAAGATTGTCGCGATAGCTAATGGATCGAATGTCGTGGTAGCGGGCGAATTACCATAGATTTTGGCTACCTGCAAGTGCCCCCTAACCCAGCGTAGTCTCTGTCTCCAAAAATCTATAAATGTGACGGGTTGCTCGTCGTAAATAATCGCCTCGTCAGCGTATCCAATTTTGAAACCGTCTTTTACTGCACGCATTGAAAGCTCGGCATCTTCTCCAAGTGTAAAGAATTTCCATCCGTTATATCTTTCTATAACGTTATGGCTAATCAGGAAACCAGTTCCCAGCGTCGCACAATTAATACCATTATTAAATCTGTGACGAAATAATTTTGAATGATACAAGAAGTAGATACTACTAGTTGCAGATAACCAACTCGAACCATAGTTTTTTGAATTTCGGTATGGTGATACTATATCGTACCCATCTGAATAAACCTTATTGATTTCTGTAATGAAATTTTTGTCTACTAGATTGTCGGCATCAAAAATAATATAGGCATCGTATCTGCGATTAGGATAATTTTTCCAAATTTTATTAAGTAGATAATCTAAAGCATATCCTTTTCCAATTTGCTTGTTGTTCTTTCGTAGATAAACTATCGCACCGTTCTGCTCGGCTATTTTCGCCGTATCATCAGTGCAGTTATCGGCAATAACAAAAATATCGATATCTTTTTGAGGATACTCTTGTGAATGCAGTGAGTCTAATAATTGCTTAATTACTGCGCTTTCATTACGTGCTGGTATGAGGACGGCAAACCTATGTTTATTCATTTTGCTCCTCTCTTTATCTTTAATGTAGTGGTTTTCTCGAATTCATCTTTCTTGATTATGTATTTATTGATACGTTTATAATCCGGTAATTCTGCATTTATATCTTTAATAAGTTTACTTATTTTGCTGTCGAGAGACTTATCTTTCCGGTTTTTATCTTCTGGTACTATCGTAGCGATAATTTGTAAGCCGGATTTCTTTTGAACTCCATTTACGATACTCTCTTTAACTATGTTGCTATAATTAATCAGTGTTTCTAGTTCCTCTGGATAGATGTTTTTACCGTTGCTGGTCACAATGACGTTTTTCTTTCTACCAACTACTTCTAGATTACCATCATTTCTTATCCTGCCTAAATCACCCGTGTAGAGCCAACCATTCTTTAAAACATCTTCTGTAGCTTTTTTATCATCATAATAACCCAACATAACTTGTGGAGCTTTGGCAATAATTTCTCCAATACCAGCCGCATCTGGATTGGCTATTTTTAGATGTACGCCATTTAGCGGCCTACCGACGCCAATTTTACTTTTTACAAACATTCCGCGAATGGTTAAAATCGGTGAGCTCTCCGTCAACCCGTATCCCTGGTAAATATTAAATCCTAAATCGTCCAGGAAGTTAAAAACCCTTTGGTCTAGCTCTGCTCCACCACAAGCGATCATGCGAATCTTGCCTCCAAATCTGGCGTGAATACTAGAGAACAAGGGCTTTCTTATATCAATATGTAATAGTCTCGCTCCTCTTGATATAAAAATTAGTTTTTGCAGAGCCTTTTCTTTGTGTGTTTTCTTAGCTGTGAGTTTTATATTATTCATAATGTATTCGAGCAGCCTCGGTACCACAACTAGTGCAGTTGGCTGGTAAAAGCACATTTCTCTCTGCATGTCTTTAATATTTTTGCTAAAACAAATCGAGCATCCATTGGTAATAGGCACCAACACTGCACACATTAGAGTAAGCGTATGATGGAGTGGCAAAATTGTATAATACCTATCCGTGGATTTTAGCTTAAAAGCGGTGGCTGAAGAATAGGCACAGGAAACTAGATTCTTTTCGGATAGCATAACAATTTTGGATTTGGACGTTGTGCCGGAAGTTAGAAATAGTGCGGCGCATTCGCGTTTCGACGCTTTTTTGGCTTTACGATTTGGCGTCTCCCTGATGATATCGTCTATTTTATTTATATGTTCTGCATGGATATTTTTAGGAAGACAATTTACTTTGTCTTTCGTTAAATTATCATAGAAAATAAAATCCAAACCGATACGCTTAGCAGATAATGCGAGCTCTTTTTCTGGCAGCTCTTTATCAAGTGGCACTATTGTTCCAACGCCAGCAGCCACGGCAAAGAATAGTAATAGCCAATTATAGGAATTAGACGCATAAATACCAATCTTTTTACCGGCTAAACTATTATCCATAAAGTAACCTGACAAACTTTGGATATCGTTATAAAAATCCTCATAGGTCTTTGAAAACTTTTCGCCGACAAAGAAAGTTTTCTGCCCATATTTTTGGACACTTTCAGAAATCATCGCAGAGAAATTATTCGCCCTAGTCATATAGTCCCTCTATGGCCCCCTCTAATTTATCCGTGAGAATGTCCGCATCTGAATCTTTTTTTATCTCTAATTTGATAGATGTCGCAATCGACTTTATGTCATCCGGAAAATCATCATTATTAAGATTAATCCCTACTCCTACTACGACATATTCTAGTGTATCTGCCTTAAAATGCGCCTCAATCAAAATACCACAGACTTTTTTATTATTAATCTTGATATCATTCGGTAAAACCACTTTGGAATTTACGCCGTATAGTTCATTTAGCTTTTTAGAAATGATAACTGGTATGTGTTCTAAAGCATCTTTCCTTAACTTTTTGTCTCCACTTTTGTTTTTCAACAGGAAACTAAGAGTAATACTTTTATTTGGTTCGGAAAACCATTTCCTATCGAACTGCCCGCGCCCATTCGTTTGGGATTTTGCAATGATTAGAATATTTTCATGCGTTTTGTCTGCTATTTTTTCTGCATGATCATTGGTGCTATTGATGCTTTCTAGAACAATTCTTTTCATTGCGCGCTCCATTTCTTAAATACCAGACAGGCATTATGGCCGCCGAAACCAAATGAATTAGATAGAGCATAGTTAGCGTTGGTCAACCGCTCTTTTTCAGAGATATTCAAGACACAGTCGTCTTCTAGATCCAACTTGTAAGTACTACCAGGTATAATTCCGCTCCCCAGCATTAATATCGTAGCTATGGCCTCTACTGCACCGCTAGCGCTAAGCAAGTGCCCGATTTGTGACTTAATCGACGACACGGGTGGACATTCCTTACTCCATATCTCGCGGATGGCTTTTGCTTCAGTTTTGTCGCCCAATATCGTAGATGTGCCATGCGCATTGATATACCCGATATTGTCAGGATTAATCTCGGCGCAGGCAATAGCACCCAACATAGCATCCTTGCTCGATAGACCTTCGTAGTCTGGTGATACCATATTAAAAGCATCCGAATTATTAGCGTATCCTACAATCTCGGCATATATCTTAGCCTCTCTTTTTAGCGCGTGAGATAACTCTTCCAAAACTAGAACACCAGCACCCTCTCCTATCAGAAAACCACTACGCTTTTTATTGAAAGGAATTGAAGCGCATTTTTTGTCTTCGCCAGTATATATAGCCCTCATTGCGGCGAAGCCGGCGAGGGTTAGTGGAGTTATAGATGCATCTGCTGCTCCAGCAACGAAAATATTATTATCTCCATCTCTGATTTTTAGAAATGCTTCACCTATTGATATGCCACTACTTGCGCAGGCCGCTACATGGCACATACTACTCCCTTTAGCACCTAAATCTATTGATACTTTTGCTGCGGCCGTATTTGGCAAAACTGATTGTAGGAAATATGGTGAAATTCTGGCTGCGCCTTTTGTGTCTAATTGTCTAACACCGTCACTCAATGTCTCTGGTCCACCAATGCTTGTAGAAATATAAACTCCGACCTTCCTGGCATCTTCTAAAGCCATATCTAGTCCGGAATCATTCCATGCTTCACGTCCGGCAATTCTCGCAAAATTTGTAAATCTCGAATCGAATTTTGTATCTCTTTTTGGCAAGGATGATAAGTCTAAATCTTTGACAGTTGCCGCTAACTTTACGGGCGACTCGGCGAATTCTTCCGTATCTAAGACACTAATGCCATCTTCGCCAGACTTTAGGCTATTCCAGAAGTCTTTTGCATTATTGCCAATAGGAGTAATCGCACCTAACCCAGTTACTACCACTCGTCTCATTTTATAATCCTTTCAATATCTTCTAGCGACTCAACTTTCCTTACTCTAGCTCGAACCCCCTTTCCTTTGTATATTTGACGAATTAGATTTACCGGCGTAGTTCCAATGCCGATGCTGATAAATTCATCTACTGAGTCATCCAACATATTTTCAATAATGCTTTGGAATTGTACTGGGCTTACTAAATGCTTCACCATCGCTCCTCTGACATCTTTGATTATTTTCTTGCCAGTTAAGTTACAATAAATCGGTATAGTAGGCGTTTTCTCGCAAAAGCTATCTAAAAATCTCCTCATCTTTTCACTGGCACTATTTAAATATGGGGAATGGAAGGCGCCAATTACTCGCAAATCAATTGTCGATGCGTTTTTAAATTGCCGGAAAGCATCCTTAAACTCCTTTATTCTTGTCTTTTCTCCTCCGACTACGGTTTGCATAGGTGAATTATAATTTGTAACAAAAAGACCGCACCTCGTTGCCATTTTCTCAATTTCTTTTGCCGGCATACCGAGGCACGCCACCATAGAAGTATTTAAGCCTCTTAATGCATCATCCATTATTTTTTGCCTAAATATTAGGATTTGCTCTAGCTCTTCAACGTTAAAAACATCCGCAACAACAAAACACGCATATTCCCCAAGGCTAAGACCTGCTATCGCATCTGGCTTAATATCATTTGCGATTAAAATTTTCGCTAAAGCAATGCTCATCCAAAAAGTGGCTAGCTGAGGATTATGAATTCCCAGTCCTTCTCCTTGTCCAGTAAAAATAAACGCTCGTTTCATTGCTTATCCCAGTTCCTTATTCTATTATACCGTCTATCAAGTAATTGTTTCATATCAAATTTGCTTAAACGTACTAAGGACTCTGCAAAATAGCGCTCTATTTGCAAAGTGTTATATTCCAATGTACCTTCTTTTAGAATCTCGTCAACTAATCCCTCGTTATATAAATCTTTAGCTGTAAACTTCATGTTTGCTAATAATTCTGGCTGGACTTCGGGTTTATTAAAAATAATTGCAGAATAGGATTCAGGTGATATGACGGAGTAAGTTGCTCCACTAAACATTGCGAGTACGTCCGAAATCGATAAACCCAATGCACCACCGCTACAACCTTCTCCAGTCACTATTGATACTATTGGTGTTTTTGTTTCCAGTAAATTGAGCATACTTTCCGAAATGGCAATACTTTGACAATTCTTTTCTGCAACATCTCCAGGATGCGCCCCAGGACTATCGAGCAATATCAGAACGGGCAAGTGAAACCTTTCGGCCAATTTTGCTATTCTAATGGCCTTCCTAAAGCCTTCTGGTCTAGTCATTCCGTAATTATTCTCTATATTCTCTCTCAGATTTCTGCCTTTATTCTGGATGATGAAAGCTGTTTTTATACCAGATATTTCTCCGAGTCCAGTGAGTAAACTTGGATCATCATAAGAAATTCGATCTCCTTTTAATATTATGGGGTTGTCAAAAAGTTTTAAGAGATAATCGATTCCAACTGTTTTAGAGTTGTTTCTAATATTTTGGAGAACTATTTCTGGTTTTTTATTGCCATGGTCATATTCTGGTTTTTCATTCTCAGCTTTAATTGAATTGTTCTTGTTTAGTATAGCTAAAAGCTCAATAATTGTATTCAATATATCTTTTCGCTCGCAAATCATGTCTAGCCCGCCGCTTCTCAACACGTATTTTGCACTTTGAAAATCGTCAGCAACCTGTTCGTGTAATATGTCTTTCACCAGCATCTTGCCGCCGAACCCAATTGAGGAATTTGGCTCAGCGATATTTATATCACCCATTAATCCAAAAGATGCAGTAGTGCCGCCATAAGTTGGATCCGTTAAAACAGAAATAAACGGCAGGCCTTTTTTGCGAAATTTCATCAAAGTAGCGTCAATCTTCGCCATTTGTACTAAGCCCACAGCGCCCTCTTGCATACGCACTCCGCCTCCAGCGCAGAAAGCCACAACAGGAAGATTACTCTTTGTTGCATATTCGAAGGCTTTCGCGATTTTTTCACCATTTGCCTTCGATAAAGTACCAACCATAAAATATCGTTCCATTAGTATAGTAATAAAAATTTTACCGTTTACTTTACATTTGCCGACAATGACGGATTCAGAGAGGCCGGTACGATTTTTGTCCCGTTCAAATTTTTCACTATAATCATATGTTCTTGAATTATCTATATCGTATTCTGCTAAAAGTTGTTTGAATTTTCCACCATTCTTTCGTATAATTTCTATTCTTTTTAGAGCTGGCATCCTCTCATGGTGTTTGCAATTTTTGCACACTAGAAGCTCGTCCAATTCGTCACCGCAGTTTGAACAGGCTGGCCTATTTAAGATTCTAGCGTTACGCTTCTTTATTTTTATCTTCTGCTCATCCAGGATACTCATTACTCATTCTCTCCAAAATAGCTATAGCTACCCACTATATAATCTTCTCGGCTAATAGTCTCGTAGAGTTCATCAACGTTAGTATGAGCACCTAAAATAATTATTTCATCAAGTGCGAGTTTCATCTTTGAGATCGCCCTCCGCCTTTCCTTGTCGCTTACTATTATTTTTGCAATCAGCGGATCATAATATGGCTTTATTCGGTATCCTTGATAAATATATGTGTCTATTCGCACATCTTTTCCCGTAGGTAAGCTAAATATATTAAGCTCGCCATTATCCTTAGCAGATAGCCTGCATTCGATGGCACATTTTTTAGCACTCACTTTCATAGGAAGACGATTCTTCTGACCTGAAGCTATTCTGATCTGCTGTTCAACAAGATCTATACCCGTAGCCTCTTCTGTTACAGTATGTTCGACTTGCAATCTAGAATTTATTTCAAGAAAATAATAGTTCATCTGTTTATCCACCAAAAACTCAATCGTCCCGACATTATCAAATCCAACCTCTTTTATAAGTTTGACAGCGTCTTGTTCCATTTTTTCCAATAGCTCTTTTGGTATATTAGACACTGGGGTTTCTTCGATAACCTTCTGATAATGTGATTGCACGGAGCAGTCTCTGGCCGGTAGAATAGAAATTTTGCCGAATTTGTCCGCAACAAACTGTATATCTATATGCTTATATAAATCTATTATTTGTTCCAAGAAGAAATTGTCTCCACTAAACCCAGTATTCAAACTTAGTTTGGCAGATTTGAGACAATAGTCGAAATCCCCTCTGTTTTTTACTATTTTTATGCCTTTTCCGCCACCACCATAGCTTGATTTAATCATTAGTGGACATTTATCTTCATCAGCTGATGGGATAACTGGAATTCCTAATTTTCTTGCCGTTTCTTTCATTCGGAATTTATTTGCAGTTTTTTCTAAAATGTTGCTTGATGGCCCAATAAATATAATTCCACTTTCATGGGCTCGTTTTGCAAACTCATCATTTTCGCTTAAAAAGCCATACCCTGGATGCAAAGAATCACATCCCGTATTTTTTGCCGCCTCTAGAATTGCTGGAATGTTGAGATACGAATCCGATGGACTGCTATCACCAATACAAATCGCCTCATCAGCCAAGAATACCGCCATAGTATCTTTATCGCATTTTGAGTATGCCACAACCGTTCTAATACCCAAAATACGGCAGGTCTGTATTATTCTTACTGCTATTTCTCCTCTATTTGCAATTAGTACTTTTTGAATCATATATAATCAACCTCAAAAAGCTTAGAGCCAAATTCTACACTCTCTCCGTTTTCAAAATACGTTTTTCTAATAATCAAATCAGCCGGTGCACAAATTTTATTCATTATTTTCATGCTTTCAATGATACATAAAGACTGACCTTCTTTAACTCTTTCGTTTATTTGTATGGTTGGGGATACATCATAATAAGTGCCTACCAGCGGCGACAAAATATGTTTATCTGAATAGTCAGTCTTTTCTTGATCCGTTTTAGGACCATTCTTCTTTATAGAAACTCTAAAATCGGCATCCTCGTACTCAAATTCGGTTGCTTCAGAACTATCGAAATCGGCTAAAATCTTCTTCAGTTTATCAATTGGCACTTTCTATACCTTTCTCCGCTAGCAAATCCAAACAATTCTTTACGGTCTTTAGTTTAGCGAGCTCGCTTTGCTCTACTTTTATATTGTATTTTTCTTCAAGTGAGAGCACTAATTGCGTAGTCGCCAAGCTATCAATCATCAAATCGTCTCTTAGGCTAGTTTCTAATGTAATATCATCGTCTATGCCCAATTCCTCATCTAGAAACTTTTTAAATTCTTCCAACATTTTATATCTCCATTAATAATATATTAGATGTTAACCCTGCTGCAGTCCCACATAGCATTACTTTGTCACTAGTATGGATTTTTCCTTCTTCTAGCATTTTGCATAACATGAATGGAACCGAAACGGACACTTGATTACCAAAGTTATCAACACGATTAACGTATTTTTCTTCTGGTACTCCCAATTTTTTCATAATCAAGGGCAATGCCTTACTCGCCTGATGTGGGATTACTAAGTCTACATCGTCCAATGATAGATTAGTCTCTTTTTTAAAATCGTCAAACATTTTTGGTAATTTTCGCGTGCATGCACGTAATATATCGAGCCCCTCCATTTTAAAGTAATATTTGTCTCGGTTTTTATTGTTCATTTTAGTGGCATTAAGTCCGGTTAATCCACCTACAATTTCTGTCGCGTGCGCGCTTTCTGACCAAGTGCACTGTTTAGAGGCTATTACACCTCGTTTCGTATCGTTAGTATGAGAAAGTACAATTGCCGCGGCTCCGTCAGAGAATAGTTCATAGATTTCTTTTTTATCTTTCGGAAGCCCAGGGCTAGCCAGCTCGCTTGATACAATTAAAATATTTTTATATGTTCCAGCTGCAATCAGATACGATGCAATATCCAGTGCGGTTATAAAGCTAGTACAAGTGGTATTAATATCCATAGCAGGAATGTTGTAGTCGTTCATTATTTGTTCATGAATTAAGCTTGCCGTACAGGGGATTGGTTGGATACCTACTGCCGAAGCGGCTATTATCAAATCAATATTTTCTGGTTTTAGCCTAGCATTTTTCATCGCCTTTTTAGCGGCATTTGTCGCCATAAAAAGTTGATTTTCCTTGCCTGAAGCTCTGTACCTAATTTGATTACCAAATGTCACTATGTTTTTTGGTAAATAATATCCATAGCCCGATATTTTACAATTTCTCATTTTTTTATCCTTTCCACTCGCTTCATCTTTTTACTAAAATCAGATTCATATTTCTTAAAAGTAGTGGCTGGCATTTTGAAACGCATTCTCTTAGCGAGAGTTTTTAACTCTTCTTTGATTAGTCTTTGATTTTCAATGTCTATATTATCTAGATAAAAAATGACTTTTTTGGATGATTCTTGTACTACTCTATAATTCTTTATTTTGGGCACGTAGAGTACCACTCTGGAAATAAAATCAGGGAATACTTTTATCGTTCTATCATTTACGCCATCAAATTCAAAAACATCATCCATCCTTCCTTCGATCTTTTTAAGCCTTGTCATAGATGTCCCGCATTTACATGGCCTTCTATCTTCAACCAGAATATCGTTTAATCGATATTTGACAATAGGTTGAGTCGTCCTAACAAAGTCCGTGATAACCGGAGTAAATCTTGTGTCGTCAAGATACTCCTTTTCAACCACTACAACATCCTCGTTGAGATGTAGGGAGCCATACTCGCAAGTGTATCCAAGGAACCCTTCGGTGCATTGATATACTTGGTATATTATCTTTTGCTTGAAAACCCTTTTCAAATATTGTTCGTCTTTTTCTGTTAATACTTCTGCAACTGATATAATCCTTACTGGATTAATGCTCAGCTTCTTGACTTTGGCAGTCTCCGCTAGTATGAGCAGTACAGATGGCGGTGCGACCAAAATTGTCGGCTGAAACTCCTGTAATTTTATTATATTTTGTTCCATTGGCTTTAAGATGTCAAAAAACTCAAATTTAAGTATCTTACTATTTGATGACTCATATAAGTTATTGTCGGCCCGAAGGAAAAACGCAACTTTGGTCCCAAAGATCTTACCTTTCGGTAGCATTTTTGCCATCATGCCGCCCACCCACGTTGCGATCTCAATGTCGCTAAGGACAAACACCCCACGGTGTCCACTTGTCCCAGATGACAGCCCAACAGAGTAGCCATTCAGCTTTTCTGAAAAATCACGGCTTTTTTCGCTATTAATAGCTAGCTTAAGGGCATCGTCCTTTGATATTCCGGCTGTATTCATTCTGTCAAAATTATCCATCATGACTTTTTTATTCATATACGGCAACTCTTCAAAAGTTTTGCCACTAAACTTTTGGAAATACGGGGAATGGTGTTCGAAGAAATCTAGTTGTTTTTTTGTCTGCTTTTGCTGATATTTTTCCAGCCTTCTTCGACTTTTAAATTTGTGAAAATAGCGGGCACGAATAAATGTTTTAAGAATTAAGCCTTTATTCATAGTAGCTCCTTTTTATTATTTGCATCATGACTAAATACCAGATTAATACCTTTTTTCTTTAATAACTTTAAGTTATCTAGGGTATTACGATATTCTCTCATATTGTCCTGTATTAATGATGCGGGAAACTTCATATGGTACGATAGATCAATTAAATCATTCCCCCAACATGAGTCTGCTGCTAACAAAATCTTATTATCTATTAGAGCGCCCAATTGACCGCTAGCATGACCACCTAGCTTTAATAAAATTAAACTGCCGTCATTAAACAAGTCATAACCTTTCAGTGCACCAAGAACTTCAGTTACCATCATTTTATCTGAAATTACGTTAGCCCTATCTTCAAAATCGGCAGGAAAGAAACGCTGCATTATTAAATCTCGTATCCTTCTATTTTTGTATGTATTTATAGTTTCTTTTGAGACAATAAAATTCGCCTTGCCAAAACTCCTAAGCCCACCAATATGGTCTGGGTGCAAATGCGACAGTATGATTGTCTTAATATCCTCCGGCCGAGTCCCGATTTTACTAAGTTGATACTTTAGCTCGTCATTTTCTTCTACTAATGTGGGATTAAAGAAATTATAAGCTCTACCAACAAAACCAGTTTTACAAATATTAGCAGAATAACCTGTATCAAAAAGAATCAGCCCATGCTTAGCGTGCTCAATCAAAAATGCTCCGGCTGGGAATTTTCTTTTTTCGCCACGCATACCCTTAAAAACTCGACCGAGGTTATTTGTACAATATCCACAACTAAAATACTTAACACTTTTGATGGCTGGTTGCATATTTCTCGATTCCTTCGCTTAATGTCATCTTTGGTTTATATCCCAAATCTCGCTTCGCTTTGTCAATATTTAAAGTCTGGCTATAGCCCAAAGTGCAGATAGTATATTTAGTAATTGGTGGCTCTTTATAAATATGAAAAACCTTATAAATTGATTCTATGGCGGTTGCGGCCGAGATGGCGAATCTTAAGTTAATATTCTTGTATCTTGGTGTTTCGCCAAGTTGCTTAAATAATTCCTCCAGCAATCCTTTGAATTCTTGCGGCTCATCATTGGTGATATTATAAATCTTATGTGATGACTTTTTACTTTCTGCTGCGAGCCTCACTGCGTATGCGACATTTTCGACGCACGTCATATCTACATAGTTCTTTCCGCCCCCAAACAAAGGCAATCCTATTTTCTTGTTAGCATGTATTAGTCTAGGAACGATACTTGTATCACCTACTCCAAATAATCCTCGTGGGCGAAGTATTGTCCAATTAATGTCATCATATTTCTCAATAGCTTTCTCGGCTAGAATTTTACTTTCAATATAGTAGTTCAATTTGTTGTCTCTATCATAATCATCTTCGTCTATATCTAATTTATCGGATTTGCCAGCATAAATACTGGGAGATGATATGTACACGAGTTTATTAACTTTGTTTTTACGACAGGCTTCCAAGATGTTTTTAGTACCATCGACATTGGTTTTTAAAAAATCGGATCGTTTACCCCACACAGTTGAAAGTGCACCGAGATGAGCGACAATATTAATATTTTTCGTAGCCTTTAAGCAATCTGACGAACTACATAAATCTCCGTAAGCCAATTCGATTTCCGGATATTGCTGCTTTAAAGCTGACATTTTTTGCTTATTTCTGCCAAAAGCAACGACAATATATCCGTTATCCAAAAATTCGGCAATAACATACTTACCTAAAAATCCATAAGCGCCAGTAACTAATACTCTACGTGAGATCTTTTTCATGATTTTCTCCATACTATCCCCATAACCAAGTGGAACACTCGCCATGGAGTGTTCTAGACTTCATTTTTCACAGTAAGCTATCGAGCCAACTGGAGCGAGTGCTCCACGCAGGGTTCGATATTTCACACTACCTTGTTAGGGGTAGACTTACCATGAAATTGAAATCTAGAACTATTTTTATTATATCATACCCGCCGCCAAAATTACGGCTATATGTCTAATACTTTTTTATATAATCTTTCGACTTTTATACCAAACTCTTCTTTGCTAAAATTATTGGATTTTTTCAAGGAATTTTTATGCATATCATCCATCAATATCTTATTGTTTAATATAGACTCAACACCTTCTATAAAATCATCTTCATTTTCAAAAACAAATCCGTTGCTACCTTTTTCTATTATCCTATCTAGACATTTATCTTTTTTGCAGACCATGGGCATCCCAGATGCTAATGCCTCTACATATGTTAGCCCTTGCGTCTCACTCGTTGATGCTGATACGAAAATATTCCCCAATTGATAATATTTGTATATTTCATCTCGCAAAATCGCACCGGTAAAAATCACATGGTCACTCATATCCAATTTATTTATTTCCTTAACTAATTTTGTTTTATATGGTCCATCTCCCACTATGATTAGTTTTATGTCTTTGTCTCTTTTTGTTAATGCTGGCAAATACCTAAGTAACTCATCTATATTCTTTTCTGCTGCCAATCTGCATACTGTTACTAAATATTTATTAGAATTTTGCAAACCTAATTCGGATAAAATTTTCGTTTTTTCTTTTTTGGGCAATCTTTTCTTATAGATATTCATATCTATACCGGAAGGAATGATTTCTATCGGGCATTTTATACCATATTTTTCCATTACAGCTTTTACCTTTTCCGACGGGACAATTAGCGTCGCCGAAGTGTTATAGATTTTATTGCTCATAATTTTCACAATTTTCTTGCCAAGTTTCTTGTTTGGGCAAAAATATTCAGTATAATCTTCGTATAATGTATGGCATGTTGCCACAAATGGAATATTGAGGGTTTTTATTATTTTATTTGCAAGAATTTTAGTGGTAAATTCTGATTGAGCATGGACAATATCGGGTTTCCAATCTATGATTTTTTGTATCAACTTATCATGTGTTTTTAAACTAAACCTTGCCCCCGGATAAACCGGAATCGGCTTAGACGCAATATAATAATTATTATCCTTAAAATATGATTTACCGTTTGGAGATAAAACAAGCATCCGGACATCATGCCCCAGTTTTCTTAGCTCATCTTTTAATGCAGCGTTTGAATTATGAGCCCCGCTTATTTGGTATTCACACACGTCAGATGAAAATAATATTTTCATATTAAGTTTATTCTTTGTTATCTCTTACGTATTATATCATAATCCAGCTTCTTAGAATTTATTATGTAACGAAAACTACCCAATTTTCGTTACATAGAGTATAATGGATTTAAGGAGAAAAATATGAGCAATCACGAATTAGCTGAAAAAAGAATTATAGATATGCCAGACGGTAGTGTTTTCACGACCTCTGATTTTGCTGATATAACAGCAGATAATAATCTTCGTCAAATCTTTTCTCGTCTCGAAGGCGAAGGTAAGATTCGTCGAATTTTACCCGGTATTTACGATAAACCAGCTTTTTCTGAAATCCTACAGGAAAATTCAGCGCCAGACATTAATGCTGTTGCTGAGACAATCGCACGCAAGAATAACTGGACTATCGCTCCAGACGGCAATACGGCCTTAAACTTACTCGGCCTTTCAACGCAAGTTCCAGCAAAGTGGGAATATCTTAGCAGTGGCGACTCGAAAAGCTATCAAATCGATAATCGTTCCATCAACTTTATCCACCGTGCAGATCGAGAACTAAATGGTATGTCGAGAAAAACAATGCTTATCATACAGGCTATTAAGGCTTTGGGGCCTAAGCATGTCTCGAAAGATATTATTGAGCAGTTAGCTGGAAAAACTTCGGTTGCGGAAAAAGAGAAACTACTAGCCGAAGCAAAGCCTACTACGAATTGGATTTACGAAGTAATAAAGAAGATTTGCGAGGTTTAAGATGTATGATCTAGTAAATCTTCCGAAGGATGAATTATCAATAATCATTGGAAAAGTTTCTGAAGCTAAAAATTTAAGTCCTGCCATTATCGAAAAAGACCTCTTCGTTTGTGCTATCCTCGACTATCTTTTTACTAAAAGCCCGTGGAAAGATAATCTTGCTTTTAAAGGCGGCACGAGTTTATCTAAGGCTTTTAATCTCATCGAGCGTTTTTCCGAAGATATTGATTTAATTTTAGATTGGCGCGCGATTGGTTTTGGAACGAAAGAACCACTAGAGAACCGCTCGAATACAAAACAGGATGCGCTAAATAAGGAATTCGATGTAAAGACTGAGAAATTTTTAAGATCCACATTCATTCCTAAACTCAAGGAAGATCTTACAAATCTTATAAATCGCGGCATCAATATCGGCTACGATGATGATGCGGTTATCGTCGGGTATGGGAATGATTATGCAGATGAGTCTATTCTGCACGTAATTCGGCTTGAAATCGGCGCCAAAGCGGCTTGGACGCCCACTGAAGCCTCCACTATCCGACCGTATATCGCTGAGGTCTATCCAGCGCAGTTCAGTGATGCTTCCGTTTCGGTCCGCACCACTACACCAGAACGCACTTTCTGGGAGAAGGCAACAATCTTGCATCACGAAGCTAACCGCCCAGATGATTTGCCTGTCCCTCCGAGAATATCGCGTCATTATTACGACATTTATCGCATGGCGAAACTTGGCGTGCTCGATAAGGCTCTAGCTCAATCTGATTTGCTAAAGCAAGTTGCTGATTTTAAAGCTAAGTTTTATCCGCGAAAATGGGCAGAGTATGACTCAGCCAGAATCGGTTCGCTCAAACTTATTCCGTCTAATATTCACAAGGAAGCTTTAAAGCGTGATTATTCAAAGATGGCAGGCATGATTTATGGTGAACGTCCAGATTTTGATGATTTGATAACTGAACTTGCTGAAATTGAAGCCAAAATTAACGGTAAATAATAACATATCTCACCATTTCTCGTCAAGAAAAATTTCTACCCCTGTTTTATGCACGAAACAGACCGAAACACCGTTTGTGATCAAGTGGATACCCTCCATTGACTTATTGTAGTTTTATTTTCTAAAAATCGTTACCATAGCTCGGCGTAATATCGATTGGTTCCGCCCACAAAAAGCGCTTCTCAACCGACCAACGCCGGACAAAATACATGCGCAAAATCGCCTCGTTTACGTCGCGGTTATTTAGGGCACGTGGGATATAGGCGAGAGAGAAATAATATTTATCCTCGTCTTCGCGGTCTAAGTGAATATAAATGCGTTTTCCGTAGCCATAGCGCATTTCTTTGTCCCAAGTTCCAAGCAAAGTCTCGTCATCAAACTCCCTAAGCGCCCATTTAGCATCACGAACGCTCGAATCGACGAGCACCATTTCTTTTAAGTCATTATATTGACGCGAGGTGAGTATACCTTCGTGTTTTTCGTATAATTCGGTTAGTTGCCTTGCGGTGACTTCTATCGGTCCGCCATTCTTTGGCTTCTTGTAGATACGGCTTTTTACCATATTGCCCTTTTCTCTTAGGGATGCGCTTAAAGCGGTATTATTCCCATTATAACATTGACAATGGAAGCTCTAAAGAGAGCTTTTACGATGACAATGATGGTGTTAGGTTGTCCTACTTAGCATTATTCACTTATTTTTGTATTACTGGTTCGTAAATGCATTGGCTGTCATAGCCCTAATATATAAAATCTCGCTCATTGACAATTATATTGCTTTCGACTAGAATATAGGTGGGGCGGTAGTCCGAATGCGAAATTATGTAATCAATTGTATTACAGAGAGGTTCGTAAAGATTTAGATTACGCGCAGGTACACTAAACGGCAAAGAGTTCACCGTAGGTGCAGGTGCTGCTACTATTAATATCACAAGTAAAGTCATGCAACCAATGCAAAACTGGACTGGTTGTTCTAGCCTAGCAGTAGGTGACACTGATCAAGTCTACGATACTCGTGATAATGAAGTTTATCTAGTGGGTAAACTAGCAGATAATAAATGCTGGATGCTGGATAACCTCCGCCTAGACCTCGGGAATACTACTGTTCTTAATAACACTACAGCAAGCAACACCAACGCTTCAGCCACATCACTAAACTACATGAAGAATGGTGGTGGCACTACTTCGGACAAGTATCCTACGGCTAAAATCAACAATGTAGCCTGGACTAGTTCTTCGCAAAACTACTATAGTATTCCGATGACAGTATCTAGTGGTAATGGTTGGACGAAAGATACTGTGGCGAGTGTAAAATATGGCTCCGGTTCTGGCAAGATAGGCGTCTATTATAACTACTGCGCAGCATCCGCAGGCTCATACTGTTACGGTAATGGCAAAAGTGAAGGCACTTCATCTGGTAATGCAGAAGAAGATATTTGCCCTGCAGGCTGGCGCATGCCTACTGGTGGTAGCAGCGGAGAATACCAAGCACTATATACAGCATATAGTAGTGACGCAACTAACCTCAAAACTGCCCTGTCCACGCCTCTCTCTGGCAGCTTCTACGATGGCTCGGCCAGCGTTCAGGGCTCCAGCGGCTACTTCTGGTCTTCTGCGAGGAGCAATGACGGCAGTATGTACTATCTCGGCGTGTATTCGTCCGATGTGTTCCCCCATAGTGGCGGCAGTCGCAACTTCGGTAATTCAGTGCGTTGCTTGCTCTAGTAGTTTCATGAACTGTACCCTTAAATAACCCTCGGCAAAAACCTCACCAGAAATTATTTTCTCCACTTGATTTTTGCCGTTACAGATGATATAATGGGTTTATGGTAAATAAACAAAACTACTTAACCGTAGACGAAATCGCAACACTTTGGAATATTTCAGAGCGTAGCGTACGCAACTACTGCGCAGAAGGGCGGGTCCAAGGTGCAGTATGCCTAGGCGGCATCTGGCAGATTCCTGCCGAAGCCAAGAAGCCCGAACGAGCGAACCAAAAAGACGAACCGACGCTGACTTTACTAGACATTTTACGGCGCGAAAATAAACTCCAAATTAAAGGAGGCATTTATCATCAGGTTCAGATTGATCTCACCTATAACTCCAACCACATCGAAGGCAGCCGTCTCACCGAAGACCAGACGCGCTATATTTTTGAAACTCACACCGTAAGTGCTCTCGCCAAATACGAAGGTATCCGCACCGACGATATCGTAGAAACATCTAACCATTTTCGCTGTATCGACTACATTATAGATAACGCCAACCGCAAGGTCAACGAGCACATGATCAAGCGCCTGCATTTTATTCTCAAGAATGGTACCAGTGACTCGCTATTAGATTGGTTCAACGTCGGCCAATATAAGAAAATGCCGAACACCGTCGGTGGACTAGAGACGACTCCACCAGAGAAGGTTGCGGACGAAATGCAAGCCTTAATTAAACGATACCAAGCACGTAAGGTCCTGGATTTACAAGATTTACTAGAGTTTCATTATCAATTTGAACGCATCCATCCATTCCAGGACGGCAATGGTCGGGTCGGGAGGCTAATTCTTTTCAAAGAATGCCTACGGCTTAACATTATTCCGTTTATTATAGACGAAGAACTTAAACTATTCTATTATCGCGGCCTGAAGGAGTGGAAGACCGAACCAGGATATCTACTAGATACCTGTCGCGCCGGACAGGACAAATTCCGCAAACTCCTGGAATACTACCGCATATCACCCGGCAGAGAATAAAACAACCGGCAGTAGCGAACTCCTCTTGCACCATCTCTCAATCTGTGCTATAATGTCACCAATATGTCAATTAAAGTTACAAGAAAAGACCAGGGCGAGGCGAACGAGAATATCATCCGTCGTTTCAACCGCAAAGTCCTCCAGAGCGGCATTATGCCTTTGAAGAAGTCGCAAATGCGTTTCGAGAAGCCTATCTCCAAGCGCGAGCGCCGTTTGAAGGCTATCATCCGCGAGGCACGCAAGGCCGAAAAGACCGAACGCATCAAACTAGGACTTAAATAAAATCTCCCCGTAAGGGGAGATTTATTGTATAATATAATAAAGGAGTTATTTTTATATGATTATTTTATTTGGTCTCGCTGGTTCTGGCAAAGGTACTCAGGGCAAAGCCTTGTCCGAGATGCTCGGCTGGCGTACATTGTCTGTCGGGCAGGCGTTACGCGATACTGGCGAATTTCAGGATTTCACCAATACAGGCAAGCTCGTCCCAGACGAGGCAGTGATTGACCTCATGAACCGGCAGATTAGTAAGGCCGAAGACGAAGGCTTCGATGTCATCTTGGATGGTTATCCACGCACCAAGGTCCAGGCCGAGTATATCGTAGACCACATGGCCGACAAGATAGACGGCGCCATCATCCTAGAAGTCCCGAAAGACGAGCTCTACGAGCGCCTCGCTCTCCGTGGTCGCGATGACGACAAAGAGCGTGAGTCCATCGACCGTCGCTTTGAGATTTTCGAGACGAACATCGGTGAAATTCTGCCCCTGCTCGAGGCTCACAATATCCCAGTAGAGCGCATCGACGGCGTCGGCGAGATTGGCACGGTCACTGGACGCCTCCTTGCCACGGTTAAGAGATTTTGCCCGAACGCCACCATGCAGAGTTCTGACGTCAACGGTGGCGAGATCGAGAAGAGTTACGGAGAATAATATGATTAATATCAACAATAGCTCCAAAGAAAAACTTGCCGAGAAAATCACCGCCATGCGCGAAGGCGGCAAGATTCTTGGCAATCTCTTAAAAGATCTCAAGGCTTACGTCCAGCCCGGCATGACAGGGAAGGAAATTGATGCTTGGGTTCGCTCAGAAATTGTGAAACGCGGTGCCAAAGTTTCTTACGACATGTTGGACGAGGAATTCCCAGGCTCTATCTGTATTTCTATTAACGACCAGCTCGTCCACGGCGCACCGAGCGACGAAGTCCTAGAGGTCGGCGACAAAGTCTCCTTTGACCTTGTGATTTATTACAAGGGCTACCACACCGACTCCGCTTTCACGATGCTTGTTGGCGGCGAAGGTTCTCCAGCCGTCAAGAAAATGATTTCCGTCACCGAATCATCCCTCTGGGAGGGAATCGAGCAAGTAAAGCCCGGCGCCCACATTGGTGACATCGGCCACGCCGTAGAGGCGGTATTAAGAAAAGGCCACCTCGGCGTGATTGAGAATTATGTCGGTCACGGCATCGACAAAGAAATGCACGACAAGCCCGAAGTACCGAACTACGGTCGCAAAGGTCACGGCTACAAACTTGTCGAAGGCGACACCATCGCTATTGAGCCCATGTCTTGCCTCGGCAAACCAGCCAATTACGTAGACAAAGACGATAACTGGTCGGTAAAAATGAAAGACGGCTCCATCGGCTGCCACTGCGAGCATACCATTCTTGTCACTCACGACGGCTACGAAGTGCTAACCCTCGCCGACGACTAATCGCAGCAGACATTTATTTGACAAAATGTAAAATTGTCCGATTTTGCTATTGTTTTTTATAATTATTATGCTATTATAGATTATAAGTAGAATCATGCACATTTGGCTATGTCTTTGATAAAAGGACATAACATGCAAATACAAATACCAAACCAAACAAGGAAAAAAGGTCTATCTAGCTATTTTGCGCTCGCAAAGCTCATTAGCCGTGCGGGTCTTCTGGCTACTTTCTTGTTGCCACTTGTGTTTGCCGCCACAGTATTTCCACTCTACACTCCCACCGATAGCTCCTTAGCTGCCGATGGCAAACCCGTAGAATCCACCATCACTCTCAGCACTTCACACGATACGACCACTACTAGTATGGATGTAGACGCCGAAGGCATTTTTGTTTCTTCAGCACCAGAGGACGAAGCGACATTTTCTATCACCACGGATAACTACACCGGATACACCCTGGGCGTATCCGCCGATAATGATGATGGCACACTGGTTAACGAATCAAACGACTCGCTCGCTTCTATAGACTCATCACTCGCTGCAGATTCGTTCAATAGTAGCGAGAACAATGGCAAATGGGGCTTTAGGCCTAGCAGATACCAAGACGAAGCCACCAATGCAATTATAGACAATACTGGCGACGGTGCAGTGTATCTGCCATCACCAACCACTGCGGCTACCACCTTAGACGTCACCGATTCCGCCAATAACGAAGCCAATACTTACACAATTGGTCTCGGTGCTCGCGCCGATTATACCAAAGCGTCTGGTGAATACACCAAAACATTCATTCTGGTCGCAACCGGCAATCCAGTTGGCTATTCAATTAGTTTTAATCCTAACACTACAGATGAGATAGAAAATTTCCCAGAGCCCATAACTTCTTCTACTCCAGAGCTTACGGTGGCGCTACCGTCCACAGCTCCGAGTAGGGCACTCTACGAATTTGATGGTTGGTGTCTTGGCACTGTCACTACCAGTAACTTTGTCGATACTTGTAATGGTGAAGTCTTCCAGGCGGGCGACACAATAAGTATTGACCAAACAGCTTCTAATATCGTAAATCTTACCGCAATGTGGAGCGCGAATACGGTCACAATTACCAAGCAATATAGATTAGAAACCGCTAGTGGCACGTGGGGAGAGTATATTGTCGAAGAGCCTGAAATCATAGTCTATGGCAGCCCATATACTTACACCAAAACGATGAGCGGCTACAGAGGTGACTCCGCCAACGACTCGGCGGCCACAATTACAATCGCCGAAGCTACCACCGATCAAACCCTGTCGCTAGACCTCTACCGTAACACATATACACTTTCGATGAACTACAACACCACCTATATTGCTTCAATTTCTGGTGCCGGGACCTACAGATGGGGAGTCGCAGTCCCAGTCTCGGCCACCTACACCAGCACGGGAGAATTCTTGGCCTGGTCTCAGACCGCTGGTACCACCGGTTCATTTGGCAACACCGCCGCTGCCTCCACCACCTTTACCATGCCTCAGTCTAATGCCACTATCTATGCAAATGGACAAATCCTGTCGATGCAAAACTTGCCATCTGGACGTTGTCCCACTACTGGCGCCACCGCACGTGACACGCGCGACAACAATCAATATCTCGTCAGACAACTTCCTGATGGACGTTGTTGGCTGCAGGATAATCTTCGCCTGAATCTCACTTCTGTTTCACTCGAATCTTTGAAAGGCAGAACCAATGCGACCGACCAAATATTAACGTATCTCAAAAACGGTGGCGGCTCTGCACCAAACGCTTCTACTGGCGTTCGCGCAATTACTTCTGGCGCAGGTTCCTATAATGTGCCGAATATTGTAAATTCTCAAATCAATACAACGACCACAGTGTATGGTAGCGGTAGTAACAAAGTCGGTGTCTATTACAATTTTTGCGCCGCATCGGCTGGTAGCTATTGCTATGGTTCTGGCAGTGGTAGTGGCAGTATCAGCAATGACATTTGCCCATCTGGCTGGCGCCTCCCAACTATTAATGAATACACTAATTTATATAACAAGACTGGCACTTCTAATTTCAGACGTGAATTCTCCGTTCTATGGTCAGGGAACTATTGGAGCGGCAACGGCGGCGTTCACGGCATCGGCAGTTTCATGTATGTCTGGGCCTCAGATTATTACAGCACCGATTATCGTTACACAATTAACGTGACGAACGAAGGCAACTATAGAATTCCAGACAACGATAACCGCAGTCGCGCCATCACTGTCCGCTGCATCCTGAAATAACTCGCAAAATTTTCTTTATTCATTTACTTATGCTATAATAACATCATGGATAACGATAAACGTTTTGTTACCGGTCTTGACGTTGGCACCGAGAATGTCCGTGCCGTCATCGCTACTGTCGACAAAGACGGCCAAGTTGCTGTCGTCGGCTACAATGAAGGCAAATCCGCAGGCATGCGCAAAGGCATCCCAGCCAATCTCGCTGGCCCCGCCGGCGCTATCGACAAAATGCTCGGCGAAGCCGAACGTATGGGCGGCTATGATGTCAGAAGCGCCTACGTTTCTATTAATGGCTCGCAGCTACTATCTACTCGCACCGAAGGAATGATTGCCGTTGGTACCGTAGAGCACGAAATCGAAGGCGGAGATTTGGACCGCGTAGAAGACGTTGCTGTTTCTGGCCGCATTCCGGCTAATCGTGACGTGCTCGATGTCGTGCCACTAGAATATGCTCTTGATGGTCAAGGTGGAATCAAAGATCCACTCGGTATGTCTGGTGCAAGATTAGAGATGCGTGCCAATGTCATTTCGGCTCTTACCCCTAATTGTGAAAACTTAAGAAAAGCTACCGCTGCGGCAGATGTTACCGCACAACAGCTAATTCCAGCCCCGGTCGCCGCCGCGAAAGCCGTCCTCACTGACCGCCAAAAAGAAAACGGCGTCGCCGTGATTGATATGGGTGCCGCCACTACTTCCGTTGCTGTCTATGAAGAGGGAGACTTGCAATATGTAGGTGTCGTTCCGGCCGGCTCGAATAATATTACCAACGACCTTGCCATTGTCCTTGCTATAGATCCAGACATGGCCGAGGAGATTAAGACTCGTTTTGTTACCGGCGACTTTTATTCTGAAAAATCTCCAGTCATCAAAATTGGCAAAGAAGGGAAGAACGAGCGTAATTTTGATCGCAAAGAAGTTGATGCAGTTGTTGAAGCTCGTCTCGATGAAATTTTTAGTGAAATCCGCAAAAAACTCAAAGCTGCTCATTACGACCAACGCCTCCCAGAGGGAATTATCCTTACTGGTGGCGGTGCGAAAATGCGCGACATTGATTTGTTCGCCAAGAAGGCACTCGAGGCTTCAGTCAAAATTGGTACTCCAAAAGGTCTTGGCGGTGTTTCGGATGCCATTGAAAAGCCAGAATATGCCGTCGCTGCCGGTCTTGCACTCTTCGCTGCCGAGAGTAGTCAGCTCGACGCTCCTCAGGGCAAGAAATCCAAAAAATCTCTCAAGTCCCCCAAAGCTCCCGACTTTCTCAAAAAACTCTTCAGCAAGTTCTAGATCCCATTCTTTTGCATAAAATAGCCTCGCCGACTGTCAAAAATACAACAGTTACGGAGGCAATTGAAAAAACCAAATGTGCCCTACGGACCTTGAAGACTTGGCCTGAGCGGCCCCGGAGCGTGTCCGAAGGACACGCTTGGTTTTTTCAATTGCCTTAGTAATGCATGCACTTGATTTTTTTGAAAACAGGGAGTATACTGGGATTATATTAAAGCGAGGATTATTATGCCAGAGGTTAAACCGTCAGAGGTAGAAAGCAAAGCAAGTATCAAAGTAGTTGGTGTTGGTGGCGCCGGAGGTTCAGCAGTTAATCGCATGAAGGAAGTCGGTCTTACCGGCGTAGAATTCGTGGCGATCAATACTGATGCCCAGGCTCTCCATCATTCTGCTGCCGATGTAAAGGTCCATATTGGTAAGGGTCTTGGCGCAGGTGGCGACCCAGAAAAAGGTCGCGATGCTGCCGAAGAGAGCCGCGAGGCTATCGACAAGGCATTAGATGGCGCTGATATGGTATTTATTACTCTTGGTGCTGGTGGTGGTACGGGTTCTGGTGCTGGTCCAATCGTTGCTGAAGAATCCCGCAAGAAAGACATCCTCACTGTTGGTGTTGCTACGAAGCCATTCACATTCGAAGGTGCCCGTCGTCGCGCAAACGCCGACCTCGCTATTGACAAGCTCGCTCGTCAGGTTGACGCTCTTATTACCATTCCGAACGATCGTCTTTTGCAGACCATCGACCCTCGCACGCCACTCCTCGAGACGTTTAAGATTGCCGATGATGTATTGAGACAAGGCGTCCAGGGTATTTCTGAACTTATCACCGAACATTCTCTTATTAACCTCGACTTCGCTGATGTTAAGGCTATTATGAAGAACGCCGGCTCCGCTCTTATGGGCATTGGCCGTGCTTCTGGCGAGAATCGCGCAGTTATTGCTGCTCAGCAGGCCGTAGAATCTCCGCTTATTGAAGTAAAGATCGAAGGTGCTCGTGGCGTACTATTCAGTGTTGCTGGTGGTTATGATATGTCCATGAGTGAGATTCAGGAAGCCGCTGAAGTCATCACCGGCGCTGTATCTCCAGATGCAAACATTATCTTTGGTGCATCTATCCGACCAGAACTCGAAGACGAAATCGTAGTTACTGTGGTTGCCACTGGATTTGATTCTGACTATTACAATGAGCCAGCTCCAGAGCCAGCCAAAGAAGAAGAGCTATCCGCCCCGACAGCCGAGCCAAAGGAATTCGCCGCCGCCAACAAGTCCAATATGTGGGATTCCATCAAAACCGAGCCAGAGCCAGAACCAGTTGCATCTGACGACGAGATGGATGTGCCGCCATCCCTACGCGATCGCTTCCGCAAAAAGAAGAAAAATTAATTACAGAAAGGACGTGGGCTATGGAGCGTAAGTTTAGAATCGGAGATAGCAAAGTCCTAGAGAGTCGTGAAAGCGTAGACGGCACCATGATTCGCCGCCGCCGCGAATCTTCTGATGGTCACCGTTTTACCACTTACGAGCGTATCGAGATGCCACAGCTCACTGTAAGCAAGCGCAGCGGCAACAAAGAAATCTACGACCGCGACAAGCTTCTTCTGGCGGTCAAACGCAGTGTCGGTAAGTTCTTTAATTCTGAGCTAGAGATAGAAGACGTCGTTAACCGCGCTACAGATATATTATATAGTTACGGTACAGACCAGATTACTTCCAAACAAATCGGCGAAGCGGTTCTCGAAGTTCTCGCCGAAGTCAACGAAGTTGCCTACGTGCGTTTTGCTAGCGTCTTTCGTGAATTTAAGACTCTGGAAGATTTTGAAAAAATTTTGAAAGAACAAAAGAAAAGGAAATAATCGTATGCGGGTGGTGTGTGTCTATCGCGACAATCAAGATTATAGTCGTAGCGTCAACGAATGGCTGGAGGCTTTTAAGCGCCAGACTGGCAAAGAACTAGAAATCGTCGACCCAGATAGGGAACCGAATTTTTGTGAAGTTTACGATATAGTAGAATATCCTACAATTATTGCTATTGGCAATATGGGCGACGTTCGTGCAATTTGGCGCGGACGCGATTTGCCACTCATTAACGACGTTTCATATTATGTGCTATAATTATAAGCATGAACGTTTTTAATGATATATTAAAAAGCGGAATTCTAGAACGAATTATCTGGACGTTTGTCGTCATTCTATTAGGCACTGTCATCTACATAATTATTGCTAAATTTCTTACCGCAAAAGAAAAACACAATTCCAAAATCCTAAGTAGCAAAAAGAACAAAACATTTCTCCGCATGTTAAAAAATATCGCTGGAGTCTTAATTGCTATTGTTGTGATTCTTACTATTTTGCAAATTTTTGGTGTCAATGTCTCGTCAATGCTTGCCGGTATTGGTATTGCATCGATTGTAATAGGTTTTGCCCTTCAAGATGCCATGAAGGACGTTATACGCGGACTTGAAATCGTCTCCGACAGCTATTATGATGTTGGTGATTATATTAAGTTTGGTGATAATATTGGCGAGGTATTATCTATCGGCCTTCGCACTACCAAGATCCAAGATATGAATACTATGAATATTGTATCCATTTCGAACCGCAATATAGACGAGGTAGAAATCGTATCGGATTATCTCTATCTCACAGTACCTTTGCCATATGAGATCAAGCCAGCCGCCGCTGATACTTTGTTGACGGAAATCAATAAATCCATCAAAAAGATCAAAGCTGTCACTGATGCAGAATACCAAGGGCTCAACTCTATTGGGACATCGGTCCTAAATTATCAAATTGCCATCAACTGCAGCCCAGCTGACAAACAATCTGTCAACCGTCAAGCTCTCCGTATTATCACCGAAACCTTTGCAGCACATCGCTTGCGTTTGCCATACGAGCATATTGACATTCGCGAGAAATAAATACCTTCCATTCGCAAGCATTTTCTCATCTCCCGGCTTTATGGTATAATAAAGAAATGAAATATAGAGCTGGAGAACGCCGCAAGGCCATAGAATACGAAAAAGCCATCACCGAGTGGTGGAAAAAGAACAAAACATTTGAACAATCCGTAGAAAATCGTCCGATTGACAAATCCTATGTTTTTTATGATGGCCCTCCGTTCATTACCGGCAATCCACACCATGGTACGCTGCTTAGCTCCATTGTAAAAGATGCGGTCCCGCGTTTCTGGACCATGAATGGCTACCGCGTTGAGCGCAAATGGGGTTGGGACTGCCATGGCCTTCCAGCGGAAAATTTCGTCGAGAAACAACTCGGCATTACAGACCGACGTGAAATTGGTACGAAATGGTCACTCGAGGATTATATTATTAAGGCCCGCGAATCTATGGTTGCCAACTCTGAGACTTGGCGCTCCACCATCGACCGCGTTGGCCGTTGGGTAGATTTTGACAATTGCTACCGCACAATGAATAAAGACTTCATGGAGTCCGTCTGGTGGGCTTTCAAGCAGCTCTACGATGCCGGTAAAATCTACGAAGGACGCAAAGTCTTGATGTACGACACGAAATTCGCTACTCCAGTTTCCAAAGCCGAAGTAACAATGGACAACGACGCTTACCAGACCGTCACCGACCCAAGTGCGTACGTCAAGTTCAAATGTGTCGGAGAGATTCCGAAATACATTCATTCGCGACCCTCCGCGACTAACGAGGAGCGGAAGAGCGAAGTGTCCCCCGTAACGACGGGCGGACACGAGCGTGTCGCGAATGAATCGTATTCGGAATCCCCTCTACACTTTTTAGCCTGGACCACTACTCCTTGGACTCTGATGGCGAACCGTGCCCTCGCCGTCAGCAAAGATTTGGATTATGTCGTAGCAAAGGTGAAAGACGAGCTCTTTATCGTTGCCAAGTCACGCGTTAAAGAAGTCTTTAAGGATGTTGATTATGAGCTTATGACGACGGGTGACGCCGCTTGGGGGACCCCCGACGGAGCCTCTGCGACGGCGGGGGAAAATGCGGCGGCAGGACCCGTCGCTATAATCAAAGGCTCAGAGTTAGCAGGCCTAGAATACGAGAGCTTAGACGGCACCATTTGCAAAGTCTTTACCGCTGACTTTGTCGGCGAAGAAGAGGGCACCGGCATCGTCCATATCGCCCCCGCCTATGGCGAAGACGACTATGAATTATACAAAAAGCATAGCACGACGGGTGACGCCGCTTGGGGGACCCCCGACGGAGCCTCTGCGACGGCGGGGGAAAATGCGGCGGCAGGACCCGCCGGCGATACTATTGGCTTCGTTGACGTTCTCGACGAGAACGGCTATTATATTGACGAATACGCCGACAAACTTCACGCCCTCGGTGTTCGTGATACCGACGAACATGGTATCCAAATCTGGGCCGCTAACAAATTCATCGCCAAATGCCTCGAAGAAAAGGGAATTGTTTATAAGATTGAGTATATTCAGCACGAATATCCATTCAATCCTCGCTCCAAGGAGCGCATTATGTATCGCGCATTCCCGTCTTGGTTCTTTGACGTGGACGGTCAGAAGCAAATGATGCTCGCCGAGAATGAGAACATTAACTGGTTCCCAGGATATTTAAAACACGGCCGCTTCGCCAAGAATATCGAAGCAGCACCAGACTGGAATCTCTCTCGCGATCGTTTCTGGGCTACTGCAATGCCGGTTTGGAAAGGTGACAAAGGCTCCATTAGGGTAGTTGGTTCTTACAAAGAATTAGAAGAGCTCTCGGGCAAGACCTTGGATGATTATCATCGTCCATGGGTTGATGAAATTACATTCGATATTGATGGCGAACATTTCACTCGTATCGAAAAGGTCTTGGACTGCTGGTTCGAATCTGGCTCTATGCCATTCGCTCAGCTTCACTATCCATTCGAGAATAAGGAGAAATTCGAACGTAATTATCCAGCCGACTTTATCGTAGAATATGTCGGTCAAGTCCGTGCCTGGTTCTACTATGTCCACACAGTGAACACGGCTCTCGCCGAAATCGGCGCCTTCGGGAAGAAGGCTCAGCAGGGCCACAAGAATGCCTACAAAAATGTTATCACTACCGGGACTCTGGCGGGCAACGATGGTCGCAAGATGAGCAAATCCCTCGGCAACTACACAGACCCAAATATTCTGATGGATACTTATTCTGCTGACGCGCTTCGTTTCTTGTTGCTGAGCTCCCCAGTCCTATCCGGCGAAGATTTCGCTCTGCTCGACAAAGACGTCTCCGACGTCAACCGCAAACTCTCCATGATTTGGAACGTCTACGACTTCTTTACTACTTACGCCGAGATAGATGGTATAGATAGTGAGGCGCTAGATGGAATTGAACTCGCAGTGCGTAAGGGTGGCCGAAATGTCTCTTTCGAAGGGCCTAAGACTTGGCCGAGCGGCCCGGAGCGGCCCGAGAAAGAGACGTTCGGCCAGGACCCTACGCACGAATCGAGGACATTGCAAAAAGTCATCATGAACCCGTTGGATACCTGGATCATCTCCCGTATCTATCAGCTAAGGAACGATATTACTACAGGCATGGAGGAATATAATATTCCAAAAGCCCTAGAAGGAGTCCTGCCGTTTATTGATGATCTCTCTAACTGGTTTGTCCGCCGCTCCCGCCGCCGCTTTAGCAAGAATGACGACGCCGACGACAAAAACTCTGCCTACGCTACACTATATTATATATTAGTATATCTCAGCAAAATCCTGGCGCCATTCACACCGTTCCTCGCCGAGGAATTGTATCAGAAGATGACAGGGAAGAACGACTCCGTTCACTTATTAGACTGGCCAGAAGCTGGCGACATTAATACCGAGATTCTAGATCAAATGTCCCGCACTCGTCAGATTATTACGGATGCACTCGCACTTCGTATGCGTAAATCTGACAGCGAAGAGCAGATAAAAGTCCGTCAGCCACTCGCCAGCCTTACTTATGATGATGACAAGTTGGACGATTTTTACGAAGATATCATCGCCGAAGAGGTTAACGTCAAGAGCGTCAAAAACGGCAAAGGATTTGCTCTAGATAAGACCTTGACCGACGAGCTAAAGAGGGAAGGATACGCTCGCGATCTCGTTCGCGCTATCCAATCCGCTCGCAAACACGCCGGGCTCAAGATGGATGACCGTATTAAGTTGTCTCTCTCCGTAGACTTGCCAAAAGGCTACGAAGAAATGATTAAGACCGAGGCCAAAGCCAACGATATCACGAAAGATGGTAACTTCGCCCATGACGAAATCGCCAAGATTAATGGCGACAACGTCACAATCTCACTAGAAAAGGCATAAATAATAAACCAATTTAAGTGAACTTTGAGCAAACCCGATAGTTCAAGCAATTTCACAAGGCGAGCACGGTACTGAAATACCGGCGCAGCCTTGCCTGAAATTGCGAGAAATATCGGACGTGAAGCGAAGGTGAACTAAATTGGTTTACTTTTTATGCCTCTTCTACCTGTTAATTTGACAAAACCATCAAAATTAAGCATAACCGCTATTGACAAAATCAGCCAAGTGTGCTATACTGAAGACAAGTTAGAAAACAAAACAAACATTCTAACAAATAACAAACAAAAATAAAAATAATAAAAACAAAAAAGGAAAAAATACATGGCGTTAAACTACAAAAAATTTGAATTCTTCGATCGAGAATTAACATATGTCTCGCCAGCAGAAATAGATCCTGCGACAGAGAAGAAGATCCGGAGCAGAGCACAGAAAATCTTCTCTGCAGCAGCCCATCAAAAACAACTCGCATAATCACTTCAACTAGCCCAAACAAAAACAAAAACGAAAGGAACAAATAACGAAATGAGTAAAATATCAACTTTAATAGGAGAAATCACCGATGTAAGATACTTCGCGTACTTATACGAATTTGCAGTCATCCTGATCGGCATCTTATAATAGATGAGAACAGGGGAACTACAAGAAAAACCGAACAAAGCGTTCGGTTTTTTGTTGGGAAATTCTTTTATTGACCTTTTTAAAGGCTTATGATAATCTAAAAATAGATTAGTTTATATAAACAATTATATACGTATATAATAGGAGGTAAAAAAAATGGTCAACCCAAATGGTTCACCAGATCGAAAAGCCGAAAAAGCCGAGCAAAGATATGCCGACGCACTCAAGGGCTTGTCCGATGAGCAGCTCGACAAGGTGTTGAATGCTTTTAAGAAACAGAACACCGAACCACATAATAGCGCAGAGGCGCAGGCAGAGCACGAAGCCGCAAGCGCCGAGCTCAAAGAGAATGCCAAAACGCACGAAAAAAACCAAAAAAGAGGCGGCAAGACAATTGCAGCAGCACTCCTTGCCGGCACTCTTCTTACTAACTACGGTGGAAAAATTGCCAACAGTTTTATCAACAACGAAAAATCCCAACCTACTCCAGAGCCGACTCAAGACACATCCGGCGTCACCGCGGAGGAATCGACGGCTTCATATTACGGCGAAAGTAATCCATACGAAATAACCATTGGTAGCGAAGAGAGGGATGATTTTGGACTTGGTGAATACACCGGCAACGAAAAACTCAACTCGGTGCTTAACCAGTCAGGTAAACAGTTTTACTTGCCAGGAGAATATAATTATAAGAAGAGCGAGAAGGTTACACCAAACGCCGTTGCGAACCCTAAAGAAATCTATAAGTTTATGGGGGTCGACCCTAACAACCCATCGATAGAGGATAAAGCTGATGCTATTAAATATACCACCTACAGCCAAGGCTTTGTGAGCTCCGGTATTGCTACTCTCTTCGCTAGAGCTGGAAACGCGCCAGAAGGCTTCACCAAGGACTATAACGCCAATCAGGATCATGTTTACGAAATGGAAAAAGGTGGAGAAGAGCGCCTGGCGCATGAAGCGTGGCTGAAAGACGTCTTTGAAAACTCAACGTTCAAGGAAACGACTATTAATAACTCTGACCTGCACTTGTACGGAAATGAGAAAGACATCAGAGAAGATGGAAATGTTCGTGGCGTAATTGCGAAAGGCGATACGAAGCAAAGAGATGTTATTGAGCAGGTTTATGTTAACCCTAAAGATGGCTCAGAGATGACATTTTATTGGCAGGAAGAATGTCATAATTTGCACATGGTAGCTAAATACAAGACCAAAGAAGGCAAGATAGTAACCGTAACTCTCATACCAGAGACGTCTACTACCACAACTACAAATCCAGGACCAACACCAGGACCGAAACCAACCCCAGGACCAACCCCGGGGTACGAATGGGGGAAATCAGGTGATCCACACGGTGAGGCGCCGGGATACACTGTCGAATACTCAGATCCAGTAGATCCAGGAAGCCTAGTGACTTGGGATCAAAATGAAAACACCAATAACGGCAATCAAGGATATGTTGACGATAATAGCGCTACGCCGGGCTCATACTCCGACAATAATGGATATGCGGAAGTAGTTGCGCCTGGTGCTACAGAAACAGAAGAAAGGCTATCTGGCGGCGAAGTCCAAAGAGGCGTAGAGATAAATGGCGTCAACACAACTGCCCCAGCCGGGAATGCATCTAGAGATGCCGCTGGCAACGAAGCACAGAAGAACTCAGGAGGATCGCACACTGACGCTCAACAAGAAGAAGCTTATGAAAAAGGAGATTTCTAAATGAGAAATAATAAATTACATAAAAGCATGTTGGCAATCACGACGCTAGGAGTCGTCTTAGCATCGTTAGTCGGTCTATCGCAAACAGAGCGAGCGAGCGCCTTGGTGGATACTCCATGGGGACCAGAACGCAAGACGTACACATGGGAAGATCCGGCTCCGTACGCCACGTTCAACTCCATCACAAACAACCCACAGCTGGGCGACGAGCGTAACTTCGTTCGAGTTAGAGAAGTGGCTGACGGCAATAGTTTTGTGGATGAAGTCACGGTAGAACCGGGCAAAACTTACGAAGTTTATATCTACTATCATAATAATGCAGACGCACATGAGGTAGGAAAAACAGCTATAGGCATCGCCGACAATGTGAAGATGAAATCAAGCTTCCCAGCTAAAGTCACTGGTGGAGAACGTGCGACTGTTACGGGCACTATTACGGCGGCAGATACCGACCCGCTATCAGTATGGGACGGCGCTTATCTGAACCCTACACAGGATCTTTATCTGCGTTATATTCCTGGCACCGCAACGATTCATAATGGCGGCACCCTTAATGGTCAACCTATAGGCCCAGATTACCTCTTCGGCGATGGCGCTACGCTTGGCTACAATAAATTCTCCGGGATTTTGCCAGGCTGCAACGAATATGCCGGATTTGTCACCTACCAAATCTTTGCCGATGCACCTGGCTTTGATATTTCTAAGTCGGTAGTTGGCGACAATACTACGGTCAATCCTGGCGATATCGTTACATTCAAGGTTAGCTACAAAAACACTGGCACTATGGATCAAGCTAATGTCGTCATCAGAGACACCTTGCCTGATTCACTCCAATACGTAACTGGGAGCTCAAAACTCTATAATAATAACAATCCAGATGGCGTAGTAGTTAACGATGATATTGTCAATGAAAACGGCATGAATATTGGTAACTACGCTGGTGGCAACGGCTGGGCAGATGTTACGTATCAAGTCCTGGTTAAAGACGATGTCAAATGTGGTGACGTGATAACAAACAACGTGACTGTTAGTACGAATGACGGAAATAAGCACGCAAGCCTTTCGTTGACAGTCAAAGGTGACTGTGACCCAGTCCCAGAAGACTGCACCACTAACCCAAACCTTCCAGGCTGCAAGAAAGATTGCACCACTAATCCAGAATTACCAGAATGCCAAACCATTCCAGATACGGGTCCAGTAGAAATCGTCCTTGCGATTATCATCGTTCTCGGTCTCTGTGGCGCAGGTTTCTACTTCTGGCGCACTCACAAGAAGGTCAAAGCCGTAGAAAGCAAAGTTTCCGGCAAGTCTGAGCCAAAGTCAGAACCAGAAAAAGCAGAAGACAAGACAAAAGAAAAAGCCCCAAAAAAGGATACCCCAAAGTCTGAAGACAAAACCCCAGAACAGAAATAGCTGAGGTCAATGCTCAAAGGTGGGTGGCGCCCGTGGAAGGGTTCCCGCAGAGCTCCCGAAGGGAGGAGCTGCGGGAAGGAAACGGGCGACAGGACCCACCTTTTTGCGGTATTAGATAACTCTTCCCAAATCCGACTTTTTGTGATATAATGATACAGATTAACAAAGGAATAATATGAAGAAAGCAGTTATCCTCGTTGGCGGGAAGCAATATCTCGTTGAGGAAAAAGAGACCCTACGGGTGGACCTCCTCCCGGCAGGTACCAAAGAGCTCGAAACTGATGCTTTACTCGTAATTGATGGCGACAAGACAACTGTCGGCACACCTACGGTCAAAGGCGTTAAGGTTTCAGCCAAAGTTAAGGCCGCAGAGGTAAAGGGCGACAAAGTTCGCGTGATCCGCTACCACTCAAAGAAGCGTGTTCACACCGAGACTGGCCACCGCCAGAAATACAGCGAAATCACTATCACGAAAATCGCCTAATAGACGGACATTTAAAAAGAAACTTAAGCTTGAGTGAGCATTTGGTGAGCCCAAGCAAAAACTTCTGAAGATAGTCAAGTCGAGTACCGGATAGCACCGGGCGCAGACCTGATTATCTGAAGAAGTTTTTGCCTGGCGCGAGATCAACCGCTCGCTCAAACTAAGTTTCTTTTTTGTTTCTCCACTTTTTGTGATATAATATAAGCATTATGAGTGCGAAGGTAATATGTGTCACGAATCAGAAAGGCGGCGTAGGGAAGACCACCACCGCTGTCAACCTTTGCTATTATCTGGCCAAGTTCAAACACAAGATTCTACTAGTAGACTTCGATCCTCAGGGTAATGCCACTAGCGGTCTCGGGATAGACAAAAATGACGATCATCTCAAGACTACGATGACCGAAGTTATGCTCGGTGCCTCCAGTATGCAGGAATGCATCATCCCTACCAAGTACAAGAATTTTGATCTCGCCCCCGCCACTCCAGAGCTCGCTAACGCCGAAGTAGAGATTACCAATATGCAGCGCAAATTTGTCCGTCTCCGTGACGCCATCCGTAGCGTGGCCGAGAATTACGACTATGTCATTATAGATCTTCCACCGTCTCTTAGTATTCTCACTGTTAATGGTATGATTGCTTCCGACTATCTGCTCTTGCCAGTCCAGACCGAATTTTACGCACTCGAAGGTGTTGCCCAGTTACTCGAATCCATGAAGCTCGTCATGAAACAGGCCAACCCGAATCTGAAGCTCCTCGGCGTCGTCGCCACCATGTACGACAAACGCACCAGCCTCTCCGCCCAAGTCTTCGCCGAGATCAAAAAGTATTTCAAGGACCTTACTTTCAGAACTACTATTCCGCGTAACGTTCGCGTGGCGGAGGCTCCGAGCCACGGGGTACCAGTCGGAGCTTACGACAAGTTTAGCAAAGGCGCCAAAGCATACAAAGAATTTGCCAAAGAAGTAGAGGAGAGAACAAAATGAGTTTAGGAAAAGGATTAGGTAGAGGCTTCGAAGCTCTCATTCCAACAGATTTAGTAGACGAAGAATTCGACCTCACCGCCAAAGAAGACAAGAAGTCTAGCCAGCTCAAAGAGCTAAAGATAGAAGACGTCATTCGCGATGAAGAGCAGCCACGCCGCGAGTTCAACAAAGAAGCCATCGAAGCGTTGGCCGCATCCATCAAGGAGCATGGTGTATTGCAGCCAATCGTAGTAACAAAAGAAGACGGCAAATACAAGATTGTCGCCGGCGAACGTCGTTGGCGTGCATCTAAGATTGCCGGCCTTACTACTATCCCGGCCATCGTCCGCACCCTAGATTCACAGAACCGCCTAGAACTATCCATTATCGAGAACGCTCAGCGCGAAGACCTAAACCCACTAGAGCTTGCTACCGCCTATGCCAAGCTGAAATCCCAGTTCAATCTGAGCGCCGAAGAAATTGCCGCAAAAGTAGGCAAGTCCGAACAGACCGTGCAAAATACTTTGAGGCTACTCAATCTCCCAGAAGAAGCCAAACAAATCATGGTGAAGGAGAAATTGACAGAAGGCGTCATGCGCCCACTGCTCTCTCGCGACGAAAAGACCATTATGAAGGTCTTGCCAAGGATTGCCGCCGAAGGCTGGACTGCTCGCAAGGTAGAGCGCTATTTTGCCACCACTAAGAAACAATCTTCCGTCGCCGCCATCAAGCGCCTCGAATTCCGCAAAGAAGAGGACGCCCTCACCGCCAAATACAACTCCGTTGCCAGGATTTCTGGCCGCTCACTCGCCTTCAAATGCAAGAATGAGGCCGAGCTAAAAGCCCTTATCCAGAAACTTCTGGTATAATGGTAATATGACCAAACAATCCGAGCGTGTAAAAAAAGCCGTTGAAGTAGCCAAAAAAGCCCACGAGGGTCAGTTTCGCAAGACCGGCGAACCCTACATTGTCCATCCATTAGCGGTCATGAAGATTCTCGAAGAATGGGGAATGGATGAAGACACCGTCATTGCTGGTGTCCTGCATGACACTGTTGAAGATACCGACCTTACCTTAAACGACATCAAAAAAGAATTTGGCGAGTCGGTCGCATTTCTAGTAGATGGCGTAACGAAGCTTTCTACTGCCCGCAATGGCATGCGTGAAATTGATACTTATCTCCCAGCTACCAAGGATAATTTCTTAAGGCTCCTAATCGCCCTTGGCGACGACATCCGTGTCCTTATTATCAAGCTCGCCGACCGCCTACATAATCTCCGCACGCTCTCTGCGCTCCCACCAGACAAGCAACGCAAGATCGCCAAAGAGTCTCTTGAAGTTTTTGCTCCGCTTGCTGACCGTCTCAACATGGGACGCCTTCGTGTCGAGATGGCAGACCTCGCCTTCAAATACGTAGACCCAAAACGCTACGACTACCTCAAAGATTTAATCGAGACCCACAACAAATCCGCCGCCAAATCACTTAAGAAAATCGAGCAAGAAGTTTCCACTGCCCTAAAGAAAGAAAAAATCAAGTTCGAAATCTCTGGTCGCGTGAAGTCAGTTTACTCGCTTCACAAAAAACTTGCCAAACACAATCAGAATATTAACGAGATTTACGACCTCACTGCACTTCGCGTCATCGTAGAAGATGTCACAGATTGTTATCTGACGCTCGGCGTGATTCATTCACTCTATACCCCGATGGGTGGCCGTATCAAGGATTATATTGCCATGCCAAAGCAAAATGGCTATCAGTCGCTTCATACTACCGTCATCACCAAAGACAAGCACGTCGTAGAATTTCAGATTCGCACTCGTGAAATGCACGAGTACGCCGAACGCGGCCTTGCAGCTAGCTTTTATTACAACGAGCAAAAACTCACCGAGAATTACAAGAAAGGGAAGATTGAACATTTACCTACCAACCTCCTCTGGATTACCGAACTCCAAATGACCGCGGCAAAGCTTCGCGAAGGTAAGAAAGTGGACTTAAGGAAACTAAAGCTCAATCTTTTTGCCGACAAAATCTTTGTCTACACCCCAAAAGGCGACATCATAGACCTGCCAAAAGGCGCGCTGCCGCTAGACTTTGCTTATCGTCTCCATTCCGAAATCGGCGACCACGTCATTGGTGTCAAGATTAACGGCAAGATGAGCAACCTGAACAAAAAATTAGAACAAGGTGACATCGTAGAAATATTGACCTCTAAAAATCAGACGCCAAAGCAATCCTGGCTCGAGAAGATCAAGACTTCCCACGCTCGCCAGAAGCTTCTCCATCGCCTCAACAACAAAAATTCCTAGAAAAAACGCCCAGACGGGCGATTACAACAAGGATTTGGAGCCGATGGCAGGGATCGAACCTGTGACCTGCTCGTTACGAATGAGCTGCTCTACCAACTGAGCTACATCGGCACCTATTTGATTATACCACAAATATGCTATAATTGAGATAAATAAGGAGATATTATGCCAGAATCAAAGGAGCCGAGGGAATCAAAGGCACCAAAAACATCCAAAACAGAAATCATCAAACGCCCAGTCGAACAAATCGGCGACACCATCAAGAAGTCCGCATGGTCTTCTGTAATTGAGTCCCTTGCCATCCTAATTCTTGGTATTCTTTTCACCGTCTGGCCAGACCAGATGAAGACTATCGTCGCCTATGCTGTCGGTACATTCCTCGTACTAAAGGGCGGCTTCCAGATTATCAACTACTTCGCCGAGAAAGGCCAGAACGATTTCTTCAACAACAACCTTCTCATTGGTGTCATTTCTGTCTTGCTAGGCATTGCGGCCTTTATCGCTGGTGGCGACATTGCCAACATCTTCCGCATTGTCGTTGGCGTCTTTATGGTATACGAAGCACTTGCCCGTATCAACACCGCTCTGAAGCTCTCTGCGGTCGGGATTGGCATCTGGAAATACGTTCTAATTATCGCCCTCATCATTCTAGTATTAGGCATTTTTGTCACCTTCAATGATGTTGCGACCGTCATCGGCTGGACTATGATTATCGCAGGTATTGTTGGTATTCTTGGCGACATCATCTTTATCCAGCAAGTAAATCAAGTTATAGACAAAATAACAGGGAACAACACCCAAAAATAGTATATGAACAATTTTGGTCAATCAATCAAGAAGGTTTATCATAACGAACGTTGGATGTTGGTTTTGATGATCATCAATCTTTTGCTCTCGCTCGCGTTGATTATCTATGGTTTTGTCGTGATTAGCCCAGACAGCCCTATCGTCAAGACTGGCTATGCTGATATCGGTGGCTATCGCGATGGAGTCTGGACGGATATGCTGGCCTTTCCGTTGCTCGGCCTCATTTTTGGAGTATTCCATAATCTCATCGCCCTCGGTATTTATCGCAAACGCGGTGCCGGTATGACGAAATTCTTCCTCATCGTCACCACTGCGCTCATCGTGGGCACATTTATTGTCTTATCGCGGCTCGTAGGAGAGGCCTAATGCGCCAGAGCCTAGAAATCCCACAAGGCAAGCGCACCAAGCTCTACCGCTTCCTAGAAATCCTGCCCGGAGCGATTTCGTACAGTGCGATTATCCTCTTGTTTGTCTTATCTTGGATTAGCCCGATACTCGGCTCGGTTTATTTGTTCATCATCATTGCGGCTACGTTGGTGAAGGCCATCAGCGTTGCGTATCGCACCATTCAGGGCTATGAGGTCATCAAACGCGCCGAACGTGTAGACTGGCGAAGACGTATGCAAGATTTGGAAAATCCCCATGCAGCCTACGAGCGATTACGTGATGACGACAACAAGAGTTATCATTTCAAAGAACATATCGAGAATCTCAAGATTATGTCCACGGTAGACAGCAATTATCCAAATCCCGCCGAGACACTTCATGTCGTCATCATGACTGCATACAATGAGGGCTACGACATCCTATATCCGTCGGTCAAATCCGTCGCCGAGAACACCTTCCCGAACGAGCGCATTATCTTCGTCCTCGCCTACGAACAGCGCGGCGGGGAAGAGATGCACGAAGTAGCCATGGCTCTCGCCAAGAAATATCACGATACTTTCAAAGATTTTCTTCTCGTCCAGCACCCAGACAACTTATCTGGCGAGGTCATCGGTAAGGGTCCGAACCTCACCTATGCCGGCAAGGCGGTCGCCAAATATTTCAAAGAGCATAATCTTCCGGTAGACAATGCCATCGTAACTTCGCTGGACAGCGACAATCATATGGCGCCGAAGTATCTAGACTCGGTCGCCTACGAGTTTATCACTCATCCGAATCGCCAACACCTTAGCTTCCAGCCGGTATCATTGTTTATGAACAATATCTGGGATGCACCTGCTCCGTCACGCGTAATTGCCGTGTCGAATTCGTTCTTCAACGTGATTTCTACCATGCGTCCACATGTCTTGCGCAACTTTGCCTCGCACTCGCAGCCACTCCAGGCCCTCGAAGCGATGAACTTCTGGAGCCGCCGCACCATCGTGGAGGACGGGCATCAATATTGGCGCAGCCTCTTCTTCTTCCGGGGCGATTATTCGGTCGTACCTATCCGTATCCCGATTTATCAGGACGCCGTAATTGACGATACTTTTTGGAAGACTGTCAAAGCCCAGTTCATCCAAGTCCGCCGCTGGTATTATGGTGCCTCGGACGTGGCGTATGTCGGCTCTCGGCTCTTTGTCCCGCGCGACCAGCGCATCATTCCATTCTGGCAGCTTTTTCCAAAATTCTGGCGCCTGCTAGACAGCCACGTTACATTGGCCATGATGGCACCAATCATCGCCTTCGGCGGTTGGGTGCCAATGATTGTCAATATGTCTGCGCACGGCATGGTAGCCTACAATTTGCCAAACATCGTTAGCTGGGTAGAGACTTTCGCCTCTATCGGTCTCATCGTCACTGTGCTGGTGTCATTTCGCATGCTCCCACCGCGTCCAGCCAAATATCGCAAAGGCCGCAGTATTCTGATGCTGCTGCAATGGATTTTGATGCCGATTACTTCTATCCTTTACCAATCTATCGCCGCATTCTATGCCCAGACTCGCCTGATGCTCGGCCGCTACATGGAGAAGTTCGACGTCACCAAAAAAATGATCAAAAAATAACTTTTGTATCGCCAAAACCTCTTGACTGTGCCACTCATCGGCGGTATACTAAACATAAGTATTATTATTTTTAAAGAGAGGTCATATGTCCAAAATAAAAACTACTTTGCCACTATGCATGTTTGTTGGCATTTTATCTGCAGTATTCATAAGTACTAATACTGTCTTTGCTGACAACCTAGATTATAGTGTCAACGTCCAGCCTAGTATGACTGTCACTATTCCTACCACCACAGTAAACCTAGACATAGACCCCTCCACCTCCACCTTTGATTCTGAAGACGTTACCGTCACAGTAGGTACTAATAATCCTACTGGCTATTCACTTAGTATGTCCTCCGAAGAAACTAACCTCACTCTAGAT
>JAFUBS010000008.1 GCA_017460105.1 Candidatus Saccharimonadota bacterium | reverse complement strand
CACGGTCTTTGCCGTAGTAGTACAATTGCTTGCCACCATCTTTTGCATACAGTCAGCATCGGCTATGCCATTCTTAGTACAATAGTCCACAGGCGTCGGTGGCACATAATTCGCTACGGCTGCGAAATCAATCGCTAGTTTGTAAGTCCCAGCCGGCTTGGAGAGGTCCGCCTTAGCTGCAAAGTTAACGATACTAGTCTTACTATTAGTAGGAGTATTAGTGACGTCTAATTCATTACTAGTAGCAAATGGTAGATAGTTAGTAGCAGTAGATAGTTTGTATCCCCAATGGTTTACTGTAAAGTCTGCTTCTGGATATCCTCCTGCTAGGGTTTCTAGTGTAGGAATAGTGTCTGCACTTCCTGTTTTAGATAGTTCAGTACTATCAGAAGACATCGTGAGTGTATATCCAGTAGCATTATTAGTACCAACCGTTACTGACAAATCTGCAGAATTGAATTGTGTAGTTACTGGATTAATGTTTAGTTCTACTGTGTTAGATGGAATAGTTACTACTAGGCTTGGTTCTATGTTTACGTTGTAGTCTACAGTCTCTGCATAAACAGAATTGACACTACCAAGAGATATTAATGAAGCACTAGACAGAATACTTGCTATTATATATAATGATGACTTTATAATTCTCTTAGACATATAACCTCATTTATTACTTTTATCTATATTAAGTATAGATTCTGCTAATGGTTTTGTCAAGCGAAAACCAATGATTAGTCAAAAAGCCCTATTCCCACACCGGCCCGTCATCCGGAAACGGATCCACGTCGAACCCGTCGGTATCGAAATCCGACTCGTCAAAATCGTCCTTATACCCACCGCGAAGCCCGGTAGAAATATCCATAAAACCATCCGCATCTTCATCATGAAAACCACTCGAATCGCGCCATGCCGAACTATATCCGCCCGACCCATACGGATTATAGCCGAGCTCCATTAAGAATCTAGACGGTGTATTATAATTTCTACTACCAAACGAGAATCTAGACTCTGCATAAGTGAGAAACAACCTCTTCATCGCCCGCGTCATCCCCACATATGCCAACCGTCGCTCTTCTTCTAGCCCTTCCGGCGATTCCGCGGCCCGACTGCTCGGGAATAGCCCCTCTTCCATACCTACGATGAACACCACCGGGAACTCCAGTCCCTTCGCCGCATGCATTGTCATTAGTGTCACTGCATTCTGCCCAGTCGCCTCATCTGCCGAAGACATCAGCGCCGCATCCGCTAGGAATTCTTCCAAAGAGTCATATTCTCCGGCCGTCGTAGCGAGCACTTCTAAGTTTTTCATGCGTTCCTCACTGCTCGGCGTCCCGTCATTAGTAAGCTTCTCAAAGTCAAATTTTTTCACAGCAGACTTCACGACTTCACTAGGATTCTCAGCCCCGCCGGCACTTCGCACGAATTCAGATAATAGCCTCAGGCTATTCTTCCCCTTCGCTGTATTTAATACGTCTGGAAAATCCGCATCAGACAACGGACTACCCTCACCATTATACGCATCTACCGCTGCCAATACCTTCCGCACAGATACTTCACCAATCCCCGACAAGACATTCTTCATCACACGTTCCAGCGCCACCTTGTCGCGTCCATTCGTCACCAAATGTAGAATCGCCAGCACATCCTTCACCTCTTTACGGTCGTAAAATCTCACACCACCGACGATTTTGTACGGCAACTGCATATCGATAAACGCCTTTTCAATCGCAAACGACTGCGCATTCGTCCGATAGAGTACCGCAAAATCACTAAAATCCGAAAACTCTTTCGTAAGGCTCATAATTTTCAGTGCCACAAATCTCGCTTCTTCCGTCTCGTCGCGCAAATTCTCAATCTCCACCGGTGCCCCATCCCCAATCTCCGTATAGAGTTCCTTGTCCGTTCGCATCTTGTTCTCGCGAATTATCTTTTGTGACGCCTTCAAGATATTGCCCGTCGAACGGTAGTTTTGCTCCAATTTCACTACTTTCGCACCCGGGAAATCTTTCTCAAAGTTCAAAATATTCGTAAAATCCGCCCCACGCCACGAGTAAATCGACTGCCAATCATCCCCCACCACACAAATATTCCGCTCCGGCCCGACCAACAGTTTTACCAACTTATATTGAATCACATTCGTATCCTGATACTCATCAATCAGAATATGCTGGAATCTTTCCTGCCACTTTTTCCTCACTTCTGGATTACCAGCGAATAACTCCAGAGTCTTCAGCAATAAATCATCAAAATCCAGCGCCGAAGCCTTCGCCTTCTCTTCTTCATACCGCGCAAAAATCTTGGCAATCTTTTGTTGATTCGGATAGAACGCACTTGCCGCATATTCTTCTGGCCCATTACCCTGATTCTTTTCCGAAGAAATAATCGACTGAATAGACTTCGGCTTTAGCTGCTTGTCGTCGCTCATATTTAGCGTCCGCATCACTCGCCGAATCAAAGAAACCTGATCATCCGCATCATAAATCACAAAATCCCGCATCAGCCCCGCCGCTTCATGCTCTTGCCGCAGAATCTTCACACATATTCCATGAAAAGTACCCATATAAGGCATAAACGTTCGCGGCGGTGGCGTGGAAATTAGTTTATTAACTAATTTCCACAATCTCTCCCGCATCTCGTTTGCTGCCTTGTTTGTAAACGTCACTGCGAGAATACGCGAAGGTTTTACGCCATGCTGAATCAAGTTGGCGATTCTGTATGTCAAAGTTTTCGTTTTTCCCGAACCTGCCCCAGCCAAAATCAACACTGGTCCGCTCAAAGTATCTACTGCATCTTGCTGCGCTGCATTTAGTTCGTTTGCCATTAAACCATTATACCAAATTACCTGGCAGAAAACATCTAGATTCCTGTCAACGTCGTAATATCTGCACCGAGATGACGAAGTCTTGCCGCAAAATCTTGATAACCACGATTAATTGAATAGACATTGCGAAGTACCGACGTACCAGGTGCCGCAAGCATTGCGATGAGTACCACTACCGCCGGACGTAGCGCCGCTGGCGCTACCATTTCGGATGGTCGCCAATTAGTCGGGCCCTCCACGTACACACGATGCGCATCCAGTAACTCCACTTTAGCATTCAGGTTAGAAAGTTCCGTAATATAGATTGCTCGGTTCTCAAACACCCAGTCATGGATTAAAGTTCGCCCTTTCGCCACCGCCGCAATCACCGAGAAAAATGGCAGATTATCAATGTTTAGTCCTGGGAATGGCATCGGATGAATCTTATCTACCGGCGCCACGAGTTGCGACTTCTTTACCACCAAATCCACCAATCTCGTTCTCCCATTCGCAGACAAATATTCTGCCGATTTCTCAATATGTGCATTCATAGTCTTCAGGACTTCGAGTTCTATTTCAAGAAACTCAATCGGCGCTCGTAAAATCTTGATTTCAGATTTCGTCACCAACCCCACCGCAATGAAGCTCATTGCCTCAATCGGATCTTCCGACAAATGATATTCCACATCCATGTCGATTTCATCTTTACCATATATCGTCAATCTAGTTGTGCCAATTCCCTCAATTTTTACACCCAATTTTTCCAGGAAAAAACACATATCCTGCACCATATAGTTCGGCGAAGCGCCTACAATTGTCGTCTTTCCACTAGACAACGCCGCCGCCATCAAAACGTTTTCCGTCACCGTATCGCCACGTTCTGTCAATACAATATACCTGCCATCAGTTTCGTTTAGAATCCGCTTGTCCACCGTCACTTCATAAAACCCACTATTGCTCTCCGCATCAACACTTAGGCCAAATGATTCTAGTGCCTTCATATGTGGTTCTACAGTACGTGTACCTAACGAACAGCCACCTGCATAAGGTATCGTAAACTTGTTATACCTATGTAGTAGTGGCCCCAGGAACATGATGATCGAACGCGTTCTGCGCGCCGCCTCGACGTCCATTTCGTCTAATTTCAATTCGCGTGGTGATATAATTTCTAGATCTCGATGACGATTCTGCCAACGGCATTTTATGCCAATTGACTCTAATACCTCAATAATCCTAAAAACCTCCTCGATTCTCGCCACCTTACGCAGTACCGTACGTCCATTATTCAAAAGCGCCGCACACAGCAGCCCCACTGCAGCATTCTTGGATGTATTTATCGTAATTTCACCCGACAATTCTTTCCCACCGCGAATCCGAAAACTCTGCGAAACCGAGTCGTTAATAGAGAGAATTTGGTTACCAAGCGCCTCGGATAACTTCTTGATCATCTCCAGCGAAATATTCTGTCCGCCTTTTTCGATACGGTGAATTGCCGACTGCGAAGAGCCTGTAGCCTGCGCCAATTCTTCCTGCGTCCAGCCTTTTTCTAGCCGCATCTGTTCAATTGTTTCACCAATTACTTCTTGGTAAGTCTTGTTCCTTTTCATACAAAAATTATATCACTGGATGAATATTTTGTAAACAAAAACCAGCCACATACCTCCCACAGTACAACTACTGCTCTACTACTTCTAGTCCTGGTAGTTCATTCCCCAGTAAAAATTCTAGTGCTGCACCGCCACCTGTCGAGACTAGCGAATATTCTAGCTCTTCGTGCTCCGTCATTAAGTGCTCCACGAATCCCGTTGTATCACCACCGCATACAATCGTTGTAGCATCATGCCTCTCTCCTATCATTTCCGCCACAATCGTCGAAGCAGTTGCATAAGCTGGATCTTCTGCCTTACCCATTAATCCATTCCAAATAATCGTCCGAGCGTCAGTGATATAATTCGCAATCTTTGTCATCGAAAGCGGACCCACGTCTAGCTTCTCACCCTCACCGCTTTCGTCAAAATCTTCCGCCACGTAGATTTTGTCAGATTTTCCATCATATCCATCTGCCGCAATCTTTCCACCAACTACAATATTATCGGCAATTTTGACAAATTTATCTACCAAAGGCTGTTTATCTTCCACTTTTGCACCACCAATGATTAGTAGTACTGGATGCTCTGGGTCTTTAGTGGCTTTTTCGAGATTAGTGATTTCTTTTTCTAATAAAAGTCCCGCATAGACCGGCAAATGATTCACAATTGCCGACGTCGATGCATGCGCACGATGAACCACCGCAAAACCGTCCTGCACGAATACTTGTGCTCCAGTACTATCAATTATTTCACGCATAAAATCGTCCGAGTTCTTTTCCTCACCCACGTAAAAGCGCAAATTTTCCAACAGCAATATTCCGCCGTCCTTGACTTTCTGCACAGCAGATTCCACATCAGGACCAGACACATCGTCCACAAATGATACGTTACCAATCATTTTTTCGAGCAACTTAGCCACCGGCGCTAGCGACAAACTCTTATCGTGCCCTTCGGGCCGGCCGAGATGCGATATTAGTATAATTTTCTTCGCACCGTGCTCTCGTAAGTAATTAAGTGTCGGCAAACTCGCTCTTACTCGGAGATCGCTCGTTACCTTTCCATCTTTCAGTGGCACATTATAATCCACCCGCACCAAAACAATTTTATTTTTTACATTGATATCGCGAATTGTTTTCATAAAACTGCCTCTCGTTTATACGTTCCTTACCATAATTGTATCAGTTCCAACCTTGTTTTTGTCACCCGAAACAATTACTGCTAGTAAATCTTTTTCGCCTTCCTTAGTGTGCAAATACTCTGCCGCCTTCAATTCTTCCGCCAACTCATAGCCAAATTGTTCCGAATATGGTCTCACAAATGCTGAATTTGCATAAAGCAGCGCCAGTTGATTCGCCACACGCTGATTCGGTGTCACCGAAATAATTGGCACGTTCGGTCGCTGCGCCGCAATCGCCATAGCGGTATTTCCAGACGCCGTTTGGCACACAATTACATCTGCATCAATTTCCTCCGCCAGCCTTGCCGCAGCACCCGAAATTGCATCATAAATAGCATCTTTGTTCTCTGGCAAATGCGACATTGGCGCAATGCGTGAATGATTCTGCGTATAAAGAATCACCTTTTTCATTTCTTTTACCGTCTCAATCGGATATTTTCCATTCGCCGTTTCATCAGAAAGCATCACCACGTCTGCACCTTGCACCACCGCCGTCGCCACATCACTTACTTCTGCGCGCGTTGGCTCTGGTGACTCTACCATCGAAGACAACATCTGCGTTGCCACAATACATAATCTACCATGCCGACGACACATTGCAATTAATTTTCGTTGGATTATCGGTACCACTTCTGCGCCAGCTTCCACTGCCATATCACCGCGCGCAATCATAATTCCATCTGCTACTTTTACAATTTCTTCCAAATTCTCGTCCGACGAAATTGCCTTTTTGGTCTCAATCTTCGCAATCACCTTTGCAGTAGAGCCGTAAGACAAGAGTAATTGCTTCAACCGCACAATATCATCTGCAGTCTGCACGAAGGACAATGCTACATAATCATAATCTTGCGTCGCACCGTATTCAATATCCGCCAAATCCTTTGGCGTCAAAATGTCTCCGCCAAAATCCGTGTCCGGCAAATTAAGCCCCTTCTTAGACATAATAAAACCATCGTTTAGTACGCGTACTTTAATTGCGGTATCGGAAACAATCTCAATCACTTCGGATTTTACTTTGCCATCAAACATTGATAGTGGCTCACCTACTTTTACTTTTTCTGCTAGATTATACTGCACCGGCACTGTATATCCGCCATCATGCACGAATCCATCCGCCGCCTCTAATACTAATTCATCATCTTTAAGTAAATCCAAATGGTTATCTTTCAAAGTGCCCAGACGAATTTTTGGCCCTTGCAAATCTTGCAAAATCGCTACGCTTCGTCCCTTTTTCTCTGCCGCCGCGCGAATCCATTTTATCTGCTCGTCACGTTCTCCATTCGTTCCATGCGAGCAATTAAGTCTACATCCATTCACCCCAGCCATTATCATTTCTTCAATTTTTTCTGCACCAAATACAGAAGGACCTACTGTCGCCAAAATTTTTGTTCGTTTAAATAGTTTACTCATATTAATATATTACCATAAGTTATATTTTTATGATATGATAATGTCATGGCATACAGCAAAAACATCCACAGCGGCCGTGCTCGTGTAAAATCCTCACGTCGCGCCACCTCGAAGTCCGCCTCGCGCAAAAACTTCGTTTTTGGAAAACGTGCTGTCATGACTATCATCGTAGTCGCCATGATGACTGTGATTCTAGCTGTACTTTTTAGCATCTTTGCTACGCCAGAGCGCACTATTACCAAGAAAATCGAAGACATCGCTGCTGATTATTACGAAAACTATCTATATACTTCTATTGCAAGCTCTAGTGCCATCAATAACACCAAGCCAGTCACGGAAATTATCGGCAACTATGCCAAACGTGGTTTCGACACGATTACATTGCATCAATTACTGTTGTTTGACGGTCAACGTCACGCCGACGCCGCCACAATTCTTTCACGCTATTGCGACGAATACGAGACCACTATTCATTATTATCCCACCGAACCTTTCGGCCAAAAAGATTATCACGCCGACATCAAGTATTCTTGCATTTTTAAGTAATTCTTGCTATAATATATTTATGGTCTCTTAGTATAACGGTTAGTACAACGGGTTTTCATCCCGTCAACGCGGGTTCGACTCCCGCAGAGATCACCAGAAACCAAAAATAACCTTTAGGTTATTTTTTTGTTTCTGATAATTTCTCCGGAACTGAACCCGCGTAGCGGGTCCGCACCGAGCGAAGCGAGGTCCCTTCTCCCGCAGAGATCACCAAGAGATAATAACTCTGTAACGTTTGTCGAGTATCTATCTTGATGATATAATATAAATATGAATAAAATCAATCTATTTATTACTGAAGCCAACAACAATCTCTCAGCTAAAAAGAGTCTCATTTTGAATGCCGTCAAAGTAGCCGAAGGATATGCATTCTCAAAGCTTAAAATAGATTGGGATATTGATGTCGTTATTACTAACCGTGTATATGAGTATGTTATTCCTGAAGATGGGGTTGGTGGCCGAACTTATGCTAGTGACTTTATTCTTATTAGTATTAACGAAGATAAGATTACGGAGAACATTTTGGCGGAAACCTTAGTCCATGAACTCTGCCATGCCGCTAGATGGGGCAAAAACGATGAGTGGATGAATACTTTGTTTGATGGAATAATTAGCGAAGGCATTGCTACATATTTTGAATCTGAGTTTGTAAAAGATAAGTCAGAAAAACAACTCTTCCTAAAAACCGTAGTGGAACGCTCCGATGAAGAAATCAAAAAGATTCACGAAGAACTTAGAAATCAGCTCGGAAACGAAAGATATGATTACCAAACCATCTTCTTTAACGGAAATGACAAGTTGCCAAGATGGAGTGCCTACTCACTTGGATTTTTAACCGTAAAAAAATATCTAGAAAAATCCGGTAAAACAATTGAAGAAGCATTTGCCGATAAATACGCTGATTTTGAAGCCGCATTATAAAAAAGCCCGAGGTTATTCTCGGGTTTTTGTTGAAATAGTTTTATGCGAAATAATGCGGCATCGTAAGACTCTCTCATTCGGCATTTCTTGTGAAACGTTCGGTCTTGCGTCCACTCCAAAGCCACGACAATGTGCATGCAGCACCTAAGGCGAACCTGCTTTTTGATCGTTTTGCTATTTCTTTTTTAATTCAATCTTACTCCTTACGAAAGAATCGTCCAGGTATGCTCTACTACGCTCTAGAAACTCATCAGAGGTTTTTATTCCGCAATCAGTTTCAAAAACTCTGTCTCATTCATTCGCGAGATACCAAGTTTATCCGCCTTGTCAGTCTTACTCTTGCCAGGTTTTTCACCCACGATTAACGCAGTCGTATTCTTCGTCACCGAAGAAGTCACCGTTGCGCCTAGTGCACGCAATTTGTCCTCTGCTTCTTCGCGTCCCATCGTCGCAAGAGTTCCAGTCACAATGTATGATTTTCCAGCAAGCGGCAATTCTTTGTCGCTCTCCTCTGCCGGCCAAGCGCCAAGCTCACGGAGTTCCCCAAGTAGTTTTATATTTTCTTCATCCGCGAACCACGCCACAATTGATTCCGCTACAACATCACCAATATCCGGAATAGCCATCAAATCGTCTTCCGTAGCAGACATCAAATTATCAAGCGAGCCAAATTTACGCGCTAGACTCACCGCCGTCTGTGCCCCCACATGACGAATTCCGAGTGCCGTGATAAACTTCGCAAGTGGTGCCCCCTTTGAGCGTTCAATCGCCGCCACCAAATTCGTCGCTGAGAGTTCGGCGAATCTTTCAAGTGAAGCCACCTTTGGTACTGTCAGCCGATAAAGATCCGCCACAGATTTTACTAAACCCGCGTCCACCAAGGCCACCACATTCTTCTCGCCCAAACCGTCAATATTCAGCGCCGGTTTTGAAGCGTAATATTCTATCGCTCGTTTCAAAATAAAATCCGACGATTCCCCATCCACACGGTAAACCACTTCGCCTTCCGGACGTACGAACTTTAATTCTGGATATTGCTTTTTCAACGCCTCCATGTAATCAAACTTCACCGCCGACTCCGGCCTTAATGTCGTCAATACTTCTTTTACTTGCGGAATAATATCACCCGCTTTATAAATAATAACTGTATCGCCAATCCTAATATCCAGTCGTGCGATTTCGTCTGCATTGTGCAAAGTCGCATGTCTTACCACCGAACCAGCTACGAGTACTGGGTCCAAAATTGCCACCGGCGTTGCCGCACCAGTCCTACCAATCGATATCACAATATCACGCACCTTCGTTGTCGCTTCTTCAGCTGGAAACTTATAGGCCACTGCCCCACGCGGAGTCTTGCCCACAATTCCGAGGTCATCATACACTTTGCGGTCGTTGATTTTTATCACCATACCGTCCGTATTAAACGGCAAACCCTTACGGTATTCATCCAAATCATCAATATACTTAAACAATTCTTTTTTCTCGTCAGCTCGCCAAACTCTGTCTTCCTTTGAAACCTGGAACCCTAAAGTTCTCAACATTTCATATGCCTCGTGCCAAGTCGGCAAATCCGGCGTCACGAGATCATATGCAATAAACCTGAGTGGCCTAGAAGCGGCAATTTTCGGATCAAGCTGGCGAATCGAGCCCGCTGCAAGATTCCGCGGATTCGCAAATTCATCCGAAAAACGCTCAAAATCTTTCTTGAAAATAATAATCTCGCCTCTCACCTCTGCTTCATTGATATTGATTTTTAAAGGCACGTTCTCAATTGTTTTTACATTGAGAGTGACATCTTCGCCCACAAGGCCATCTCCCCGCGTCGCCGCCTGATACAGCACTCCGTCACGATACTTTAGCGAACACGCCAGGCCATCCATTTTAATATCAGTAAAGAATTCATCAATTTTACCACCTGGCACTAATTTTTCGTTTCGCGAAATCCAATCCAGCACTTCCTCGCGCGAGAACACGTCCGCCAGACTAATCATGCGTTTCTCATGCGCGACTTTTGTAAACTTGTCTAACGGCTTTCCTGCCACACGCTGAGTCGGCGAGTCCAGTGTAATCAGCTCCGGGAATTCCGCCTCTAGTTGCGCAAGCTCGTGCTTCAGCGAATCAGCCGCCGCCTCACTCATAATAGACTCATCTAATACATGATAATGATAACGATATTCATTAATCAGCTCGCGTAATTTCGCGATTCGTTTTTCCGCATCCACTTTGTTCATAGATATATTTTATCACAATTATGCGTCTAGCAGATAGCGATAATATAGATACAAGTATGCCGACACATAAATCTCCGTAAAACAAGTCATCACTACCAAACAAATTGACACAAAAGGCACATACGCCGTCCATTCAAATTGCTTCATCCAGAGATCGAACAATATCAGCGGCATCATCACAATCACCCACATTATCACAACCACCACAATTAGCGAAATAATTCTCAAAATAAACCTTACTCTCCGTCCAGACATTAGTTCCGACGAAGCCTTCATTGCCGGCATTGGATACATCCCTGGTGCCGTCACTGCCACAAGTGCAATCAAAGTAGACGACAGCCAATAGCTAGAAAGAAGAATCAGAAGCGCCGCAAAGATAAAGAAAACCAACGCATAGAAAGGTGTCGTGAGAAACTCCGTCCTGACCGCCGCCGAATAAGCAATAATAAGGATAAATATCGGTACGCATTGCAATACAGCAATCAAGAAAACCACCAAAGTAGAAATCAGCGGCGTCATGCCATTATATAGCCCGTCGCGCAATTTTACCTGATGTCCCGCCAAACGATGCCGCAACAAGAATACAGTCGTCAGCCACACCATCAAGAATATCAATACCGAAAAAGTAATCGTCACTTCATTTGATGCTCCGCTCAATCCTCCAGTCGTTACCGTGGAAATAAGCAGCAATCCAGCTCGCGCCACATTGCCAATATCTCCGCTCCCCATCTGCGCCGAAGTCTGATCCAGTACGGTCTGGAATTGGCGATAAGTATCTTCACTCATGAGTCCTACTAAGACTATTGATAGCACCACGGCTATCAACATTAACGGCAAAAACAATTTCCAGTTTTTGAAAATTATTTTAAAAGTTGCCATTATATGATACATCATTCCTGGTACTTCTAAATCACGCTGATAGTCTTCGCGATAAGACCTACGAAAACTTTTATGACGAAAAATATTACTTCTTTTGTAATCAGGCTGAAGCTTCTTTTTTAGATTTTGGAAAAACACCTTAACGCTACGCTTTTTTGAAGCCTTCGGCTTTTCAGAGTTTTTGACCGTCTTCTTCTCTGAAGTCTTCGAACCCCTACTAGTCTTAGAACGTTTTTTTGCCATGCTCTAATCTCTCAATACGTTTTTCAATTGGTGGATGCGTACTAAACAAATTACTAAAAAAACCTTTTCTGAGCGGATCGTTGATATAGAGCGATGCCATCGCAGAGTTTTGATTTTTCATTGGTTGTGAATGTGATTGCAATTTCTTTAGCGCCGCAATCATTCCCTCCGGATAACGCGTAATATTTACCGCCGAGGCGTCAGCCAAATATTCTCGTTCGCGCGAAACCGCCATCTGCGCAATCGATGCGCAAAACGGTGCAAAAATCGCCGCAAATAATACTAAAAGATATCCGACAGGGCTTCCTTCGTTAGAACGCCTACGGTCCCCATAGAACATCATCCGAAAAGCAATGTCCGAAATCATTCCCACAATGCACACCAGACCAAACACAATCATTGACACGCGGATGTCGTAGTTCTTTACGTGTGACATTTCGTGCGCCATTACTGCCGTGAGCTCCTTGTCATTCATGATATCCATCAGACCAGTAGTGGCCGCCACAATTGCATGCTCCGGATCACGTCCAGTAGCAAAAGCATTTGGCGCCGGATCCTCTATTACGTAAACTTTTGGCATTGGGAGTCCAGTCGTAATTGATAAGTTCTCTACTATATTATATAAGCGCGGATTATCCTTCTTTGTAACCTCGCGCGCGCCAGTCATTGCAGTAGTCAGCGACGCGGACAAAAAATACTGAATAGTGGCATAAATAATCGCTGCCACGGTAGTCCATACTGCAATCCACGGATCTTGAAAATATGCCGCAAAAGCACCAGCAATTGCGGCAATTATCAGCACAAAAACAATCATTATGCCGATAGTTCGTCGTTTGTTTTGTGCAATTTGTTTATACATAATAAAACGTGTGCCGAATTATATCCGGCACACTCCGTTATTAGAATTTTACTTCTGGGGCCTTGGCAATCTTTGCCTTTTCGCTCTCTTCTACTTCAAAGTAATCACGCTTTTTGAAATGGCCAAACATGTTGTTTACAATGTTGGATGGGAAAGTCTTAATCTTGGTATTAAGTTCTTTCGCACCGGCATTATAGAATCTACGTGCAGCCTGAATCTTATCTTCTACGTCCTGCAATTGTTCTTGCAACTTGACGAAGTTGGCGTTTGCCTTCAGCTCTGGATAAGCCTCAGCGATTGCAAAAATCCTACCAAGTGCACCCTGCATTTCCTTTTCAGCAGCTGCAGCCTGCTTAACTGTCTTTGCACCCATCACTGCCGAACGTGCCTCGGTCACCATTTGGAAGGTTTCTTTTTCGTGCTTGGCATAGCCTTTTACGGTCTCGACCACATTTGGAATCAAGTCCGCACGGTACTTTAGCTGAACCGTGATGTCGGACCACGCTTCATCCACGCGCTCATTCAAAGAAACGAGAGCATTATACATGCCGGCAATCGTCGCAACGATTAATACCAACACTACAACTACTATGATTGCTATTATCATTTCCACTCCTATATTATTGTTATATAATACCATTATATCACACAAAATATTTTATTTTTCTGAAAATGTGTGATATAATAACCTCATAACGTGCGAATGTAGCTCAGTTGTTTAGAGCGCTTCCTTGCCAAGGAAGAGGTCGAGAGTTAGAGTCTCTTCATTCGCACCATTTTTTTGTGTCAAAAGAAGACTCTAACTCTCGGACTTACGTTGCGAGAGTTATTACACAATTGCATTTCTTTAGGAAGAAGATTCAGGACGTTCCGAACAAGGTTATTAACAAAGGTAAAGGCGAAATGTTTGTTCCTTTGCGCCAACAAATGCGTCCATCAGTCGATCTAATTCGCTTTTTCCACAATTCAGACAAAAAATACACCATTTTTACACATAAAATATATAACATATTCATCACGTTTATGATAAAATAGAATATATGAAAGTGAGGAGGAAAAATGTTATTTTGAGCAGAATTGTTCTGTTCGGTATCATTTTCGGGTTGAGCTTCATTGGGCAGTCAGCTTTTGCTGAATCGGACCTCTCTATTTCGATTTCCGTCGATACTGTCAATATGACTTTGCAGCCTGATGAATTTGGGACCGCCAATCAAATCATCACGGCATCCACCACTAGCTCCTCAGGCTACACGATTAAACTAAAAAACAACAACAATTCAACCGATCTTATTAATACGACAGACAACACAAAGGTAATACCGACTTTCACAATGCCAAGTGGGTCAACAAGTATTCCAGTTAGTCAACTCGGTGATGGTTATGGATTTAGCACAGACAATGGCGCAAATTATTCAGCCATCCCAGATCCGAACACTACTGTAAAACTGTTCGAAACTTCGTCCAGTGGCGCCAACCAACACACACTCACTTTTGGCGTCAAAGTACCAATCAATATCGCAGCCGGTACTTATACCAATTTGTTTAATATTATCATTGTGGCGAACTTCGAACCCTGCCTCGCCGAAAACATTTGCTACTACGGTAATAACGATGACGGCACCGGAACAATGTCTGACCAACCCGCCAGTTCAAATACTGACACTACCCTCATGGCATCTAACTATTCTCGCGCTGGCTATGGCTTTGCTGGTTGGAATACTAGCGCCGACGGGACCGGCACTAATTATGGACCCGCTCAAACTATCACGACCGGAGATTTATCGCAAGAAGGGTTGTCACTTTATGCTAATTGGGTACAATCAGCCGGTAACTTACAAGATTGGCAAGGCTGCGACAGTATGAGTATTGGTGACATCACAGCACTTACGGATACTCGCGATGGTAGTACCTATGCCATTGCTAAATATGCTGACAACAAATGTTGGATGATGGAAAATCTACGCCTAGATCTATCGAGCCAAGACCTCCAGATCACCAGCAGTAATACCAATAAACCAACAGCGGCATTTATAACCGCAATCAATAATCACCCAGCATCTAGCAATTCCTTCTGCGAAGACACAAACTCAGCCTGCATCGACCAAGTAAAATTTAATACTAACAATATCAATCGAGGGTTGACGCCCGCATATAATACCGCTGACACTAAAAGCTCATGGTATTCCTATGGAGTATACTATAACTGGTTTGCCGCCACAGCAGGCAATGGCACATATGCACTTACAAATGCAGGCATAATCGCCGAAGGTGACCTCTGCCCAGCCGGCTGGCACTTACCTACCGGATATGGCATCGACGGTGAATTGGCCGTTCTTGATAAGGCCTACAATGGTTCAGGCAACAACCAAGAATCAGGAAATACCGGGCTCAACGGTTCAAAGCGTTGGCGCAACTTCCCATTAAACTATATCTATAGTGGCGAATGGCGCGCTAAAAGTAGTCTTAACCGAGGTGTTTCGGGTGGATATTTTTCTGCCAGCAATTTCACCGCAATACGTTCCTACAATCTCTGGCTTCGTTCAACTGCAATCAATATGAATTCAAATTCCAACCCCAAATACCGTGGTCAAGCCATCCGCTGCATTGCCACTAATAATAGTTCAATCATCGGCAACATTCACTATGACTCCAATGGTGGTACTGGCACTATGGCAGATCAAACAAACGTAGATTTTACCATCGCCACAGCTGGCAGTAATACATTTACAAAACAAAACGCTACCTTCCTTTATTGGAATACTAAAGCTGATGGTACCGGCACTATCGTCCTAGAAGGCAGGTCAGTAAGTAACGCCGCAAGCACCATGGGTCTAGTAAGTGGCGACACGTTAACCCTATACGCCATTTGGCAACCCGTCTTCTCAGTTACCTATAATGGCAACGGAGCCGACGCGGGCACCATGCCAACTTCCCAAATATCCATCGATGCATCTCTAACTCTCTTAGCAAGTAACTATTCCCGTGCCGGCTATGGTTTTGTTGGTTGGAGCCATGATGACGATGCCGCCACCAAGCTAATTAACGGCCAAACCATCGAGATCTTTGGACCAAACCAAGTCGTTTCAACCGGCAGTAGCTTCACGAGTCATGCAGATAGTAACAACCTCATTACTCTATACGCCGTTTGGCTCCCAGCCGACATCAATGACACACTTCAAACCTTCGATAACGTCAAATGTAACGCCATGTCCACTGGGGACATTCTAGCCCTCACCGACAATCGCGATAGCAACACATACGCAGTCGCCAAGCTCGCAGACGGTAATTGCTGGATGATCGAAAACCTCCGCCTCGATCCTTCAACCACAACCTTCTCGAGTAGTAACACTAATAACCCAACCGCCACCTTCATTTCCGCCGCCCCATTGTCTAGCACATCCAATACCATGTGCGGTGGCAATGCTGGTAATAATAGCACCTGTGTCGATCAAGTCGCCTTTAACAGCGATAATCTCAACCGCAGTCTTTCTGCCTCGGCAACAGCAAGTTCGCCTGCCCAATGGTACAGTTATGGCATAATGTACAACTGGTACACCGCTTCAGCCGGCAATGGCACCTACGCCATGTCGAGCGGCCATGTGGCAGGTGATATCTGCCCTGCAGGCTGGCGTTTACCAACCGCTGGTACGGGAGGCGAACTAGCCGTACTTAATAGCAGTGTCAACGGTGGAGCTACCAACAACGACAGCGGCCTGGTATCCTTCCCAAATAACTTCATCCATTCTGGCGACTTTAACCAAACTCAATCCGGCGGTCGCGGTAGCTACGGACGTCTCTGGAGTGCAACCGCATCGAACAATGACAACGCCTTCCGCCTCGGCTATACCAAGAACGAAGTCACGCCAGTCAAAGCCTACAACAAATGGGATGCCTTCGCACTAAGATGCATTGTAAAGCCATAAAATAGCGTTTTTAGTGTTAGGGGTGGCTGGGGGGCCTACCGATTTTTTGTGTCAAAAGAAGACCCAGCTTTCGCTGGGTCATTTTAATGGGCGAACTGCTGTTTGATTTCCACCAGTTGACTATTGCCATTTGGCCATACGACCAGACGGTTTTTCTCTTCCCATTCTTTCTTTGAGTTTTTGGCGTAGCACGTAATGCGTGTCATTTTGTACGACGTCTCAAAACGGAATTTAAATTCGTTCTTAGCATCCGGACGGTAAATCGCCGTAAATTCCGACGAACAATCTCTCCGTACTGGATACGAGAATGCAGACTCTGGCATATCTTCCATTGAAGCGTTTATCAGAATCTCGCCATTCTCGGCGACCACGATTCCAAAAACTCTCACACTGGAGCTGCCGCTGACAATTGCGCCTGCAATTCTCTTCAGCATTCTCAAGTTACGATGATTCCCGCTCAAATCAAAGAGCGTTTTGTATGCTTCATACCTTTCGCCTTCATCAAAAGCCATTTCGTCGCACTCCGCATCACAAATCACGATTCCCATTTGTCGCGCACTCAGCTCAAAAACATTTTTTCTGCTCATTTTTACACCTCCCCATATACGTAAATAAGCAAAAACCTAAAAATACAAGCTCCAAATCTTAGACTTGGAACCACTTATATATTATATAACAAATGTATGATTATTTCAAGGACTAGACCAAATATAACTCTTATGTTATAATGTGTACACAACTATTAAAAAACAAACATGGAACCAAATACTTTTCTCCAAATTGCACTCCTGGTCGCTGGTTTTGTCCTACTTATCAAGGGCGCAGACTGGCTAGTTTCTGGTGCATCGTCCGTAGCGTCCAACTTCAAGGTATCCAAACAGCTGATTGGCCTCACCATCGTTGCCTTCGGCACTGGTGCACCAGAGCTCGCCGTTTCCGTCTCCTCACTCGTTAGTGGCAATACCGACATGCTCCTCGGCAACGTCATCGGTAGTAATATCCTAAACATTTTACTCCTTATCGGCATCGCCGCCGTCATCACCCCCATCAAAATCAACCGCAACACCATTAGTAAAGAACTTCCGCTACTGCTATTGATTTCAACCGCCCTAATCGTGCTATTTATGGATACCAGTATCGCTGGCGCCACCGAAAACGTTATCACCAGGAGCGATGCCATTATCTGCGTATTGTTCTTTGCGATTTTCCTCTACTACATCATCAACCTGACCCGCAAAAACAAGAAAGAAAAGAAAAAAGTAGAAAAACCCCAATACAAACTCGGCAAATCTTTCCTATTCGTAACTATTGGTCTCGTTGGTGTAGTCGCCGGTAGCCAATTAGTGGTGAGTTCCGCCTCCACCATCGCGAGCAGCATCGGCATTTCCGATCGTATCATCGCCCTCACCGTCGTAGCATTTGGCACTTCCCTGCCAGAGCTCGTCACCACCATTACCGCAGCCAAGCGCGGCGAAAATGAGCTCCTCGTCGGCAACATCATCGGTAGCAACATTTTCAATATTTGTATTGTACTTGGCATTCCTGGTGCGATTTTCGGCACGATTACCCCAGATAGTTTTGAAGTAATTGATATTATCATGCTCATCGGCTCCGCCGCTCTCCTCTGGCTCGTCGCCAGGAAAGGTAGCCGCATTACTCGTCGCGAAGGCGCATTAATGTTAATCATCTTCTTGCTTTATTACGGCTATATTATATATGGAGCTTTGGTAGCAATATGAGTTGGCTCTTCTACGATATTCTAGCCATCTTCTGCGACGCACCACGCGTCTTTCTGGACAACTACGTTTCCGACGTTTATTTCAAAGACCGCTATGCTGCTTCGCAAAAGTTATTCTACGGCTACACCTACGCGATTTTTGGCGCCATTATCGCAATTATTTTTCATCAAGATTTCAATAATTTCACCTGGGGTGCAATACTACTGCTGATTGCATCTGGCGCACTTTCGTCTATCGCCAACGTGCCATATTATATGGCTCTCGAAATTGACGACTCCACCAACCTCGGTATCTTCCTCCAAATCGCACCAATCCTCTATCTGCTTATCAATTTCTTCGTGTTCGGCGAAAACATCGGCATTCAGCAGCTAATCGCCTTCTGCATTATTTTGGCCGGCCCAGCGCTAGTTATTCTCTCCGCTAGGAAACGCAGTCGTCGTCTGCGTATCAAGGCTGTATTTTATATTTTCTTATACGTGCTAATATCTGTTATCGGTAATGCTATCTTCGTAGAAAAACACGCTGACGGCACAAGTTTCATCTTACCACTCGCTCTGTTCTTTATCGGCAAAGGTATCATGGATCTCATCATCGTCTACCCTAATCGCAAATGGCTTCGCCACTACCGTCGCGTCGTCAAGAAGGACAAACGTGTCTTCCGCCCACTCTCGCTCAATTTCATTTTTGGCATCGCTACCGACGCTACTTATCGCATCGCACTCGCGCTTGCTCCGTCTACCGCCATCGCTTCTGCCGTTGCAGATTCTTCCACCCCAATCGTTATTTTCTTCATGGGTATTATTTTTACCCTCATTTGGCCCAAATTCGGCCGCGAGAAACTCACTCGCAAATCCGTCATTGTCCACCTTATCGCTACCGCGCTCGTCGCCATCGGCGTAATCTTGGTCAGACGCACCTAGAGGCGCGCTCTAATAATTCGCCACAAAATCTTTCCCAAACCGCCTTTCGCATGTTATAATAATTGTGCAAGGTGCTTTGGCGGAGTGGTTACGCAGCGGTCTGCAAAACCGCGTACACCGGTTCAATTCCGGTAGGCACCTCCATTTTTTATGCCACGCTAAAGCTGCAACTACCGGAGCAAACAACGTACTGAACTACCGCGGTTTCGATTACCGAAACTCTGAGGATACACGTAGGACGAACCGACGTCGAGGTAGTACATATAGCTGCTATTGCACCTCGTAGATGACCAGAAGTAGCCGTAGGAGCCCTGGATGGAGGCCGAGCCTCTGTCAAAGTAGCCAGAGAGGGGAGTAGAAAGGGCGTTTTTGAAATTAGTAGCATTACTGCTATATGCTGTGTAAAGGGTTTGGTATTCTCCACCACTTCCTCCAGTAGGCATTCGCCAGCCCTTAGGGCAGATATCTTCCGTGGAGTCACCAGAAGAAGTGCCTTCACTAGTGCCGTTACCATAACAGTAGGAGCCAGCGGAGGCAGCGCAGTAGTTGTAGTAGACGCCAGTCTCACCAGAACCTGAGCCGATGGCAGAAAAGACGTCATCCACATAGTCTGCATTCACGCGTGGTACTGAATAGCTGTTACCTTCCGTTAGGTTTCCTAGACCAGCTGTGGCGTATTGTGGGGTTTCTGCCGTTCTGTTCCCACTTCTAAGACTAGTAAGCGAATCCGCATCAGCATTGGTATTGCTTGGCGTTAGAGCAACCATAGTAGTGGAGTCGGTGAGGTCTAGCGCTAGGTTATCTAGCATCCAGCACTTATTATCTGCTAGTTTAGCTACCTTGTAAGTGGTACCATCACGGGAGTCTGTAAGTTCATAAGCTTGTCCAGTAGGAAGTGTACTAGGACAACCATCAGTACCAGAAGCAACAGATTGCATATCAGGGGCATCAGCAATGGTGTATTTGACCATGTTAGTTACGATATTAAAATTAATTACGTTCTTATAATCACCAGCAAGTTGATTCTGGTCTGCATAAGCACCTATGAGGAAGTTAGTAGTCTCAGTACCAGAAGCAGTAGAATCATTTAACACAGCTACATTAGTAGTATCATCATATTTAGGAAGACCAGAATAGGATGTGCCAGAATCAGTAGAGTATCCCCAAGTACTTGGAGTAGATAGTTGGTTCAACGTAGTACCTACTGCTAGGCTATTAAATAGTGCAGTACTCGTGGTTTCATGTTTTAGTTCTCTATAGTCATATGTAGTAGAGTTACCTACTGTAGCAGATAGTTGATAGCCTGCTATATTATTAGTCTTTACTGTAATAGCTATCTCGTTACTATTGTCTCTTGTTCCTACACCTAGATTAGGTATTACTATATCTCCATCAGAAATAGTGACAGAAAGTGCAGGATTAAAGGTAAACTGGACATCTACTTCGTCTTGCCAGGTGAGTGGGGTGGAGGTGGCGGAAGCATTTACTCCCACTAGTAACATTGACACATTAAACACCGTTAATAATAGACTATTTATATATATAAGAAGCTTCCTGGTAACCATAATAATTATATTATAGCATATATAATGTATATATACATATGCGTTTTTAAATAACGTTTCTAAATAGGATTCGGGATTTTATATTAGAGTTCAATACTACTCGCTTGTGTTTTTCTCAAAATCTAGTACAATAAATATAAGAATTATTAGAATTATTAGAATAATTATTATAAGTAATGAAGGTTAATTAACTACCATGTCTATCTCTCCATACAAAGTAACCCTAGGCACGTCCATTGGTGTTACTACTATGCTAGGACTATTTAGCCTTAT
>JAFUBS010000004.1 GCA_017460105.1 Candidatus Saccharimonadota bacterium | reverse complement strand
TAGATAGAACGAGCCGCAAAATCCCCACAGGAGATTTCCGCATTTTTTAAAGTTCCATAAACTCTAACAAGCTTATGCTTTAATTATAGCACATATGCTTATTTTTGTCAATACTTTTATAACATTTTAGAGAAAAATCTACACCCAGCTAGCCGTAGTGTTCTGTTTTAGAATCTCTGTTGTCTTCGGGGCTAGCTCATTAATTGCGCGATTTAATACATAATCATATGTCTCGCGTTCTTCCTCTTCATGTTCTGCGCTATGAGCAAAATAACGATTACGTTCCATTCTCGCTATTCGCTCGTCACTGTTAAGCTCTTCGTCATTCAGATTAACGAATGATTCAATTGCAGTATCTGGATAGCCGAGCAAATGCCCAATTTCTCTAGTCGCAGATTCCCATTTTTTCTGATCGTAAATCTGGGCCAATGCATCCATAGATGACCAGAGTTTTTCAAATTCACAGTGTAATTTATAGGCAGTCTCTTGATTGCGTGAAATAAATACGTCAACTGTTTTATCAGTCATATGAATTCCACTATTTTTATGTTTAAAAGCTAAGATCTTCAGACCAAGATTGCCAAATAGCTCAATTATTTCCCACTCATCAAATTTTAGACATTCATCGCTATTAAAATCGATAACAGCTGAGGGCTTCAAACCAACTAATACACCTATAACAGAGGCCACTGACGATGCAGCAGCACCAGGTTTCTTTTTGTGTAGGAAAATGAAATCTTCCAGCACTTTTACTTTATCTTTATCTATGTCGTAACTCATTCTAAGATGACCTCTTTCATTGTGAAGCAATTTTATTTCAATTTCTTCCTCAAAATCTCTTGCACTGATGATGGATTGGCTTTACCGTGAGATTCTTTCATTACTTGTCCGACCAAGAATCCAATCACTTTTTCTTCACCGTTACGGAAATCTTCCTGAGCTTTCTGGGTCTCTGGCTTTGCGAGCACTGTATCTACGATTTTTTCAAGCGCACCGAGGTCATTCTCCTGGATTACCCCTAATTCCTTCGCAATGGAGCGCGTATCTTTGTTCCGCATCTGCGGGTCAAATAGGTGCAAAAATACTTCCTTTGTTGCAGTAGAAGACAATTCTTTTTTAGCATTCATTTCTGCCAAATCATTGAGTTGCTTCCCTGCCGGCAAATCATTCAGATACTCAGCAGATTTTTCTTCGGCGAGCAGCACAGACGCAAAAAGATTAGAAAGTAATTTGATGGCTGGGGTGGCCGAAGAAATTTGACTCGGGACCGTAAGCTTGGCCGAACGGCCTTGAGTGTGTCCCGAGTCGAATTCTTCGGACAGGACCCCAGCCACTTCGGCTATCTTTCGCATTAGTTGTGGATAGTCCAGCATAATCTCCAAAGTGTCATGTGGAATAATTTCACCAAACAAAGAGCGATAATCCTTTGGCATCAACGGCAATTTCGCAGATTCCGTATCAATAAATTCTTTGGACAAATTAATCGGTGGAATATCTGGCTCTGGCATATAACGATAATCTTTTGCCTCTTCCTTAGAGCGTTGCCCAGTCGTTTCGCCAGTCGCATCACTCCATCCACGTGTCTCTTGAATAACTTTATCGCCTGCATCAAGAATCTTACTCTGACGCTTGATTTCATATTCAACGGCGCGCTCAACTGAACGGAACGAATTTAAGTTCTTCACTTCCGCACGTGTTCCAAGTTTATCGGAACCTTCTGGCGCAAGCGACACGTTTACGTCAAATCGCATGTTGCCGTTATACAAATCACCATACGACACTCCGGCAAAAATCATCAATCTCCAAAGTTCTTTACAATAATCGTGCGCATCTTTAGCTGAATGAATATCTGGCATTGAAACAATTTCAATGAGCGGCGTATCTACACGGTTCAAATCCACCAAAGAGTAGCTATCAAAATGCGTTAATTTTCCAGCGTCACCTTCAAGGTGCGCATGTTCAATACGTACTTTACCACCAGACGGCAAATCTACATGTCCTTCACCGATGATCGGATGATAGAATTGCGTAATCTGGTATCCTTTTGGAGAATCAGGATAGAAATAATGTTTACGGTCAAATCTCGAAGAAGCATTAATCTCACAATTCATTGCGCGTCCAGCCAAAATCGCGAGCCTCACAGCTTCACCGTTCAAGCGAGGAAGCATCCCTGGCAGTGCATAATCGACTGGCGATACGCAAGAGTTAGGCTCTTTATGGCGCGCGTCATTATCTACTTCAGAAAACAATTTCGTTTTGGTCGCAAGTTGTACGTGGCATTCAATGCCGATAGTCGGGTAGTATTTCATTAGATAGCTCCTAAATCTTTAAGTGCTTGTTTGTAAATAGCTAGAGCGGAAGCAGCTTGGCGATATGTGATCTCGAGATCCGATTCATGCGCCAGGGCGTTACGCAACTTGTGCGCACGCCATACCGCGTTAATATCCGAAAACTTATCATCAGCCTTCTTTAGCCTATCCCCCATAGTCTTGCCAGGGATCCCCATCTCGACCATAGCCTTATCGAGCAGCTTATCGCTATTAATTACGGTAGCCATGAAAGTAGCAGAATTATTTTTATTTAGCCTGTTTTCTATGGCTAGGAATTTCGTCTGATAAGCTTCCTTGTTAAAATGATGTCCACCACGTTTGCCCGTCAAAAGAATCGCTACAAATATTAAGACCGCCACTATTAATACGGCAATAATAAAAGGTACTACACCACCATCCATTAGATTAGCTCCTTTGAAAACTCAATTAACTTTTTATCGCTACGACGTGGGCCTACTAGCTGCAAACCAATTGGTAAGCCTTCTGCGGTCTCGCCAGCAGGAATCGCCAGCCCAGGCACACCAGCCAAATTCAGCGAAACGCTCATCAAATCTTCCAGATACATTGCTACCGGGTCGTTGACTTTTTCGCCAAGCTTAAAAGCTGGATTTGGCGACACCGGCGTCAAGATGAAATCGCATTTCTCGAACGCTTTGTTGTACTCATTAATAATCAAAGTCCTTGCTTTTGCGGCTTTTAAGAAATATGCATCATAAAATCCAGACGACAACACGAAATTGCCAATCATAATGCGACGCTTATTCTCCGCCATAAAGCCTTCGCTTCTGGTGTTTTCATAAAGACCATCTAAGTCGGTGGAATTTTCTGAACGAAAACCGTATCTTACGCCGTCGTAACGTGACAAATTCGAGGCAACTTCGGCAGGCTGTATTATATAATATGCCGCTAGTGCATATTTCAAAGTAGGCATTTCTAACTCTACAATTTCATAACCTTTAGATTTCAAAAGTTCACACTTCTCTTTCAATGCATTCCGAATACTAACATCAACGACATCATTATCGAAATCCTTAATGATACCAATTTTATAAATCGGTGATGCCGCGGAAGACGCTATGTGCTCTACGGGCCTTGAAGACTTGGCCTGAGCGGCCCGGAGCGTGCCCGAAGGGCACGCAGCGTCTTCCGTGGTATCATTGTCACCATTAAAGTTTTCATTATAATAATCTGGCAATGTAGTCATATCCTTTGGATCCTGCCCTGCAGTTATCGACATGAGTAGGTCCATATCTTCCGGGGTTTTAGTAAAGAATCCAATACAATCAAGCGATGACGCCATCGCCACTACGCCATAACGTGAAATAGTACCGTAGGTTGGTTTAAATCCGTAGACGCCGTTAAACGAGGCAGGCTGACGGATCGAGCCACCAGTATCGGTCCCGGTCGCGAACTCGACAATGTCTAGCGCTACTGCCACTGCCGAACCACCAGAGGAGCCACCAGCCACCCGTGTCTTATCATGCGAGTTGAGCGTCGGCCCAAAGTACGAATTTTCAGTGGAAGAACCGTGTGCGAAGGCGTCAAGGTTGGCGCGTCCAATCATGATTGCGCCCTCAGCTTCTAGTTTCTCTACTGTAGTTGCTGTAACTGGCGAAGCACAACCTTCCAAAATATGTGCCGATGCGGTAGTGTCGCCCTCTGGGGAAAGAAAATTATCTTTCAAGGCGTATGGCACGCCGGCCAGCCTTCCGACTTTCTCGCCACGCGCGATTTTCTCGTCGATTTCAGCAGCCTTCTTTAGTGCGCCCTCTTCATTCAGGAATGTAAAAATATTATAATCAGCAAAATGTTTAGCTTTTTCCAAAGCATCTTTTACTAATCTTGTTGCGGTAACGGTCTTATTTGCTGTTTTCATTACAATACCTTTGGTACTTTTATTTGGTTATCTTTTTCTTCTTTGGTAAGAGCGAGCAATTGTTCGCGATTTGCATCTTGTTCCACGATTTCGTCGTTCCTCCAAACATTTTCCATTTCAAAAACCTGATAAGTCGGCTCTACATTATCGGTATTAAGTTCATCAAGCTGAGAAATGTATTTAATAATATTTTGCAAATCGTTGGTTAGTGAAGTCTTTTCTTCGTCACTTAACGAAAAATTTGACAAGCTTGCCAAATGCTCAATTGTCTCGCAGTTAATATCCATATCTTAAATTATACACTATTTTACGTTTTTGAAGAGTATTTTTCTAATATATTTTGCAATTGGCTCAATTTCTTCTAGATTCAAAAAGTAACTTGCTACGAAATATGCCAAAAATGACACGGACGCAATTAATATAAATTTTGGAATAGTGATTACGAGCGAAGTATCGGTTGCCCTAAGCGGCAAGAACTTTGTCATTGAGAAGGCTACTGCTCCAGCAATTACTGTGGCGAATATCATACGGCTAAACGCCTTCCAAAAAGACTTGTTTAGGATTTCGCCTTTAGAACGTTTTTGCAAGATAGCAAGCAAGATAATTATCTCTATCAGCGCTCCAACCGACTGCGCGATGCCGAGCCCATCCACACCCCAGTTTAGTAGCCATGCGGCAACTGATAGTGCAACTGTTAGCCCCACCGCAATAATTGACACCCTGAAAGGGGTTTTTGTATCCTGATAGGCATAGAACCCGCGTGATGCGATATGAAAAACCGATCTTGCAAAAATCGCCACACAAAGAGTACCGAGAATCGATGCCATCATTTTGTTGCTATCATTGTTCCCAATATTCGAAATGAAACTTACTACGTATCCACGACCAAAGAATGCAATCGCCGAAACCGGCAAAGCAATCCAAATAATCGTGCGTAGTGCTTTGCGGAAAGTCTCGTAGAACTTAGATTTGTCGCCATTCCCTAGCTCTTCGGTTAGCTTTGGAAAGAATGCGGTCGAAATTGCTACACCAATCAGATTTACTGGCATGGTATGGAGTGACGTTGCTTGGTCGAAAGAACGCACGGCGCCTGCCCCCATACGCGAAGAAAGGTTGGTGCTAACGATAGAGTTAACATAGTCCATCCCCTGATCGAGTGAACGAGGTGGTAGTAGCTTTAGAATAGTTCTAAATCCTTGATTTCGCCAATGAATCTTAAACTCATAATCAAATCCTAAACCAAACAATCCTATTAACGCCACTATAAGTTGCATAATTGCACCGAGAATTACGCCTAGCGCCACGCCCATGATGCCGCCCTCGAAAACTTGTACTCCGAAAAGATTAATTCCACCAGTAAAACAAGTTATGCCGATAATGATACCTATATTATATATAGTAGGCGCTAGCGAATAAAAAACAAATCTCCCCACCGCCTGCTGCATTGATGTAAGCACGGTCGCAATGCTGAAAAGGAATGGATTTATCGCAATCACGCGCGTCATATTGATAGCAAGAATCATACCAGACTCGTCGAGTCCTGGACTTACCACGTAGCGAATCAAAGGATCAGCAAAAATCATAATAAGCACACTCACGATAAGAGCGAGAAGAGCAAGCAAATTAATCAAGCTGGACGATAATTCCCAAGCTGATTTTTTGTTGCCAGTCATCAAGCGTTGATTAAACACTGGAATGAAAGAGACGGCCAAGGCCCCAGATGTCAGAATAAAAAACATAAAATCTGGCACCGTAAAGGCCGCCGTGTAGGCGTCAATGCCGGTCGGATAAGTCCCGAGATAATATGAATTCAAAAGTCTATCACGAAAAAGTCCAAGCAAAGCTGAAACCATCGTAGAACTAGCAAGTACTACTGCAGCGGTCTTCACAGACAGTCTAATATTCGCAAGTTGTACCACTGATTTAAACTTAAATCGTTTCATACGATTATTATAACACGCGATTTTATGTGCGTCAGATTTTTTAAAAATACCACAATTGTTTTAAATAGTGTTATAATAATAAATGTATGGATAAGAAAAAGCCAGACGTAATTTTGCCATCAAATAATTCTAAGAAAACTTCACGCGGGAGAACTGCGAGGTCTTCGAAGGTAGCTAAGTCATCTAGCATGCCACCGCTCAAAGTCAAAGAGCACAAAGAAGAACCTATTAAATTAAAGGATATTCAATCCCCTGCTGATTTGTGGCCTTCTAGTGCGCGAGTAGACGCAAAAGAAGAAAAAGATACTAAATCAGCCGAAGTTAGTGAAGATATTAAAACAATGAAAGTCGTTCAGGACGAAGTAGTTTCCGATGATACTCCAGAAGTTGTCGAAGAGATAACCGAGGATGACAACAAGGATGACGTTAAAGACGACGATAAAGAATCAAAGCAAGAAGAATCAGAAATGGCAAAAAAGTCTAAAAAAACTGCGAAAAAAACCACAGGTTTCTGGGCCAAGCATCGCGCCAAGCGAAAGGCCAAGAAAGAGGCTGCTGCACGACGTCGTGCAGAGGATTTGGCAACTCTGCCAAAAGAGCCAGTCAAGCGCTTTTTTGCACGCCTTCACCCAAAGCGCGTATTCAAATGGTGGTTCTCATGGCGTGGTCAAAAAGCCATTCTTAAGTTTATCGGTATTTGTTTATTAATTGGCATTATCGGTATCGGTGGCCTATTCTTGTATTACAAGAAAGACCTAGACGAGATTCGCCTTGACGAAATGACTATTTCCGAAACAGTCAATACGTATTTGGATCGTAACGGTGAGGTTCTCTGGAAAGATACCGGCAATGACGACTATCGTTTGGTTGTGGATGCCGAAAATATTTCCCCATATATGTATCAAGCGACCGTAGCGATTGAAGACCGCAACTTCTATAATCATATCGGTGTGGATTTTGGCGCCTTAGTGCGTGCTACCATCTCCACTCTTTCTGGTAAACAAGTCCAGGGCGGTTCCACCCTTACGCAGCAGCTAATTAAGCAAGTTTATTTTGCTGACGAAGCACAGAGTGCCAATCGTGGCGGTATTGCACGTAAGATTAAGGAATTAATTCTTGCTATCGAACTAGAGCGTATGTATTCTAAGGATCAAATCATCACAATGTATCTCAATCAGTCGCCATATGGCGGTCGTCGTAATGGCGTGGAATCAGCTGCTCGTACATATTTTGGCAAGTCTGCCAAAGACCTAGATCTTGCAGAAGCAGCACTGCTTGCCTCGATTCCGAATAACCCAGGTGTGTTTAATCCTTACAACGAGTATGGCCACGATCAGCTAATTTGGCGTCAGCAATACACGCTCGATGCGATGGCTGAAATGGGCTACATCACCAAAGACGAAGCCGAAGCCGCCAAACAGGTAGCGATCCTTGATCGTATCTTGCCAGAGTCTAGCCAGTACGCCGATATGAAGGCGCCACACTTCTTGCTCGAAGTTCGCAAACAGCTCGAAGATAAGTACGGTATCTCTACTATGCGCGCTGGCGGCTGGACAATCAAGACTACCGTCGATGCACGTGCTCAGAAAATCGCCGAAGAAGCTGTCGCTGAAGGCGCTGGATACACCTATATGAATAATAGTGACGATATCGCACTTGTGTCTATAGATGTAGAAACTTCTCAAGTGATTGCCATGGTCGGCTCTATCGACTTCTTCGCACCAGGATATGGCGAAGTAAACGCCACTACCGATTCTCTCATCGAACCAGGCTCTACTATTAAGCCAATTCTCGACTATTCGCCACTCTTTATGCAACGCGAAGGTATTAATTACGGACCAGGTTCGATCCTGAAAGACGAGAATATTAATTCCCTCTATTGTGCTGGCTATTCTGGCAGTTGTTCGCTCACGAATGCTACGGGCTCATTCTACGGCAATGTGACAATTCGTTTCTCACTTGGTCACTCTCTTAATATTGCGGCCGTTAAGGCACTATACATTAATGGTATAGATAACTCACTTGAAGTTGCCCATGCACTTGGTGACGTCACCTATTGTGATGGTCGGGACGGCTTTGGCTTGTCAATCGCTATTGGCTCCGGTTGTGGTGTCCATATGGTTGAACACGCCAACGCTTATGCCTCGCTCGCTCGTGGTGGTTCATACAAAGACCTGGTCTACGTCCTAGAAGTCAAAAACTCTTCTGGCGATGTCATTGAATCTTGGACCGATACCCCTGCTACTCGCGTAGTTGACGAACAAGTCGCATATATGATTTCTAATATTCTTAGTGATGGCAGTGCTCGTTTCGGTATTTATGCTCCTGGTGGCTCTCAGAGTCGTGGCTACGTCGTGCCTGATGTCTGGACAGCCACCAAGACCGGCACTACTACGACATCCAACTCTGCAGTCACCAAAGACTCATTGATTGAGAGCTATTCTACTGCTGTCTCTACACTCGTATGGAACGGTAATCATGACGGCTCCGGCCTTACTTCAAACACGAATGCAGTAGTACGTAATACCGTTGGACACTTTATGGAACGCATTCACAAAGAAGTTTACGAACCAGACGGTCGCTGGCACTATGGCGATGAGCCTGCTCGTCCAGAGGGCATGCAGACTCTCACGGTAAATGGCAAGACCGATATTTGGCCAAGCTGGTTTAATGCTGCGAAGAACTCAGGTGTTTCCAAGGAATCAATGGTATTCAACCGCTACAACCATCTTCTAGCGTCATCTTGTACTGCAGAAGACTATAAAATCGAAATTGAAGTCACCAAAATCACTGATCCTATGACCGGCAAAGATGTCGTCGAGGCCCCAGAGCCATATAATCAAGAAGAAAGCGATCCATGTACTTATGTTCCACCTACTGTTACGGTTTCGACAAACGGCAAGAATATTATTGCCACCATCAAGAAGGGTTCGTACGACATTGCTGGGTACACTCTTTACGTGAATGGTGTTGAACAATCAGGCATCGGTCTTTCTAATGGCACCGTGACTGGTTATACTCTAAAGGACACCGATAAGACCATCAAATTCGTGGTTTCAGATGCTGCTGGTTATCAAGCCTCTAGCGAAAAAACACTAAAATAAGCCCAACGAAAATCTCCCGAGTAACCCGGGAGATTTTTGCAGTGGTTATTATTTTCGTTTTGTCTTTACTGGTCTAGCAAAAATCATTTTACCGGCCGAAGTTTCAAAGAATCTTACGAATTCTACCGTCATTTCTTGGCCAATATTCCTATCTGCGCCATCTACTACCACCATCGTGCCGTCACTCAAATGGCCAATTCCCTGGCCCTTGCCAGAGCCTTTGTCCTGAATCTTTAGTCTCATTGTTTCGCCCGGCAAGAATTCATTCCTGAGTGCTAATGCTAGGTCGTTAATATTAAGAGTTTTAGTGCCCTCAGCCTCCGCGACTTTTATTAAGTTATAATCCAGGGTCAGAATATAACCGTTGTTTTCCTTGGCGTATTTCAATAGTTCTTCATCTACCTGTTTTCTCCCGGTTCCATCATCGACTATTTCGGTGTTCACATCTTCTACTCGTTCCAGGTCGGCGGCAAGCTTCAGTCCTTCCCTTGCCCGACTTCGTTTTTCCGAGTCTTTACCATCGGCGAGGAGCTGCAACTCTCTAAGCACGCTCTTTAATATTATTAAATCATCAACGATAAAACCACTCTTGGCAATATTCAATACTCTGCCGTCTATTAACGCAGACGTATCGACATAGATCTTGCGTTTGCCGCCTCTTCTCGGATGGAGCCTTTTGAATAACAAGACGCTAGTTTCAGCAAAAGTAGCCATGCCTAATAATAAAATGAATAATTCCATAAGGCATATTTTAGCAAAATACGCTTATTTTATCAAATCTTCGCCATTCTGGACGGCGTAGTCGTGATTTTTATTCAGAATATCATAATACCTCGCGACCAAGTCTTCTCTACCAATTAGGCCAGCGACATCTATCGCAAGATCATAGCGTGATGCGCAATTTCTTCGCAACATCTCGAACGGAGTCGTAGTGGAACCTTCTTCATTATATCCATGCACACGAAGCCTACCGCGCATAGTGTAGTTTTCGAGGATGTTTTCCATGGTTTCAGGATAACCATGAAAATTTGCTACAATCGGTTTTCGGTCTGTAAATAATTCTGTGAATTTCTCCTTTGATAACTTATTGTCAACAGTCCCGATAGCGCGATATGTCAACGCGTTTATCCCGACAAAGCGGAGTTTAATCCCCGGCAAATCTTCGCGTAGTATTTCAATCGCTTTCAAGGTTTCCTGCGTCGGGATATCACCAGCGGCCGTAAAGACAATATCTGGATTCTCATCGGAAGCAAATTGATACAAGGAAGCCCCACCATTATCGAACTGAAATTTTGCGTGATGCGAATCAATATATCTCGGCTCATCAATTTTGTTAAATGTTGTAAGATTTACAACATTCTTAGACCTCAGCATGTAGTCGAATGCCTCCTCGGCGGCCACATCGTCCACTGGGAAAATACAATTAGCTAGGCCGGACGGTACACTAAGTAAAGTAGATATCAGAGCTGGCGATTGGTGTGTGTAACCATTGTGGTCTTGTCTCCAGCAAGTTGAGGTAGAGAGCAAGTTTACGGCTGGCATGTCCTCGCGCCACTTTACCTCGCGAGATTGTTTGATGAATTTCATTTGTTGCAATAACTGTGCGGTAATTATTGGCAAGAAAGCTTCATAGCTCCCCAGCATTGCCTGTTCCCCGTTCATCAAATGTCCAGTCATCACGCTAAACAGTACATTTTCAGACAACATTTCAACTATTCTTCCACTGGCCGACTCTGGCAAATCCCATTTCTCCTGTGGCAATTTGCCCCAGGCACGTTTCTCTACCTCAAATACCGCATCGAACTTGTTAGATGTAGTCTCGTCTGGCGAGAAGAAATAAAAATGTGGGTCTTTTTGCAATTGCTCTTTTAGCAGTTCGCCGATTTTTATGGCTGGAGAGTGCATCTCGCTTCCTGGGTTTTCTACGCGCTCTATCATAACAAGAACCCCCTTTCTTTATCGAATAATTCTTCAAAATGATATGATTTGAGCCACGTTTCCAGCGCCTCCAATTCTTCCGCATCGGTGGCAGGATTCTTTAGCGGAATTTGATGCGCCTCGTGGTGGCGATTCGGGCCACCTTCCCCTTTTTCAGTCTTTAGAATATAAAAAGGACTATCGACCTCATCCATCAATGCCTCCTGGAAAACTTCTGGATTGTCTCCGTTAATCCACACTGGCGTATATCCAAAACCGCGAATCATTTCGTTCAGCTCACGTTCTGATTTTCTTGCGTAGATAGAAGGCGCCGAAATCTTGTATCCATTCAAATGTAAAATCGGCAACACCTTACCATTTTTGTCACCGCTCAACAAATTATGTAGATTCAGCGAATCGATTGCTGTTGCGGTTTCTAATTCACCGTCACCAATCAATACCGCAATGGTCTTTTCAGGATGTCCGAGCACCATTCCGTATGAATTAGCTAGAGCATAGCCCAGCTCGCCTCCTTCAGTGATGATTCCTGGCGTAAAAGGACTAGCGTGTGACGGAAAACCATCAGGCCAAGAAAAATTCTTGCAAATATATTTTATCCCTTCGTAATCCGGCATTGCTCTTTCGTCCACCATTCCGAGCTCGCCATCAATAAAAAGATTCGCCTGTAGCGCTGGAAAGCCATGTCCGGGCCCCAAAACAAAACTATACCCAGGGTTATTTAGGAAAAAACTTCGTAGATTTGCGTATGCGACATTGATTCCATGGCAAGTACCCCAATGTCCAAGTAGACGTGGTTTAATATCCTCATGACTGAGCGGCCTATCAAGCAAAAAATTATCTCGAAGAAAAAGTTGCACAACTGATAAATAATCACACGCACGAATACGGCGTCGGATTTTATCGATTTTCTCGATGCCCACACTGCTCATGCTTATATTATATCACACTCGTCGGACTCTGCCGATTATTTCTTGCGCGACTGTCATCCGCCGATTTCGGCTTTGATTCTTTCAATCTCATCACGAATTAATGCTGCACGTTCAAATTCTAGGTTGGCTGCTGCAAGCTGCATTTCGGATGTGAGTTGCTTGACTAACTTTGGTAACTCGTCTTTCGGAATACGTTTGATATCGAGTTTGTTTTCTTTCTCTTTTTCAGGAATGATAGCACGAAGTCCAGCTGAAATCTCCTTTTTAATCGAAGTAGGTGTAATGTGGTGCTCGGCGTTGTATTTTTGTTGAATTTCACGACGACGATTGGTTTCAGAAATGGCTTTTTCCATGCTCTCCGTAATGAAGTCGGCATACATAATGACTTTGCCCTCTTCATGGCGCGCTGCGCGACCAATCGTCTGAATCAAAGCCGACTCAGAGCGTAGAAACCCCTCCTTATCAGCGTCTAGAATAGCCACAAGCGACACTTCTGGGAGGTCGAGACCTTCGCGAAGCAGGTTAATACCAACCAGTACATCGTATACACCCTCGCGCAAATCTCGGAGAATGTCGCCGCGCTCCAATGTATCAATATCCGAATGGATGTAAGCTGTCTTTGCGCCACGCTCCTTCAGGTGATCAGTCAAATCTTCTGCCATACGTTTCGTCAGGGTTGTGATAAGAGTTCTTTGGCCTTTTGCAATGCGCTTATCGATCTCCTCCATCAAGTCGTCAATCTGTCCTTCACTACCACGCACTTCTATTTCTGGATCCAGAAGTCCTGTTGGGCGAATTACTTGTTGGGCTGGTTTAGGCGAATGCTCTAGCTCGTATTCTCCAGGAGTTGCCGAAACATAGATTGCTTGATTGATTCTTGCTTGGAATTCCCCATAAGTGAGCGGGCGATTATCTAGCGCACTTGGCAAACGAAAACCGTAGTCCACTAGATTTAGTTTTCGGGCATGGTCACCATTATACATGCCACGTACCTGTGGCAAGGTCATGTGTGACTCATCCACGATTAACAAAAAGTCTTTCGGGAAGAAATCTATCAAAGTGCTAGGTGGTTCTCCAGGCTTGCGTCCATCGAGATGTCTGGAATAGTTTTCAATTCCCTTTACAAAACCAGTCTCTTTCAGCATTTCTAGGTCATATTTGGTACGTTGGCTTAGTCGCTGTGCTTCTAGATATTTCTGGTGCTCATTGAAGTAAGCCAACCTCTCTTCGTACTCAGCGCGAATCGTGACAAGCGCACGCTCTAGCTGATCTGTTGGCGTTGCATAGTGCGTATTTGGGAAGATGTGCACATGGTCGGGCTTTTCGCGAATCTCGAAGGTCAAAGGGTCGCAAATCTTTACTTCTTCAAGTGTATCAAAACCAAATTCAAAACGATATGCGTATTCGCCATTGGCCGGGAATAAATCTATAGTGTCTCCCATCACACGAAAATTACCGCGTTCGAATGCCAAATCATTACGATGATATTGCATCGCTACAAGGTGGCGAATAAAATCGATTTGCGAGAGAGCGTCAGATGCGTTTGCTGAGGACCCTTCGCGACCAACGGGGAGCGAAAGAGCGAGCGAGCCCCGTAACGACGGGCGCGAGCGAAGCGCGTCCGAAGTAAATGCGTCTGGCGCTCCCATCACCCAGCCATTTTCAGTTCGCCACATTGGGAGAGACATTTCCTGGTAATGCTCTGGCGAACCAATGCCGTAAATACATGATACGGAAGATACCACAATCGTATCGCGACGCGTTAACAACGCTTCGGTTGCACCGTGACGAAGTCTGTCGATTTCATCGTTAATTGCTGAATCTTTTTCGATATATGTATCCGTCGATGCAATATATGCTTCAGGCTGATAATAGTCGAAATACGACACAAAATAATGTACTTCATTCTCTGGAAAAAATTCACGAAATTCGGAATATAACTGCGCTGCCAGAGTTTTGTTGTGCGCCAAAATCAAAGTCGGTTTCTGAACATTCTGAATGATGTTTGCCATCGTAAAAGTCTTACCGGAACCAGTGACGCCAAGCAAAGTCTGCTCTTTTATGCCATGCAAAATACCATCCGTCAGCTGACGAATCGCTGAAGGCTGATCGCCTGTCGGCTGATACTTTGAGACCAACTTAAACTTAGCCATACCTATTATTATAGCACACAGATTATGCTATAATATGGAGTGGATATATGACAAAATATAGTATAACCGTCAAACCAGGAACTTCGCAAGAAAAAGTCGTTGCTATTTCGCCCAATGAGCTCACAGCGTATCTACGGGCTAAGGCTCACGACGGAGAGGCGAACGAGGCCTTGGTAAAGGCACTCTCCAAGCATTTCAAAGTCGCAAAGACTACAATTAAAATAGTTCGCGGCGCCAAATCGCGTCAAAAAATCGTAGAAATCTAACATAATTTTAATTAATATGCCAGGAATAAATATACATTTAGCAGCAGCAGAAGAATATCTCAAACTTCACCCTTTAGAGCGTCGCAATGATTTTATTTTGGGTTCGATCGCACCAGATTTGACCGACACTAATGAGACCCACCACCCATTACCAGGCTTTGAAACGAATGCTTATACGTTTTTGGTCGGCAAAGTAAACCTAAAGGAATGTTTGCCGGATTTTGACATTAGTACATCATTTGGTAAGGGATATTTCTTTCACTTAATTACGGACTACGAATTTTATACTGGTATGGCGGTTGGCAAGGAAGACCTCTATCGCAATACAGACTATCGCGAGTTCAAAGCTAAACTCTATCACGATTACGAATCCTTTAATGATTTATTGAAAGAAAAATACGACATTAAATTCCCGGAAGCAGTAAAAGAATGGAATATTAGCAGTTCAGATGCGCCACTAATAATTGATATTAATTACGTAGAAAAACTAATATCGCGCCTTGCGCACGTCGACTTATTGCAATACAAAAATTCTGTAGAGCAATAACTTCAAGCAGCTAATATAGAAAATCTTTATAGACTAATCCTCTCTACTTTTCAGGGTCGGAAACGGTACTGCTTCTCTGCCCGGCACACCTTCCAGCAGCCAGAAGTTGCGCTCTGAGTTACCCCAGCCACAAGCCGGTGGCATACCGTATTCTAGCATCTCAACGAAATCTTGATCGAGCATCTGCGCTTCCTCATCACCAGCGTCGCGCGCAGCTTGTTGTTCCTTGAACCTTTCAAGCTGGTCTAGCGGGTCATTTAGTTCTGAGAAACCATTTCCCATTTCAGTTCCAGCAATAACTGGATGGAATCTTTCTGTAACTAAAGGATTATCGGCAGACTTCTTCGCGAGTGGCGACAAAGACAAAGGTTCTTCAATTAGCCAATATGGGCCAGCGGAAGTTTTGCGAATTAGTTTCCAGACATCATCGATCAGATGTGGCGTGGTAGTATTTTCGAGTTTACGCACGAAATCTTCGCGTTTCAAATCCTTAGCGTCCCAGTTTTCAAGTAGTATATTAACCAATTGCTCACGGTCAGGATTGAATACATCTACGCCGTATTTATCACGAAGCAAATCAGCGTATTTAATACGTGGCCATTCGCAGTCCAAATCGATATCGAATCCACCGACGTGGAATTGTAGGGTTCCCCACGTTTCTTTAGCGACGTATTTAATCATTTCCTCATACAGCCTCATGCCGTCTTCATAGTTCTCATATGCAGCATATGACTCAAAAGCGATATGCTCAGGTAAGTGCTCATCGTCTACGCCTTCATTGCGAAATCTCGGTCCGATATCATATACTTTCTCGAAACCACCACCGAGCAAACGCTTCAAAGGTAGCTCATGTGAAATGCGTAGATAAAAGTCTTCATCCAGTGCATTCATGTGTGTGGTAAATGGCGTTGCATCTGCGCCGCCAGTAGTGTGTTCTAGAACTGGGATATTAATTTCGATGAATCCATGCGCATTCATAAAGTCGCGTGTCGCCTGCCAGAATTTGCTACGTCGCACCAATCTCTCGCGTACCTCGGGATTTACATTCATATCTACATAGCGACGGCGATAGCGTTCTTCCTTGTTGGTAAATTTTTCTGGCATCGGACGAAGCGACTTCGTAAGTAGACGCACGTAATTAGAAAATACCGATATTTCGCCAGTTTGGGACTTATCTACGATGCCATTAGCCTCGATGAAGTCACCGACATCGAGCAATTTAATATCCTTAGCGCCAAGTAATCCCGCTGGAGTCTCCTCTGGCACTGCTTTCATAAATATTTGCACTTCGCCGAAATAGTCACGCAGTTTCAAAAAAACTAACTTTCCAAATGAGCGAATCGCAACGATGCGTCCAGCCACGCAAACTTCTTGGCCTTGCTTCTCATCAAAATGATTTATTACATCAGAAATCTTAGTATTACGATTACTTTTGGCGGGATAAGTATCAATTCCTCGCGCCCTCAGCTCTTCTAGTTTTTTGAGTCTTTCGTTTCGATAATCTTCAAGTAACATGGGGTTATTATACCATATTTTAACCAGCCACGCTACCACTAGACACTGCACCGTGCTTTGCTATAATGTATATAATATATGGAGGTAAAATGAGTGAAACACTGAATCTGAACATAGAAGATAGCCAAGACAATGCTACCGAGTGGGATAAAATGGCTGAGGAAGAGGCAAAAGACCGACGCATGCGTGACGAGTTAATTGCCGCAAAAGAAGAGTTCATAAAAAAAGAAGGTAGAGACTACCAGATATTGATTGATGAAATAGATAAGTATGGCCATGAGTATGCGCCCGTTAAAAATATTATTAGCGCCCTAGGTAACGAGACGCTTGCGATTGATCAAGTGAAATATGACAGTCTGTTCGATTATATCGATGAACGTTTCTCTAATAATAACGCAAACGATCACGAAGCAGTCTTGGCAAAAGAACGCAACACATACCTTGGCAGTGTCAACAAGAGAGCAAATATTCTATCCGACTCGATGGACTCCCTCGGTCGTTTCATCGCCGGGACCAATAATCAAGCACTTGAAACCCTCGGGAATGGGATAGATATGACCAAGTCTAAAATGCCCGATGAGGAAGTCGCCCTTGCCCAGGCTTATTTAGAGTATTTTGATAGCCCATCAGAAGAGACTGAAAGAAAACTAAACAATCGACGTGGCGACCACGACCACTCACTAGGACAGAGCCTCGGCTCTATGAGGGATGCGACTTCTGACGCGAGAATTTGGGGCAAGGGCCTATCGGAAGCATGTGCTAGGCTCAGCATTGACTTGAGCTCGGGCTATGAGTTAACGCACGAAGCGATCATGAAGTATTTTGACTACAAATACAATCAATATTTAGCTTCACAAGTAACGCCACCAGCTCAAACGGATTCTGCAAACAAACAGGAGACCTCAAGTAATTCTAAATCTGAAAAATGGTTGGACCCAGGTATCATTCAATAAAATAATACCCACACGGGGTGGGTATTATATTTTATTTTATTTCGTTTATCTTAACTTTTTTACCATTAAACTCTACGGTTTCGCCGGCCTTGTGTCCAAAAATTACTTTACCGATTGGCGATTCATTAGAAATCTTTCCTTCTAGCGGGTTAGCCTCAGTTGGACCTACTAACGTATATTCTACCTTGCGCCCACTCATGTTGAGGACGACAGTCGCTCCGAGTACAACTTTATCTTTCTTGCCGCCGCGAATAATCTTAGCGTTTTTTAGGATGTCCTGGATTTCTAGAATACGACTCTCAGCCAACTTTTGTTCGTTGCGCGCCGAGCTGTATTCTTCGTTTTCGGATAAATCGCCGAAAGCGCGTGCCGTAGCAATGCGCTCAGCAATGGTTGGTCGGCTCTTTATTAATTCGTCTAATTCTTTTTCTAATTCTTTCTTGCCTTCTGCTGTCAGACTAATACTTTTTTTGATCATATTGATTCTCCACTACAAATAATAAAATCAACTTTTTCAAATATACCGCAAAAGCTTTGGCGTGTCAACATTAATTATTGAAGATTTTATCGAGTGCTACTAAGCGGCTCTCACCAGTGGCGCGTACAGTGATTTCTGCCGAATCCTCAGCCAAAGTCTTATCCGAAATCACGATACGATACGGCAAGCCAATTAGCTCTGCATCGGCAAATTTTTCTCCTGGGCGCACATTCCCGCGGTCGTCAAACAGTATTTCGTCTGAATGGAGCGCATATATTTCTTCCGCTTTTTTGGTGCCGGAGTCACCAATCGCCACCAGGTGATATTTGAAAGGAGCCACCGCCTCTGGCCAGACTAGGCCCTTGTCGTCGGCAAATTTTTCTGCAATTACGCCCATCACACGTGAGATGCCAATGCCATAGCATCCCATGTAGACCGTCTTCTGCTCGTTATTTTCGTCCGAGAATTTTAGTCCTAGCGGTTCAGAATACTTGAATTTCAGTTTAAAGATATTTCCTACCTCAGCCGCCGTCTCTTCGAGCAAGTCTTCGCGTTTTACGCCTAGGTCTGCCAAAGTTTCGTCATTTAGAACCTCTTTGTTTAGTACTACACTGTAGTCTTTGTTATGATAAATAGTGTCCTCGCCCACAGGCAACAAAGTCTGATATTCATGCGAGTATTTTGAAAAAATACCGCCACTAGCAAATGTCTCGTACGTGTCGTCACCGAGACCTACGCGCTCGTAGATTCGCGCATAAGCCTTCTCGACCTCGGCATAGAATTTGTCCAGGTCTTCTTCTGAAGTATGGAAACTGTATAAATCTTTCATTAAGAATTCACGACCACGCAGAATCCCAGACTTTGCGCGAAGCTCATTGCGGAATTTAGTCTGAAATTGATAGACATACAAAGGCAAATCCTTGTAACTAGAAATATACGATTTTAACATATTTACCATTGGTTCTTCGTGGGTAGGCGCCAAGCCTAGTTCTCCGCCCGCCGAGAGCTCTGTCTTGAACCAAATATCAACTTCCTGATCACTAAATCTGCCGGTCTTTTCCCAAGGTTCTGGATTTTGGAGCGCAGACATCAATACCTCCTCGCAACCAATTGCATTTAGCTCTTCTCGCACGATTCCCTTGATTTTTTCGATCACGCGAAGGCCCAGAGGCAAATAGTCATAGACGCCAGCCATCTCTTTGTGTACGTAGCCCGCACGAGTCAGATAGGCGCCATTTTTCGCAGTTTCGTCCTTTGGCGCATTGCGCAAAGTCTTGGTAAAAGTATGTGACATTCTCATAATGCTACAATTATACCATATTTCCCCGCTCAACACCTATAAAACGTGTCATCGACTAGACAAATAAGCAAAAGTATGATATAATATAAAGACGTACATTAACATGGAGGGTGTTATAATGAAAACTATGGTTTACCGGGTATATCTACCCGCATTTTACGAGAACGGCAAAAAGACATTTAATGTTCTGGAACGACATCTCGCTAAAATTCTCGATCTGCAGATTGATTGTGTGAACCTAGGAGGAGTCTTCTGCGGTTCAATCAGGAATGGTAAGACAGTATATGTAGCAGAAGACTGCAAAGGTATCTGTGGCGACTACGGTAGTCTGGCTGATTTCAAAAGTTTTATCACTTGGTGCCACAAACATCGTCTCAAGGTAATTCTGGACCTGGATCTCGCTAGGATGGATATTCCTTGTTGGGAACAGCAAGGACGTTTATCCGAATTCGCTATTGCTTCATTGGCAGATATTGTCAAATTCTGGAGAAGGCAAAGAGTAGATAATTTTCGTATCTCGCTGCCTAGCCAGAAAAACGGAGTTCCACTTTCGGCAAAACAGCTAAAAGCACTCGTCGACGCTTGTTTTGATGAGAAGCCGCTCCTGCTAAAAATCAATAGTGACATTTGTGGAACTAAAGGGTACCTAGGAATTGCGAACTACCTCATAGATGAGGCTGCGATAAATCAGATGGAAGACGATCCGCTCAAACTTTTGTCTATAGCACAGAGTGTGAAGGGTCGCACGGCTCTAGAGATAGAGTCCGAATCCACTTCCAGGATTTTCTCGCGCATGCGGATTTCGCATCGCTGCGCGATGCGCGCAATGACATGCCCCAACGTGAGCTGCGCCTGTTTCTATCAAGGACAAGAAATAGGCGCCAAGACACCCACTCTCGCCCCGCTTCCGTTCTTGGAATATAACAAAATTGGCAAAGAAAAATCACCTTTTGATTTTACCGCCAAGCTCATCCACGAATGGAAAAAGTAACATACCCGCCATCAGGCGGGTTTTTACATGCCTAGTACATATAATACATAGAACGCCACGCCGTTCTTTATCATGTGTGTCAGTATACCAGCATAGACTGTCCCAGTAATCTCGCGCAGTACGCAGAGCACTACCGATAGAGCAAAGACATTTACTCCTACATTCCATTGGAAATGCACCAATCCAAACAACAAAGAAACTAATACGATTGACCAAGGCGCAGATAGACGTTCGCGCATTTTACCATACAGCCAGCCACGGAAGATAATTTCTTCAACGATTGGTGCTAGAACTACTAATACTAGAAAAGCGATTACTCGTTCGCCTGGTGCCATATAGATGTTGAAGCCCACATCCTGTGCTTCGCTAATATCAAACCATGGAAACACCGTAAACAAATATTCAAAAAGTGCCGCAAGCAGCGTACTCGCAATGAAAGCAACCGGAGAGAGTCCGATATCGGTCCAGGTCGGAGTGCCACTGAGTCCTAACTCTTCTCTGGTGGTAACTTTTTCGCTCGCGCGACCTTTTAGAAAATGAAATTTCCTTGCCGCGGCCGGTGGTACAAAAATTATTAATAGCATCGCTACCCCGTATGACAGTAGTGAGTATATCGCAGTCCACACAGGCTGCTCAAAAGTATTGCTGCCTAGAATTAATAGCATCAAGAAGCCAATCACAAACTGTGACGCCACCACAGAGACAAACACCCAAACTATCATCAAGATTACGCTAGCAATGTCATTTTTCGTTGTCTTGTGCGGGAGATTTTTGCGCGCCCCTTTGAGCCAATTTCTATGAGTTCCACCGGTCTTTTTCATCTAAAACAACCTTATTACGTCTAGGATAGTCACGATAAACATTAACGCCAGCAGTACAATGAATGCTCTCGATACTACTTTTTCTTCAATCTCTTTTGTCAGACGTTTATGGCGCAGTTTGAAAATCGCCATAAGCAGCCATCTTCCACCGTCCAAGGCCGGAATCGGCAAGACATTCATACAGGCGAGAGAGATAGAGATAAGCGCTGCAAGAAACGCTAGATTGCTCGGTCCAGCAGCGGTGAAAGTTGGGAACAAAACTCCAATTATACCGACCGGGCCGGACACTGATTCTCCGACCTCAGAAATCGCTTCCCTACCGGCATCGCGAACCGAACCATCAAGACTAAATTGCGAGCCGACGCCACAAATCAAGTTCCAAACCAATTGTCCGACACCTTTAAAAGTTTCGCCGGTCATCTGTAGCGTGAGTCCAGCGCCGACGATCGGTGCCGACCAAGTAGAATACGCCAATGTCTGCGGAGTAGACATCGCTACTCCAAGTAAGTATTCGCTGTCTTTTGGATTCAACTGAGTGCTAAGGTGCAAGATTTGCTCTACAGCTGGGCAATCACAAGGCTCCTGCGCGCAATCACACTCTGTGCTGTCGGTGCGAAGAATATCGTAAGTCACTTTTTCGCCAACGTGTTCATTATTGAACGCAGTCACATCGCTTGCATAATGAAAAGTTGTCTCGCCGCTGCCGACAATTTTGTCGCCAGTCTTGAATCCGGCTGCGGCGGCAGGCGAATTCTCCAAAACTTCCGATACTATTACGTATTCCTGTTCTTTCTTCGTGTCGCTTGCAATTGTGAACTGATTGTCTAGAAATGTCGGCATTCCGGTCCAGGCCAGAATCGTCAAAATCACAAAAGCCGTTAGCCAGTTCATCGTCACCCCGGCAAACAGTATCTTGGTTTTCTTCCAAAAATTCGCATTACCAAAAGTACCAGGACGCTCATCTTCCGCTGATTCGCCATCCATTTGGCAAAATCCACCAATTGGTAGCCAGTTGATACTAAAAATCAACCCATCTGCAATAATCTTGCTCTTAGCGTTTTTGCCCTTTGCGCCAGCTTCTGCGGTTTTTTTGTCAAAACCGACCGCTTTTGTGACGCTTTCCTTATTCCATTCAGATTTTTTTAATCGGCGCCATTTATGCGTCTTTGGGTCTTTGATCCAGGCGACTGCGCGTGGTGGGAATCCAATCCCGAATTCCAACACGTTTACGCCATTGCGGCGTGCAGCAATAAAATGACCGAACTCGTGCAATACCACGAGGAGCATCAACACTAAAAGACCAACGATAACTCCAACGAAAATATCCATAAACTTATTATATCATTATTTGCCGAATCTGCGGCTACGTTTGTTATATTCTTTAAGAATATTTTCAATATCTGCCGCTTCCATCTCTGGAAAATACTTTTTCAAGAAGTAAAATTCAGCGTACGCTGCTCGCCACAACATATATCCAGAGATTCTTTCCTCGCCACTGGTTCTAACAATCATGTCTACATCTGGTACTTCGGGCTTATATAGGTGTTTGCGAATTGTTTCTGGAGTGATTTTTTCACCGGCCGCAAGTGCCTTGTTTGCCGCGTCAGCGATTTCCTGTTCTCCACCATAATTAAAACAAAAACACGCAGTAGTTCCTGTGCAATTTTCGGTTAACTTCTCGGCCTTTTCAGCTAATGATACGAGTTTTGGATCTACGCGTTCGCGTGAACCTAGCACCAACATACGAATGTTAGACTTGGCAAATTTCTTTGCCAACTTCAAAACCATGGAGCTTGCAAGATCCATCAGGTAACTAACCTCCGATGCTTCTCTGCCCCAGTTCTCTGTGCTGAATACAAAGAATGAAATATACGGAATTCCGGCCTCGGCTGCCGCATTCACCAGAGTTTCTATCTTGTTGAACCCTCTGCGGTGTCCCTCGATTTTTGGTAAACCATTCTCTTTCGCCCAGCGACGGTTACCGTCGGCAATAATACCTAGATGTTTTAGTTCACTCATGTTATATTTTCATGATTTCGTCAGACTTTGCCTTGAAGGCTGCATCGACTCTGTCTGTAAATTCTTTAGTAATATCATCGATTTCTTTTTCGGCGCGCTTCTTGACGTCTTCGCCCAAATCTTCGGCTGCTTTGACTGCCTTGCGTGCATCTTCGCGAACATTGCGGATCGCAACTTTAGCCTGCTCTACCTTTGCGGAAGCGGTTTTGACAATCTCTTTGCGGCGCTCCTCGGTCAAAGCCGGAATCGGTACGCGTATTACGCGACCATCATCGGCTGGGTTCAGGCCAAGAGACTGGTCCGCGCGAATCGCAGCGGCAATAGCCTGTATTGTAGAAGGATCAAAAGGAGTTACTACGAGCAAAGTGGCGTCGGCAGCAGTGACGTTAGCAACTTGATTCAAAGGCATGAACTGTCCATAAGCCTCTACCTTGATTCCCGCAAGCATATCTGGATGCGCTCTGCCAGTACGAACCTTCTTCATTTCGTCTTGGAAACGTGCAATCACTTCTTCCATTTTCTTGCGATCTTCCTTGGTGTCAAACATAATAACTCCTTGTTTATGAGATAATTATATCATATTAATTGCGGACAACAAAAATACCTTTCCCAGAACAAGTCCCCGCTCTGAAAAAGGTATTTTTTGTTGTTAGAATTTACTCTGTTACACCAAGTTCGATGCGCTTAAACTGACGAATAGTGATGTTCTCGCCGGTCTTTGCGATAGCTTCCTTGATAAACTGCTCGACGGTCTTCGAATCGTCCAAGATATATGGTTGGTTCATTAGAACCTTGTCGGCGAAGGCCTTCTTTACTTGACCTTCGAGAATCTTTTCTTTCATATTCTCTGGACCCTTGAAATTCTCCTCGAGCTCTTTAATCTTCGCTGCCTTTACGTCTTCTGGGATGTCAGCCTCAGAAACATAGAGAGGCGCCATCGATGCAATCTGCATTGCAATTTGGTGGGCCAAAGTTTTGAATTCGTCGGTCTTTGCTACGAAAGAGGTCTCGCAGTTGACTTCGACAATCGCGCCAAGACGCCCATCGTGGATATAAGCATCCACCAAACCTTCGCGAGTTTCGCGGTCGCCGCGCTTCTCTGCTTTAGTCAAGCCTTTCTTGCGCATCGCTTCGAGGGCTTTGTCGAAATCACCATCAGCCTCGACAAGTGCCTTCTTCGCGTCAGTAAGGCCAGCGCCAGAGAGTTCTTTTAATTTTTTGATTTGTTCTACTGATATTTCAGCCATTTTTGCCTCCTTATTTTATAAATTGTGCGTGTGAATTTTCGCCACAAACGATTATTACTCACTTGGTTATTTCTTGCCTTCCTTAATTGCGGCAACGAAGTAATCTAGCATGAGCTTAGTTGCTTTGATTGCGTCGTCATTGCATGGGATAACGTAATCGATTGGTGTTGGATCGACATTGGTGTCCGTTAGTGCAATAACTGGAATATGAAGAACATTTGCCTCCTTGATGGCGTTTTTGTCTTCCATAGCATCGATCACGATGATTGCTGCTGGCTGCTCAGTCATATCTTTAATGCCACCGTAGCGTTCGTTGAGTAAATCGATTTCTTCCTGGAATCTCTGAACTTCGAGCTTTGAATAACGGTTTTCGAGTTCGCCACTTGCCATACGGCGTTCCAAATCCTTCAACTTCTTAATCTGGCGATTGACGGTCTCTACGTTGGTGAGAGTACCACCTACCCAACGCACGGTTACGTAAGGCATGTTTACTGACTCAGCAGCTTCTTTGACCACGTCTTTCATTTGCTTCTTTGTGCCAACGAAAAGAATCTTCTTGCCAGATTTTGCAATCTCAGTAAGTTTTGGAAGTGCAGCTTCTAGTGCATCCACTGTCTTTTCTAGGTTGATAATATGTGCATCCTGACGCTTGCTATGGATGTATGGCGCCATTTTTGGGTGCCAGCGGCTCGTTTTGTGCCCAAAATGAGCACCTGCTTCGAGCAAAGCCTTCATATCGACATTAACTGCCATAATATGATTTCCTTTCTCTTCCTCCCCGGGTCCCTCGCAAATCAGGAAATCCTCCCAGGAAGTGTTTCGTTAATTAATAATACTCACCTATTATATCATGCCAACTTGCAAAAATCAACACTTTGTGGTAAAATTAAAAGATACACCGCAGTGTGTAGTTCTTTTTTATTACAAGGAGGTGACAAGGATGTCAAAGAAGAACAAATGTCGTAATGATTCATCGGAGAAGGCCAAAAAGTCCAGGAAGTCTGAGACCAAAAAGTCATCCAAAGCTAATAAAAAAAGCAAAGCGGTGACCAGTCTCGATGACAAAAAATCCTCTAAAGGGATTAAGATTAGAATCAAGGACCCAACCAAACTTCCGCCCGAAGATGCACCCGCTGAAGAAGAAGGTGTAGAACAGGTCGGTAGCATTCAGCTGACCGAGGAACAGGCTGAAGCAATGATTTCCGAAATCAACAAATTTGTCGAAGAGCAAAACACGATTCCGACTAGTCTTGTTGTCAACGCCAATAGCTTTGATTTTAGGCGCTTGCAAGAGTTCTACGATCGTCGTCTGTATCTGTATGGCGAGATTCTTCCACCGGATGAATATGGCGATTTAGCCTATGGCATGACTGTGGCCAACATCATCGAATCAATCATGCAGATTAATCGCGAGGATAAGGATGTCCCAATCGAAGAGCGAAAGCCAATTGTGCTTTTTATTAATTCGCCTGGTGGCTCGGTGCCAGATGGCTTTGCGCTTATTTCTACGATTGAAGCTAGCGCTACGCCAGTCTATACCGTAAACGTTGGCATGTGGTGCTCTATGGCGTTCCTGATTGGAATTACTGGAGTGAAGCGCTTCTCGCTCCCAAACATGACATTCCTGCTCCACGACGGCACAGCATTTATTGCTGGTTCCGCCAACAAGGTTCAGGACCGCACTCGTTTCGATATGCGTTTCGAAAAAGAAGTTGTGCGTCCTCACGTACTCAAATATACCAAGATTACCAAGAAAGAGTACAAGCGCAAGTCGCGTGAGGAGTTCTACATGTTGACCAAAGATGCCTTGGAATATGGTGTGATTGACGAAATCGTCACCAGCCTCGACACCATCCTGTTTTAGCAAAGCGACCTTCGGGTCGCTTTTTCCTTTACTTTTTTGTACATCTCTGATATAATATCGTTAATTATGAGTAAAACAGAATTACACCCTAAAGATTATCGTGATGTCGTGTTTATGGACGAAGCTGCAAAGTTTTCATTCCTTACTAAATCCACGGCAAAAAGCGAAGAGACCATCAAATGGGAAGATGGTAAAGAATATCCATTAGTCAAGGTACAGATTTCATCTGCTTCTCACCCATTCTTTACTGGCGAGGAAAAGATTATCGATACCGAAGGCCGCGTCGATCGCTTCAAGGCACGTGCTGCTAAGGCTGCCAAGATGAAGGAAGCTCTCGAGAATAAGGCTAAGAAGGCCGCCAAAGAAGCCGAGAAAAAGGCTAAGGCTGCCGAAGCCAAAATCGAAGCTTAATCACGAATGACGAAAAGAGCCACCTGTGTGGCTCTTTTTATTACGCCGAAAAAGCACAGAACGGACGCCCTCGCAGTTTACGAGCGCCCGTTCTCTATAGAGTATGAGTATTATTTAGCGACGTTTCTTGGTGCGCGTCTCGCTCTTGCGATTCTTCGCTACAATCGCAAACCCAACTATCGCGAAGATGAAGAACACCATCAGTCCAGTAATTAGATAGTCTTCTTTCGAGATGTTAAGATTTTGGAAGAAGAGACCAGTGTCTGGTGCAGGTAAGACGCTATAATAGCGGTATCTTGTCAGTGTATACATATAATTATCTTCTTTATCATACGCTGTGATGCTGATACCATAAGTATCGGTCTTGGTTGCAAAATCGCCAAACGGAAGATCAATATCCTTAATAGTGCCATCTGGATTAATCAGGTCTTTCGGATCGTATTCTTCTGGACCGTAGACAATATTACCATCGGAATCCCGTACTACTACAACGAGTTTGCCAATCTCGGAAGGAACAGGTTCGCCAGTATCCGGATCAGTTTCGGTCTTGAAGTCCAAATCTACCTTCACCGAGCCATCATCTTCTTCGGTTTCGCTCACGTTGAAATTAAATGGTGAACGAGTGATGCTAATCTCTTCACCAGGCACTTCTACGCCATCAGCTCCGATATTGCGGAGTGAGAAAATGAACGTACCGTAGCCGAAATCAGTCCCATCGTGGCCCGTTAAATCAACTGGCAATGTAACGCTACCGGCCTCGAAATTAAAATCAAAACTAGCATAGTTCGGAATGACGACGGGTTCTTTATTGGTGCCGTCTGGATTTTGGCCAATAAAAGTCAAATCCAAGAATGATTTATCTGCACTATTGTAATCAAGAGTTATATTTGTAGTCCCGTCAAATATCACGGCGCCATCGCCCGGCTCGACAATATCGACGTGTGGATTACCGTCCTCATTAAGGACTCTTACTGTTATGGTGTCGGTGAAACTTGTGCTGTTCGCCGCGGCGGCCTCAGGAGACGGAATTATCGCAGCCATAAAAGTTATAGCTGCGACAAGACCGAGCCCAATGAAGCCAAAGATATGTTTTTGTGTGCTTCTCATACTCTACTTTCTTTTATTTTTAGTTTTTATTTTGGTTTTGTAAAGATCCTACTCCACTAGGATGTCATGCTAGAATTTAAACTTAGCACGGCGTTCTTTACGCTTCCTAATTACCATTATAATCCATATGATTATAATTGTCAATAGTATAATTATAAGAACTATAATCGGAACTGGCATTATTAGTACCATTTTGCTAAATGTCTCTTCGCTTCCGCCGGCAGTTACTGTCCAAGACACATTGAACAAGCCAAAATATGGAGTATTTTCCCAAACATCCTTCACTTCTAGCTCAGATTCCGGGATAACGGAGATTCTAGCCTTGGTTGAATTTGCTGGGGTTTCGTAATAAGCAATGTTAAAGATACCGCTAACTTTCAGCTTGCCAGAAGCGGTAAAATCGACGTTACCTTCGTTCTTGACCTTGGCACTACCACTAATTAGGCGCTTTTCTTCGCCATCTACCATCGTCTTATCAACGATGTTTAAGTTAGAGATAGCACTTTTGATGACAGTTTCACCTTCAGCACGACCATAGATGACAAGCCCAGGGCTAGCCTCTGTCTTGATGCCATTTGCAGAAGAGCCAGAAAGCGTATGGGCAAATAATACCGCATACTGACCACCCGCTGGAATGCTTTCTGGCGTTGTAATGCGATACTCTACTTCTACAGCGTCACCAGGTTTGGCTGTGTAAGTAGCCTTCTTGACATAGTTGCCACTAGCATCCTTGAAGGTGATCCAACGTGTAATCTGTGTATAAGTATTCTCACGAGAAAATCCCAGCTGATAGCTATCCTGAGCTTCTGAATATGTGTAAGAATATGGCGAAGCGTAGACCTCGAAGTTCATATCCGTGCCACCATTATTAGAAACACTGAATTTGTCATCGTATACTGAATTTGCAGAAAGCTGCAGAACCTTATTCACTGGACTAATACTAATGCTCGTAGCAAAACCATTGGCCCCATCATTATTCTCCTCTCCTTCAGCGTATGCTGAAATACCTAGAAAACTAGTCCCTAGGACTACCAACGCTGCAAGTACAGACAATTTTGCAATATAACTCTTCATCTACCTCCTTTATTTATAACCATTATATCACACATATTCAAAAATCAATATACTTTTAAAAAAATGTGAAAATGTGATATAATATATATATGCGCCTGTGGTGGAATTGGTAGACACGCTACCTTGAGGTGGTAGTGGCCACATTCACGGCTGTGCTAGTTCGAGTCTAGTCAGGCGCACCAAACCTAGTTCTGTTCTTAAGAGCCTGGTTAAAGACGTTTTCAAGAGGTTTCTTCCATCTGAAGGAGACCTCATTTTTGTTGTTAATTTCTAGGTTCGTAACCAATTTTCGTACTAACTGGTCCTTTTGCCATGAGTCGGCACTTTTCATCTTGTCAGCGAGGGAATCTAGCTGGTTCGTAAGTTCTTCCAGAATTTCTCGAACTTGGTCAGGATCGTAGATTTTGGCGCTAATATCGTCGCGTTCAGCTTGCAAAGCGGCTATCGCGTCGCGACATTCGTTCATTTGCTCTTTGACGAGTTTCTTGGCTTCTTCTGGCGCATCTTTGCCTAGATCTATGAAAGCCTGCGCTAACTCGCCCTGAGTGCGCTTCTTGGCCTTAATAGCGGCATTAACGCGTAGCTTTTCCTCAAGTAGCTCGTTATGGCGGACATTTATGTAATCGTTTAAGTTGTCGCGTAGTTCGCCTATCTCTTTCTTGCCAAAATGTAGCGCTTCTAGCGTGTTATAGAAGTAGTCTAGGAAGACTTGCGCGCGGACGCTCTTTTGCTCGCGCTTACATTCTGTATTGCCGCAACGGAAGTATAGGTATTTCTTGCCGGTGCGTGATTTAGAGCGTGCTACGTGCATGAAATTACCGCATTCGCCACATCTCATGAGCTGACGGAATGGAATGAAGGTTTTATCGTCTATCGCCTTAACGGAAGCCGAGATAACCTTCTTTAAGTTACCGCGCTTCGCCTGAACTTCGCCGAATTGTTCTTCGGTGAGCATCGGCTTAAAGTTTGGCAGGATCTGACGTAAGTCTACCTGTTGTCCAGCTTGTACGAGGATACCGTAGTAGAACGGATCACTAAGAATTGCGCCAATTGTAGAATCGCTATCGTAAACATTAATGCGTTTTATGTTCTTATTCTTGCGCGTTAACTTCGTCATGCGGTGAACATTGTTCTGGCGCCAGTAATCTATGATTTCTCTCTGAGAATGGCCCTCAAGATACATCTCAAAGCCATGCTTGATATACTCAAAGTTATCGTCTGGCTCGTAGTAGCCGGTTATCTCGCTACGGTTGTATCCCCATTTTGGAATACCGCCAGATTTACCTTGCGCAAGGTTAGAATCGACGCCGCGCTGTACACTCTCCGACAAATGCTCGGAGTATTGTTTGGACATTGCAAACATGATGTTAAGAAGTAGCTTGCCGCTAGAATCATTCGTGAATTCGAGCGTCGGGAATTTAAGGTCTTTAATCTTGCCGCTATCTACCATATCGACAATCATTCCGGCCTCGAGCGAGTTACGCGCTAGACGGTCTGGATGCCAAGCCAGAATACCGTCGTATTTGCCAGCTTCTAGATCTTTTAGCATCTTAGCAAAAACAGGTCGCCTTCCGGATATCTTTGCGGAATGCGACTCTTTAAGCGTGTCTACAACTACAATGCCTTTATTCTCGGCATAGTCTAAGCAGTCTTTAATCTGATCAGGAAGAGACTTAGCCTGCGCGCCAACATCTTCAGATGATTTACGAGCATACAATACGTAGCGGAGTAATGGCTTTTCTTCGCCGTTTGTTCCCAATATAGACTTGCTTTTCATTGGAATTATTATATCATATATCACCTAAAAGAGGTAGCTCGGCGGCCCTGGCGGCTCTAGCCCATAAAAAATCTCCGGTCGTGATTGTAATCTAGCCGGAGACTGGTTTGTTTTAATAGTAAAATTCGACTTCGCCATTTTTATTTACCGACTTCCATTGGTTCTGAGCGATACGCTCCGGTGTAACTTCAATGCTTTTGAGAAGGCTGAGTAATCCAGCGATAGCCGCGGACGTTTCTTTCTTTTCTTCGTCCATAAGGTGCTCCTTGCGTAGCCATATGGAATGGCTTTCAAAGTTGACACAAGGTATTCCGCAATTTAATAGCTTGTGCGTGAAACAAAAAATGCGAGCATTTTCTGCCGCATTACTTGGGCTTCGAGAGCATCTATAAACTCGAAGCTAGTTCTATTATAGCATGGATCTTCGGTTATGAGTTGTAAAATATGCTGAAGTAAGGTTAAATTGGACAACCCTGCAAAGGTAGCCGCAATTTAACTAACTCACAACCGAATATTAACTTTAAGCTAAAGTTGCTCTTTAACGGTCGGCGTTAGAAAAGACCTTGCAGGGTTATAAAGGAGTATTTATATGAGTAATATTGGTATATGTGAATACGTTATCGGCGTAATTCACGACAAAGATATTTGGTATTATGTCGGGGAATATGACGCGGATGGGAAGAAGCTTGAACCGCGTCAAAAGTATTCGTCGTTTCTTGCCGACGCTAAACGTTATGACGATATGGATCTTCTGCGTGATGATTTAGATTTACTACACGAAAGCGTGACGCGTAAGATATTTGAGATTCAGCGCTGTCCGAAATGTGGAAAAGAATTCACGGAATATCCGGCTTTGTCTCGCGTGGATAACGAGACAGAGATTTGCTCGGAATGTGGGGTTCGTGAAGCGGTTGAGGCTATTCTGAAATTAAGTTGAGTTTTTTATTAAAATCGTCAGCGAACCTAAATAGATTATCGTTGTTATCAGCATTAAAGAAAACAACGCCGATATTTTTGATTTCTTGATAGCCTTCCGACTCAATCTGTTTCATAAAATCAGACTCTTCTTTTGTATCCTTTGAAGTTGCGTCAAATGAGACTTTGCTATTGTCATGGATATATTGGAGGGTTTCTTCTTTCCAGCGATCGTTCTCGATAATATGGCCACCTTTTGGCTCGATAATGCACTGGTAATACATTTTCTTATTTTTCGCGTCGTTAATGATTAGAAGGTAATCTGGGAAGAAACGACGGCCAGCATTTCCATGCTCAGTATCTGGACTCCAGAAACAATAATCAAGCTCGTTTCTAATAACATAGATTTCTGCTTCTGGATATGTTTCATGCAACTTATCAATTCTGCCGGCGCACCACTTCACGAATTTCTTTTCTTCGCTAGTGCCGTAATTCTCGTCGTAGGCATACCAGCTTGCGTTTTTAATGTCATAGGCCAATTCCGGCTTGTCGTTGTCGGTTTGAGCCTTAGAACGCTCGTCGTTTGTAATAAACTTCTTTTCGCCTGTCTGCGGATCTACAACTGGGAATGCGGTGAGATAAATTGATTTCTCGTTGCCAAAGATACTACGAAGTGGCTTCGGTCTAAACTTAATATCGCCGATAACTCTTGGCATATTAAGGTCAATCTTTTTACGAACTTCTGGCAAGATTGTTCCAATTAAGAGTTGTAATTTTTCATGTGGCTCTAGATTACTTATGCTTTTACCTTCCTCATAGGTATACTTGATCACGAACTTCGGTAGATAGATATTTATTAAGTCTTCAACGCTCTCGATTCCTACTATATGTTTTCGGATGTTATCGAAGCGGAAAAATCCATTTTCTGCCGCCATCAAAGCCTTCTCGATAATATGCCGCGAGAAGAATTCTGGTGTTATTTTGATCTCTGAGGTATTTAGCGACGATACAAGCTCGTTTTGTTCGCGATCACTCATGCCGGTTGCACGAAGGTTATAATTGCTTGCTGTAATAACCTTATTAAATGTTGCGTCGATCTCTTCGTCGGTCGTTTTCTTGCGATAAATTTGGCGATTTGCTAGCACAAAGCCTTTTTGATAAGTTTCGCTGTTGATGAACGATTCTTTCATGCGGATTGTGCGTTTTTCGATGCCTTGGTTAATGATACCTTCGCCGAGCAAATCTTTCTGGAGATTTTCCAAGAACACACCAGTCTTCACGAAGTGATAGACGAAAGTCTCAAGGACGCGAGCCGTATCGTATGGGTCATTGTCGAATTTGCGCTTATATTCATCTGTCTCGCGGTTCATATTCATTGAGCTGAATAAAGTGCCAGTATCGCGTTTATAGGTACGAGGTAGCTTGTATGGGCAATATCTCGCACCGCGTCCAATGAGCTGAATATCCTGTAGAGAAACCTGTTTATTAGCGCTAATATCAAAATGAATGATATCGTACAAGCTAAGGACATCCCAGCCTTCGTTGAGCGCGTTGACAGAGAAGATGGCGCGAATGCGATTTCTTGGGTCGTCAAGTTTTGCTAATAGCTCTGGACTCTCTTTTTTCTGACTGTTGTAGATGAGGGTATTTTCAGGCGCAAAACTTTGTCTGATCGAAATTAAGAATGAGTTAAGACCATTCCAGTCGTTCGTGTCACCTTGCTTAACGAAGCCGTTTTTAACATCAGCTAACCAACGGAACATGTCGGCAAGTATTTCGTGCTCGTGCTCATGTTTGCTATTTGCACTCAATTCCTTTAACTTCAAAAGGTCTTCGACTCGAATCGAGTTAATAACGTTATTGAAAAACTCGCGATCCTCTTCGCTTTTTTGAATCTTGGTCGATTTAAGCATGACGATAGGGTTAATGGCTACGCCCATTGTGCGTTCGGCAAATACTTTTCTGAACTCACTCAAAGCGACAGCATTGATGATGAGGCGACGTTTCTGGTTTTCAATATTCGTTTCGGTGTTATACAGAAAACGAACGTCTTTACTATATCCATCTTTATTGAATGAAAGGAAATCATAACGGTAGACAAGCTTGTCGAGATATTTATTGCGGATATTTTCGTTTTTGAGATCTACTGTTGCCGTAAATTCGAGAAGCATATTGCCCTCGCGCGCATGAATAGCCTTCATCACGGCCGACTCCCAGTTTAGGATTTCTTCTTGGTCTGCTTTCTTTTTTGAGCGAGTATCGACGTTTAGACGGTGCGCCTCATCGGCGATTACTACGATATTATTCTTCTCGAATGATTCCATCGTGATGACATTCTCTTTGTCGGCCAGAAGGCGACTATAGAGAAGCTGTGTTGAATAGAACATAATATTGATCGCGTTACGTTGTGCGTCGTCTGGCTTAGAGATTTTGCGAACACGAATGCGTTTGCCGTTGATGCGAATGCCCTTTGGATTGAAGTAATATTTTTCGAACGACTCGTTTGTAAAGTTTTGTTCAGCCTGTGTTTCGATCTGGACTTGATGGACGAGGAACATAAAGTTTCTATATCCTTTTTGATATAGGTAGAGGATACAACAAGCCATCACGAGCGTCTTGCCGGTACCGGTAGCCATATTAAATAGTAGTTGTTTCGCTAACGAGCGGTCTTTTTCGTAAAGAAAGATAAAATGCTTCAATGCTGCTTCTTGATATGGGCGAAGAGTTCTGCTAATGTTGCTCGTTATGTAATCAGGAATTTCGTAATTATCTGCGAATTCTATAAATTCTGGGTCATTGTCGATTTGATTGAAGAGAAAATCGCCAAGGACTTCGTTTACTTTGATTTTATTCTTCGGCATCCTCGACCTCTTCTTTCGTCTGGTAGAATCTATCAGTTAGAACTCGTTCGGTCTCGGAGACGCTAAATTTCCCGTCGTTCATTTCGGCGTAATTCAAATAGAGCTGATTCTCGTCAAGGATATCTACGAGCAGTTGTTTACGCTCGTCTAGGCTTTTTGAGCGGAAGTTTTCATCCTTTTCGAATTCTTTTCTGTCGAACCAGAATTTAAGGAAAGCATTTTTCTGCATATCTTCATAGATCTCTTCAAGCTCTGGGATGGTGATAGCCTCCATGATGCGATCAATGAAGTCTTGATTATATTTCTTAAACTCCATATAAACGAATGATCCGCCGCCTTGCCAATTGACGTCTTTACTGATTCCACTCTGCTCTCCATTAACGACTTTTTGGAGTCTTTCCTTAGCGATAGTTTCAATATAATCCATTTGCTCAACTCCAATCCAGCGGAATCCCATCTTGTGTGCCACTGCGGCTGTTGAGCCTGACCCTAGGCAGAAATCTAAAACTATATCGTCGTTGTTTGTACAATGCGCTTTTATGATGCGCTCGATTAGTTTCTCGGATTTCTGTCCTTTTATTTCTTTATCCTTATCGTTCAACAACTTAGAAACCGTTTCGCCGGCAAAAGAAACGATTGCAATACTGTTTAGGTCATCATATTCGTTTCCATTCCAAACATCCTCTATAGGATAACGCTCAGGACGAGTTTCGTGATTAATTGCGTCTATGATTGAATCGATTTGGTTCTGCTGGACCCCTAGAGAACTTAGGCTGTTTTTGATTTTTTCTTTTTTAACTAATTCTTTGAAACTTTCATTGTTTATATATTCTTTATTAAAGAAAAGCTTTTCGTTCTTTTTTGAGTAAAAAAGGATTGTGTCGTGATTACGAATCCAGTTATTATCGGCGGTCTTGTAGCCAGAAAGCCATCCAATCCTCCAAATTATTTCGCGTTGAAAATTATCTTCACCAAAGATTTCGTCCATTAAGACTTTTGCGTAGTGTACTTCGTGAAAATCTAAGCTTATATAGATTGCACCATCGTCACTAAGCAACTCTTTTGCTACTTCTAGACGATTCTTCATGAAAGTTAGCCAGGATGAGCGGTTAAACGCATCATTGTACCTAAATCCATCATTGTCGGTATTGTATGGAGGGTCAACGAATATAAGTTTAACCTTACCGGCTAGTTTTTCTTTTAGCGTATAGAGAGCAAGAAGGTTATTACCCTTGATAAGCAGGTTTTGTTTTAAAACACCATTTTTATCAAAGAATTCTATATCGCTATTTTGGTCAAGCACATGCTCGCCGTCTTTATCGATATATTTAAAATTAGTTAACACTTTTGGATCTTCGAGCGTATCGATATCTTTCGCGTCGATATTTATGTTTAGGAAACGCTCCTCGCGACCGGCGTCTTCTTTCGTCATTCCAGCTTCGAGGACAGAATCCTTAAATGGGAAGCTAAGTACTACTTCCGGGCTGTTATCGATGAAAGTGCCATTTTTAGTGTCGTATAGGCCTATTTTGTTACTAAAGGTGGTGTAACGGCCTTTTTTGAGGGGGTCTCCTGCCATTTTCGCTCCGTTCCCACAGAAAAGACGTGAGTTTGGACGTCGCGAGAGCGTCACAGAAAACAAAATCGGACGCTGTAGCAAGCGTCCAAACTATTTTAACAACAGATTATAGCACCTATTGTCTACAGCGCCCGACTCCGAGTGCTATAAACAACGGCTAAAATCCGTTGCTTTTCTGTTGTGTTAAATTAATAGTTTGGACACTTCTATTATAACACAAAAACACCTTGAAGTGCCGTTCGCGCCATATGTAATATGCTGAGCGTGGTATATTTTTCCACAACAATTTACCACTTTACGTCAAGAAAAAATCCCACCCCTGTATCTTGCACAATAACTTTCAAAACCCGATTGTGTCCAAGTGGATATTATCTATTGACTAAATGATAGAATGTTTTATTAGAATCGTTGCCGTAGTGGTTAATATCTTCTGGCTCGGCCCAGAGCGAAAGCTTGTGGACGCGCCACTTGCCAATGAAGAACATCTGAACCATTGCGTCATTCACGTCGCGGTTATTTAGCGCACGTGGAATGTATGCGAGGGAAAAGTAGTACCATTTGTCGTCTTCGGCGTCTAACCTCGCAAAAACGCGCTTACCGCGCCCAAAAAGGCGTACATCGAAGCGCTGTGCTAGTGTTTCTAGAGAATAAGTCTTTAATTCGTGGATCGCGTCGCGGACGGGCGATTCTGTCAGTTCCATACGTTCAAACTTATCGTAATCGCGCGAATTGAATCTGCCGTTATGTTCGAGCATGAAACTTTCAAGTTGTCGAGCAGTAACCGGTATTGGTTCGCCGGGTTTAGTCTTCTTGAATGGGTGGCGTTTTGCCATGATACCTCTTTTCGGTTAGAGGTGCGCTCGCTAGAGCGGTATCGGCTAGCTAATAAAAGTTGCACCTTTCTTTTCTAGCATTTTGAAGTATTTGTCTTTCTTTTTCTCAAACATAGTTCCAATAGCTTTCGTATTTACGATAACTTTAAAGCCATTTCTAATTGCACCAAGTGCAGTCAAGGCGACGCAACCACCGCCATCGACGCCTACTACTTCTACGGTGTCGATATTGTTCTTTTGTAAGTATTCAAGTAATTGCGAATTAGAAAAAGCGTCGCCTTTGTATTTATCGAAAACCGCATTACCTTTCTTAAGTAGGTCTTCGGCCAATTCAGCACCCTTGTCGCCATCAAATATTTGCACCGGTGCGAGTTTATTAATGAGGTTCTTCTTCATGAGATTGCGGATATAGATGACATTCTCGTTGGCTTTTATTTCTTCATTAACTTTATTGATGATATCACTATCGTATTTAAAGAATTCTGCGTGATTCTTGCCGACGCAAGCTTCTTGCATATCAATTACAAGTAATGCTTTACTCATCTTAGCCCCTTAACGGTGTTAGTAACTATTTCTGCTAACTTTTCTTTATTGTCGACATCTTCCACAAAATACATCGGTTTCGCGCCGTCATATGGAATTTCTTCGGCCATTTTGTATTGTTCGTTTTCTGGAACAATTTTCGCTAGCAGACGATCGTCGTAAATACCGCCAAACAAGACACTATTTGAATATAGCAAGAATTCGCCCATCATCGGCCGACAGGTAATATTCGGCGCTTCCGACAGTTGTTCTAAGATAAAATCGCGATATTCTTTGGTGCTTGCCATATTATGCCTTTTTAATTGGGTGTCTTATTACGGTTTTAAGTTTACTTACGTCGCATTTTCTGGGATCACTTAGATAAATCTCATGATGATATCTAGTATCAGTTATATCTAGCTTATAGCCGTTATCTTCGGCGAATTCGTGCATTAACTCAACTGTTGCCGGCTCGTCGTCGTAACTGCCGATATGCATACATTGAACGCATAAACCCTCGTCATAAGTTAGGAACTCCACTCTAGAGAAGTCTTGTTTCTTCTTCTTTGTAGCTTCAGCTATAGCCCAGTCAAAATCGGCTTTCGTCACAAAGTCTGGTAAACGGATAATGGAGATGAAATTTAGGGCTTCTTTATGGTCGTAATCTATACCATCTTTGCCATCTTGCCACCAAAAGCCCTCAAGTGGTGGGACAACGTATTCAAAGAACCCATCTATTTTATGGTCACCTTTATAACTCATCTTTATCGTATAGGCGACTCCGTAAAGTAACCCAAGCGTATTTTGGTAATCGCCATTTTCTTCATTAGGATTTCCTTTACCTCTAACGGCGATGTAATTCATCTTCGGAACATCAACAATACTCGGTTTATTCTTCGGTAAATAGTATTCTTTATATTCCTTTTTAAAATCGAAAGCCATATCTACTCTAATTATACCATCAGACGCATTTTTCATTGACATTGTAAGCTCTTAAGAGAGCTTTAACATTGATAATGGATCTACTGGTCCAGTCTCTATATGTATATATATTACTAATAGTTCGTAATTGGTTTCGTTGCCATGGCTTTAATATATGAAATCTTGCAGTTCAGGGTTAAGTTTACTTTCGACCAAATTGAAGTCTGGCCGCCATGTTGGATTCACAATAACGTATTCAACTACCCCACAGAGAGGTTCGTAGAGATTTAGACACCGCGCACCATGAATTTAAGTTAAAAGCCGGCATCTCGGCCTTTTTTCTTGCTCGCTCTATCAATAATAGCGCTTCGCAAGAAGAAAAGACCAATCTGCCGGCTTTTAATCTTAAATTCATAATGTATCTTGGACTAGACGAGAACGTAGTTCGGACGCCGTAGGAGCCGAGCGAAGAAGAAAAGCTTGCTTTTCTTCTTTCGAGGCGACGCCCGGCGTAGTTTCTTCGCACAGCGAAGAAACGAGTCTAGTCAGGGCAATGTTTTTCTTGCTCGCTCCTACGGCGTCTTATTCTTCGTTCCCTTTACCGACGCCCAATCAGTGACATCTACGAAGCGATCGAGTGCAGTTACGAGACGTACATCATTCCCAAATGCGCGTACATTCTTATTATATATATATGTTAGGTTCAATCGATACAGCCCAACCGCCGGGACATCATTCACCCAATAATTCAAAAACGATTCGTATTTTTTCTCTCTCAGTTGCCTATCCATCGTCTCCCTTGCGCCAATCAGCAAGTCATCTACAAGTGTGCTGCGATAGTTGGAAAGATTCAAACCCGACGCAGTCGCTTGGCTGGAATGATAATATGCTAGTGGATCTGGATCTGAACCAAGTTCAATATTGTAAATCAGTATATCGTAGTTACGTTTGGAGATTATATTTGTCAAGAACTCTTGATTCTCGGCAAAAGTGGAAACGTTGTTTTTGACGCCTAGAGCATTAAGCGACTCCGAAATCGTCCCAGCAACTTCCGGCAAATATCCAGAATTTACCGTTACGATATTTAGATTTAATTCTTTATCTTTAGTCAGCTCAGCGATTTTACTCTTGGCTGCCTCAAAATCGTATCCTGGTACCTCGGGGTATTTTTCTAATTGAATTTGCGATTCTAGCAAAGGGTATTTTAGTGCCTGCGTACCATTAGCTATTGAAAGAATCTTCTCAACATCGATTCCCTGACGAATCGCCCTACGTAGGTCCACATTTGATAATTCTCCGCGCGACATATTAAAGAAGGCATATACTCCGGCATTTACGCTTGAATCTTTCGTGAGGAAGTTCGTTGAAGATAAATCTTTAACATCCGGACCAGACAATTCTGCCGTGGCAGTCACAGAGCCAGCTTTGATAGCATTCATTATGTCTTCTTTCATCGTGAAAGTGTGTACGGCGAAACTGTCTAGCATAGGACGGCCTCTGAAATATTTATCATTTGCAGAAAGGAAAACAATCCTCTCATTTTCGTCCATAGTCTGCGTGGCGTTAAATTTAAAAGCGCCAGAGGTTACCGGGCTGGTAGAAAAATCATCTTCAATGATGTTTTTTATTGGCGCGTCTTCTAGTTCGTGTTTTGGCACAACTGGAAAATTGAGCGCGGAAATAAAATCACTGTATTGTGATGGTAGAGTAAACACGATTTCGCCAGTACTACGCTCCTGCACTTTTACATTCTCAAGATTCGCATCGTAGATAGAGTTAGCGGCAGGGTTTTGTAGCAAATTAATTGTGAACATTACGTCTTCATTTGAGATTGGTTCTCCATCCGACCAGAATAAACCATCTCTGAGTTTTAAGGTCCACACCTTACCGTCTTCGCTTACCTTTAACGAATCCGCTAATCCCAGACCCGGGTTTCCAGAATAGTCATTCTCAACCAATGTAGCAAACATCAACCTACTTAGTACTTTTTCGCTATTCGTAGTCGCAAAAAGTGGATTTAGCGAATTCACTCGTCCAATAGTCGCTTCTATATAACTTCCGCCATCCACAAACGTGTTTGTGGCATAGGAATCTCCAAACCATACGGACTGTGCCACCGCTAGCATGATAAGGGCAAAAATCATTAATACCCATTCAAAAACCAGCAAACGAATATTTCGGATATGCGAAATCCTCTGGATGAAGTTTTCCTTAATATGTTCCTTGCTCTCCGCGCCGGCTTTTAGCGACGCACGTGAAAACTTCTTAACGATTTTCTGCCCACGCTTTTTGAGTGTATGTTTCATATTATGCTGGAATAATTAATAATCCTAAAATTGAACCCACGAAAATTACCGAAGTAACGATAGTGGTGATAAATAATGATTTTTCGAGACCACGGCGCTTAGTGTTTAGTTCGCTAGAACTACCAAAGCCTGCGCCAAGCGACGCTCCTCTCTGCTGTAACAAAATTAATAAAATCGTCAGTATTGCTGAAACCAGTATAACTACTTCTAGAAAATTACCTAAATTCATAATAACTCCTATATTTCATTATAGCGTAAAACGGAACTTATTTCAACATATTTTTACGTTTCAAGAGAGAGTGATATGTTATCGCGAATCTATGAGACTCTTCATCAATTCTGGCAATCAACCTTGCGATGTGTGAGCCGGTTGGGAGCTCTACTGTCTCTAACGAAAAACTATTATCAAGCTTTCTTGGAACCACTAATTTTACACCAGCCGATTTTGAATGATCGCCAGACTTATCCCTACCGATTACTGGAATATTATACGGCTCAACTAATGGCAGGACCGCATTTACCTGAGTGACACCACCGTCAAGCACAATCAAATTCGGAAAATCCCATTCCGGATGTTTTAGTCGACGAGTGATTACTTCCTCCATGCTCTTAAGGTCGTCGTTTTTTGAAGTACGAATCTTAAACTTGCGATATTCACTTCTGGCCGAAGCGCCGTTGATGAAGGCTACCATACTCGCCACGGTATTAGTACCTGATTGATGCGAAATATCATATCCCTCAATTCTGCGCGGAGGCTCTTCTAGGTGTAATAAATTCTGTAATTGTCTCAAAGCCTGATCTGACGAGATATCCAAGAATTCTTTGTCGGAGAAAACAATCTTCTTTTTCATAGCCTTAAGACCGAATAATTGGTCACGCGCCTCGGCTGCCAATTCGAAATTTCCCTTTGCGGCCTCTTCCTTCATGGTTTTTTCTAGCTCTTTTAATAGTTTCTCGCGGCCACCTTCGAGATAACGAATCAGTTTGCGAAGGTTTCGTTTATAGTCGGCGGGAGTTGTTTTGCCGATTTCAATACCTGGCGTCAATCCGAGATCTGTGTCTAGTGTTTTCTTTCCGTCGTAAGGTTTGACGTAATATGGGAAAATGCGTCTCAAGTTTCGTACGGCTTTTTCTATTACAGATTTACCATAAAATGGTCCGATATAGGTGGCCTTGTCGTCAAGTGGTATCCTAGTAAAAGAAATATATGGCACTTCGGACTTCATATCTATCCGGACATATGATACGGTTTTGTCGTCGCGGAGCAATATATTCCACTTTGGCATATAGCGTTTAATCATCTCAGACTCAAGAAACAATGCGTCCATTTCGGTGTCCACTACAATCCAGTCTGTATCAGTAATTTCGGCTACTAGTGCAGCGGTCTTTACGTCCTTTTGTGAATTCTGAAAATACTGGCGCACACGATTTTTGAGAACTGCAGCTTTTCCCACGTAGATTATCTCCCCAGCTGCATTTTTATGAAAATAAACTCCCGGCGACGCAGGGAGCTTATTTAGTTTTTGTTTTAGCAAAGCGTTCATAATCTAATTATATCACATTTTGCTAAAATTGTAAAGCTTATCAGTCCAATAGTTGGATTCTATTCGGCTGGTACAGGCTGCACATCAACCGGCACAGTTGGATCTGTAGAGATTCCATACAAATCTCTTACCATTCTATTGATGACCTCATTAATCTCTAGGTATTCTCCTGGCTCAGTGACTGTGATGCTAGAAGGATAAGACAAATTCAAATCTGCGTTCACAGTAGCACCATTCTTTAATGCGCTGTCGAACACTACTCTTGTGAACTGATATTGATCATTAACCTCAACGTACATTGTAGGGTATGACTCAAACATATCATTTACTTCGTCAGTAGTTACGCCTTCGTTTGTAGCTGTTCCGCTGACACAAGCTAGTAGCTCGTTTGCAAATTCGTTATCTTTCATAGCATTCACAAAATTGGTAAAGACATCCGCATTGATACTGATGCGATAGAGATTATCTTTGCGTGCAGTAATGCCAAGATTTTCAGTAGAGTACTCGATGAACGGGTTCGCGTCATAAATAGATTTAATATCGCTACCATAGTTAGGGAGTTTTGCTATTGTGGTAGCCAAACACTGTGCAGGGTTATCGAGAATGCTAGATTCGCCAGTTTCCGTGTTTTGTAGAGGAATCCGAATCCATTCCCCATCTATAGTATTGAACATAGAAGTAACCATTCCCATGTCAAAACCAGTTACACTTTCTTGCTGCAAGGCATCACATGCTTCACCTTCACAGGTGGTGACTACTTCAGTTACCTCCTCGACTGGCGCACAATTCGTGGTGCCGTCTTCAGATTCTATGCAATTCTCGGCCGGAGCCTCAAGGGCGACATTCTCCACCTTTAGGCCAGATTGCATATTCTGGAGGGCGCTACCGACGCCGTTAAAACGCAAGAATACATCGCCTTTCTCAGTAGTCAATTCTTCTGCATCAAACGTTAGCTCGGTATCGTCAGCGAAACCGGCCGTCACCGTGGCGCTGGCCGTATTGGTTTTATTTGCTGTATTAAATTGAGCATTGAGATCGATATCGAGTGCATTTACCCCGCTTGTAACCTGATCGGAGCTGCCCGAAATCTTGCCGTTAACAGCGATAATGGAAGGCATCTGTCCAGACAAAAGCTTTTCGATAGCCACATTCACACGGTCGTCTTTAGCGAATGGTTTCAAAATCACAATCGCAGCTACGGCACAGCCAATTGCGATTAAAGCAAATACGATTGCAGCGACGATGAGGCCAGTCATGTTTTTCTTTGGTTTCGCTGCGACTGGCTCTGTTGCTGCAGGTTGCTCAGTATTTTGCGACAACTGCTCAACAATCGCATCGGCGTTTTCGTCTGAATTCGCTGACATCGTATCGGCGCCCATTGTTGACGGCATCGTAGAAGAAGCTTCTTCCGTAGATGCTATGCCTGAATGGTTCATTGGCCCGTTGTGGCGACCATGAACCATCATGGGGTCCATTACGCGGCCACTGTGCATCGGTGGATGTGGAGCAACGTGGCTCAGTGTTTCTGGCTCGGCTGCCTCAGCGGCGTCTGCTATTGTAGCCGGCTCTAGGGTCTCTGGAGCTGCTGGCTCTAGTGTCTCAGACTCTACTGACTCCACGGCTGGTTCTACTAGCTGCTCGGCCGTTACAGATTCTATATTTTCACTTGATTCCGAAACCGCTGGCTCGCTGATTGGCGAGTCATTCTCTGCGGTGTTCGCACCAGTCGACACGTCAGGTGTTGGTGTCGGAGTTGGGTTGAGGGGATTCGGTGTGCCCTCAGGGTTTTCATTCATAAAAAACTCCTTAATTTAATATGCTTATGTTTATTTTAACATAAGTTTTAAAATTTTGATATAATAATATTTATGGATAATTTTACAATTTCAAACATTAGAGCTAGACAAGTTTTGGACTCCCGCGGCAATCCTACCGTGGAAGCGGAAGTTTATTTGGAAAATGGTGGCTACGGTCGTGCTATTGTACCGTCTGGTGCATCAACTGGTTCTGGCGAAGCGCTTGAGCTTCGCGATGGCGACAAAGCCCGCTATGGTGGTAAGGGTGTATTGAAGGCAGTTTGGAATGTAAACTCCAAGATTCGTGATGTCTTGGTTGGCAATTCTTCGGAACAACGCCTGGTAGACCAGATGATGTGCGAGCTAGATGGTACCGAAAACAAGTCTTCGCTCGGTGCCAACGCGATTTTGGCCGTTTCGCTTGCGAATGCCAAGGCAAATGCACGTGCCGCGAGAATGCCGTTCTATAAATATATCGCAGAGATTTCTGGCACTACAGATGAAATGTCTATTCCGATGCCAATGATGAATGTAATGAACGGCGGCGAACACGCTTCCTGGGCAACAGATTTTCAAGAATATATGATTATTCCGGTTGGCGCAGGAAATATTGCTGATGCCGTCCGGATGGGAGCTGAGGTTTTTCATGCGCTGAAGTCCGTATTGGTCGAGCGAGGCTATCCTACTACTGTTGGCGACGAGGGTGGTTATGCTCCGAAAGTCCTTGGTGGCGACAACGAGCCGATTGAGTGTATTTGTCTGGCAGCCGAGAAAGCGGGATATGTATTAGGTAAAGATATTTCCATCGCTATGGACATTGCCGCGAGCGAATTCTACGATACTTCGGAAGGTGAGATGGATCCAAAATTCGCTGGTGGCCGTTACGTTCTAAAGACTACAGGCGAATGGAAGACTGCCGAAGATATGATTAACTGGTATGATTATCTATCGTCCGCCTATCCAGTAGTATCAATCGAAGACGGTCTCGCCGAAAATGACTGGAAGAATTGGCGAGAGCTCACAGCGAAGCTCGGTAAACGTGTCCAATTAGTAGGTGACGACTTATTCGTTACCAACGTAAAACTGTTGGAGCGCGGCATATCCGAAAAGGTCGCTAACGCAATTCTCATCAAGCCAAATCAAATTGGCACTTTATCAGAAACTATCGACGCTGTCCTGCTCGCTAAACAATCCGGTTATCGCACTGTAATGTCGCATCGCTCAGGTGAGACCGAAGACGTGTCAATCGCGCATCTTGCCGTGGGTCTCGGCACTGGCCAAATCAAGACCGGTTCCCTCTCCCGCTCTGAGCGTATTGCTAAGTATAACGAACTCATCCGCATCGCGGAAACCAACTCACAGCTCGGCCTGACTTCGCCGTTCTAGATCAGTAAGAAAACAATCTATTCTGAGTCGATTGCTCTTGCTTCGCGGAACCCATCATAGAAGTTTTCGGAAATCTTCGGGTGCCCAATTTTGTTCGCAGCGCGCACGACTTCATTGATGTCGTCGGTAACTTTAAATATATTATGGTCAGTACGTCCAATCAATTTTAAATCTACCATTTTTTTGATTACGCGGTCAAAACTCTTCCAATAACTCTTCCCCACTAGAAATACCGGCATTTTTGGCATCTTGTCTTCTTGCATCAAACATAGTATTTCTGATAATTCGTCCATTGTTCCAAAGCCACCCGGGAAAAACACAAATACCTTTGCTGCCATCGCGAGTGAAACCTTGCGGGCAAAGAAATATTCAAATGTTATACAATCCGTCAAATATGGATTTGGAAATTGTTCATGTTTCAAAGTAATGTTTAGGCCAATCGAACGCCCGCCAATCTCGTATGCGCCGTGTGATGCCGCCTCCATGATGCCTGGTCCACCGCCGGTAATTACTGCGTGACCATTTTTTGCCAGTAGCCCACCTAGTTTGTAGGCCATTTTACAGAACTTATCATCCTGAGGTAACCTTGCCGAACCAAAAATCGTTACGCCTTGCGGAAAAGAGCGTACGATCTGCAGGCCTTGTCCCAAATCCTTTGCGTAGGCATTTGCACGTTCCAAATCGGCGATTGATAATTTTTTTAGTAATTCTTCTTCTGTCTTTAACATAATTCTCCTTATAATTTTTGAATTGGCATTGGATGTAATTGCTCTTTTCCAGTCAGAATTCCGCGATTGGCTCCAATTTTCGAAACTACCGACGTAGAATTTGCTGAAGCGAAGATGAGCGAACTGCGGAAAGATTTGCCACCTGCGAGGTGTGCCAAAAAGCCCGAGCCGAATGCGTCTCCGGCACCAGTCGCATCTTTTACTCTCGCATCCTCGTAGATTCCAAAACGGTAAGTATCTATTCGGTTGCCAGCTATGCCACCCATTGGACCATCAGTGATGATGACAGTCTCGACGTAATTATTCAAATGATATAACAATTCAGTCAACAATACTCCTGGCACGATTCTTGCAGCTTCTGTCTTGTTGACATTTAGAATATCAATATCTGAAATTAATTTCGTTAGTGTTTTGATGTCGTCAAATTCTCTAACTCCAGGATTGAACATTATCTTCACACCAAGCGATTTTGCTTTACGAATGAACCTGCTTAGGGTATCAAAATCCCCTCTAAGCGTAGTGATATATAACCAATCTGGCTGAATCAAATCTAGGTCATTTTCATCAAAATTATTGAATTTCTCGCTCGCACCCCGATGTGTTAAAATGGTTCTTTCTCCGCCACGCGAGTCGAGCATTATCACCGAAGTGCCAGTAGAGTTTTTGTCGACAAAATCAATATAGCTGCTATCAATACTTTCGCGATCTAAGACTCTCTGGATTGCGTGACCCGCTGGATCATTCGCGATATTTCCCATGAAAATCGCTTCATGTCCGTGCCTAGCAAAAGTAATTGCCGAATTAATTCCTCCCCCTCCGACTTCATATGATAATTTGTCTATATCTACTTTGCCGCCAACTAGCACTTTACCAAAAATCGCATCATTGCCAATCTTCGTGGGCGCAAAATCATCGTGGTCTATAAGATAGATATCTTGCAATGCCGAACCGAGCGATACGATGCGAGCCATTAAATAACAACTCCGTTTTTGTCAATTTCCGCCACCATCTGCGCATAGGCCTCTGCTGGGTTTTCGGCATTAGCAATTGCTGAGCCCACATTGATGATATCGAGATCGGCATGTGCGAGAGCACGAATATTCGATAGATTGGCCCCTCCATCCCAACCAATTTCTAGTTCCGGCTTCATGTTGCGTACCAATGGAATCTTTTCCATCTGCATCAAATCTGCATTGCCACCTTGTACACCGAGCTGCCCAGCAAAAATCAACACGTGATCTACCATATCAATGTATGGTTTTACTAGTCCAGGGTAAGTGGACGGCAGCAGTGCTAGCCCAAGTTTAATTCCATTTTCCCTCAAGGTATTAAATGTCGGCGTCAAATCCTCGCTCGCTTCGGCATGTAGAATACAAAGTGATGGCGATAGCTTCAAAATTGTGTCTAGATGCTGAGAAGGGTACGCCGCCATTAAATGCAAATCCGCTGCCCAACCCTTTGGCCACCAAACATTGGTGATATCTAGGGTTGGATTCTGCGCGAAAACTCCATCCGTCACGTCGATTTGAACACGACGCGTAAATTTGTTAATCTCTTCAATCTGTGCATGATAACTAACCTTGTCATCGGTCAGTATTGACGGCACAATCGATACTGTTCTAAGCATAATCTTCCCTTTCGTCTAAAAGATTTATTCGCCGCACCCGACGTTCTAAATTTGTAAAATGTGTATCCAAAAAAGCATCTACAATCTGTTTCATTAGCTCTTCATCTACAAAGTGGGCAGACATGCATAATACGTTAGCATCATCATGCTCACGCGCCAGCTTGGCTGATTCTACGGAGTCGCAATTAGCTGCGCGAACACCTTTAAAGCGATTTGATTGCATTGTCACGCCATGGGCGGAATCGCAAATCAAAATCCCGAAGGAACCGATATTGTCGCGTACCGCTTGGGAAACTTTTACGGCGGGAGTATTAAAATCATCACCCTCTACATACTCATATGCACCCTCGTCAACTATCTCAACGTTTCTCGATTTCAGATATTGCGCCAGTTGATTCTTGCGCTCAAGCCCTCGGTAATCTGCTCCGATGAAAATTTCCACTAATTTTCCTTTCCGAAATCTACGGCGAGTTCAACCAAGCGATTGGAATAGCCCCATTCGTTGTCATACCAGGCTACTACTTTTATCATGTTGCCACCCACTACGTCTATTAGCGGTAAGTCTACGATGGCAGAATGCGGATCGCCGATGAAGTCTGATGAAACCAATTCTTCATCCGTCACTCCAATAATGCCCTCATAATATGGTTCATTCGCCACGCGCTTAAAGAAATCAACTAATTCCTCTTTTGTGGTGTCGCGCTTGATGATGGCGGTAATGTCAGAAAGCGACACGACTGGCGTTGGTACTCGTACTGATAAACCATTGAACTTTCCAGCGAGGCTTGGAATGGTGAGAGCGGCGGCCTTAGACGCTCCTGTGGTGGTCGGAACAATATTCTCAGCCGCAGAACGCGCTTCGCGCAAATCCTTTGCTGGGGCATCAAGAATTCGTTGTGAACCAGTGTACGAATGTACAGTGGTCATCATAGCTTTTTCGATACCAAATTCGTCTTCAAGCACTTTCATAATTGGAGCTATACAGTTGGTAGTACAAGAAGCATTTGATAAAATATCGTCGTCGTCCGTTACAATCTCTTCGTTTACACCGATTACGATTGTCTTGGCACCTTCGCCTTTTGCTGGAGCCGAAATAACTACACGCTTAGCCCCGGCATCAATATGCTTTTTGGCATCTGCTGGATTGGTGAAAAAACCGGTAGATTCAATCACGGTATCCACATTCAAATCAGCCCAAGGCAGGTTCGCCGGATCTTTTTCGGCAAAAATTGGAATCTCGTGTTTGTCTACGATAATGGATTTTTCTGTAAAATCAACATCCTTGTCAAAAGCCCCATAAGAAGAATCGTGTTTTAGAAGGTGCGCCAATGTTTTAGCGTCTGTGATATCGTTAATTGCAACAACTTCCGCATCTTTTCGCTCACTCAGAATCTTAAACGCATTGCGTCCAATCCGTCCAAAACCATTAATTGCAACTTTTATCATAAACCTCCTATTTTTCTTATGTTAATTATACCACATTTATATATATTAGCGAGATAAAAATAGTAAATATTTACAACATCGCTAGATTTTTTTGTTGTAATTATTACAACCAAATTAATAAACAAAAAAGAAGATCAGGACATGTGCCTGTCTTCTTTTTCGAGCTTGCTTTCTTTGCTGAACTTTCTTTCTTGAAAGAAAGTTCAAAGCGTTAGCGCGCAAAAGGTATTGCGTTGCCTTTACAGACAGAACTATTTTTATCTTGCAAAATGTGCAAATGCACGGTTTGCTTCTGCCATACGGTGGCAATCTTCCTTCTTCTTGAAGGCTGCACCAGTCTCATTGTAGGCATCAATGATTTCAGCCTCGAGACGCTTTGCATATGGCATACCACCACGTGCACGAGCAGACTGCACTAACCATGAAAATGCGAAATGCATTTGACGATGTCCCTGAATTGGAAATGGAATCTGATAGTTAGCACCGCCAACACGACGAGACTTTACTTCGAAATCTGGCGAAATGTTAGTAATAGCCTTTTCCAAGACCTCAACCGGGTTTTCTGATTTCAATTTCTTTGCAGCGCCTTCAATAGCGGCATATACTGCACGCTCTGCGGCCTGCTTCTTGCCATCGAGCATAGACTTGTTGATAAGTCTTTGTACATAGATGGACTGATACTTGCGATCAGGATTTACTTTGCGTTCCAAAGATTTAGTAGTTTTGCGTGGCATAATTACTTATCCTCCTTCTTCGCGCCGTATTTAGAGCGACCTTGTTTGCGACCCTGTACACCCTGAAGGTCCAAAGTGCCACGGACAACATGATAACGTACACCTGGAAGATCTGGCACACGACCACCACGTACTAGCACGACTGCGTGCTCCTGGAGGTTGTGACCTTCACCACCAATGTATGCCCAAACTTCCTGACCGTTAGTAAGACGCACACGTGCGACCTTACGCATAGCAGAGTTTGGTTTCTTTGGAGTCTTGGTTGTTACTTTGATGCAGACACCACGCTTCAAAGGTGCTGCTTTCTCGTAACGCTTGGTTTTCAATGTATTTACGATTGAGCCAAGTGCTGGAGATTTTGATTTCTTCGCAGCTTTTTTACGAGGCTTGCGAATCAACTGATTAATAGTTGGCATTAAAATTTCCCTTTATTATATATAATATATTGTCCGTTTATCGAGTACAGCAATAATAAACGGGTTGAAACTCTTTACGCTATTATATCACTACTTGCTATTTTTGGCAAGGAAGTTCAACGTTTCTTCAATAATCATTCTGTTGCGAATATCATTTTTGACATTAGGATCTTTAAGAGACTTTTGTGCCTCTGGCGATTTTTTGTAAACTTCTTTTAACTCTGCAATTTTTGCATTCACCAAATCATCAGAAACTGTAATCTTCTCATTTACTGCCAAGGTTTGGAGTACTAGTGATGCTTTTACGCGTTGTTCAGCTACTTTGCGAGCCTCTTTTTCCCAATTCTCATTGGTCTCACCGGCACGCTTCAGATAATCATCAAAGCTCATACCTTGCGAAGCGGCGTTTCGTTCCATGTCACTACGAATCATCTTCATTTGATCGTCAATAAGGATTTCTGGGGCAGACACCTTGGACTTCTTCACGAGGGCATCTACTAAATCATTCTTGTATTTTTCTTCTAATTGATGTTCATTCTGGGCCGATAGATTCTTCTCAATATCTTTCTTTAGCTCATCAAGAGTCTTGAATGGACCGCACTTTTTGGCGAGCTCGTCGTCGATTGCTGGCTTTGTAATCTCATTCACCTGCTTTAAAAGCGTCTCAAAGACAGTTTTTGCGCCAGCTAAATCTTTCATACCGTAATCTTTCGGGAAAGTAAGCTCCAAATCAAACTTGTCACCAGGTTCGTGTCCAACAATTCCTTCCTCGAAGCCAGGTATAAAGGATTTTGAACCAAGCGTCAACGGATAATCCTTAGCCGAACCTCCTTGGAAAGCCTCACCGTCTTTCTTGCCAACGAAATCGATAATTACCTCATCGCCCATTTTCGCAGCACGCTTCGTGACTTTCTTTTCAGCAAAAGAGCTCGCGAGATTGTCTAATACGCCATCGATATCCTTCTTCGCAACTTTGACCACTTCTTTCTTTACGCCTAGTTTCTTGTAGTCTCCCAACTTAACCTCCGGCACAATATCCGCAGTGGCGGTGTATTCTGCCATCTCGTCTGGTACGAATTTTGTCACGTTGACCGCCGGAAGAACTAGAGGAGATCTCTCGTTCTCTTTGAAGGCTTCAATCACAGTTGAGCGAACAGCGATGTCAATCGTTTCCGCGTTCAAATCATTATCTGGAATAAACTTTTTTGCTACTTCTGCTGGGACTTTGCCTTTGCGGAATCCTTCTACGCGGACTTCTTTGGCAAGTTTCTCTACTGCTTTTTCCTTTGCAGCACTTAAATCTTTGGCGTCTAACGTTACGGTAATTTCTACACGGGTGTCAGAAAGCTTCTTGAATTTTGTCTTCATAATAACTCCTATAATTTAGTATATTATACCATAATTTTGGCAGAACTCGTAGTCCGAAGATGCGAGATCGTAAATTGTGGTGTAGCACCCAATTTTGCCGTCGGATTAAGCATATTGTATTTATCAAAAATTGCCTTAATCTGCAGATATAATTCATATTCCGCTTCAGCGAAATCTGCATTTGTGACAATAGCCTTTAAATAACCTTCCGGTGAACCGCCAGTAAGCGAACCTCCCTGACGTTGAATCACGAAAGCGCCAGTACGCAGGAAAGCAATCGCCTTCTTTCGATAATCCTTATCATCAAGATTGAACTTCGGTCGCAGACTGTAATTTGAGGCTGAATACGAGCCAAACAGTGCCAAATCTAGTTTCAAAGAAGACTCGATTACTTTTAAGTCGTCCATAAATCTCAACATGTTCTTTGCTGGCACATAAAAATCCGTTAGAATTGGAATGCGTTCGCCAGACCGTGCGCAGTTCAAGAAGCTAATTAGCGAGTTATCGAACTCGTTCAGCGCCGTGGCTGTCTTTGGCGATTCGATTATTAGCTGCGAGGTTTTTGGCAATAGCTTGCGAACGCTTGCAACTTTGCGGAGGCAAGAATTGCTCTTTTCATCGAATGTAGCATATACTACAAAGCCTCTATCCATCTTTCTCGTAATGTCGCTGAGTCTTTTGCCAGTTTCTTCGGCGGTCCTGATAATATCAATGTCATAAATATTCTGTTCACGAGGCTTCAGGCTCTTCACATACTCCAAGAACTTCTGTGCCATCATGAAATCTTCAAACGTCGCGACTACTCGCTTTGGAGTCTTGCGAATCGGCACTGCGCGCAGAATTACTTCAGTAATTACACCAAGCGTTCCCTCGGCACCGAAGAATAACGGCATTAAATCTATCGAGCCTTTTCGTTCGGACCGCGCAACATTGGGATAGCCCGCTAATCCGCTGGTTTCCTTGCGAATTTGCTTTACGAGTTCAGAATTACCACGAGCGAGTTTTGATAGTTTGCGATAAATCTCGCTTTCAAATCGCTTGTCTTTCTTTCTTTTGGCAATCGCATGCTTGCTCTGACGTGAAGTCTGAAGTATATCGCCGTTCGGCAATACTACCTCGATTCTCTCAACGTAATTATATATACCGCCGTATTTCGCGGAATAGTCGTCGCTAGGACAATTGGATATTAACCCACCAATTGTCTCCATTTCATGCCCACCAATCGGAATAGTCAGACCATTTATTGATAAGGCCGTATTCAACTCTTTCAAAGTAATACCAGCCTGCACGCGCACTAATCTCTCGCGTTTATCCGATTCTAGTAAACGATTCAATTTTTCAGTAGAAATCACGAGTCCATTTGTAAGGTCGCCACCGAGTTCATCTAATCCCGAGCCACGCACTGCAATTGGGATTTTGAGATTTCTAGAAGCCAATTGGTAGCAGAATCGCATTATCTTACGTATGTCATCGGTCGTTTCTGGTAAAGCTACATACTTCGGCTTGATCTTGAGCGCAGAACGATCTGTGGAATATGCTTCCAAAATCTCTGGCGCGTCGAAGACGTTACCGACAGTCAATTGATTCAAATACCTCGCAATTCTACCCATCCTACGTTAAATTATAGCATGAGCGCTTTGTCTAATACAAGTCTTGAAATGTTACAAAATTCATTGTATTACTGGTTCGGATTTCTCTTCCGGTTTTGGCGTAGCCGCGGCTATAGTTGCAGGTTTTTGTTCTACGACTTGCGGACGGTGCGGTGGAATATTTTTCTTAAAAATTAAATCCAGCTCTAGCATTTTGCCATTTGGCCCAAAGAGCACCGGAATAAAACCCAAATAAGTATATCCACGCTTGCGTACGTATTCATCGATAATTTCGCGATGCTCCTTTAAATTAGCATTGATTAACTTATTGTTGGCATACTTTAGTCTGACAAATTCCATTTGGCTCTCCTTTACCTTATTATAACAAATAATTCAAAAGTAACATTACTTTTCTTCATCTGAGCGTTTCGCTACACCGTATAATTTTACGCCAGTGGTTATTGCCGAAAAATGGAGTTCTAGAGGCTGGTAAAAAAGTTGTATTTTTTACATCAAAAAAGCGCCAAAGCGCTAAGATGTTCGTGGTGCCCGAGACAGGACTTGAACCTGCACACCAAATGGCATATGCTCCTAAGGCATACGTGTATACCAATTTCACCACTCGGGCTAGTCAACTTATAAAATTCATCGCATCGTTGCCCTGTATGGTCAACAGTCCGCGGAATCTTCCACAATTATAACACATCTAGACCAAAAAAGCGAAACTTTCGTTTCGCTTTCAGGTTCTTTTAATTAAGCATCTCTTTTGGCGAGAACGCTCGAACCAAGATACGCTACCAATGCACCGGCCATCAAAGCGATTGGCAAAATCTCTTCAGGACCAGTATCTGGAAGATCGGATTTGGCAGTAGTCGTCTTGGTGGTGGTTGTTGCGGTTTTATTGCTCAAATTAGAATTAGACTGCGAAGACTTATTGAAGTCAGTTGTAGCTACAACTTCACTCTTGGAGTTAGAACTTGAACTCTCGTTCTTGCTCGTGTCCTTGCTCTCATCTAAAGCAATCTGCGTATTGTTGTCGCCGCCAACATTTTTACTAGTCTTGTTGGCCGCCACAACCACAATCGAAACAATCAAAATGAGTATCACTGCCACTACGGCTGTAGCTGCAAAGATAATCTTACGACGCTCTCTTTTTTCTTCATCAGTATACATAATAAACTCCTTATAATCTCATTATATCACACTTTTGCTAAAAAATCAAGCTTATATTTAATTTAAACATCTTTTTGGTAGAAAGACAAATGGGCCCCGGCGTATTGACGTGTTTTCAAGAGAGATAGCCCGGGGAGTAGTGGTGCATCACCTGGGTGCGACAGCATCAGTATTCCATCGTCCCCTACTAGACCGGCCAAATCAGAGGTAAATACGCTCTCATACTTGTCGTACGGCGGATCGGCGAATACGATATCGAATTCTTGATTAGTAGTGCCGATATATGCCCCGACGTCTTCTGCCACCACTGTACATAGCTCATCGGCGCCAAGTTTAGCGATATTCTCGCGTAGTATTGAGGCGGCTTTGTGATTTTTCTCGACAAAAATTACTTTTTTTGCGCCTCTAGAAATAGCCTCTAGCCCTAGCGTACCGCCACCAGCATAGAGATCCAGCACCGACGCTCCAGCTATTTGGTTGGTCAGCATATTAAATAGCGCTAGTCTTTCTCTTTCCCCCATTGGGTGGGTGCCGTCTCCTGGGGTGGCTATTTTTTGTCCTCTGTATTCACCGCCCGTTATGCGTACGCTCTTGTCCATCATTTGCTCCTAATTTAGTGTTGTTATTTGTTGGTATTTCTTTATTCCAGACATCAGTTCCTCATATTTTGCCATTCCGTCCCCTAGCCCTAAGAATTTTTCCACGTCTCGCTGTGCTCTAGCAATCAGCTTGGTGTCTGTGAGCGAAGCGATTCTAAGGTCTAGCGCGCCATGTTGCAAAGCACCATAAATCTCGCCCGGACCACGTAGCTTCAAATCCACTTCCGCCAGATAAAAACCATCGTTAGACTTTTCGAGTTCGCGAAGCCTCCGTGATGGCCTCTCGTCTCCACTAGTAAGCAAGTAGCAGAAAGATTCCGACACTCCGCGCCCCACGCGGCCTCTCAGCTGATGGAGCTGCGCTAGACCGTAGCTCTCGGCGTTTTCGATTACGATTAAAGTCGCATTTGGCACATCTACGCCGACTTCTACCACAGTAGTAGATACCAAAATATCAATCTCGCCACTCGCAAACGCCCCCATGATGGCATCTTTCTCGGCGGGCTTCATCTTGCCGTGAAGAAACTCGACTTTTTTATCTGGGAACACTTCACGTAACCGTTTGGTGCGTTTTTTGACGGAAGTAACCTCACTTTGTGGAGCGGATACGTCACCGCTCTTGCCAGACCCACCTCTATTAGGGGCGGTCGCACTTGTGTCGTCAATTGCTTTGCAAATCCAGTAAATCTGTTGGCCGCGCGCCTTGTCGCCATGCTTCTTCGCATCGGGCGCCCTGTTCATGATTGCCGTCATTGCTGGATATAATTTCTCTTTTGAATCGATTTCTGCGGTAATTTTGGTGGTGACGGGTTGGCGCCCTGCCGGCATTTCGTCGAGGACCGAAACATCTAGGTCTCCGAAAATCGTCAGTTGCAAGGACCTAGGAATCGGTGTGGCTGTCATCGCGAGTAAATGTGGCGCCAGTCCAGATGGAGATTTCAGCATTAACTTCTGTCTCTGTTCTACACCGAAGCGATGCTGTTCATCAATAATCACCAGCCCCAGATTGTCAAATTCTGTGTCGTCCGTTAGTAGTGCATGGGTACCTATCACGAGATCCACCTCGCCAGAACGAATCTGTTTTTTGAGCTCTGGTTTTTTCTTGGTTGCACCGGTTAGAAGCGCCGTTCTTATGCCAAATTTACCGAGCAGCGGGCCAATTCCCTCGTAATGTTGTTCAGCCAAAATGGCTGTTGGCGCCAGAAGTGCTACCTGCAATCCCCCGAGTACAGCCTCGTAGGCCGCCATCGCTGCCACCATAGTTTTACCAGAACCAACATCTCCCTGCAATAACCTATTCATCGGCGTTTTCTTTTCCATATCCTGGTAAATATCCCAAGCAGCTCTTCTCTGTGCATTGGTTAGTTTGAAAGGGAGTTTGTTTACGAATTCTCGGATTTTGGGAGCAGTAAACGCCACCTGGACTGCATTTAGCTTCTCGTTTTCGCGGCGATTAAGCCTTGATGCGAGAAGTAGCTCAAAAAGCTCTTCATATGCTAGATATTGCCGAGCATTCGTGATATCCTGCTCGGAGCTCGGAAAATGTGCTTTGAACAATGAGTTTTTTCGTACTCCGCTCTGCACAGTTGGCAGCAAATCCGGTATTCCGGCAAACTTGTCCCTAGCTCCGTTGATTAATCTTCGGAAATCATTAGATTTTAGTCCACCGTGCGCTACGTATACGGGACTAATTCCACCACCAACTTCCACATCGCTGACTAGTGCCGCAGAGGGAGAAGTTAATTGGAAACGGCCATTTTTCAGTTCATACGTACCCTTAAAATAATAGTCCTTGTCTGGCGAAAATTGCCTTACGCGATAACTCTGGTTGAACCAAACTACTTTAATTGCACCAGTATTGTCTCGCACTACACCTTCCGTAATCGACAGATTGCGGCGCTTGGCTCGGCGCGTGGACAGACTATCTATCTTGCCTTTTACTACAATTTTGCCAGGACGAGTTGCGGCTATCGACGTGGGCGCTTCAAAGTTTTCATAATCTCTTGGCAGGTTGTAAAAAAAATCTCTAACAGTTTTGATCCCGGCCTTCTTCAAAATCTCAGCCGTTTTCGGGCCAATACCTTTAATTTCCTCCACGGGTGACGATAACATATAGATTAATTATATCACGCTTTGCCGCTATGCTCTTTTCGCCATTTGTCTATTTCGCCATGGTTACCAGATAACAGTATATCTGGCACTTTCATGCCACGAAAATCATACGGCTTCGTATACTGTGGATATTCTAGATTATCTCCATCGGAAAAAGATTCAATTATCGCTGATTGCTCGCCTCCCAGTACGCCAGGAATTAATCTTACGACCGAATCAATGATAATCAATGCCGGCAGTTCCCCGCCCGTCAAGACATACTTGCCAAGCGAAATCTTGTAATCCACAATCGAAAGAATCCTCTCGTCATACCCCTCGTAGTGCGGGCACAAGATGATGTAGTGGGGAGTTACAACAGGGGAATCTGACGAGCGGTTCGCCTCGCGCCAGGCGGAATCTTCATCGCCTAGCCGGGCCTGCGCCCGGTGCTGTCCGGTACTCGGCTCGGTAGGCGATTCAGATTCCGCTTGGGCTCGCTCAATGCTCGTCAGATTCCCCTGTTGCAACTCTCGCGCCATCTCTTGATTCCAAATCTTCCCGACCGGTGTTGGCAGGATAACTTTAGCTGTCGGATCTTTGGCTTTTACAGATTCAATTGCATTGAAGACCGGCTCGCACCTTAGCAGCATTCCGTCACCACCACCGTATGGCGTGTCATCCACACTGCGATGCGGTCCTAGTCCAAATTCACGCAAGTTTACAAAATTAAACTCCGCCAGGCCCTTTTCGGTCGCCTTCCACATCATCGAAGTCTTGAGATATGGCTCCAAAGCCTCTGGAAAAAGTGTAATAATCGTAAACTTAATCATATTTATTATTCTACCATATTTTTAAATTCTGTCAAAATGAAAAAGCGGAGCCGAGGCTCCGCGGGGTTTAAAATACGAAGATGAATCTTCGCGTGGTTGATTACGGTTTACAGAGAAGTCATGCTGCGATAATACGCCTTGGCGGCGTTCTCGGTCGTAAAGACCGCCACGACATCGCCGCAGCACCTGACGCTCCAGGTACCGTCCGTTTCCTTGCATACGGACCAATTTTCGGCACACCGTCCTTTGTGGTTATTGCCGACTCTCCTGATGATGTCTAGAGACATACCTCTAGACGAGAAAATACCATAATTACTCATATAAAGTGCAACCCTCCTATCCCCTAATTATACCACAAAACACATAAAAAATCAAGCATAACAAAAAGAACCGGCCTTGCGACCGGTTCCGCGCTGATGCGCGCCCACCCTTTGGGGCACATTGGTTTGTTTTAATCCTCTGTTTGTTTTTGATTATTAATGTAAGTCTCCACACTCCACTAACTAATCAGTGGAACCCCTGTGAAGCGTACCAGCTTATTTTTATAATAAAGCATAAGCGAGACGTTGTCAAGCGAAATTTTGACTTTTTTGTAATAATGTTTTCCACAAGTAAACGTTTACCAGTCTTCGACTAGGGTGAACTCTTTTCCGGCGATCGAAATAATCGAATCTGGCTCAGCCCCTTGCGAAGTTAACTCCGCGCGAATGCCAAGTTTCTTCATGATGTCACGTAAACGGTTAATACTAGCGTAATTATTCATATCTGTACGTCGAGCGAATTTTTCAATTTTTTCGCCAGTTACCACAAACTTAATGTTCCCTTCTTCGTCTTCGACCTTGTCCACTTTCCAGGTCGTCTTCGTCTCTTTCGGACTGAGAGAAATAGTGGGAATTGAATCATGCCTGCTATGCTCGCGGTTCGCCTCACGCCAGGCGGATTCTGCTTCTCTTGGATGCTCGAAATCCTCATTTGAATCTGCGGAAGGTAATTTTTGCTCGCTTTGAGCAAACCCGAGCGAATTTCGAGAAGCCTCCCGAGCCGAGTACCGGACAGCACCGGGCGCAGGCCCGGCGAGGCTTCGAGAAATTTGCCCGGCGTGCAGCGAAGCGCGAGCAGAAATTATCTGCCGCAGTTCACGTAAGAGTTCTTTGATTCCAGTATGTGCAGCGCTAGAAATCGCATAAATCTTAGCATCTGGATTCACTGCAAGTATAGAAGCCATTTGCATATTAATAATATCTTGGTCTACGCCTTCACATTTTGTTAGCGCAACTACTTCTGGGCGGTCACGAAGATCGGAATACTTATCTAGCTCTCCACGTATTGTGCGGTACGCTTCGCCAGCATCATTGTTATATACATCAATCAAGTGTAGCAAAACGGCAGTTCTATCTACGTGTCGCAAAAAATCATGCCCAAGGCCCTTCCCTTCCGAAGCCCCTTCGATTAATCCAGGAATATCTGCTATTAGAATATCTTTTTCGTCAATCGTTGCTACGCCGAGTTGCGGCGTCAAGGTGGTAAAAGGATAATCTGCGATTTCTGGACGCGCATTAGATACTACAGACAAGAAGGTAGACTTACCGGCATTCGGTAACCCCACCAGGCCTACGTCTGCGAGTAATTTTAATTCGATTTCGGCTTCGAATTCTTCACCAGGCTCGCCTACTTCAGCGATAATTGGTGCCTGACGTGTAGAACTTTTAAAATGTGCATTACCAAATCCACCTTCGCCGCCCTTCGCGATGATAGCCTCTTGTCCGTCGTAAGTTAAATCCGCCAAAACTTCGCCATCGCGCTTTACGATAGTCCCGATGGGCACTTCTACAATCAAATCTTTGCCACTGCGACCGGCTGAGCGCGTGCCGGAGCCATTTTTACCGTTTTCGGCGGTCAGAATCGGCGTAAAACGAAAGTCTATCAAAGTATTGGTGTCTTTGTCGGCTTTAAAAATTATATCGCCACCCTTGCCTCCGTCGCCGCCATCTGGTCCACCCTTTGGGATGTAAATTTCGCGACGAAAAGACACAGCACCGTTACCGCCGTCACCAGCCTTCAAACTAACTTTCGCAGTATCACTAAACATAATATTATTATAACATATTTTTTCGCCTCTCGATAGTTCGCGGCGAAAAATGCTTATTTCTAGAAAATGTTTATGGCCAAATATAGTTAAAGCTGCCCACTGCGCTGGCTGGGATGGTGGACTGAATCACCATGTACGGACGGTAGTTGTAGTTCATTTCCGACACCAGGATAGAACCATCACCGTTAACTGCTTCCACATAACCTACGTGACCATACCATCCAGACGACGTTTGGAATACTGCACCAGCTACCGGTTGACGGCTAACAGTGTAGCCAGCTGCAGCAGCGCGTGCTGCCCAAGTGTTGGCGTTACCAAGCGTAGATGGTAGATCCTGGCGTTTGCTCCAAGCCCATTGTGTACACTGACCGGCCCCGTATGGTCCACCGAGTCCGTAGAAATAACCAAGCACTGTAATGTCTTGACGCTCCGAAGTGCTACCAAGGTACGAATAATAGTAATTAGTGTAGCGTGGGGCAGGTGGAACATATTCTGGACGTTCTGTCTCTGGCAATTCGCCGCCAGCAATTACAATACGCATCCCTTCAGAAATACCAGATACCTCGAGGTCGTTCAAGGTAGTAATCTCTGCAACGTTCGAGCCATATGTGGATGCAATAGAATCCAAGGTATCGCCATCTTTGACCGTATAGACAATTCCGGCCTTGCTTGGCAGATACAGCGTATCGCCCACCGAAATATCTGTGGTTTTTAGTTTGTTGGACCAACGAATCTGGTCCGTGGTGAGGCCACGAGCAGCGGCAATAGATTCCATTGAGTCGCCTTCCTTCACTACATATTCGATTACGCCGCGAGATACGGCGATATTGGTAATCGAAGGCTTCTCTAATTTGCCGGTAGAAGTCTGCCCCGCATCATACATAGAGGTGGTCACCACAAAGTTGGACGCCACGTCGGACGCGCTGGCAAGATTTAGCGCATCAGAAACATCCGCGACTACATACAACTCTGATAGCTGGTCGACAGAAATCTTGTAATCACTTCGTGCAAAAGCATCGAGACTCAGTGTAGTTCCGGCATTCTTCTTCGAGAAAGAACCCACCGCAGCCACGGCGATAGTGATTACAGCAGTAATAGCATAAGGCAAAACTTTTTTCCAATTGCGAAAACGAATTTTGCTATTTTTCTTTGTCATAATGAAATGTTACAGAGTTCTTGACAATGCAAAATCGCATTTTGATTGTGCTCATACTCTGTATAACTATAATACATCATTCCGTCGTCTCCTGTCAAGAAATAGAGATAAGAAGTATTGGTCGGCTCAGCTACTGATATCAGAGAAGAAAGGCTCGGATTAGAGATTGGGCCGCACGGCAAACCAGTATACAATCTGGTGTTATAACAAGAATCTATCTTGAGTGCCGCAGAATTGTCTTTGTATGTCTCACGCTCCGGATCCACTACGTCTAGGGCATAAGATACCGTTACGTCACTCCCCATTTTCCATCCCAGTTTGAGTCTAGACAAGAATACTTGTGACACTGTTCCTTGCTCGCCTGGTACAGCCTCCTTTTGTACTACCGACGCCAAGGTGATTCCTTCGAATAGATTTAGGCCCTGTGCGCCGAACCGCTCTACCAAATTGTTGTCTTGTATTGCCGTCTGCATCCCTTCTAGATACTTAGTAAGTATATCCTGTACAGTAGCATCAGCATAATAATTATGCGTTTCTGGATACAAATATCCCTCTAAGCTCGCACCTTCTGGGCGCTCTTTTAGGAAATCAAAATCATATTCTGCGTTGAACCCAGCCTCGACTTCTTCTGGAGTATAGCCCTTTTTTATCAGCTTCTCTTTGACGTCAAAAATCGTTTCGCCAGGCAGGATTGTAAAGTCAAAAGTCTCCGCCTTCATCTCCGCTTCTTGGCGAGCGTACTCTGCCTCGCGTTCGGCACGAACATGGTCACGGTATTTCAAAACTGCAGTAATACCCAGCAAGATGATTACTATTACTATCGGCGGTACCACGAACCACGCCAACGCCTTCTTGGTCTTTACCTTCGCCTTCTTCACCTCTAGAGTGGCTTTGTCAACTTCTTTCTTGGCGATACTTGCAGCATTTTGGGCAACTTGCTGCACCGTGCTCATCTCTGTATTTGCGGAAGAAACAGACGCGCCTCCTTCGACATTCATCTCTGCTGGCTTAAAGCTCTCCAAGAAATCCTGCAGAATAATCGAAGCGGCTTCGGCGTCAATTTCGCCCTTTTCGTATTTTTTCTTACGTTGCTTCAGACGGTATTCTGCTTCAACTGAAGTCAGCGATTCGTCCTGAAGGCGAATTTTGGCATTCGGGATTTTCTCGACCATGGTCTTGGCGAAGTTTCGTACGTACATACTTTGCGCCGTTTCATTACCATCATTACTACGTGGCAAACCGAGCACAAACCAATCCGTGTTATTCATTCTGGCAATTCGGGCGATTTCCTGCCACTCATTGCCATCAACCAGAATGAATCCCACCGGAATTGCAATCCTGGTATCAGAATCTGCTTTCGCAACACCAATTCGTTTTTCACCTACATCTAGGCCAATTATTCGCATCTTTTACTCCCACACTATTTATTTTCGGCTACTTCCAAAATCACCGTAATCTTGTCTGGATTATTTGGGACTGACATCACCCACGGGAATGAAGTATCAATCCTAATAGTGCCTATTCCGTCAATATCTTTGAGGTCGTGCTGCGCTACGCCGAGGCCCTTGCCTTTGACGATTTCTACGATTTCGTTCTCTGTCACCTTTGGACCGGAAGTATACGAAGTCTTTAGCTTGCCAGTGTATCCAGATTCGGCCTTCAAGAAATTCTCCACAAATGGATCATTCATCGAATAAATCTTAAAATTGTCCGCCAACTTGGCCTTTTCAGAAATAAACTCCTCCACCTTGGTCTTGTCAATGATATAAACAGAATCCGTAGTGGTGATGCTCACTTTTGGTTTGGTGCCTTCCTTTACCTCCTCGCCAACAGCAGGAGTAGACACCACGTCGCCGACGTGTTGTTTGAAGCTGCTATCGATAATGATGTTAGTGTCGGTATCAATAGTATCGTATAGCTTTGTCTTGTTGTCGGAACCACTCGAAGTCTCAATCTCCTTAGCGACCGCATCAATATCTGATTGCTGTACTACCGTGATAACATTAGATGTACCACCCGTCATTGCAGTATAGGCATAGGCAGTGACATCTAGCCCTACGCTCCAGCCAGTTTCGGATTTTTCTACGTTGTATTTCTCACCCGGCTCTACTGCGACAATGTCTGTCCTGCCAGACACCATACACCCATTCTTGACAAGGCTCGCTGTGTCACCTTTGTTCAGACAAACAGTATCGTCCGAGCCGTCATAGGCTAGCGTGATTGCTGCAGCTGAAGAGTATGCCAAGCCTTTGTAGGTGAAAATTGTGCCCGCCGGGACTACTATTGAGCCAGAACGGAGATATGCTGTGACCGCAATCTGTCCGCTGGCGTGCTCACCGATATCTTTCTTGCCTGTCGCTTCGAACTCTTTTTCGGCCTTACTCTCAATCTTTTTCTCGGTTAGGTAAAACTTGCCTTCGGATGCATTCTCTTCTTCTGCTTTGTCTGTAAACGTAACGTTTTCGGAGAAATTCGCCGAAGTCGTTCTGAGTCCAATCGTCAAAGTGACGGCTGGTGCAATCGCAAAAGCCCAAATTCCAACTATAATTAGTAAGACCAATCCTATTGCACCCGCAATCGCGATTTTTTTGTGCTCACCAATCCAGCGAAGCACTTTGTTCTTGCTGTTCGCTAGTTTTCCTTTGACGGCCTTTTTCTTGTCTTTCTTTGCGTCATCTTCTGTCGGTTCATCTTTTTCATCTGTCTCGGCATCTTCTTTAGTATCAATGTCTTTTTCGGAATCGTTGTCGACCGTCTCGTCGTCTGACGCCTCATCGGTTTCCTCAGACTCTTCTTCGATTTCTTTTGTTTCTACGACTTCCTCGCCATCGTCAGTTTCTTCCGCCACTACGACATCAGCTTTAGTGACTTCTTCATCAACAATTTCATCACTAGGCACCGTAGGCGCAGACTGTAAATTCTTCGTGACTGGCAATTTTGCAGTAGCAGCAAGCTTGACTACCGACGGATCGGTCGTTACCAGGACGACGTTTTTGCCGACAGCGGCTCCCGACTTAGCAATCAACTTGATATTTACAATACTACGCAAAACTCCAGATTTCTTTGGCGGAACTAAGGCGACGATTTTTTCTTTTGAATTTTCGATTTTGGCAATGATATCGGTAATATCATCCTCTGGTTCAATATAAATGACGTCTTTATTCATACTTAAAATATACCACATTTTGTGAAGCTTGTGTTAAAATTAGTATTAGAATGAGCTTTTTCAAACGACAAACATCAACAGCTCCCGCTAAGGCTCCGGCACAAGAAAACTATGCCGAGCTAGCGCTACGCACCATTCATGATGGTGTGATATTGACCGACAAGCTCGGAATTATCCAATACGTCAATCCTGCAGCCGTAATTATGCTGGATTGCGGTTCGGCCGAAAATGCAATTAGCCTAGACTACGGCTTGCTGGTAAAGATCGAGACTAAAGAAGGTCGCGAACTTTCCGAAGCGGAGAATCCTCTCACTATCGCAATGAAGACTGGTCAGGCTTTAGACAAATACGCCTGTTGCTTGATTTCTGGTCCCAGCGCCAAGCGCATTCCAATTGCTATTTCAGTTCTACCAGTTCAGGGCGACAAACGAATTATTACTTTCCGTAATATCGCCAAAGAACTCGCCGAAGAAGGCGAACAGACCGAATTTATTTCTACGGCTTCACACGAAATGCGCACTCCGGTCGCCACAATCGACGGCTACCTTTCCCTGGCGCTCAATCCGCAGACTGCCACAATTGATGAACGCGCCCGTGGCTATCTAGAGTCCGCCCATGCGGCCTCGCAGCATCTCGGCAGGCTCTTTCACGACTTGCTAGATGTTACAAAGCTGGATGACGGTCGCATCCGTCCGCAATTTGTCCCAGTAGAAATGACTGGCGAAGTCAAAAAGATTGCCGACGATTATATTACACGTATGAAAGAAGCCGGGCTCAATTTTCGTTTTGGCACTAAAGAATCAGAATTCGATAGCGACCCGCGTCGTCTAGACCAGGTAATCTATGGCTTTGTAGATATTGGATTCCTGCGTGAGATAATGGACAACCTGCTCGACAATGCCATTAAATATACTCCATCCGGTGGTTCTGTCTATGTGGGAGTTCTTGGCGATGGTGATCGTGCATTAATTAATGTTACAGATACCGGAGTCGGCATCTCTTCTGACGACCTTCAACATATTTTCCAAAAATTCTACCGTTCCGACAACTCTGATACTCGCGAAGTTGGCGGTACTGGACTCGGGCTCTATCTTGTCAAGCAGCGTGTAGAGGCCATGGGTGGTCGCGTTTGGGCAGAATCTGCCTTTGGCGATGGCTCTACCTTCTACGTTTCTTTGCCACGCATTTCTGGCGAGGAATACGAAAAACGCATGATTGCCGTACGCAATGCAGAGATGATTAATCAGACGTCTGCTGCACCTACCCCACAGCCTGCCCCACAACCCACCGCTCAGCCTATTCAGCCTGTTCAGCCCGTTCAGCCCGTCGTTTCCAATCCGGCAGCCCCGCCGGTGCCCGCCACCACACCGCCCATTCAGCCGACTCCACCCGCTCCACCAGTTCAATCACCCGCACCGCCCACACCGCCAGCTCAGCCACTTGTTCAACCAATACCAAGTAATCAAAATATCATCAATAATAATATAAACGGAGGAATTCCCCAATGAAAGTAATGGTAGTAGAAGATGACGCGGCACTCCGCGAGATATATAGTATTCGTATTGCAGCCGACGGTTATGAAGTAGTTTCGGCCGGTGACGGTGAAGAAGCCCTTGCCGTAGCAGTCCGCGAAAAGCCGGACTTAATCCTTTCCGATGTCATGATGCCAAAAATTTCTGGTTTCGACATGCTAGACATTCTTCGCACCACACCAGAGACTGCCAACATCAAGGTAATTATGATGACGGCGCTTTCTGGCGACGATCAACGTGCACGTGGCGAAAGGCTCGGAGCCAATCGCTATTTAGTGAAATCGCAGGTTGGCATCGAAGACGTCGTGAATGCAATTCATGAAGAACTAGGAGACCGTACTGCTCCAGCGCAAGCAGCTGCTGGCCAGGCTCCAGCGCAAGCAGCCCCTGCTACTGCCCCAGTTGCACCAGGTGTCGCCGCGGCACCACAGCAGGTCGCACCAGCGACGGTTTCCAATGATTCCCCGGCCACTGGGCAGATTTTCGAAGTACAGAACGGGCTCGGCTCACAGGGCTACAATGGAACAGCTCAGGCTTAATAAGTTCTTGGCCGCACGCCTCGGCCTCTCTCGTCGCGAAGCGGACGACGCAATTGCGGCTGGCAAAGTCACAGTGGATGGCAAGACAGCTGTTCTCGGTGCTAGAATTGACAAAACCAGTAAAGTATGCTATAATAAAAATATAGTTCCGTTTGAAACGGAATATACTTATATCGCTTTTAATAAACCAGTTGGATATGTTTGTTCTCGTCGCGCCCAAGGCGCTGCGCCGACGCTATATGAGCTTCTCCCGCCAGAATTCCAGAAGCTAAAAACCGTTGGTCGTTTGGATAAAGATTCCTCTGGCCTTATTCTGCTGACCAATGATGGTGATTTTGCCTTCCAGATGACTCACCCAAAATTTCACAAAGAAAAAATCTACGAAGTAGAACTCGATCATCCGCTAGAGCCATTGCATCAGCAAATGATTTCCGACTACGGCATAATGCTCGACGACGGCCCCAGCAAGTTCACGGTGGTAAAACAGGATAAGAATCTTTTTTCCGAGGCATTTCGGAGCGCGGCAGCGCGAGAATTAGCGCGCGAGCCCCGTGGCGACGGGAGCGAGCGACGCGGCCTCGGGAAAAATGATTCTTATCCTTTATATCAAGTGGCTCTTTCCGAGGGCCGCAACCGTCAAATCCGTCGCACATTTGCTGCCCTCGGATACAGAGTCACTATGCTCCACCGCACTCAATTTGGCAAATATGAGCTCTCCGGTCTAAAACCTGGAAAATATGTTATAATAAAACCATGAGCACGATTCTTGGATTAGATATTGGTACAGAATTCGTCAAAGCCGTTCTTGCAAAGCAGGGCAAGCACGGTGATATTGAGGTGCTTGGCATTGGCAAGGCAAAGCAACGCGAAGGCAGCATGTACGCTGGCGCGATTGCAGATATTCCAGCCGTCGTCGGTACTTGCGAAGAAGCCTTGCTCGCAGTCGAGAAGCAGACTGGCGAGCACGCAGAAACTACGGTGGTTGGCGTAGCTGGCGAGCTAGTCAAAGGTAGTACTTCCACGGTTCGTTATACTCGCAAAGAGCCAAACAAGCCCATTACAAACGAAGAAATGAATGAAATTATCAAAAAAGTTCAACAAAAATCCGGCGAGTATGCCAAGAAGAGTGTTGCTCTAGAGACCGGTAACGAAAATGTCGAAGTCACATTGATTAATTCCGCGATTGTTTCCCTCACCATCGATGGTTACAAGATTAGCAATCCAATTGGATTCAAAGGCTCAGATATTGTTATTCAGTTTTATACGGCTTTCGCCCCGATGATTCATATCGCCGCCATCGAGAAGGTTTGCGCGGAGCTCAACCTGGATTTGCTTACTGTCGCAGTGGAGCCATTCGCAGTTTGCCGTGCCTGTCTGGGTGACGATTTGGATTCTAATTATTCTGGTATTGTTATGGATATTGGTGGCGGCACTACAGATATTGCAGTAATCGAGGATGGCGGCGTCGAAGGCACCAAGATGTTTTCTATCGGCGGACGTAGCTTCACGCATCAAATCGAAGAAGCGCTCGGAGTGGATTTTGACACTGCCGAGCAATACAAACTAGATTATGACTCTGGCAAACTAGACGATCGTCTGAAAGCCAGAGTAGAGACTGCGCTCTCTCGTAATCTCAGTGTCTGGTTGACCGGCGTGGAAGTCGCACTTGAAGAATTTGATTCCCTTGGTAGTTTGCCGCGCAACATTATGCTATGTGGCGGTGGAGCCGGATTGTCGCTGCTCCAAGAACAACTGGCAATTTCTGATTGGTATACGAATTTACCGTTTTCGCGCCGTCCAATTATTCATTTAATCGACGTCACCGAATTACCAAATCTTAAATACGAAGAAAATTTCGCTCTCGACCATTCGTTTGCTACCGCGCTTGGACTGCTCCGTGTCGGCACTGATACTCTCGCCGGCGCCCCCGAAGAAAACAAACTCCGCGCCCGCATCGCCAAAATCTTGCAAAACTAATAATTGAGGGGTTGACTTTGGAGTAATCTATGCTACAATAATAATATATTCGGGATTTTCCCGACCTACCCCAGGCAACTGGGGGCATTTTTTAATAGAGTTTTCGAAAAGCCTTGCGGATTTTTATGTAATCCGCATTGTCGATTTGTCCCATTTTGCGGTAAAGTCTTTTTGGGCTTAACACTCTAATTTGAGACAAAACCGCCGTTTCTTTCCTTCCGCGGTGATAAAAGGATATATACCACGTCCCCACATGCTCCTTCGACGTAAGCGGAATAGCAAGAAAGTTATATTTTCCAAGTTTCCGATATATCAAAACTGGACGCGCAAATCCATCTCCTTTTCCGTAGATTTCCGAGCCAATATTCTGACCGATACCAGCCCAATATATTTCACCCTCATGAAAGTTTGTTTGTCTTCCATTGAATTCAAGTTCGACTTTTTTGCGAGCCCAAATACGAAATCGCTTTCTTCTATATCTTTTAACACGAGAAGTCTTTGGTAGTACTGTTTGGAAAAATCTAAAAATATTCATAATAGTCGCAACACTACCACAGGTGTAATTATTTTTCAACCCACCACGCCGTAAAGTAACGTGCTTCTGGTCAAATAGCGTAAATACGAAAAGAAAATACTGGTCTCATTAATCTATACCCCCACCGATTTGCTGTCAAATCGTTTTCACTATATCCGCCATCGAGCGGAGATAGCGTAGGAATAGTTTTTGTGTCGTCGTTTTGCATAAGTGAGGTGCTGTTTGACGACATTGTGGGGGTATAGCTAATTGAATTGTTTGTGTCCACGGTTACCGTGGCGCTCTGCGAATTAAAATCGATAATCGCGGAATCATTATTCAAATCTGTCAGAAAAGACGCTACGAACGATAATAAAAATCTGATGAAAGACGCTGTTTTACGAGAAATTGTGTGCATGAATTTCATTGCGGCTCCTGTTGCTATACTACTGAGCCAAATACAAAATTCGGCACCGTAGGTGCAACCGTTCTAGCCTACACGCTCTCACTTTACGGTGATTGCAAATAAGCCGACACGTCCTACAGTGCCGAATCCTGTCTACAATCAAATTATAAATGAGAGCGCTAGACCTTGTCTATTTAATAAACTAGAACGGTTGCTTTGTTCTAGAACTATTATAGCACATATTTCTGAAATACAACGATTTAGAAATAAATCCTGGGCATTCTTTTATGGTAATATGTTACTAAATCGCAAACTACCGAAGCAGACATCTTACGGAGTTACCATAGTAGCGACCATCATTAACCTGAATAAACGCGCTAACAGAATGGACTCTAGCGTAGTACATATTCGTGTTTGTATATCTCGTTGATGACCAAAGTGAGTCATGATTGCCCTGAGCACAAGCCGTGCCTAAGGCAATAAATCCAGAAAATGGGGTAGAGAGATTATATTGGAAACTCCCCGGATCTATTGCTGTCTGATTACCGTTGTAGGCTGCAAGTAAAGCCGAAAGCTCGCCCTTGCCGTCGATTGCAACAGTGTTTGCTCCGCCAGTGGGCATTCTCCAGCCAGATGGGCAAATATCTTCGCTGGCATCACCCTTCGAAATGCATTCATTGTCACCATCACAATAGCAATAAGAACCGGCACTTGCTGCGCAAAAGTTATAGTAGACACCTATTGCGCCAGAGCCGATACCATAAGAAGTAATAATCGAATTTTTATTCCAAGCTTTTTCGGACGGATAATTGGCGCAAGCGTCAACAGAATAGCAATTACCGCTCGTCGAAATAAGCGGGGATGAATTGAGATTGTTGCTTTTAGTCGTCCAGTAGGCAACACCAGTTGTGGCGTAGTTCCCGTTAGGCTCTGCTTCGATGTCGCGTTTTGATTCGCCTTTGAGGTAACTCAATGCCAAATCGGAGGCATTAGTATTGCCACGCAAAATGGCAATATCCGTCTCGACCAAATCGAGGCTCAGATTATCGAGCATCCAGCAATTACCGTCAGCTAGACGTTGTATACTATACATGTTACCATCTCTTCTGTCTATCACTCGCTTTGCAACAGTAGTACAGTCAGAAGCTACGATTTCTTGCATGCAATCATATGAAGTATTTGAGCAATAATTGATAGGCGGAGAATAGTTTGCCACCGCAGCAAAGTTAATCTCTAGTTCATAAGCACCAGCAGGTTGTTCTACATTGGCCTTAGCACCAAAGGTGACTGTACTAGTCTTACTAACTGTAGGAGCATCAGTAGAGTCTAATTGGACACTTGTAGCAAATGGGAGATAGTTAGTAGCAGGAAGTTTGTATCCCCAATGGTTTACAGTGAAGTTACTTTCTGTATAACCTCCTGATAATTCTTCTAGTGTAGGAATAACTGCAGCAGTACCAGTAGTCTTAGTTAGATCTGTACTATCAGCAGACATAGTGAGGGTATAGCCTGTAGGGTTATTAGTACCTACAGTTACGCCTAGGTCTTTAGAGCTAAAAGCACTTGTGGCTGGATTAATGTCTAATACTACGGTATTAGTAGGGACTGTAACTACGAGAGAGGATTCCAGGTTTACTTTGTAGTCTACGTTCTTTGCGAATACAGTATTAGAAATAGCATTAAGAGTAGTAAGAGATATAGCACCAGACAAAATACCAACCATTATATATAATGATGTTCTTGTTTTTATCTTGGACATATGACCTCTCTTATACTTTTATCTATAATAAGTATATATTCTGCTAATGGTTTCGTCAAGCAGGTGATTTCTGTGAGATAGCTAGTTTTAGTGTAGTTATTAGCTATTGCACGACCCATGGGTCTGTGGCGGTGCCGGAGCCGAGGACCTGGGTGCCAGAAGAGAGTGAAATGACGGGGCGCACGCCAAAGATGCTGTTGACGCTGAGGTAGAGGAGGTAGCCACTCGAGACCACGACGAACCCGCGCGCATAGCCGTACGAATCGCGGGAGTCCGGCGAGAGCAACCAGAAGACCGAACCGGAGTTAAGGTACGATTTGGCGTTGTAAGCATTGTAGGAATTATCGTTATCATAACCATAACCATTACCAGCTAAGGAGACTTCATCAGCAGTAAGGAGGGCTACTGGGTAGGTGAGCTGGCCATTACCAGTGTTGCCAGTGTAGGAATAGAGATCTACTTTGCCACGTGGGCAGGTGAGGGTGGGGGAGAAGGTGGATTGGTTGGCATTTCTTAGATGTGGACCGAAATAATACACTGTCATGTTGTCAGTAGTGCCGTATGGGATAATTTTGGTGCTATCTGCAAGTGGGGTGTCACCTGAGGGACTGGTGTACAGGCTTCTATCATTACAATAGCCGGCATTACCTTCCAGCTTAGAAGTGTAGTCAGTCATATTAGCATGGTACCAGCTTTCTAGATACTGCTTGATGATGGAGGAGTTGGTATTAGTAGTAGTGTCATTGCCGGTAGAGCCGAAGATGGTGGAGATAGCGGTAGTATCAGTGGTACCTGCAGCGAGACTACTATAAGTGTAGCCTACGGCATGGATGTTGTGATGCTCAAGGCCGTTATAGGTGGCGTCGGAGACGGTGGCGGAGTCTGTATTAAATGGTGACCCGGTGAGCTGAGCGGCAGCCTGAGTGTTGGCGCAAGTATTATTCTTCCAGGTACCGTTATAGATTATCTTTACGCCGCCAGTGGAAGTAGTGCGAACGATACGCCAGCAAGTGTTGTTAGCGAGCATTATATAGTTAGGATAGGCATTGGCAGAGCCGTCAGAGCCATAGGTACCAGTGCCTGCGCTGGTTTCTAGGATGCCGCGGTAGAAATAGATTTTCTGGCTACCATTATTGCTATCCTGACCATCCCATTCAAAGACGCCGGAAGTAGAAGTGTCTTCGGTAGAATCAGCGGCGGTAGAAGTGGGAGTAGTGACACTAGTCCAAGAGAAGTGTGAGCTAGAGTCTGTATTCTTGCCTTTGCTGAGGGCGGCGACACTATTATAAAGTGAGAATGGAGTAGGTGGGACATAATTCGCCACCGCTGCGAAATCTATCGCCAGTTTATAAGTCCCAGCGGGCTTAGAAAGGTCTGCCTTAGCAGCAAAGTTAACAATGCTAGTCTTACTATTAGTAGGAGAATCAGTTACGTCTAGTTCATTACTAGTAGCAAATGGTAGATAGTTAGTAGCAGTAGATAGTTTGTATCCCCAATGGTTTACTGCAAAGTCTGCTTCTGGATATCCTCCTGCTAGGGTTTCTAGTGTAGGAATAGTGTCTGTACTTCCTGCTTTAGATAGTTCAGTACTATCAGAAGACATCGTGAGTGTATATCCAGTAGCATTATTAGTACCAACTGTTACTGACAAATCTGCAGAATTGAATTGTGTGGTTACTGGATTGATGTTTAGCTCTACTGTGTTGGACGGAATGATAACGGAAAGGCTAGGCTGGATGGAAACGTTGTAGTCTAGATTTTCGGCGAAAACATCACCGCATGCGCTAAATGCTCCGCATAACAACAAACTAATAAAAACCACAAAACCACTACATATAATATATTGTTTATAATTCCTGACTTTTGTATGCAAGAATGTCATCTTGGCTCCTTTAACAATAATAAACCAGAACGGTTACGTTCATTTTAAGTCTATTATAGCATAAAAACTAACAGCGCAAGCGGTTTGTTATAAAATTGAGCCGTAATTATTAGCAAAAACCTACTACTCTACCACAGCCTTAATTCTTCGCACTCCGGCCGAAGACGATTCTTCTTTCTTGATTTTGAAGTGTCCGATTACACCAGTATGTTCTACGTGTGGACCACCACAAACTTCACGCGAGATTGGGTTGTCGAAATCGCCGATCGTGTAGACTTTTAACTTCTCTGGATACTTATCCCAGAACTGTCCATGTGCTTTCAAGACATCTCTCGCATAGGCCTTGTCGTATTCGTCAAACACTACGGGAAGATCCGCCTGAATCCACTCATTTACTTGCGATTCCACCGCATTGATTTCTTCCGGCGTCATCTTGTGGTCGAGATTAAAATCAAATCTTACGCGGTCCGCAGTGATATTGGAGCCTTTTTGGCAAATGTCTGGCGAAACTAATTTCTGCAAAGCCGCCAACAATAGATGCGTAGCGGTATGGTACTTCACCGTTTGTTCACCATGGTCTTCTAGTCCGCCCTTAAACATCCCTTTAGAAGCGGTCTGTGAGCGCTCGCGCTGCTCCTTCAACGCCTCGTCAAATTCAGCACGATAATTCTCAGTCAGTTTGATTTCCTCGCGGTAGCACTCTTCTACTGACAATTCCATTGGGAAGCCATAAGTATCCTGCAACTTGAATAAATCGCGACCGCTGAGAACTGGCGTATCGTGCAAATTCTGCTTGCATTGAGTAAGCCCGAGCGAATTTCGAGAAGCCCCCCGAGCCGAGTACCGGACAGTACCGGGCGCAGGCCCGGCGGGGCTTTGAGAAATTTGCCCGGCGCGCGACGAACCGCAAGCAGAATTTGCATGATTCGCCATTCTATGTAGTTCCTTGAGTCCCTTATTCAAAGTCTGCCTAAATGCTTTTTCTTCCTTCAATAGCACTTCCAGTGCTACTTCGCGGTGTGTCAAAATCGAATCCGGCAAATCAACATAATTAGCCGCCACGATTGGCACTATTTCCGCCAAGAAATCGGATGCGATTCCGAGATCAAGTGCTCGCATGATTGCGCGGCGTACTAGTCTGCGCATTGCGTACCCTTGGGTCTTATTGGATGGTGCTAATCCTTGCGCGGCCAACAGATACGCTCCACGGATATGGTCGGCAATTACGCGCATCTCATCAGTATTCGTATCATAAGACTTCCCAGAAATCTCTTCCAATTTATCAATAATTGGCTTCATTAATGAAATCTTGAACACATCAAAAGAGCCAATCGCCGCCGCCGCGATGCGCTCCAGCCCGCCACCGAAGTCTACATTTTTCTTTTCTAATTCTTCAAACGTGCCATCTGGCAGACGACGGTATTGCATAAATACCTGATTGCCAATTTCCATAAACCTAGCACCATCTGATGCTGGATGTGCCAGGCCGTACTTTTCTATGTCTTGTTTGTCTTCTCCGAAATCGTAGAAAACTTCCGAATCAGGACCGCATGGATCGCCAATCGGCGTGGTGTCACATCCACCGCCACGACTCCACCAGTTCTCACGGTCATCATAAAAGAAAATTCTCTCCCCAGGCTTTATGCCACGCTTATCACCCTCGGCGGCTGAACCGATTTCGGCAATCTTTGCCTCAATCCCGGCTTTCGCAAACACTTCTTGCCAAATCTCCGCCGCTTCAGTGTCGCGTGGAATGCCATACTTCTCGTTACCGATAAAACAAGTTACATAAATTTTGTTCGGATCTAGTCCTACTACCGATGTCAAAAATTCAAAGAAATTAGAAATCTGTTCCTTTTTAAAATAATCGCCTAGTGACCAGTTACCGAGCATCTCAAAAACTGTCGTGTGCCTAGGGTCGCCCACGTCTTCGATATCTTGCAAACGCATAGAAGGCTGAGAATCTGTGAGGCGCGTGCCCATCGGATGCTCTTTGCCGAGCAGATATGGTAGCAGTGGCTGCATACCAGAGCCAGTAAACAGTGTAGTCGGGTCATTCTCGAGTACCAGCGGCGCTGGCTGAATTACCTTGTGCCCCTTACTTACCTGAAAATCTAAGAATTTTTTTCTAATTTCGTTTGCGTCCATAGAGATGATTATATCATATGTTGCGTTTTATTTAAAATATGCTAAAATAGGCATAAGTATAATAAAAAGGAGCCAAATGGCACAAGCAAAAAGAAAAACAGCAACTAGAACCGCCAAAAAGACCACTGCACGTGCAGCTAAGTCTCGCACTGCAAAGAAGGCCTGCGCCAAGAAATGCATCACCAATGCAGATCGCATGCATATCTACATTGTTACTGCGATGAGTATGATTGCAGTAATCTTGCTCGGTGCAGAAGTTGCAATGTTGATGGTCTAATAATATTCTGTTTACCGACAAATGTTCGGGACGTTTTTCCTAGGCGATAATTCCACCGCCTAGGCAGATTTCCCCATCGTACAAAACTGCCGACTGTCCAGAAGCCGGACGTTTTATTTTGTTCTCAAAATATAATTTCGTACCATCAAATTTGGCCGGAATCAGTGGCGCTCTATGGCGTAATCGTACCGAGATATTGACTGGGCGCGAAAAATTACTTTTCTGCGACTGTTTCAGATTAGGCAGACCGAGACGTATATTCCTGACGGACCGGACAGGTTCGTCCCGCAGGGACGGTTCTGCCCGCGTCCCAGTGTATGACGTCGAGGGCTGACTAGTCAGTCCAGAAAAGTAATTTTCGCGGCTAGTGGACCCTCGTATGACTACGTCTTTTAGCTCTAACTCATCCGTCCAAATATGCTCGTCGTTTAGATTTTTAGAAACGTATACAATGTTGTTCGGAATACCCTTTGCGACTACGTAGTACGGCAGCCCGTCATTTACTTCGCCTTTCACTCCGTCTAAATACAATCCGTGACGTTGTCCAATTGTGTAGAATACTGCACCTTCGTGGTATCCTAATATTTTTTCGGATTCAATTTCGCGAATTTCGCCAGGTTTAATATCGATATACTCCTTGAGAAAATCTTTCATCCCCACTTCCCCCACAAAACAGACCCCCATCGACTCCTTCTTGTATGCATTATGAAGCCCTTTTTCTTCAGCAAGTTTCTTCACTTCCGGCTTTAACATTCCACCAATTGGGAATAGTGTGTGCTCAAGCGCCTCTTCGGAAATGCGATAGAGAAAGTACGTCTGATCTTTATTTTCATCTACAGCACGCATGAGAAGGTGGGACTGAAACCGATTTTTCTGAAGAATGAGAGTTTGATTTGGATTTTCAACACGTATATTCCTGACGGACCCGACAGGTTCGTCCCGAAGGGACGGTTCTGCCGGCGTCCCAGTGTATGACGTGCTTGAAAATTCAAGTCCATCTGAAGAAAAATCGGTTTCAGCCCCTACTCTCGCGTAATGCCCGGTAGCGATATAATCAGCGCCTCTTTTCATTGCCTTTTCATAGAACAACTTGAATTTTATTTCCTGATTGCACATTACGTCTGGATTTGGCGTGTTGCCACGACGAAATTCTTCGAGCATATACTCTACAACTTTGTCGTGGTATTCCTTTTCAAAATCCCAAACTTCAAAATCAATTCCGAGTTTCACAGCGACCCGTTTTGCATCGGCCAGGTCTTCTGTCCATGGACATTTCATGCCAGGCAAATCGCGTGACCAGTTTTTCATATAGACGCCAACTACGTTATATCCCTGCTCCTTTAGAAGTAGAGCTGATACGCTCGAGTCTACTCCGCCACTCATTCCCACAAAAACCTTCCGGCCTCTACCAGAATGCGACAAAAAAAATATCTTATCGGTCGTCTTCATTACAATATTATAACATATAATATTAGTTTTGTAGAAGTAGCAATTTTTTTGCTCCAAATTCCAACAACTCGCCAAAGTTTAGTTTCTTTTCCTTACGAACTCTACTAAGCTCCTTTCTGAGTTCAGAGTGTTCTGGATAACCACTGTCTTTTTTTATCACTAGATTTTTGGGTGCTTCATTAACTAAAAATGTCATTGATTCACTTAAAATAATAAAATTATCCTCAGACAGCTCCGAAACACGACTTTTACTGTTTGTTCTCCAGTAACGATATATTTGCATATGAATTGCCTCGTGCAAAAATACACCAATAATATCATCCCAATGTACACAAAAATAAAATAGATTTTCTTCAGGCGAATATGGAGCTCGTGGAAAAGTTGTTAAAAATATAGTTGTTTTTTCTTCTGAGAAATGTTTGCCAGTTGTTTTCTCAATCCATGCACACGCATCTTGAAAATTTGACTTGAGTTTTTTCTCTATTTGTTGCTTTTTGGCTCTGGCTCTATCGTCATAAAGTGATACGACTATGTCTTTGGCTTCTTTAAGAGCTTTCTCGTCTGACAACTTAGAAATCTGGTTGAATAATTTAAGATAATAGCCAAATAGCCCGTCCGACCACGACTTGCCATAGAAAGCAGTACTTCTGGTCGCCTCAAACCAGTTTTTTGCATCTTTTTCTGGGCTATATATTACTTGAAACTGCCTGATTTCCATGTTCTAATTATAAAAAATGCCTCCCGACTTGTCAATCGGAAGGCAAATAAGATGAAAAAGTGGCGTAATTAGCCACCTACTCCGCCGCCCTGGCAATCGCAGAAGCATGCGCAGTCACAAGCAGAACAGGCTGAACAGTCCATGCCAGCAACGTGCTTGCGCGCGTTCTTCATGTTCTTAACTTTTGTTGATCCAGTTTTACGGAGCATGGATAAAAACTTTGCCATTTGTTTCACCTCCTTTCATTCTTCAACGATTCGGTGGCATATTTCAGGATCTAGAACGGTCCAGTTTACGATACAGCCACCACGACAATAATCATTCAGATTACAGAAAGTACATTCTTCTGACGGGTATTTCAGCATTTCCACATACCCGCTACGAATGTCATCGCTATTCAAGAGGGCAAGCAATTCTTTGCCATTTGAAAAGTCTTTGCCGATTTTACCCATTTTTACCTCAACCATACTATTACAGGGCAAAATATATCCATCATTGTCGAAGACAATACCCGAACGATTTTGCACATGGCACATGTTTTGTATTTGTCCTTCGGAAATCAATTTTTTAAGGAAATCCTTCGGGAAAACACAAAGCGGTAACCTGGGTTCCAAGACAACGCGCCCTTCATAGAGCTCATTTAGTATGGGAAAAATCTTTAAGATCGTCTCGTTGTCGCCACCAATGAGAATAACATGCTTAATTCCGATCTCAACTAAAACATTAAGAATTTTTTTCGCGAGATCTAGAGACATGTCGTCCTCGATTTTATAATCAGAACATTCAGCGTAGCACCATTTATCGCTAATTATAACACATAATGTAAAATAGCGCAAATTACGTAAACTTGCACAAGTAACTCAGGCATAGCATATAGATAATCCTTAAAAGCTAGTCCACACTTAAATTATCATTTCGTCAGTCGGCATTAGCCAGTGACTCTCGCACGCTCTTTGGCGACCACCTCGTTTATGGTTTTTGCGGCTTCACGAATCTGCTCTTCGGTATTCGTTTCGCCCATAGTCAGGCGCAGCGAACCTGCAATTTCCTCATCAGACAGCCCAATTGCTACTAGCACATGCGAACGCACACCTTTAGACGCCGCGCATGCCGCCCCAGTAGAAACATAAATACCTTTTTCTTCAAGAAGGAACACTAATCGTTCCGCATCTATACCATTATAGCATAAAACAACAAAGTTGTCAAGCGCATGCTTTTTGTTGATTAGTTCATAATCATGAAGTTCCGACAGCAAAATCTTCCGCCACGCGGCGTATTTTTTGCGATTGCCATTAATATGCTCTTTCGCTTCTGCAATTGCCGTAGCGAAACCTACCACGCCGGGCACATTTTCTGTGCCAGAGCGTAGCCCGTTCTCTTGTCCACCTCCGCGCGTTAGAGGCTGCAATTTTACTCCGTGCGCTACATATAGTGCGCCGACTCCCTTTGGTCCATATACCTTTGCCGCATTGAGCGTCATCAAATCCACGCCCAGTCGCGCCACATTTACGTCCAACAAGTTCATCGCCTGCGATGCGTCCGAATGCAGATATAATGGTGTCTTTATTCCACGCTTCAATCTATCAAATCTTATATCGCGAATAATCGCCGCAATTTCCGACAGCGGCTGTATTACGCCCAATTCATTATTTACGAGCGAGACCGAAATCAGCATTGTCTCGTCAGTAATCTTAGATTTCAAATCTTCAAGCAGGATTCGCCCATTCTTGTCAACTGCAATCGCCTCGCCACCATATTGCTCCGCCACCTTCCTCACTGAATCATGCTCGGTGACGAGGAACAAAATGGGGGACGTGGTCACGTTTAACGCCAAATTATTTGCCTCAGTTGCCCCAGCAGTAATCACGATATCGTTCGCCTTCGCGCCAATCGCATGTCCGATCATCGCCTTCGCATTTTCATAATCAGCTGCCACCTTTTTTGCGGGCAAATATGCCGCCGAAGGGTTAAAAAAATCAACAGAAAAATACGACTTCATCGCCTCAAAAACCCGCTCCGAAACTGGCGTCGCCGCCGCATGGTCTAGATAAATCATAACTATATTATAACATATTTTTCAAGAATAAAAAAGCGCTCCAGCTTGGAGCGCGCTGAAGATTAAGACATCCTAAGGTCATTTGCGAACGGATGATATTCTGGCGGGAAATCAATCTCGATTTTGTCCTCGCGATATTTGAGCACCATATCCAATTGAAAAATCTGATAGTCTTGCTCTGCCCTTGTTCGCACGATTTCTTCATCGCTTGAGTTTGAATCATCCAAGCCAGAAAGGCACTCTTTCCACAGCATTTCGTAGTAGTTCTCCAAAGCGAAGCAATACTCCGCTATCACTTCGGAGTCAGCCTTGACTACTTCGTCGTAGTCAACGATGTAATTCTGGTTCATAATCCATTCAATTACTCTTGGATCGCTAAATGAATAGCCAAAGCAAAACTCCTTTTTGTCTGCATCCTCAAAGACTTTTTTGCAGGTTGCGAAGAAACCTCGCCCAGGCACCAATCTGTGCATATCCAGAAAAACGATGTCCATTAGCTGTAAATAAACTTTATCTCCGATTTTAATCTTCATTTTGCCACCCTCCTAATTTGCAAGATAAAAATCTCTGTAAAAATTATGTCACAAACAATGCGAAAAATCAAGAGTACCCAGCCAAAACCCTTGTGATATAATAAAAAATATTAAGGAGGTCCCGTGACAAAAAAGTGTTTCGATGCAGAAAAGTATCTCAAAATTCAGAAGAAGAAGATTGGGCAACGTATCAAAATGTTCGACAAACTCTATTTGGAGTTCGGCGGCAAGTTGATAGACGACCAGCACGCTGCGCGCACGCTCCCAGGATTTTCACCCGACCTCAAGATTCGTCTCCTTCAGGAATTCAAGGACGATGCCGAGGTCATTCTTTGTATCAATGCCAATGCTATCGAGAAGTCCAAGATTCGTGCCGACCACATGATTTCCTATGAGACTGAGGTACTGCGCTTGATTGGATTTCTTCGTAGTAAAGGTATTTACGTTAGTTCTGTTGTAATTACATTATTCGACGGTCAGAAGAAAGCCAAAGATTTTGCCAACAAATTGCGCGACTACAAGGTAAAAACGTATTTTCATACTTTTACTAAGGGCTATCCGACCGATGTTGACACTATTGTTAGTGACGAGGGATACGGCGCGAATCCTTACATTGAAACGACGAAACCGCTCGTGGTCGTCTCGGCTCCAGGTCCTTGCTCCGGCAAGCTCGCGACCAGCCTCTCTCAGCTTTATCACGAATACAAGCGTGGCGTCAACGCCGGCTATGCGAAGTTCGAGACCTTCCCTGTCTGGTCCTTACCACTAAAACACCCTGTCAACGTCGCTTACGAGGCTGCCACTGCCGACCTTAATGACAAGAATATGATCGACCACTTTCATCTCGAAAAATACGGCGTTACTGCTGTAAACTACAATCGTGACCTCGAAACTTTCCCGGTCCTCAAGGAGATATTGAAGCGGATTACCAAGAAAACTATCTATTATTCGCCTACTGATATGGGCGTAAACGTGATTGGTGAATGTATCACCGATGACAAAGCCGTTCAACGTGCCGCCAAAGACGAGATTATCCGCCGCTACTATCGTGCGCTCACCGACCTCAAGAAAGGTGCTGCGTCCGAAGATGTCCCCGAGCGTATAAAACTACTAATGAACGAACTAGGAATCTCCGAGACTGAACGAGCAGTCGTTTCTGTTGCCGAAGAAAAACGCACAAAATCCGGCAATCTTCCCAGTGCCGCCATTCAACTTGGGCGCAAAAAATTTGCCGCCGGACGCAAGACTGGATATCTTTCGCCAATTTCTAGTACGGTTCTAAATGCGCTGAAAATAATTAATCGCATTCCAGACGAAGTAGACCTAATCGCTCCGGCTGTGCTCGAGCCAATTCTCGAAATCAAAAACAAGACCTCCAATTTCCGTGAATCGTATTTGAAACTCGGAGAGGTCCTGATGGCGCTGTCGATTTGTTCTGCCACGAATCCGCTCGCCAAGAAAACTATCGAAAGCCTCGACAAATTCCAGGATGCGCAGCTGCATTCCACTCATATGATACCAGATGACGAACTAGTTATCCTCAGTAACCTCGGGGTCGACGCTACTTGCGGGGTGGAAATTGATATTGACTAGGTTCTCGCCTTCTCCGGTAGACAAAGTCAAAATTTTGTCGTCCTGATTTATATTGTAGCTATATTCGTTATTAAGCTCGTACAGCCAGCTAGTCTCGATTTTTAGCGTCTTGGCATCGAGTGACCAAATAAAATCGTAATCATTCTTGTGGTTATTGGTGGTGAGCTTTCCTTTGCCGATTTCCGTAAAATTCCAAATCACGCCCGGGGCATTTTCTCTTTCCCATGTTCCGACGCTGACAATAAAATCCGCATCACGCACTGCAGGCTTTGCCAACAGGTTTATTAGCATCAAAACAATTCCGGCAACGAGCGACAACATGCCAATCACAAAAATCGCAATCCCTACTCGCTTCTTAGTGTTCTTCTTTGGCTTTGGTGTCTCTGCGACGGACGGTTTCTCTGGAACAGCTTTTTTCTCTGCAGCGACTTTTTGTTCGGTCTCAGTATTTTTTACGTTGCGAAGCTTCTTGCTACCGCTTTTTGCTTTTAAATCTTTTTTTGCTGTAACGATTTCTGCTTCTTTATCCATAACCTTATTCTAGCAATAAAGTTCGGATTTCACAAGTTGCTCGTATCTCTCTACGGCGATTCGAAAATTATTAAGCTCCACGCCATCAAGTTTCTCAAACTTTCCATTTGACGCTTTTTTGAATACGCCAGTTGGGCGAATGTCATATCTTACTGTCATCTCTTGCATCACGCCCGCCGCATCTGGGAATCGTTCATACCAAATCCAGACGTTATCACGATCTTTAAAAAACTCGCGTTGGCGGTTACTCGGGATTGGTCCAAAAACCGTCCTGCCGAGCTTTGCTTCATAATCCACCAACTCACTATAGGTCAGTTTGTTTGAGTATTTAGCAGCGCGTACGCGCTTCGAAGGTCTGTTTTCCTTCCAATTTGCTAACAATTTCTTAAGCGACATTTTTCTATCTCCTCCGAAATTTGCAAAAGTTCCTGATAGATTGCGGAATTTCCATCATCAGCGACGACATTGTAATCAAAATCAATGCTCCTGTTAAAAGCTGGCACGCTAGAATTTGAATAATTGTTTTGCATTTTGAGTCGTTGCCTCCTCTATTACATCAAATGGAATGCTGAGCTTCGCGGCTAGCCATTCGGCTATATTGCGAATATAAGCACATTCATTAATTATACCACGAAATGGTACTGGTGTCAAGAAAGGAGCGTCAGTTTCGAGCAAAATCCTTTCTAGAGGTGGCGTCGGCAAAGTGGAATATGTCGCCATGCCATTTACGCCAACATAAAACTCTGTTTCGTTCAAAATGCGTTTCAAATTCTTCTTATTATCCGAAAAACTATGCACTACGCCACGTACGCCAGGAAAATTAGCGACCACCGGAAAGAAATCGTCAAATGCTTCGCGCACATGAAACGACAGCGGTAAATCATTGTCTACTGCCAGTTGCAACATCTCTTCGAATAAACGTATTTGTGTCTCACGATTATACCCCTCATAATGATAGTCTAGCCCTACCTCACCGATAGCGATAGGAGATTGATTATAACTTTTTCGAATCATGCCATGATTTGAATTTTTGACACGTATATTCCTGCCGTGCCCGACAGGTTCGTCCCGAAGGGACGGTTCTGTCGGCGCACCAGCGTATGACGTGCTCAAAAATTCAAGTCTCGATGAGAAAAAGTTATAATCAATCTCCTTACTGTTCTCGGGGTGTATGCCGTAAGTCCAATAGACACCATCATGAAGCGAAGCAAAATCGCGTGCCGCGAGCGAATCTTCGTGGTTGGTGCCGATACAAATTATCTTTTCTATGCCGTTACCACGTGCTCGCTCCAGCATTGCCTCTGCTTGCTCTTCCGTAAAGAACTCCCGATCATGCAGATGGCAATGAGAATCAATTAACACGGTTTTCGCGCTTTCGTTTAATTGGATCTAGTTGACGCTTGCGAAGCCGTAGTGATTTTGGCGTTACTTCAAGTAGCTCATCATCTAGCAAGAAATCCAAACATTGCTCGAGTGACAATTGTGTATACGGTGTAAGCTGAATTGCGCCGTCCGAAGCATGTGTACGCATATTGGTAAGTTGCTTCTCTTTGCAAATATTTATGTCGAGATCGTCTTTTTTGTTGGACAGCCCAACAATCATACCTTGGTATACTGGCACCTGTGGTGGAATATATAGAATACCACGCGCTTGCGCTGCATCGAGTGCATACGAGGTAGATACGCCATCTTCGAAAGCGACTAATGCGCCGTTTCTTTCTGGCTTGTACTTCCCTTCTGCTGGACGATAGCCGGACGGAATACTGGACATAATTACGGTACCTTTGGTAGCGGTTAAAAGATTGTTTCGGAGCCCGATCAATGCTGCCGTAGAAATTTCGTAGACAAATCTAGTCGAACCAGAAGTTGTGAGCTCTTGCGACTTTAGTTCGGCTTTGCGTATGCCGAGCTCTTGTGATACTGCGCCTACGAACTCTGGCGACACTTCTATAGTAAGGGACTCAATTGGTTCCTGTTTCACTCCGTCAATCGTGCGGTAGACCACTTCTGGGCGACCCGCTTCTAGCTCGTAACCTTCACGGCGCATTGTTTCAATCAGTACCGACAAATGCAATTCGCCGCGTCCAGATACCTTGTAACCTAATCCATCTGGTTCGATTTTTAGAGCAATATTCGTCTCTAGCTCTCGCTCCAATCGTTCAGCGATTTGGCGTGAAGTCGTAAATTCGCCTTCACGACCCTTGAGTGGCGAAGTGTTCGGACCAATGTAGATGGAAAGTGTCGGTGCCTCTAGTTCAATCGTTGGCAAAGCCTCCGGCTTGTCGCCAGTCGCAATTGTATCGCCAATATTCGCTTCAGCGACGCCCGCAATCGCTACAATATCTCCAGCAATCGCCTCGTCAACTTCTTCCTTAGAGAGTCCACGATAAGAGAACAAACGCTCAATCTTTCCGGGATGGACTTCGAAATGATCTTCTTCGGAAACCAGACGTAGCACTTTAACATTTTGTCCTTTTTTGAGCTTTCCACGGAAAATTTTGCCGATGCAATATTTGCCGAGGTAATTATCCGCTGCAAGAGCCGCTACGAGCAGCTGCGCATTTGGATTGTCTACATCCACAGTCGGCGCCGGGATGTCGTTGATAATTGACTCAAAAATCACATGCAGATCATCATCTAACTGCGTCGTGCGGCCGGCCTTGCCTTCGCGCGCAATCGCATAATACACGGGATAGTTTAACTGCGATTCGTCTGTTGCAAGTTCCAGGAATAGACTTTCTACTTCACTCAAGACTTCTTCGATGCGTGCTGCAGGCTTATCGATTTTGTTGATAATCACTACAGGCTTTAGTTTCAAATCTAGAGCCTTTTGCAACACGAACTTCGTCTGTGGCATCGGTCCTTCTTGTGCATCAACAATCAACAAAACTCCGTCGGCCATATTAAGCGTACGCTCTACTTCGCCAGAAAAATCTGCGTGCCCAGGAGTATCGATGATGTTAATTTTGTAACCATCATAATAAACGCAAGTCTGTTTGGCAGTAATCGTGATGCCACGCTCGTGCTCCTGATCCATCGAGTCCATAATTAGCGTTTGCGACATCTCCGCTTGATTATCACGGAAAGTGTGGGACTGCTTCAAAAGTCCATCCACCAAGGTCGTTTTACCATGGTCGACGTGCGCAATAATCGCCACATTTCTAATTTTATCTTTATTCAAAGTCATGACGACAATTATACCACGAAAACGCTTCAAAGTCCAGATATAAACTTGACATTACTATCAATTAGTGGTATAAAGAAAATATATATGGCCAACAGAAATAAACACCTAAATCCCAGTCAAACCTTCGAGCCCAAACGCTGTTGGGTGGGCGACGTTCACAAAATCTGTTATGATTCGCGTGAAGACGCCGAAGCGGCCGCCCGTGTGGCTGAGTACGACCATCATATTGAAGGCCGCCTAAGCGTCTATAAATGCGAATATGGCGACCACTGGCATCTCAGTTCTAAATAGCTCCAGTATCAGACGATTATTGGCGCTCAAATTCTAAATAGCGCCGGTATCAGGCGTCTTCGGAATCACGACTACGTTATCTGTCTCGTAACCACTTACACCGCTTTCTTCGCTAGACTCGTCATCAAGCGAGACATTCACCGCGCTCCCGCGACGACCATTCTTCAAAGGCACCAAAACGACGGTATTCTCGCGCGTCAAATCCAAATCCCGTATCTCAATAGAATCGCCATCAATCACACCCGCCACCATGTCATTTACTACTAGCATTACACTATCGGCATCCGTCTCGATCACTAGTCTTATCCCATTATCAATTTTTTCTTGCTCTTTAATTTCTAGGTGCGGTAATTCCACCTCACCGTCTTCCTCAACCACGTGTGGCAAACTATCCGCACGATTCATAATAGTCTCAGTCAAAAAGCTCAAATCATCTGCCGAATCTACCACCATCCCACCTGTCGCTTCCGCTAGAGGGCGCAGACCTTCCACCATGCCTTCCAGTGTAATAATATAGAAGTTCACCGGGTCGATTTCTTGGCTGAGTTTCTTGACGTCGTAGAAAGTGACGCCGTCGATATCTGGCGAATGATAAGTGTCGTCTGTCAGTATCACGAGAGATTTTGTCGCGCCCACGCGCCACTTCAGTTCCTTCATCACAGTGAAAGAAGCCGAGAGCAACGATTCTGGATAGTCGCCGCCACCCTGGAGTTCTAGATTGTCAAGTGCTTGTTGAATTGTCTCCATAGTGCACGTATCAAAGTCACAATGCTTTACCGGATGATAGGATTCTTGTAAATCTCGATAATCATACAGTGCCACGCGTCCACCTGCCGCAAAGGTTTTCCGTGCTAGGTTCAAGGCCTCATCATGATATTTCGCAAACAAATCCGTCATCGAGATTGTCGAATCAATCAGAATCGCCGTATCGTGTGCGTTGTAATATCTATTTGCTACGGAGAAAGCGTCGGCGATTTTTGCACTAATAATCTTAGAAGCGTCTTCGTAGAGATTATCTGACGTATAAGCGAGATGGCTACCCAGGTCAAAATACGAACTGCAAAAGATATCATACTTATTGCACCACGTTCCGACTTTTCCGACAAAAGCCGACGGTTCGTACGGACGGTACGACCCCAGCAATCCTTCGTAGGCTCGACAATCTGGCACGTATGCACGGTAATCAGATAGATTCTCTCCGCGACACGCCGCCGGTATCCAGCCTTTACCCTCCGGCAAATACAGCTTTGGGTCGCCAAACGTTGCGGCGTATATTATTTTGTCGGCATCGATGTTATGTAGAGACTTTGATACCACCATCGCACCTTGTGAGTATCCTGCTAACACATATTTAGTATTCACGCACTCTTTATTTACAATTTTTGTCACTTCGCTCACGCCAGCATCTACGCTCGCGCCAAATTCATAAGAATCACCTGCACCAAAATAAGCACCCAGCACACTCCAAATACTATCAATATTCATGCCGATTGCCGGGTAGTCTAGATCCAGGAATTCATACGAAATCCCGTAATCCTTAATTTTTGTATCGACCGCATCACGGAATGTCAAATAGTTTTCGTCGGTCCAACGCTCACCTCCAGAGCCTCGAGCAAAAACTACTTTAAGTTCCGGGCATTTTTCTGCCGAACTTTGCGTCGGTAGCGCAAAAGGCACCGAACCACCAACTATTATTCCCGCGGTCATCAAAAATTGCAACTTGATTCTTGCTTTTTTGCCGCTTCCGCGCACCTTTCTGACGCGGATTTTTCGCCAAATTTTACTTGGCATTTCACACTCCTTTCTTAATTTTAATTTTGTGCTGAATTATAGCCATAGGTCACAAAAAATTTCAACCCCCCACCCTAATTTCATGCTATAATAGAGAGAATTGGAGGTTTTATGAACGACAAACAACGTGAATGGGACGAATATTTCATGAAAATTGCCGAAACGGTTGCGGTAAAATCTAAAGATCCTTCGTCCAAAATGGGCTGTGTAATTGTAGACCAAAACAAGCGCGTGGTTTCGCTTGGCTACAACGGAATGATTCAAGGCGCCGACGAGTCAAAAATGACGCTCAGCGAGCGCCCCATGAAATATTATTTTGCAATACACTCCGAGATGAATGCGTTGATTTTTGCCAAACGAGATCTCACTGGGTGTACCATTTATAATCGTGTTGCTACGTGCGAGAATTGCCTCAAATACTGTTTGCAGGCCGGCATTAAACGTTTTGTCTACGAAGAGCTGCGCGTTCATTCTCATTCTTCCGACCCGAAACATTCAATGACTAACATTGATACAGATGAGGCCATTATTCGTCTACTTGCTTCGGTGCCGGAAGTTGAGACTCTGAATCTTTCAAACGGCAAAACTTACGTGGAGGATATTTTGTCGTCATATGCTAAAGATTCTGCAGAGTACAAGCGCTTGTCTCAGTGGATTTAATTCTTTTTTCTCGTAAAGAAAACTGTAAGACATACCGCAACTGCAGACAAAATCATTACGCCAGAAATGATACTGGTTGCTACCATCGGCACCAGCCATGGATCAGACTCTGTCGCGACGGTAGTGCTGGTCATTTCACCCGGGAACCCGCCGCCCATTGGACCACGCATCATGTCATTTTCTTCCATATCTTCTGGTATTTCTGGTCGCTCTGCGTCGAGCGTGTCGGTAGAGTCAGACTCCTCCGTCGCGATTTGACGAGTATTATTTTTTGCGATTTGTTCTGAATTAGTATTTTTTTCCATATTTCTCCTTATGAACTAATTATATATTTTCAACCTTAAAACAAACTAAAACCTTAAAAAGTCTACTTTGTATCATATAATATATATATGCACGACAGTTGGAAACCATTTCTAAAATCCGAATTTGGCAAACCATATTTCAAAGAATTATCTGCGTTCCTTCATTCTGAGTACGAGAAAAAGACTATTTATCCCAAAAAGACCTTAGTCTTTTCTGCATTCGCCACAGATTTGAACGAGGTCAAAGTGGTGATTCTCGGCCAGGACCCTTATCATACTCCAGGCGCCGCCGAAGGCTTGGCTTTTTCGGTCCCGAATTCACAGCCAATTCCGCCATCACTTGTAAATATCTATAAAGAAATTGACAATGATATTGGTAGCCACGCAAACAAAACTGGCAGTCTACGTAGCTGGCAGAAGCAAGGCGTGCTACTGCTCAATACTGTCTTGACGGTGGAGGCACATAAAGCCGGCTCGCACCGCGGCAGAGGCTGGGAAATATTCACGACAGAAGTTATTAAGTATTTAAATGAGACTCGCCCACACCTAGTATTTATCTTGTGGGGTCGCGACGCACGAAACAAAAAATCGCTTATTGATCAGACTAAACATCTGATATTGGAATCGCCTCATCCTTCGCCACTCTCGGCGCATACAGGGTTCTTCGGTAATCATCATTTCAGCCGGACCAACGAATTCTTACGTCAGAACGGTCTCAAAGAAATAATTTGGTAGAAAGTTTATTATCCTTCCGCAAATTGCGAATTGTATAGTTCTGCATAGAAACCTTTTCGCCTCAAAAGTTGCTCGTGGTTTCCCTGCTCGACAATATTTCCATCGCGCATCACTAGAATCAAATCCGAATTACGAATCGTTGACAAACGATGCGCAATCACAAATGAAGTACGATTTCGAGTCAGCTTTTCGAACGAATCCTGAATCAATTGCTCCGTACGGGTATCTACATTAGAAGTTGCCTCGTCGAGTATCATCATTGGCGGGTCGGCCACCATTGCGCGCGCAATCGTAATTAGCTGTTTCTCGCCGGCCGAAATATTATCCGAGTCTTCAGAAATCATCGTCTTGTAGCCATTCGGCAAGGCTTCGATAATATGGTGTACGTTGCTAGCCTTCGCGGCTTGTTTGATTTGTTCAATCGTGGCAGATTTGTTGCCATAACGCAAATTCTCTTCCACAGTTCCACTAAATAGCCATGTATCCTGCAGTACCATCCCAAACATCGAACGCACATCGGCGCGCTTCATCTCGCGTGTTGGGACATCATCCACTGTAATATATCCAGAGTTCGGTTCATAAAAACGCATCAGCAGATTAATAATCGTAGTCTTTCCTGCGCCAGTTGGCCCGACAATCGCCACCTTCATACCAGGCTCCACTTTGACCGAAAAATTCTTAATTACTGGTGTATCCTCAAGATATCTAAATGACACATCATGAAATTCTACGGCGCCCTTGACTTTTGTAATTACTCGCGAATCCTCGTGGTCCGGGTCTTCCTCAGTCTCGCCCAAGAATTCAAAAATTCTTTCGCTCGCGGCGAGTAGCGACTGAATTGTAGATGTCGTCGAAGCGATTTCAGTAATTGGACGATTGAACCTGGTGACGTATTGGACAAAGGCCTGAATGTTTCCAATATTTATTACGCCATCAAGTACGAATTTGCCACCAAGCACACAAATCGCCACATAGCTTAGATTTGTGAAAATATGTGTAACTGGGAATGAGAGCGACGAGAAAATCTGCGCCCGCATCGCAGCTTTGGTTAATTTTTCGTTTGTTGCACCAAAGTCGGCCATTGCGCGCGGTTCGTAAGAGTTTGATTTGATCACAATTTGACCAGAATAGTCTTCTTCAATTTTGCTATTGAGTACGCCTAATGTATTTTGCTGTTCACGGAAATATTTTTGCGCGAAGCTCGCGATTCGCCCTACGACAACGACCGAGAGCGGCACTGCTACGAATGCCACGATTGACAACGGAACACTAATTATTAACATAATAATCATTGTTCCTACCAATGTGGTTAGGCTCAAAGAAACATCGGCGATTTCTTGTGACATAGATGTTGTTAATACGTCTACGTCATTTGTCATTCTCGATAATGTATCGCCGTATTTATGTTTGTCAAAGTAAGATATCGGCAAACGTGAAATCTTCGCCAGAATTTGTTCGCGCAGAGATTTTGTATATTTCGCCGAAACCACCGCAAGGATATATGCCTGGCCATAATTAAGAATTGACGAAGCGACAAATAGCGCAATCGCGAGTATCGCTTTGCCACTAAGCGTCCCCCAATCTATATTTGGGTAAGTATCCACCGCGATATTTGTCATGTCGCCAAGGATGATTGGAGTAAAGAGTCCCATTACAGACGCTCCGACCGCAAGAATAATCGAGACGATAATCGCAAACGCATAAGGCTTTATTGAATGCACAAAATGTGACCACGCAAATTTTGAATTCTTTGCTTTCGCTGTCGGTCTATCGTTATGCATGGTTTGCCTCCTTTTCCGCTTTTGCAAGTTCAGACTTAAATTCTTTATCCGAAAGCTGTGATTTTACAATACTTTGATAAATCGGACATTTGAGCACAAGCTCATAATGCTTTCCTTTGCCGACAACCTTACCGTTATCTAGAACCACAATCTGGTCGGCATCCTTGATTGTAGAAACACGCTGTGCCACTATCAGCACCACGGCCTCACTTGTTACTTCTTTTAGTGCTGCGCGCAGTCTCGCGTCCGTTTTCATATCGAGTGCCGAAAACGAATCGTCAAAGATAAAGATATCAGGTTTCTTACAAATCGCACGCGCAATAGACAAACGTTGCTTTTGTCCACCCGAAACATTCGAACCACCTTGCGCAATGTGTGAATTATATTTATCTGGTAGCCTTTCGATAAAGTCCTTGGCCTGTGCGATTGTTGCCGCTTTTTTTACATCGTCCATACTAGCATTTGGTGCACCAAATCTAATATTTGAAGCAATTGTTCCAGCAAACAATATTCCACGTTGCGGTACCAAACCAATTCTGCCCATCAAATCGTCCTGCGCAAAATCGCGGATGCTCAAACCATCAATCAATATTTCGCCATCTGAAGCTTCATAAAATCTCGGGACTAGATTGATTAGGGTGGATTTGCCAGAGCCGGTCGAGCCGATGAATGCTGTAGTTTCGCCAGCGACCGCCTTAAACGAGACTTTGCTCAATACTTTTTCGGTAGCATCCGGATAGCAGAAATCTACATTTTTGAACTCTACTGAAGCTCTTTTTTCTGGCACACCAACCGTAGATTTCTTCCAATGGATTTTGTTAGGCGTTTTTAACACCTGATTGATTCTTTCCGCCGAGACATTAGCACGTGGCAACATCACGAACAACATAGAGAGCATCAAGAAAGACAACATCACATTGCCAACGTACTGCGCAAAGGCCGTCATATTGCCTAGGTATGAATAATCTTTTGTAAGTAACGAAATGCCTACCCATGTACATAGTAGAGTTGTACCATTAAACAAAATATTTATTAGTGGATTAGTTAACTCCAATAGTTTGTCGATAAAGATCAAAAGCTTAGTCAATTCATCGTTGGTCTTGTCGAATTTTTTTGTCTCAACCACTTGATTGTTGAATGCGCGAATCACACGAAGACCAGTTAGGTTTTCACGTGTGAGCAAAGTGATACGGTCAATCAGCTTCTGGAATATTTTGAATTTCGGAACCACAAGCGACATGATAGTAATTACCACAAACAAAATGGCGATTACGCCAATCGCGATAATCCAGCTCATGTCCGGCGCAGTCTGTATTGCCATCACTAGTGCAATTACGCAGAAAAGTGGCGCGCGTAGCATCATTGATAGCATCATTGTGATTACGGACTGCACTTGGTTAACATCGTTAGTTGTTCTAGTGATTAACGATGCGGTGCTAAAGTTCTTTGTATCGGACAAGTTGAAAGAAAGAACTTTGGAAAATACGCTCGCACGCAAATCTCGCGAAAAATATGCACCTACTCTCGCCGAAAAGAAACTTGCCACAAAAGAAGCAGCTGCAGAGACTAATACTAGGAGTATCATCATGAGACCGGTCCTCCAAATGGCATCCATATCACCCATCACAATACCGTGGTTAATAATATCTGCCATCAACGCAGGTAATTGCAAAGTAGTATATACCTGCACGACAGTAGCGAGCAAGAGTAAGATGACTTGCCACCAATATGGCTTCAAATATTTCAAGAGTTTAAGCATATATTTAATTATACCAATTTAATGACCGTTTTTCAAATCCGTAATTAGACCTCGCGCTTTTAAGTAATGTTCCAAAGAATCATATTCACCACCGTTGTATTTGCCGGTCGCAATCTCCGTCGCTGCTTCTATCCCGACAAAGCGATAATGCCACGTTTCGAACAAACCCGTCGAGCCGTTCTCATCCACATTTGCCGGCTGACTCATCGGCCCGCCTGCCCATTCGTATGGGAATCTGTCAATAAAACCATACTTATACGAATTCGCGCGCAACCATTGCCAGTCGATATGCTGATCGTAAGTGTCGGTATCAAGTGAAGTACCATAAGCCGGGTCCAGTAAATCGCAGGTCAGTCCAGTATGATGATCGCTCTCGCCAGTCGCTGCACATAGCCTACCGCATGTAGTCCCACGCGAACGGAAACACGAACGAGTTTCTAGTGTGTGTCCAGGGTAATCTGCTTCGTATGCTTTCACCATATCATTAATATGCACTGCTGCTTCTGGGTCTAGCAAATTGTCGCCATTGTATGGATTCCCTTCCTGGATTCCGTAGAGCTCAGAGATGCTTACTAGTTCCCCGCGCCGCGCCGCAATGAAATCGGTATCAACAGGAAAATTAGGATTTATCAACATTAAGTATCCAAAACCAATCGTGTAATTGTCAGACCCAGCATTGGTGACTGGCGCCGGTGGCACATCCTCTTCTGCCGGTACCTCCTCCTCAGATTCTTCCGGCGGCAATTCCACAGGCTCCTGTTCTTTGGGTGCTTCAGCGGTATCATTTACCATCGCCGCATTCTCGGCATTATTGTCCTCGGATGTGTTACCGGCGCTAACAAGACTCGCTATCGCCCAGCCGGCAATCGCGGCAGCTACAAACGAGCAAACGATAATGATGATAGTAATTTTATTTTTTCGCATTTCTCACTCCGCGAGCCCGGCGTTTTTCTATTTGCATAGAAGAATAAGTAATTAGCCCCATTATAATATATATATAATACGATAAGAATCGCCAAAATAGCATTGCCCAGAATACATAACCCTTTGACAGAGCCGAGAATACTACATAGAAGGTACCTTCCGCCGCACCTGAGTTACCTGGTGTTGGAATAAAGTAGACAGCGGACATTACTGCAGTCGTTAGTACGAAGCACTGCATAAAATCCATTTGTCCGCCAAATGCTGTCAGTAAGAAATATGGAATCGAAGCCGTCAGGATATTAAACACAATAGAAATCGCAATGGTCGCCGGAAAAAGTCCGCGCTTTTTCAAAATCAATTTTACGCAACGTACATATTCGCCGATTTCATGCTCGGTCTTTTCGAGTGCCTTGTTGCGGTCTTTGATGATGCGAATTTTGGCAAAAAACCTAATAATTAATTGCACGATTTTGGTCGTGATTTTTGGAAAGAAAGTTGCCATTCCGATGGTCACTGGCCAAAATGCGTAAAATAGTAATCCAAACCACGCCGTTACAGCCAACGCGGGATTGTCCTGCATCACGTTTCCAAACAAGAAACAAAATAGCGCAATAATTAGGAAGGCAATCTGCAATGAAATCATACCAAAAATCGGAATTGTTGTAGCGAGTCCAGTCGCTATCCCAGCATTCTTGCGTAAATAATAAATCTGAAATGGCTGCCCACCTACCGCGGCTGGCGTAATATTATCGTAGTATCTTCCGAGCAGAACTGTCCGCCTGGCAAGTTTCCAACTACTCTCACGGTCTACCTTTGGCGCCATTTTGCGTATCATCAATGCATACTTGCCAATTTCTAGTGTTATCGCGATTGCAAAACACAGTGCCGCTGGTATTAATAACCACCATTTGATATGTATTTCAGACAATTCTGCCGCATCGCGCGAATTGCCAAACTCGTTCATTGCGGTAATCGCAATAACGGCAACATTTAGTATAACAAAACCCAAAGTCAACAAAATCTTCTTCAGGTTTTTGCGGCTTTTTGGTTTCATTTATTGTTTTCTTGCTGCCTTAATTTTTGGATACTCATCCACGAACACACGAATACATCCGGCAATCGGAATTGCGACGATAGCGCCAAGCAATCCAAACATATACATGCCGATAATAACTGCAGACAAAATTGCTACTGCCGGGAGATTGAGTGCGCTTCCCTGAATCTTTGGCGAGATAACATTGTTCTCTATCTGTGCATATACTATATATATAATGGCGAAAATTACCGCCGCGGCTGGATTGGAGAAGAACAGAATCACAGTCACCAAGGTACCGCCAATAAATTGTCCAAACATAGGGATTAGATAGAATAACATCGTAATCATACCCATCGGAATCGCAATCGATGATTCTACATTGCCCATGAAGAGAGATAGGACGAAGACAATTAACGCAGATGCACAGCCATCAATCGCTGCAATGATTATCTGACGCGATACGTATGTAGAAATCACATTTGCCATCTTGGACAAAACATCTCTAGCCACGCTAACAGATTTCTTGTTGTCTTCTGACTCGGCGACATTCTTCCACAAATTGTCGAGTAGCTCTGGACCTTCCAGCAAGAAGAGTAGAGTAAGTACCAATATCAAGACTACTTTCATCACGATATCAGCGATACTGCTGACGCTGGATAGCAGATTATTGCCGAGCAACCCCAGCAAATTGTTAGACAAGCCATTTAGGGCGTTCGTAATCTCTGTATGAAGATCAGCGATACCAAAGTTACGGCCAAAGGCATTGATTCCCTCCCAGCCACCAAAGGTATTCTCGAACGTCTCTGGAAAATGCTGGATGAATTTGGATGTCTCATTCACTACGACCGGCCCAACAATTGCGATAATTGCACCAATTACGGCGACCACGATGAGATAAGCGAGCGCAGCAGAGAGCGTCTCATGTTTCTTCTCGGCGCCGAACATTCTTTTGAACAAATTATTCACCCAACGTACCAGCGGCTTTAGTGCCAATGCCAAGAATATCGAAATGCCGATAACAATTAGGCCAGTTAATGCTTTATAAATTACAAAAATAGCAATTCCGATACCTAACGGAACCAACCAGAATTTTACAAACGTTCTAAGATCTGTCTCTATTGTCTTAGCCATGAGCCTCCTTTTATGCTATAATTATAGCACAGTTTTTAAATATGAAGAAAGTTTTAATGCATACTTGCTGCGCTCCATGCAGCGTATATTGTATAGATTCTCTCCGCGCCGAAGGCATCGAGCCGGTAATCTTTTGGTACAATCCAAATATTCATCCGTATATAGAATACAAGACACGCCGCGACTGCCTCAAGGACTACGCTGCAAAAGTTGGTGCCGAGATTGTTATCAAAGAAGAATATGGGCTAATTGAACACTGTGCCGAGTCGCTGAAGGATTTAGAAAACCGCTGTGTCAAATATTGTTACGTCAAACGCCTCACCGAGGCAGTGCGCTACGCTGCTGAGCACGGCTACGATGCTTTTACGACTACTCTACTCGTCTCGCCATATCAAAAACACGACGAATTAAAAGCCCTTTGCGAGCAACTGGCAGCCATGAGCGGTATCGAATTTGTCTATCGCGATTTTCGTGTTGGCTACCGCGAAGGCCAGGCCAAGGCGCGCGAACTAGGCCTCTATATGCAAAAATACTGCGGTTGTATTTTCTCCGAAGAAGACCGTTACAAGAAGCAGATTTTGCGAGACAAGAGCCAGAGCGAAGTGTAAGTAGTCCTGCTTTCATAAAGATAAAAAATATGGTATAATATATAGACATGTTAGTTTCTGATTATAATTACAATTTGCCCGAAGAGCGCATCGCGAAGTTCCCGCCAAAAGTACGTGGTACTACGCGCCTGCTTGTCTTAGACCGCAAAACTGGCGCCATAAAGGATAGTTATTACAAAGATTTGGCAGACTTCTTAAATCCCGGCGATGTGATTATCTTGAATGATACCCGTGTGATGCAATCGCGATTATTCTGCGAATTGCCAGACGGTCGCAAGCGCGAACTGGTCGTATTGGAACGTCACGGCAACGAACCTCAGCGCGTGATGTACCGTGGTAAACTTCACGATGGCGACAAGCTTTTTTTGCTAAGAAATAGTTATGCCGGACCTGACCCGAGGGTTGGCATAACTATTTCTGTAGTGAAGATTCTTGGTAACGGCATCGCAGAAGTTTCTTCCGATACTCCACTCGCCGAGCTGGCCGAGAAATACGGCACGGTTCCCTTGCCGCCATATCTCCATCGCGACGCGACCGAAGACGACAAGAAACGTTATCAAACCGTCTGGGCCAAGCACATGGGCTCTGCTGCTGCTCCGACCGCCAGTCTTAATATGACCGAAGAATTATTAGCCAAACTCCGCGCCAAAGGTGTAATTGTTAAATATCTCACTTTACACGTCGGCCTCGGCACTTTCCTGCCCATTCGCAGTGACAAAGTCGAAGACCATCACATGCATTCCGAATGGTACCACATCCCAGACGATACGATTGAGGCCATCAATAATGCAAGGACAGCGGGTGACCGTATCATTGCTCTTGGCACCACCGTGGCACGTACTCTGGAATATTATGCGAAGACCGGCAAGACCGAGGGCGAAGATGACATTTTTATTTATCCAGGATTTGAATTCCAAATTGTCGACGCACTACTGACAAATTTTCACGCACCAAAATCTACCGTTCTGATGCTCGCATCTGCCTTTGCAGGATGGGAACATTTGCACGACGCCTATGACCACGCCGTTGCGGAAAAATACAATTTCCTAAGTTATGGAGACTCAATGTTTATATGCTAAAATTTGATATCACAACTAAGCGCGGTCTTGCCCGTACCGGTATTATTCATACGCCACATGGCGACATTCGTACCCCGGCATTCATCGGTGCTGCTACGCGCGCTACAGTTAAGGCGCTCACTATGCAACAAATGCGCGACCTTGGCTCGCAGGCAATTCTCGCTAATACTTATCATCTAGTTTTGACGCCAGGCACAGAACTCATCAAGGACGCCGGCGGCCTCGCAGAGTTCTCTTCTTGGCACGGTCCGACCTTCACCGACTCTGGTGGATTTCAGATTTTTTCATTGCCGGACGTCAAAATTACCGAACAGGGCGCCAGATTCAAGTCTCACATCAACGGCGACAAACTAGAAATGACACCAGAATCATCTATGCAGGCGCAATGGAGTATCGGTGCTGACATCCACATGGCCTTCGACCATCTTGCAAAATCCGACAACTACGACGACATGAAAGAAGCCATGGAGCGCACACATCGTTGGTTAGTACGCTGCGTCGCCGAGCATCAGAAATTACTCAGCGGCGAAACGGTAGCGGGTGGCCGAAATGAGCAATTTCTCTATGCTGTCGTGCAGGGTGGCGACTTCAACGACTTGCGCGCCGAATCAGCTCGTTTCGCGGCGTCGCAGCCGGTGGATGGCTTCGGCATTGGCGGCGTTTTTACTGCCGATGGTATGGCCGAAATGCTTCAGATAGTCAACAATATTTTGCCAGAAAACAAACCTCGCCATTTGCTCGGCATGGGTCAAGAACCGATAGACCTTTTCGTGGGTGCCGAGAATGGCTGTGACACTTTTGATTGCGTTGGCCCTACTCGTATGGCTAGAAATGGCTCGCTCTACACATTGGATGGCCGCATTAACATCAAGAATGCGAAGTTCAAAAACGATTTTACCCCACTTATGCCAGACTGCGACTGCGAACTTTGCCGCAATTATACCAGAGCATACCTGCATCATCTTTTCCGCACCGACGAAATCACTGCTAAAATCCTCGCTAGTATTCACAATGAGCACTTTATTGTCCACACTGTAGACAAGATCCGCGAGTCTATCGACGACGGCACCTTTGATAGTTACAAAAAACAATTCATCGATAGATATTACGGTTAATAATTTCCTGCAATTTTGTTCTTGACGGATTCTCGCGCCCGCATTATACTAAATATAAGTATAAACGTATAAGAGAGGTCATATGTCCAAGATAAAAACTAGAACATCATTATATATAATGGTTGGTATTTTGTCTGGTACTATATCTCTCACTACCTTTAATGCTATTTCTAATACTGTATTCGCTGAGAACGTAGACTACAAAGTAAACCTAGAATCCTCTCTCGTAGTTACAGTCCCTACTAATACAGTAGTGTTAGACATTAATCCTGCCACCTCTGCCTTTAGCTCTAAAGATTTAGGCGTAACTGTAGGCACTAATAATCCTACAGGCTATACCCTCACTATGTCTGCTGATGGTACAGACCTTACTAAGACTACTGGCACCGCTGCTGTCATTCCTACACTAGAAACACTATCAGGAGGCTATACAGAAAATACCTTTACTGTTAACCATTGGGGATACAAACTCCCTACCACTAACTATCTACCATTCGCTACAAGTGTCCAATTAGACTCTACTGATGCTCCTACAGTTAATAAGACTAGTACAGTTACCTTTGGTGCTAAGGCTAATGTAGAACAACCTGCTGGTGCTTATGAACTAGAGATTAACTTTGCTGCGGTAGCAAATCCACTCTTACCAACATTACTCTATAACAACATTGCCTCACTCAGTAAAGGTAAGAATACAGACCCAGAATCCCACTTCTCCTGGACCGAAATTACCGAGCCAACTTCCGAAATCCCCAGTGCAGATACTTCTACTTCTGGCGTCTTTGAATGGGATGGCATGACTACCGGTAATGGCGTAGATAGCAACGGTGGTAGCCAGAAAATCTACTTCTACCGTGGTATCCTTAATAATGATGGTTCCGGTATATCCTACGGTTCTAATGGTTCTGCCAATGCTTATCCTAACTATGTAAAACTCGCCAATAACACTTGCTGGCGCATAGTTCGCACTACATCCACTGGTGGCGTCAAGATGATGTATAACGGTATGTGGAATAGCGGCACCAGTACTTGTGCGAATACTAATACTGCTGCCCGGCTTACCGACTCACCATTTAATACAGATTCCGCCACCGTCGCCGGCACCACCTACAAAGGCCTCGAGTATCACAACATCCATGCCGTAGGCTACACTTATAGCAACCTCGCTGCAGGTACTGAATCCGCCACTCCTATCTCCACCATCTTCGGCTCTACTGGCAATGATACTGCCACCAATACCAACTCTTCCATCATCAAACAATATATAGAAGACTGGTATGAAAACAACATGACGGACTACACTTCTAAACTAGAAGGTGATGCCGGCTATTGCAATGACAGAAGTCTGTATTCCAGTGCCTCAGGTGGCACCCCCCTTGCAGACGACACCGGAATCATCCCATATGGCACTACTAGTATGACGGCGTATTACTTCGGCTCATATATTAGAAACGCTAACTCATCCACCTTCTCCCCCACTCTTACCTGCCCACGTGGTAAAGTAGATCTCTATTCTTACACAAATAATGCCGGTAATGGTAATGGTCAGCTTACTTACCCAATAGCCTTCCTCACCGCCGATGAAGCCTCCCTGGCTGGCAATGGCTGGGACAACTTATTCAGTGCCTACAATACAAAATCATACCTTGTCGGTACGTACCCCTGGTTACTTTCGCCATATCATCGCCAATTATATGGCAGTGCTCTCGGGTTTGGCGTATATTCGTATGGTAGGCTTGTCAATGCTGGTATAGTCAGCAGTGAACATAGTGTTCGCCCCGTCATTTCACTCGCACCAGGCACGATGGTTCTTGGCTCCGGCACCGCCACAGAACCATGGGAGGTGCAATAATGAGACGCCAATACCGTTCAAGATCATCACTCTGTATTGTAACCGGCCTATTATCTGCTGTTCTGCTTTCTACTGCATCTACTAATATTGGTAATGTCCATGCCGAAACAGTAGACTACAACGTAAACATAGAACCAAGCCTAGTAGTAACTATTCCTTCTAATGTAGTAGAGCTAAACATCAATCCAGTAACCACACAATTCAATTCTGCAAATTTATCAGTAACGGTTGGTACTAACAATGCTACTGGATATACACTCACGATGTCTTCTGATAGTACTGAATTATCTAAAGCAGGAAGTACAGACACTATTCCTACACTAGAAACTCTAGCCGGAGGATATCCAGAAGCAGACTTTACAGTAAACCATTGGGGATACAAACTATCTACTGCTACTAACTATCTCCCATTTGCTACTAGTAATGAATTAGATGTCACTAATGCTCCTACTAATAGTAAGACCAGTATCGTTAACTTTGCTGCTAAGGCAGACCTTTCTAAGCCGGCTGGAACTTATAAACTAGCGATTGACTTTACTGCTGTGGCGAATTATGTAGATAAATGTCAAGGTTTAACTGAACTCTACGGCCTAGTTGCTTGCAGAAGTAAAGGTAAGAATACAGATTCCAGCTCTCACTTCTCCTGGACGGAAATTACTGCACCTACTTCCGATGATCCAACTACAGATAATTCCACTTCGGGTGTCTTTGAATGGGATGGTCAGGACAGCAACGGCGGCAGCCAGAAAATCTACTTCTATCGTGGCATCTTAAATAGTGATGGTTCTGGTACTTATGGCTCCGATGGCTCTGCTAACGCCTATCCGAACTATGTAAAACTCTCTAATAACACTTGCTGGAGAATAGTTCGTACCACTTCCACTGGTGGTGTAAAGATGATGTATAACGGTATGTGGAATACCAGTACCGGCACCTGTGCCAACACTGAAACTGCCGCTCAGCTCACTACATCACCATTCAATACAGACTCCGCCACCGTCTCCGGCACCACCTACGCCGGCCTCCAGTACCAAAACATCCACGCCGTAGGCTACACTTATAGTAGTCTCGCTGCAGGTACTACTGCTGCCACACCTGTCTCTACCATCTTCGGCTCTACCGGCAATGACACTACCACTAATACCAACTCTTCCATTATCAAACAATACATAGAAGACTGGTATGAAAACAACATGACGGCTTACACTTCTAAGTTAGAAGGCGCTGCCGGGTATTGCAATGACAGAAGCCTCTATGCCAGCTCTTGGGGAGAAGAAGCCCCTTTTGCGGACTCAGATGCTATTATTCCATATGGCACTCGTAATCAGACAGTAGCGGATTACTACTTCGCCTCATTCTTAAGAAATGTCCAAGATCTTACTTTCTCTCCATCCCTTACTTGCCCGCGTGGTAAAGTAGACCTCTATTCTCACACAAATAATACCGGTAATGGTAATGGTCAGCTCGCCTACCCAGTAGCCCTCCTTTCTGCCGATGAAGCTTCGTTGGTTGGTAATGGCAAAAATAACGATTTCAATGCTTACGATTCGATGTCATATTTAAGCTCTGGTTCAGACTTTTGGTTATTCTCGCCATATTACCGTGAGTATAATGGAACTACCCACGAGTTTCTCGTGTATGCGTATGGCGATCTCGGCTTCTATAGTGTGGATGGAACCCATGGCGGCGTGCGTCCCGTCATTTCACTCGCACCAGGCACGACGGTCCTTGGCTCCGGCACCGCCACCGACCCATGGGTAGTACAATAACGGCACTGCGACCGTAGATACTAGCAGTATTCTCGACCTTCTTTAATTCGGCAAGGGCAGTTCGGGATTTCTCGCCATTTTATCTACTCTTTCGAAGATTTCTTTGGCGACGCCAGCATCTTTAATTATGCTTATTACGGTTAATCTCGTGCCAGAATCTTTTAGCGACGCACCGCAATGGTATAATTCTCCATCGTTATCTCCTCGGTCTATTATAATGAACCTATCATGAAATTCACGCAGTGATTTAACGAATCGGATTACTATACCAGGAAACTCCTTCCTATAATCCTGCAAGTCTCTTTCGTGCAAATAATGCCCTATATTTTCAGTATATATTGTTACGGTTACTCCCGATTTTATCTTTTGCAAATACCGTAATGTTTTAATATCGACATAATCGTCTATTATCTCTACAGACTTTCTAGCACTACAGAATATATCTATATATGTCTCGCTGGCCTTAGTCAACTCTCCTTCGCAGATCAGAAATTCTCCGCTCTTTAGGTCTTTCCCGAAGGCTCTCAAAAATGGGGATATTTCCGATTTTTTAATAAAAGTATTGAGCCGCTCTTTCATTACGCCTATATCCGCAGAGATATCATTGAACTCTCCTTCCATTACAGCGATTCTTTCAGCATTGTCTGCCACTTTCATTGCGAGCCGCAGATTATTTCTGCAATCCAAGATCTTTTGATTGTCTATGATGTAATCTTTCATAGCCTTGAACGCCATAACTAGCGACCGGCTTTGTTTGGTAGCTAAATCTCCCTTGAGTATGGTCATCAGCATGTAAATACCTTGCTCCGTAAAGGCATATGGTAAATATCGTTTTCCGCCTCGACCGTCGGTTTTTGAGGTCACAATTTGTGACCTCAAAAAACTAGAAACCTCCACTTCGTTAAGTCGAAACATGAAATCGCTACCTTCAAATTTATCCAAGTTTCGTTTTACCTGCTGGTTTAATGCTTTTGTCGTATATCCATAAAACCTCGCCAGATCATAATCCAGCATCACTTTTTGCCCGCGGATGTCATAAATTTTGTTCCGTATATCCCAGTTCGTTATATCCAAATCTCTTGCGCCGTCTCTCTTAGTCATATTTCTCCTATTTTGGTTCGTGGGATATTATAGGCACGGATTAAAATAAAAATCAACCCCCACGCTCGCAAAGTATCAAGCTTCTGGTTATATAATATATGCTCGTATTAAAACCGCTTGTGCTGTTAGTTTTTATGTTATAATAGATTTAGAATAAACGCAACCGTTCTGGTTTATTATTATAAAAGGAGCCGAGATGACATTCTTGCATACAAAAGTTGTAAATTGTAAACCATATATTATATATGGTGGTTTCGTATTATTCATTGGCTTATTGTTATGCGGAGCACTTACTACATATGATAACGTTTTCGCCGAAACCATAGACTACAACGTAAACATAGAACCAAGCCTAGTAGTAACTATTCCATCTAATACAGTAGAACTAAATATCAATCCAGTAACTACACAATTCAATTCTGCAGATTTGTCAGTAACGGTTGGTACTAATAATGCTACTGGATATACACTCACTATGTCTTCTGATAGTACTGAACTATCTAAAGCAGGAAGTGCAGACACTATTCCTACACTAGAAACACTAGCAGGAGGATATCCAGAAGCAGACTTTACAGTAAATCATTGGGGATACAAATTATCTACTGCTACTAACTATCTACCATTTGCTACTAGTAATGAATTAGACGTTACTAATGCTCCTACTAATAGTAAGACTAGTATCGTTAACTTTGCTGCTAAGGCGGACCTTTCTAAGCCGGCTGGGACTTATAAACTAGCGATTGATTTCGCAGCCGTAGCGAATTATGTGCCACCGACGCCTGTGGACTATTGTACTAAGAATGGCATAGCCGATGCTGACTGTATGCAAAAGATGGTGGCAAGCAATTGTACTACTACGGCAAAGACCGTG
>JAFUBS010000007.1 GCA_017460105.1 Candidatus Saccharimonadota bacterium | reverse complement strand
GAGGCTATCAAAGGATATTCTGATATAGAGCCTCGACTCCGTTTCCTTGAATAAAAAAATCTGGTCTTTCGACCAGGTAAACAAAGTAATTTAACTAACGATTTATCCCCCAAGAAACTCACGATGATTTGGACCACAATCAGACGCTCTAACCATCTGAGCTAATCCCACCATGTAAATAATTATACATTTTTTAGGCGAAAAATCAAGGACAGAATTAGCGAATGTTTGACATGTGATGCTATATAATGCGTTAAGCTTGACAATTTTGCGTATTTGTGATACAATGAAGGCATAATATTGCACATTAATAACTGGTTTTTCAGAGGTTGTTGGTGTGCTTCCACGAAGAAAGGATGGTAAGTATATGAAGAATAAGTGGAAGGAACTTCGCGAAGCCCAGGAGGCTGACATTGTTAACGATGAAATCGAGGAAGTCGAAGACGAAATCGAAGAAGTCGAAACTGAATCTAACGCCGAAGTATTAGTTGAGGGAGTAAGAGCTACCTGCGAGACAAAGCTCCGCGAACTCGCTGACTTCTTTATCGGCGAAAAGCCAGATAAGGAAGCCAATGATCTTCTCTCAACAATGGTTTCGGAAATTAAAAAACCGGAACCGGATCACGACGTTTTCTGGGATGCAGCTAATCGTCTCGAGGAGAAAAAGGAAGAAATTCTCGCGAGTAAAGCTGCGGCTAAGAACGCTGAGTCGGTCGCCAAAGAGACTGTCATGAAAGCAGAACCTGTGAAGGTCGAAAAGGCGGAAGCAGCCGCGGAAACTGAATCGGCGGAAGTCGAAGAGGCTAAGCCGACTGAAGCGGAAGCTAAACCGGAGAAGCAGCCCGAACTGACGAAGCCGGATGTGAAGCGGTCTGAGATCTCGAAAGGGTATAAATTCAGACACGCCAAGGCCGATCAGCAGTATGACGCGGAGGTTGAATCGATTCTCCGCGCAATCGGAATTGCTGCAATTAGCGGAAACGCCGTGGAAGTGCTGAGGCTGGCTGAAGAGCTGGCTAAGGCAACCGGGACGGTATCGTTCTGCACGTTGAAGGCTAATGCTGGCAAAAGAATTATTCTGATGCCGCAGGGTCTCGAGAATGTGCCGAACGGGAAGAAGATCCTGAATTTCTATTCTGGATTAACTTCTCAAACCGCTTCCGGTGAGAGCCGTAGGTTTGCGACCTTCAGCCGCGAAATCTTTGAGGAACTGTCGGGAAAATCTGCCGATAAGGCGGAAATCATCAAAGTTGTTGTGAAGGACAAAAAGCCTTCGCACACCCCGCCGGTACTCGAAGATTATCTGAAGTAACCAGGAATTACCCGGTCTGTAATGGACCGGGTTTTTCATGCTCAATGAACCATGATGTGAAAACTAGTAATGCGCAGTAGAAAACAGATACGAAATGGTAGTTTTGCCATAAGCGAAAAAGGTGGTATATATATTGACAAAAAAGCGAAAGTGTGATACAATGAAAGTAGTCTGAGTTTTGGGTGTGTTAACAAAACAAGACGACCATTAACAACCGAATCATCTCAGATTTCAAGTAATTGAGATCTGAGTCTATGCAATCCCCAAATCCCCTATTTCTTACGTTGTTTTTCGTTTTGAGTGGGGGTGAAGCCTCCACTATTGCCTAGGAGGTAGAAATGTTAGCGTTTGTATTAAGGTTCATTATCGCGACAATCGCGATAAGTTTCTTCCTCTTCTCTATTGAGAATGAGGGGGCATCGCTGGCCGAGTGCATTGCTTGGCCGAGTGAAAAGTCACTTATTTTTGGCGCCCTCACCGCGTTGCTGGTGACGACTGCCAAGAGTATCCCGCTGCTTGCGGGTATCTGTCTCATCTCCATTTTTGCTATTATGGCCTATCTGGCCTGGAATTGGCATAATGGAGGTACGAGTCGCATGCAGTTTCTGTGTTATGTTTTCGCCATAGGAGTATTGTTCTTCTATGCGATGGCTATCGCAGAAGTGATGGGCGGATTCGCTACTAAGATTCCGCTTGTCGTGGCGCTCGTATGTCTGTTCTCCGCGGCTGTAGAATGTCTTTACTATCACAGCATTGTTAGTGGTAGGAAGGCTTATCTCTACGGAGCTGTAGCGGTTGCGATTCTGGGAGCATTCCTGCTTATCAAGAATTCTGCAACTGCGGTGGCGGCGATTGGAAAATCGTTCGACACCGCTGCGGCTTCTGCTGTGAATGCAGTAGATGATGCAACCACGGTCAAGGCGGAGAACACCGAAACTACCGAGGCTAGTGTCGCTGCTACTGCTGCAGACACAAAGCCGTGGTATGCTTTTGGAAACACCTCGCTTCAGTCGGATAAGGACGAAGATAATGACTTTAACTTCGGTCCGAATCCGATTGAAAAAGGCCTTACCGAAAAGGACTATGACGAGATTTTTCGTCAAGTCCTTCGTAAAGACCCCGCAAGGGGAGCGGCCGACATGGCATGGTTTGATGCCTTGATGGGAACTCGCTATCTCGGCGAGTTCTACGACTCCTGTAAAGGAGACTGGGCTAAAACCATCAACGAGGCGAAAGAGACTTGGATGAAAGACCAGGCGTCTTATGATAAGACTCTGGATGCTTTCTTCAAGTATCTGGACAAAGGAACCATTAGTATGGAGACACGTACATCTGGTCTTGATGACCAAATGTACATGAATCCGTACACCGTAGACGGAGTGCCGGATGTGATTGTAATGAAAACATTAAATCACAGCGGAACATTCTTGGTTTACACCTTTAAAATTAAGGGTGTAACTACCACAGAAGGTTCTGGTGGCGCTGGAACGACCAAAACCATTGCGGTGGCATACCGTATTGATTGTGGATTCCAGCCGGTAAACGTAGAAAAGGTGATGAATATTAAACCGTCACCAAAACCTACGCCAAAGCCGACTCCGACTCCGGTCCCTACAGTGAATCCTACGCCGAATCCTACGCCGACGCCTACGCCAAAGCCGGCTCCTACGCCTACGCCAAAGCCGGCTCCTACGCCGACGCCGAAGCCGCAGCCGACGCCGACGCCTACACCGGCTCCTACGCCGACGCCTACTCCGACACCTACGCCGAAACCGAAAGACCCGACTCAGGGTACTCAGGGAGAGGTTGTTCAGCCGAACGACAACCCTGGTCCTGGGCCGAGCACCAATAATGGTGTGGGTGCCAGCGAATCTGCCGTGCAGCCGGAAAATTCTTCTTCCGATGTGACTTATCCTGAATATAAGGAAGATGTCAAAGAGAAGGAAGAAATCAATGCTGGACAAAAGCAAGGTGGAGACGCGAATGTTCCTACCGTAATTGTTCCGGAAGCCCATGTTGACAGTAATGCCGACAAAGGCACTGGAAACGGTGGAATTGACGTGCCGACGCCGGTACAAAAAGAAGAGGCGAAGACCGAAACTGGCCAGCCGATTTCTAACGATGAAAACAGTCCTGCAGGTGCCTGGGGAGGCCCTGTAGACTAATGTCTGCATAGACTGCCCGTAAGGGCAAAACCTTTGGATCTGGGGAGGTCTGAAGGATGTGTGCTCCTGGGGAGAGCACAAGTACATTATCTGGAGCCTGGCGGTATATCCGCCGGGCATCCCCCATGAATTTGAAGTTTGAGATGATTCGGTTGGTGGTACAGAAGAAAATTAACAAGTCGGCTAGCAAAATCTTGAACTTTCTTTCGGAAAAGAAAGTTCAGCAAAGAAACCATTTCTAAATTTGAATTGAAAGTGAATTTCAATTCAAATTTTGATTATTGTTAATTAGAAAGGAAATACTTATTATGAATAAAATTTATAAGACTGTGCTTGGCACAGCGGCTGCGCTCGTCGTAGCTGGTGCAACTATGATCCCTACAGCTGTAATGGCTTGGGGTGACTCTGCTAATGGTCGTCCAAGTTATACTATTTCAGATATTAATGCTGGAAAACTTGGTGATACCATTACTTTTAACTCTATCTCCGATGGTAAAATTGGTGATGAGAAAAACTTCGTAGGTGCCAAAAATACTGCAGATAATTCTGCTGTATGGAAGGCTGATACGATTAACGTGAAAGATGGTGACGTAATTAAAGTTCGTCTCTATGTTCACAATAACAGCCCTAAGGGCATGGAAAAGATTGCAGAAAATGTAACTGCTAACTTTTCTCTTCCAACTACGGTTGGTAAATCTCAAACGATTGTGGGCTATTTGAATTCTTCAAATGCTGCTCCTAATCGTTATTGGGATGAAGTTGTCTTTAACTCTAACGACGACTTTTATTTGGAATATGTAGATGGTTCTGCTGAATATACTAACGCTAAGATGGGTACTGTGAAACTTTCTAACAATGTAATCACTTCTGGTGTTACACTTGGTTATGATTCGTTGAATGGTAAGATTCCTGGCTGTTATGAATATGATGGCGTGGTAACCATTGAAGTAAAAGTCCATAAGTCTGTAAGCGCAAAGCTTTCTAAGACTGTACGCGTAAAGAATACTAAGACTTGGTCTGAGTCTGTCGACGCCAAGATTGGTGACGAGGTTGAATTCCAGATCGAATACGTAAACTTGCTTGGTGAGCAGGTAAACGACGTAATGATTCGTGACGTTCTTCCAACTAACTTGGAATATGTTAACGATTCTACTTATCTTTACAACGCCAATTATCAAAGTGGTGTGAAGCTTAAAGATAACACTGTAACTACATCTGGTATTAACATTGGTAGCTATACTGCAAATGGTAATGCTTATGTACGTTTCACTGCTAAGGTTGTGAATAACAGCTTAGTATGTGGTTCTAACCAATTGGTAAACTGGGCTTCTTCTACGGTAAACTCAAAGGTTACCAAGGATGACGCTTCAGTAATGGTGGTTCGCGATAATTGTGAACCTACTCCAACTCCTACACCTACTCCAACTCCTACACCTACTCCAAAGGAACTTCCAGATACTGGTCCTACTGAGGTTGTAGCGATTGCACTTGGTGCAGGTAGCATGACTACTGCTATTGGTTATTATATTGCTAGCCGTAAAAAGTTAATGAAGTAACACTGACCGCTTCACGGGTGGTTACGAAAAACGAGTTGGATGAAAATCCGACTCGTTTTTTGGTGCTTATGTTATAATAAATAGTATGGACAATGGGCTTTCTGAAAATGATCCGTATCGTGGTATGAATTCTGGGAGCGATAGTATCCGGCCCGATTTTTTGAGTAAACAGGATGCTGCAAACGAACTAAAAGATGCGGAAAAAGCTGCAAGTGATGATATGAAAAGCAATGAAAGATCATTGAGCGGCGCACGTAATGGCGAGGATAGGCCGAGTAAGTTATTCACTGGTAGTGGTAAGAATTTGACGCCAGGGAAGCCGTTCACTAGTATAATTAAAGGATTTGTAAAAAAACGTGGGCCGGTGGTGGCGATTTTTGGCGCAATTGTGGGGGTTGGCGCGTTGATGTTCGGCGGGCAGACAATGATGCCGGTGGCAATTTCGGAAATGATTATCCAGAAATTGAATTCGGTTGGTGTATCTTCTACTATTGCAAGTGATGTTTGGTTGGATACGCAGTTAAATGCTGGAATTCGTCCTGAGGGAGCCGAGATTACCGAAGAAAATAAATATGCGATTTCGCAATACCAGGTAAGAAGTTTTAAGGCACAAGGATTAAAAGTAGAAGGCGATGTTGGAGGGGCAAGACTTTTGTATGAGAAGAAGCCAAATGGCGGATGGGTGACTGTGGCAGGTAGTGCGAGCGGTGGAGGAATCTCTGCACAAGAAGCGTTGAAAGATCGTGATTTCAGGATTCCTTATACTGCGGCAGCGAAAGGCTGGCGCGGTGGTGGCAGTGGATGGTTTGATACTATGATGAATAACATTACGACAACAAAGTTGGCAATTAGTAGGAATAGATGGGCGGGATATGTGGCGCGATCTGCAGGAAAAATGACCGAGGATTTTAAAAAAATGGCAGAAGGTTTTACTAAGAAAAACACAAGCGACGCAGAAATAGAGTCATCGAAGGAGATGACAGTGGAAGAATATGAGAGCACAAGCAACGGTACCGGCAAGCCATTAGTTGATGGTGACACGGTTGTACCATATGAAGGGGAGGCTCCTGATGGTGGCATCGGCGAATGGGATTCAAGTGCTGGCATCAAGCAAAACGGCGAAGCGTTAGACGTTGTTGATGTAGAAGAGCTGTATGAGCAAATACCAGTAAAGGACCCCGGGACCGGAGAGATTGTTGGGTACGAAGATGGCACTACTATAACTGGATATAAAGTAACAGCTGACAATTCTGCTTCTACTGTAAATGACGTAACTGATGTCGGGAGTTTGAACGGGAAATTATTAAACAAGGCGATGAGTGTCGCGAATTCTGCTGCTACCGCTGTAAACCTGTATTGTGCAAAGGTTGAAGCCTTCATGTCCATCTATACGGTAGCGTCAGCTTTTCAATCTTTGCAGTTTTTGAATTTGATATCTGGATTTTTAGAATCGGTGGATAAGATGAAGGCTGGACAAGGCGTCGAGAGCCCGATTCATGAATATAGCACGAATTTGACGGTAAAAGCAGAGACCGTTGCGGCGGAAGGTGACCCGACGGATGGCACTGAGGAAAAAACTGCAATGGAGTCAAAAGGTATGGCGTGGTTGTTTTCTGATACACCAATTAATTCTAACGACACGAGTGTAAGAAACACTAATTTTGAATCAATCATGGAGGGAATGAGCGATATTACAAGTGATATCAGGCTTACAGCTGAAGTATTTAAACAATGCGGATACGCCAAAATTGCAACAAGCGGTCTGGAATTGGTATCTACGGCAATGAGTCTTATTCCTTTGGCGGGGCAAGCGATTACTTTCACTCAGGTTGCGGTAAAAATTGGTAAGAAAGTTGCGCTTGGACTGGCAATTAGGGGTATATTTGAGACCGTCATGCCGATTGTAGCAAAGAAGATTTTTAATTCAATAGTAAAAAATGCGGCGACAGAATGGTTTGGTGAGGATTTGGGAAATGCGATGATTTCTGGAGCGAGTAAATATTTGGGCGGAAATGGAACCTCTGGAGGTCAGAGTCCGGGAAGCGCAGAGAAAGTGCTGGCATATCTTGGAGAGCAGCAGACGGTGATTGCGAATGAAGCGGAGTATCAACGTGCGATTCGTAGTCCTTTTGATGTTACGTCGCCATACACTTTCTTGGGGAGTCTTGCATATTCTATTATACCTATGGCTTATTCTGGTGGCGGATTTTCCAATATAGTTACGAATATGTCTACGCTAACGAGTAATTCGATTGCAGCGATTTCGCCTGGAGCGTCAGCGGTTGATATAAATAGAAAAATCGATTCAGTTGGAGAATGTCCTTTACTAGAAAATATGGGAGCTGTGGGTGATGCATATTGTAACCCATATGTTATTACGGATGTATCTACCATCATGGAAGCGCCGGCGACGGTTACTGATACAGTTAAAGAAATGGGTGTGCTAAAAGAGGATGGAACAATTGATGATAGTTCAAATCTTGCAAAATATATAACATTTTGCGGGCAGAGAACTTCTCAATTGGGGCTAAAGGACTCTGGCATCATTGAAAAACTTCAGGACGGAATTGAAGAAACGGAAAATGAGGAAGGGCAAAAGAATTGGATTCAAAAAGGATTTAATTGGCTTGGAAGTACGTTATCTAGCGTTTTTCCTGGAATATCTGAGACGCAGAACGTACTGGTGGCTATTAGGGATGCCGACCTGATGCAATGGGCAAACGGTGAAGCGTGCGTGGCGTCTGACGAAAATGAATATTGGGCGGAGAACAAGAATTATCAACGTTATGCCGAAAATGAGAGGCTGCTTGAGAATATTAATCCTGGCTATACTTCTCCTGTAACCGCATATTTGGAAAAATATTATAAAGAAAATCCTGTAGATACTTCGTTTGAGGGTACGCTTGCGAGATTTTCTGGTAAGAGCGTTGAGGAGGTAGAGAGCACTCTGGCGCTAGTTGTATATTATGATCAATTGGCGAAATATAGGCCAAGTGAACGCTATGCGTTTGTCGAGAAAGAAGAAAAAGGCGTAGAATTGAAATTCGACAATGACAATGCGATAGCGGAGAATGTGTATTATATTTTGCCGAATGAGATTGCTTTTGCGGATGTAAGAAATCGCCAAAATACGACGATTTAGTTGCAAAAAAATGATTAATTTTTGCAGAAGTTTATAATGCTTATGATATAATAGTTGTATATGGATCCGTCAAATAATAATTCTTTTGGTAGCCCTACGCAAACTCCAGGTGCGATTGTGTCTGGCGGAGATACTGCAGTGGACAACACTGCAGCGGGTGGTTCTGGCGGAGGATTTACATCTGCAAATTTTCCGTTGGGCGGAATTAGTGTTGGCGATAAGACTGGACCGCGTAAGGGTTTGATTATTGGTATTATCATAGCGTTTGTATTGCTGATTGGCGGTGGTTTGATAGCATTGGCAACGACGAGTGGGATATTTGGAAAAACTGGCGATTTGGGGAGCGGAACAACAATGGAAACAGCCTTTAATCGTTATGCAAATTATTTGATATATGGCGAGTCAAAAGAGTCTCCGGTTGATGAAGAAATGCTTTCTGGTGATATTGAACTAACCAATAAGCTTGTTGATGACACTTATCTTGAGACGCTTGCGACCTTGTACGAAGCGTTTTACGATAAAGCCGGAGATTCGCAAACGGATTTTATGCAAGTCGGCATTGATTTAGAAAAAATTAAGGATGAAATATTTTTCCTCAAAGATTATGCTGATATGCAGTTGGACACCAATTCTTTACTCTCTAAATACACTGAAGGAAGAGATGCTGTAGATAGTTATATAGCATCTTTGGTTGAAACATCCGAAAACGAAAACGAGTTAAGGCATCTTCTGAATGAGTATAATGTCGTATTGGCAGAAGTATTAATTGAATATTGGGACATCTATAAAGAATATGGGTGTATCAACAGTGGGAGTATTGATTATGATTGTGCTGGAGCAATTGATTATAATACTATCTCGAATGTTTCTGTTAGATTAGGAAGTGCGAATGCTCAAATTGAGCAGTTGCAATATAATACCGCTGAGGGTATTAGGGAACAAAGTATCGATATTTCATCTTTTTTGGAGGGGAATAAATGAAAAAAATGCTTAGAAATGCAATTCTCTTAATAATGGTATTAGTTGGATTTGTTTTTATTCCAAGTAATAATGCAGAAGCTTTGTCCGCGGAAGAAAAGATATACGGATATGGTGTATATTTATGTTACACCGATAATCCGAATGGATATTATCCAGTACTAGGTGAAATAACTCTGGAACAATTTAAAACTTGGAGCGACATTATTCATCTTGGTAGCGTACCAGCTAAGTCAACTGAGAGTCGCTTAAAGGCTACTACTACGTGTAAAGGTGCTTTTGAGAAGGCTGGTAAGACGGCGAGTACGTCATCCGTGCAAAATAAGAATAAAGCGCTCGAGAATTATGGATATGTAGGGAAAACTGTTGGTGAATGTATGTCTTTTTCATTTCAAAAGACACCGTTACAAAACGGAAAAATGAGTGGCTCGACGGAAACAATTAGGATTCAAGGTCTGTGTAGTTCTAATCCAGGTAATGTCTCTGGTGATAACTCCTGGCTTGATAAAAATAGTAATGCGAAGTGGCCGGTCGGTTTTACTTTTCAAAATAATGTATTCCGAATGGGTCTCTACGATCCTAGCCAGAAAGGACTGGTATATCCTAACAAGCTATATCCTTTATCTGGTAGTTTGAGCTCTTTGATGGATAGCATTAATAGTGATATAAAATCGCATTTTAGCCGTAATACTAATGATGGAAATACAAGTGATGGAAATAATTTTATTTATTCTGACAAACATGCTTATTTGCCGATTGGGGCGGAGATGGTTCCTGCGGCGGATAATTCTACAAAATCGAAGTTCGAGCTAGAAAACAGAACACAGGCGGCGCTGAACCTTTTGGGCATTGGTTCTGTGAGCGACTTGATGTTTACCAAAGAAGAAAAATATGCTTTATATAATGAATATCTCAATTCGATTTATGGTATTAATGCCAGTAATGTAGTTTGCGACAAGGAGGCTAGTCCTGGCGATAATTATGTACTGGGAGCATTTAAGATTGGTGGTATGTATAAAGCATGTTGGGCCAATGCATATAAAAATAATGGTAATACGGTTAATGCACTCGGTGGAAACTATTTTAATGGTACACAAAAAACCTGGCAAGATTTAGTGCGGGAGCTATATGAAGATTTTAAGGATCAAATCGGCGAGGTGGTACCAGAAGAAACGCAAGAAGATGCCGAAGCGGAAGAAGATGGTGATGTAGACTGTCAGAGTTCTGGAGCGGCGAAATCTTTAGGTTGGATTGTATGTCCCATCCTACAATGGCTGTCTGATGCGTCGGAAGATATGTATAATGATTTGATAAAAGAACACTTGGATGTAAGTCCACAGCTTTTTAAGGATGAGGGCAGCGGTACATTTGCAGAAAGTGGCACGTTTAAGGCTTGGCAGACATTCCAAGGTTTTGCGAATGTAGTGTTTGTCATATTCTTACTAGTGATTATCTTCTCTCAAGTTACTGGTGTTGGTATTGATAATTATGGTATTAAAAAAATGCTACCAAAAATAATATTAGCCGCGGTTTTGGTAAATCTCTCATATTATATTTGCATAATCTTTGTAGATATTTCAAATATAGTTGGCAATGGTGTGCAATCTTTGTTCGACGGATTGTTAACTACTGAAACAGCGAGCGTTGAGGGCGTAGATATAGGTATAGGTTCTGGTACTATGGTCAGTGTTGCGGTTTTGGCTGCGTTGGCGGCGGGGGGCGCTGCGCTTATTCTTAATCCAGCGATTCTGTTAACTTTGTTTATTTCTGCGATTAGTATAATTGTTTCGATTGCTTTCTTGTTTGTGATGCTTTCTGTAAGAGAGGCAGCTATTGTGGTGCTTGTTGCATTGTCACCTATTGCGTTTGTGTTATATGTTTTGCCAAATTCTAAGAGTTATTTTGATAAATATGTTAGATTATTTTCTGGATTATTGTTGTTATATCCAATTTGTGGTCTTATGGTTGGAGGTGGCAATTTTGTATCAAGGCTTTTACTAAGCAGTGGGTTTGCTGGTGGTGGGCTTGCGGCGGCGTTTACGGCAATGGTGATTGGTGTAGCACCTATATTATTTATACCTATGCTTTTGAAGAATTCGCTGAATGCGTTGGGCGGACTTGGCGGCACTTTGTCTGGTATCGGGAAAACTGTTGGCGGTAGAGCGCAGAAACTTGCCAATGATAGTAAATTAAATGCGAGCTTGCAGGAATCTGGTATCCAAAGAAGAACGAGAATTTTGGGCGGTCTAGATAAAAATGGTAATCCTGTTACTGGATGGCGTAGAAGATTTGCAACTACTTTAGCTGGTGGGAATAGGAATCGGCAGAGAAGCGCCTTGCAGTATCAAAAAATGATAAGAGAGCAAGGTTCGTTGAAGGCGGCAGATGAGCAGGATTTTATGTTAAAGACTGCTACCGATAATGAAATGACTAGAATAGTGGCAAGTGGCGAGATAAACGATGGCGCTAAAATGCAAAGAGAACTGGAAAAAGCACTTGTTTCCGGTGATCGTGCGAAAATTCGGGCGTATACGGATGGGTTGGCATTGCAGGGCGAGGATGGCCGTAGTGCTATCAAGAGAGCGTATGACAATAGCGTCGGGAGAATGTCAATGAATTCGGCTAGGACTTTTGCATCAAATATTATGGCAAACCACGCAGCGGAATTTAAGAATAACAATAGAAGTATGTTTGACGTAGCTAATAGTATTAATAACGGTGGTCAACCTCAGACAGTTTCAGCGTATGCGGGACAAAATAGTGATAAGCTTAAACTCTCTACAAAGGCTGAGACGCTTAGCGGGATGGATGATGAGGCATTTGCGGAGACATTTATGGGCGGTAAAGGTAATTACAAGAATGGAGCGGTTAGTTTGGGCGGTCTATCACCTGATGACAAAAGGGCCATTGGCCAAAATGCCTATAATGCATTACAGAATAGTCAAAACATGAAGGCAGATAGAGTTGCTCGACTAAATGAAATTTTGAGACAATCTGGGTATGTACCAGAACCTGGTGAAGTTCGTGTTGTGCCGTAGTAGATATTATTTGTTGAAAAGGTTCTTTGATGGTTATTAAATGAATTTGTGATGTTATAGATTACGCCACGACGTTTGAATGACGTGGTCGAAGAGGCAGGAAACGGTGAGTGGGCCGACGCCGCCGAGCTTCGGGGTGATGGCGGCGAGATCGGTGCGGGTGCGGACATCGTCGGCGACATCGCCCTTTAGAATACCTTTTTCGGAGGCGGTACCGGCGTCTACTACGACGGCGCCTGGGCGAACCATAGAGCTAGAAATTAGGCCCGGGGCACCTGTTGCTGTGATTATTATATCATAATTCTGTAATTCTGTCAAGTCAGAGCCGCGATGAAAGAGTGTAACGTCGTAGCCGGAATCTTTGTACATCCGATACAGTGGTGCGCCGACGAGTTTACCGCGACCGACAATGGCGATTTTGCGATTCCTTAATTCAATATTGTATCCGGTAAGCAGCCAATTAATAGCGGTTGCGGTAGCGGAATCGTAGATAATCGGACGAATAGCCTGGTTGGAAGTTTCGGAATTATTTGAATCCTGTGTAGAGTATATATTTCCTAGGCCGTCTACGTCTTTTTCCGGCGCGATTAGTGCAGTTAGTTCGTCGGTTTTGGATTTGTCGGCAATCGGTAATTGTAAGATTATTCCATCGACACCTTCATCTTCATTGGCGCGAAGAATGGTTTCACGAATGTCGTCGGTAGATTTCGCTAAATAGTCAGTGGTGCGAATACCGATATCTTCGCCGTAACGAATTTTGAGATTAACGTATTTAGCGATAACCGGGTTATCGCTATCGCGAATAATTAATAAGTGAGGAGAACGTTTTAAGCTGGCGACTTGATGGGCTTGGCGTTCTTTAATAAATCCGGCCAACTCGCGACCGTTCAAATCTACCATTTGAATCCTTTGTCGGAATCTGCATCGTCTGAGACGGTATTGATGCGCTCATTTGACTCGATAGTTGGCAGGGTGGTAGCGTTGTCTGGAGTATTGGTATTGAGGGAACTGCCTTTGAGCTGATGATAGAACTGCGTGGAGCCGGGTGCCTGATAATTCTTCTTAGGATCGATGATTTCGACGGGCTCTTGTTCGAGTGAATAGCCAAACATGTCGTAGACTTTGCTGGCGATATAGTTGCGGGCCTTGGCGAGATTCTCGTAGTGATAGGCGGATTCATTGATGAGGACTAGCGCTGCGGTACGGCATACGCGCATACCGTAAATCAATTCGCCTTTGAAGCCAGCTTGTTCGATTAGCCAGCCAGAATTGATTTTGTTGCCATCTTGACCGCGGTGAACTGGATAATGTTTCTCTTCGGCTTTTTCGGCCTCTTGCCAGTCTAGGTAAATGTTCTTGAAGAATGAGCCGGAGTTCGGTTGGTCGGCTGGATCTGGTAATTTGGCTGCGCGGATGGCCGATACGATGTCACGTACGCCTTGTGGCGAAAAATCTGTTGGATGGTTTTCTTCGATGTAAGCTTCGATGGAATTATAGAATGGACGCTGCATTTGGCCGGTCGTCAGGCGTAGTGTAATGGATAGCACAAAATATCTGCCGCGAGCCGTAGAATTGAGGATGCTCTTTCGGTAGGAAAATTTCATTTCGGAGGCAGTGAGCGTGCGATAGGATTTGGTGATGGTGTCGTAAACTTCAGCAGATTCGAAAACTCTGGAAATTTCTTGGCCATAGGCACCGATGTTTTGGACGGGTGCGGCGCCGGCGGAGCCTGGAATCTTGCTGAGGGCCTCAATGCCGGTATAGCCTTTGCTACAAGCGTAGGCTACGACATTATCCCATGGTTCGCCACCCATGATTTTAATCCTATGAATATGAGGGTCCTGACCAAAAGCCTCTTTCTCGGGCCGCTCCGGGCCGCTCGGCCGAGTCTTAGGCCCTTCGAAAGAGGCATTTTGGTCACCCTCATGGTCTAGCTCTTGAATTCCGCGCATTTTGTTCGTAATGATCACGCCATTGAAGCCTTCGTCGTGACCAATAGTGTTGGCGCCACCACCTAGAAAGAAAGTTGGGAAGAGATTAGTTTCGGCGAAGCGGTAAACAGTGTCAATATCTTGTGGTGTTTCTACCTCGGCGACGTAGCGGGCTGGTCCACCAATTTGCATAGTTGTAAGTTCTGCTATTAAAACATTTTCGCGAATTCTCATAAGAATATTATAGCATTATTTGACGGGTATATAAAGCGGGAGCAGGATGTTTTGAAGCCCCCTAGGGTTGACTTTGATTTTGTGCCGTGCTAGAGAAGGTGGTGAAGGTGGGCAAAAAGTATAAAATAATGTATAATTGTCAGAAGAAAGGTAATACTATTATGGCAAAAAAAGATGCGGCGGTGGATAATACAAAAACGAAGAAAGATGACGGACGATCAGAAGCCTTGAAGCTCGCAATTTCGCAAATTACGAAGCAATTTGGTGACGGTTCAATTATGAAGTTGGGTGAGACGCCAAGAATGGATGTAGAACTCTTGCCTTCTGGTTCTTTGTCGCTAGATTTGGCGCTTGGTGGTGGTTGGCCGAAAGGGCGTATCATTGAGATTTATGGACCAGAATCATCTGGTAAGACGACTTTGGCGCTTCATGCAATCGCAGAGATTCAGAAGCAGGGTGGACAAGCGGCGTTTATTGACGCAGAGCATGCCCTAGATCCGGCATATGCTAAGAAAATTGGCGTAAAGACGGAGGACTTATTGATTTCGCAGCCAGATAATGGCGAGCAAGCATTGGAAATTTGTGAAACCTTAGTGCGTTCTAATGCGGTTGATCTCATTGTGGTAGACTCTGTGGCCGCATTGGTGCCGCAGGCTGAGATTGATGGCGATATGGGCGATGCACAAATGGGACTTCAGGCTAGACTCATGTCGCAAGCGATGAGGAAGCTCACTGGCATCATTTCTAAATCTCGTGCCACGGTAATCTTTATTAATCAGATTCGTATGAAAATTGGGGTAATGTTTGGTAATCCAGAGACTACGACGGGTGGAAACGCGCTCAAATTCTATGCTTCAGTGCGCGTAGATATTCGTAGAATTGGTCAGATTAAAGATGGTGACAATATTGCCGGTAACCGTACAAAGATTAAGGTCGTGAAGAATAAGATTGCAGCGCCATTTAGGACGGCGGAATTTGATATTATGTACAACGAGGGGATTTCTAAGACTGGTGATATCCTAGATCTCGGTATTCAGTATGGCGTACTAGACAAGGCTGGTGCGTTCATCAAGTACAATGGCGAGACGATTGGCCAAGGGCGCGAGGCGGTGAAGAAGTTGTTCAAAGAAAAGCCAGAACTAATGGAAGAGATTGAAGCCAAAGTACGCGAAAAAGCAAAGGTTGAATAATGCATACAGACGAGCTGTGGCAAGTCTATGCTCCGAATGGTGAAGCAATACCTGGAAAAGGGTGGGATTCGGCGCTAGATAATCCGGAAGATTCTGGTGCGAATGAAATTGTCGGTGTCGCAATAGTGTTTTTGTTTCGCGTAAATGAAGAGGGTGCATTGGAAGTGTTGTGGCAAAGACGTTCGGATAAGGTGAGCCGTCATCCTGGAATGTGGGATATTTCGGCTGGCGGGCACATTAATCTGGGCGAAAGTCTGCCGGAAGCTGCAGCACGTGAGGCTTGGGAAGAAATCGGTGCAAAGATTTCGCCTGAGGAATTACGTTTCGTAACAATGAGTCCGTTTAACAAAAATCGTTTTGCTTGGATATATGCAGTAGATTATACGGGAAAAGAAGAGGATTTTAAATTTGATGATGGGGAGGTATCGGAAGTGAGATGGATTCCGTATGCAGGGATGGAAAAATTTCGTGAGAGATTTGCGAAGAAACCTTTGCGAAAGGATAAAATTACCTTTAAGTGTCTGAAGAGATGGTTTAAGCAAAATGGATATCTACAAACTAAGTGACGAAATTCCGGAGGAAAAATCTAGGCGAAGAGCTTCGCGAGGAAAAATAGCCGAGGGCGGACATGGTCCTGAAGCTGTTTTTGACGAGAAAAACTCTGATTATGTCATTACTGACATTAAGCAGGCGGCAAAAAATGAGAATCGTGTAAACATTTTTGTGAACGGAAAATATTCCTTTTCGTTAGATATTGCACAAGTGGTGGATTTGGGAATAAAAAAAGGACTAATCATCACAGAGGAGCAACTAGCCGATTACAAAAAGGCTTCGGAATTTGGAAAAGCGTATCAGCGAGCCCTGGAATGGGTACTGACTAGACCAAGGAGTGAAAGCGAGGTCAAAGATCATATTATCCGGAAGCTCAAAAAGTCTTCCTCGGATGCGCTCTTTCGCGCCCGTCGTTACGGGGCTCAGTCGCTCGGTCCGCTCTCCGTTGGTCGCGGAGGGTCCTCAGAAGACTTTGCTGAGTTTTCGGAAAAAATTATCTCTCGGCTTGCGAGTAGAGGCTATATTGATGACGAAAAGTTTGCGAGATATTACGTGGAAAATCGGTTTGTAAAAAAAGGAATTTCCATGAAACGTCTTAAGATGGAACTCATGAAAAAAGGCGTGGCGAGAGATATAATTGAGCGAGTTTTGGATAACTCAGAGAGGAATGACGAAGAAGAAATCAAAAAGATAATTGCAAAAAAACGCGCGCGTTATGACGATGAAAAACTAATTGCGTATTTGTGCCGACAAGGATTCCAGTATGATTTGGTAAAGAGTTTGGTGGAAGAATCAGGAGAGATAACCGGGTATTAAACAGTAGTCGATTCGCTAGAATTAGTTGGCGCAAAACCTGGTTCGTGATTGCGGAAAGGATTGACAAAATTTGGAACAAAGTCTTCTTTCTCGGCACGGGCTTTGATGACTTTTTCTTCATCTTTGACGATGATTTTGTAATCGGTAATTTCGACAATTTCTTTGCGAGAGATGGTGAGAGTGGGGTCGACGAGTGATTTGACGATGGGGCGCTTCACGATAATCTGCTGAACAACGAAATCGTTATCGGTAACTGTGTAGTCTATAACTTTGCCGAGTTTGCTGCCTTTTTTGGTCTCAACTTTGAGGCCTGGGAGAGCGAAATTAAGCTTCAGGATGTTTGATATTTTGACAATATCGTCAGGTTCGACGAATTCTTCGATGGAATCAACGACCATGCCGTAATTGGAATATTCGCGGATAGATTTTGCATCTAGAATATTGGCGGTTCTCACGAGAGGACTAATGACGCGAAAAGCGATAATCTTGAGAGTGTCCGGATCAATGATTGGCTCGGCGACTTCGGCGATTTTGGCGGAAGCCTGTACGCTAAGAATTGGTGTGCCGATGAGACGAGAAGCTGTGATTAACATAATCTAATTATACCATATGTTATAATGTGAGATATGGAAGATAGGATTATTTTGGTGGACAAGCCGGCTGGGATTTCGAGCTTTGGTGTGGTGGCGCGAGTGAGGCGAGGGCTTCGCGACGAGTTTGGACGCAAGATAAAAGTGGGACACACTGGGACTTTGGATCCATTTGCGACGGGACTTTTGATTCTACTTTCTGGTAAAATGACAAAGAGGTCTAATGAGTTTTTGAAGCTGGATAAAGAATATGAGGCGACAGTGAGACTGGGATGCGTATCTTCGACCGGGGACCCAGAGGGTGAGATTACGAAAGTGAACGAACGAGTGCCAGAGAAGAGCGAAATAGAGAAGGTGATTAATGGATTTATTGGCAAGATTCAGCAGAAGGTACCGAAATTTTCGGCGATAAAGATAAATGGCAGACGTGCATATCAGCTGGCACGAAAAGGTGAGGAATTCGAAACGCCGACGCGCGAGGTGGAAATATATAGCATAGATATACTTGGTTATAATTATCCGGAGTTACGGATTCGTTGTCATGTTTCATCGGGGACATATATCAGGACGCTGGGTGAAGATATTGGCGAGAAACTGGGTACTGGGGCATATCTAACGGCGCTAAGACGAACGAAGGTGGGGAAGTACGACGTGGCGAACGCTGAGAAACTTGAAGATTTTTTAGAGATGTGATATAATTACGCTACTATGATAACAAAAGAGAATAAAAGTAAGGCTATTGCCAAGGTCGCTCGTAACAAGAACGATGTTGGTTCTCCTGAAGTTCAAGTGGCTATTCTCACGGAGCGCATCAAGGAAGTGACTGAGCACGTGAAGAATAACAGACATGACTTTATGGCTAAAAGAGGTCTAATGCAGATGGTTGGGAAGCGTAAGAAACTTCTCAAGTATCTAGAAGAGACTGACTTTGAGCTATATAAGAAGACTGTTGCGAAGCTTGGCCTCAGAAAATAGATTTTGGCAAGATACAGCGTTAACATTAAAAAAAGTCCCGCTCTGTAAAAGCAGCGGGATTTTTGTCTCTGACTCGAAAGTCGGAGACTGGTCGCCTATTCTATGATAAACATAGAATAGGAGACAATAGGGGGGTGGCGTGCCGGGTGTGGTTCAGGCACCGAGCACTATACATATAGGGCCTCCTTCTCGACCAGCGCTGCTGTTCGCAGATGATCTTTAAGCCCCCGGGAAAAGTTTTTTCCTAACGGTTTTTTTGGCTTGTTCGAGTTTTTCGGACCGTTCTGCTGATAGTCTTTCGTCACTTGGTGTGCGAAGACCGGTGGACTTAAGGAACTGATTAAGACATTCGTTGTATTCGGAAATGTCCTCGCCTCGTTCCCAAAGCTCTTGGTACTTAGCGTAGCTGTTGTTCATGTTGGCCATGAACAGCGTCACGACGTTGGCGAATTTCGCAATAATCTTCGCAAAGTTTCGCCTGTAGCGTTTGCGATATGTCTTGATGGTGACATCGCAATCGCCGTAATTTAGATAAAACTTACAGAGGACTTTGTGTCCTACGTCGTCGTAGAAAAATACTGCAACGACGTCCACTCTGTATTCCTCTTTACAGCGTTTTCTGACGCTGGCCCAAATCTTGGCCAGTGGGTCAAATTCGGCTGTGCGAGGGAAACTCACGCCGGTTATAATGAGTTCACGATTGGAATCGTTCTCATGTACTTCGTATTCTATCCTAATCACCCCATTTCTTTTAAAATCCGAGGGTCTAAAAATAACCCTTTTGCTTATTATAGCACACAGTGGCAAAATTGTCAAGGAAAACTAGTGATTTTAGCCGTCCAAGTAGTGATTGTATGATATAATAGATAGAAGTATTATTAACAAGGGAAGACGGCAGATATGAATGGCTAAGTACAGCGATGCGCTTTTGGGGTATTTCGGAGCGCGGCAGCGCGAGACTTAGCGTGCGAGCCCCGTGGCGACGGGCGCGAGCGACGCGACCCCAAAAGTGCATTGCTGTGCTTAGCTCTTGATATCTGGAGTTTTCCCAAGAAAGGATATTTTTATGGATATTATCAATCCTAATGGTAAGAAAACCTTACAGGTTTCTACTGATTGGTTAGGACGTAAACTTACTCTAGAGGTAAACAGAGTCGGTTTTCGTACTACTTCATCAGTTTTGGTAACTTATGGGGATACCGTGGTACTCGGTTCTGTAGTCGTAGGAACCAAACCTGTAGTGCGGGATTTCTTCCCGCTATCTATTGATTATGAAGAGAAATATTACGCAGCGGGTAAGATTTCGTCTTCTCGCTTCATCAAGCGTGAGGGAAAGCCTGCCGATGAGGCGGTGCTGGTTGGTCGTTTAATTGATCGTCCGATTCGTCCACTTTTCCCGAAGGGTTATCGCCAAGAGGTACAGGTGGTATGTACAGTACTCTCTATGGACCCAACGTTCCGTCCAGACTGCGTAGCGATGATTGCAGCGTCAGCAGCGCTTATGAATGCGGGCGTGCCATTTGATGGACCAGTGGCCGGTATTCGTATTGGCCGAGTTGGTGGCGAATTTAAAGGATTCCTCAGTCCAGAAGAGCGTGAGATTTCTCCACTCGATCTCGTAGTGGCTTGCAAAGATGGTAAGGTCGTAATGGTGGAAGCTGGCGCGAAAGAGGTGCCAGAAGATACGATTATTGAGGCGATGCATTGGGCGGTAGAGAATGTGCAGCCGGTGCTAGATTTGCAGAGAGAACTCGCAAAGCAGGTAGATGCGCCGAAGCAAGAATATGAATTGGTCCTTCCGTCCGAGGAAGTGATTGAAGAAGTAGCGAAATGGACTGATGGCAAATTTGGTTCAAAGATTCGTGGCAATGTGATGGAAAGAGCTCACATGCTTGACGATATCAAATATGCAATGCATGATGAATTTGCGCTTTCGAAGGGGCAGGGCGAGACTGACAACGAGAAGGTTGCTTGGTACGATGAAAATTTGCGTGATGTCTATGACCAAGCGTTCGAACTCGCAGTATTCAAAGAGGTTCGTCGCGGTATTGTCGAAGAGGGCGTACGTCCAGATGGACGTAAGCTTGACGAGGTAAGACCGTTGTCTTCTCAGGTAGGAATTTTGCCAAGAGTGCATGGCTCGTCGCTCTTTACGCGTGGCGTAACTCAGGCTATGAATATCGTGACACTGGCACCACTTTCGTATGCTCAAGATGTAGATACCATGGAAGTGACCGATGGTAAGCGTCGCTACATGCATCATTACAATGCCCCATCTTATACGGTGGGTGAGCCGGGTAGAATGGGCTCTCCTGGACGTCGCGAGATTGGACATGGTTATTTGGCAGAAAGAGCATTGATTCCGGTGCTTCCTTCAGAGGAAGAATTCCCATATGCAATTCGTTCGGTAACTGAGATTATGTCGCAGAATGGTTCTACTTCCATGGCGGCGACATGTTCGTCTTGTATGGCTTTGATGGATGCAGGTGTGCCTTTGAAGCGCCCAGTATCTGGCGTCGCTATGGGATTAATGGTAGACGTACCTAAAGGGCAGCCGATTGAGGCATCTGATATTGATAAAGCATACGTCTTGACTGATTTGATGGATGCTGAAGATTTTGCCGGCGATATGGACTTCAAGGTGACTGGCACGACGGAGGGTATTACCGCGCTCCAGATGGATATGAAGGTGCATGGTCTGCCAGTGGAGATTCTTGAGAAGGCAATCAAGCAATCTCATGAGGGAAGAATGTTTATTTTGAAGCATCTAACTTCGGTAATCGCCGAGCCGCGTGCTGAGATTTCTAAGTATGCTCCGAGAATCGAGAAGGTAATCATTTCGAAGGATAAAATTGGCGCCGTGATCGGTAAAGGTGGCGAGACCATCAACAAGATTACCGCTGAGACGGGAGCTGAGGTAAATATTGACGAAGAAGGCCTCGTGACGGTGTCTGGTAATGATCCTGAGAAGATTGCTAAGGCAGTTGAGTGGATTAAGGGACTAACCGAAGAACCAGAAGTAGGGAAAATCTACAATGGCACAGTGGTAACGATTAAGGACTTTGGTGCTTTTGTGAATATCATGCCGGGGATTGATGGTATGCTGCATATTTCGCAAATTGTAGAAGGACGTCGTTTGAAGAGTGTAGAAGAAGTTCTGCACGTAGGTGACAAGGTGCGTGTGAGACTGGTTGCGATGGAGCGTGGCAAATTGTCGCTTTCTATGATTGGGGTGGAAAAATAGTATCCAAAAACAGCCCGAAAAGCGTCCGCTTCGGATGTTTGCTCGAAAGAGATAGGGCTGATTTTTGGTTTTGCCTATTTGGATTGAACTTTGCGTTAACTTGTGTCATAATAAGCATAAGTTAGTTAGGAAAAATACATGGAGAATCAAAGCATCAATCAGGAAAACTTGGGTGTCGAAAGCCAAGTAAAACCAACTGTGAATAAGAAAAAAGTTAATGTGCCTGCAATATTATTTGGAGTTATGGCTTTGTTGTCTGTAGGCGTTGCAGTTTTCTTTGGGGTGAAATACTATGAACCAAAAGAAGAAAGTGAACCAATTACAATAGAGCAAATAAAAGAAGAAACAAAAATTGAAATAGCTGCGAGTACGATGGCGAATGATTACAAAGAAGTGGTAAGCGTAGTGGAGAGTCTAACTGAGGATATTGGGGGCACTTGGGATCGTTATGAGAATTCAAATATGCTTATGTATAAGCCAGTTGACCTAAATACGTTTATTCCTATGAGACTTACCGTGAAGAAGCAAGTTACTAATTCGGATAATGGTGAGGCGAACATGGATGTTCTAATTGGCAGGCTCGAAGGTGCTGGCTTTAAGTCGATTGGGACATTGCCGAATCTAGGTTCGGCGCCTGCTCCAGATGAATATGGCTATTTAAATTCTTCCAGTAACATTTTTTGTGGCATTTATGAAGATACTGCATGGTCGTCGCCAACAAATGGTTATGAATATGTACTTTTGCAATGTGCTAAAACTGATTGGACTTGGTTGACTGAAGACGACAAGGCGTTGATATCTGAGTTAGAGTTAGCTTATCGCGAAAAAGAGGGAGAATACCCGATAGAGTTAAATATAGGTGTAGCTGTGAAAATACGTGATAGTGAATATGCGCCATATCAGTCATTTGGGGCAGGAGTGAAGGGCGCGATGGGTCTGTTTTATAGGACTGGCTCGGATGCAAAGTGGCAATTCTTTACTAGTACACAGGCTCCTTTAGAATGCAGCGAATATAACACCGAGGATTTGAGGAAAGCTTTTGCTGGGGATTTTTGCTATAATGGCGAAGAGAGATCCACTGTACAACCGTAAATGGTCTAATTTTATAGAATACACTTTTTGATGCATTTGTTTTTATGTTGAAAAAATGCAATTAAACCTATTGACAAACCCGCCTAGAACGAGGTAAGCTAATAATAAGCATTAATAAAGTAAAAATATGAAGGTCATACAATTTATTAAAGTCAATCATTTGTTTAATCGCGTGGCGTTTGTTTCTGCTGCGGGACTTTTTCTTCTTGCCATTCTGTTGTGTCTACCAATTAGCAATAATGAAATAGAAACGAAGGCCATCACGGGTACGGCTGCGGAGAGCACTATTACCCTAGATGTCACTAATAGTACTGCTTCAGTAGACCTAGCCGTAAATAGTGCTAGTGGTAATTTTGCAGTATCCGCTAATGACGATAAAGCTTCTTTTAATGTCGCTACTAATAACTATACTGGATACACATTAAGTATAAGTGCGGATGATGACACGGGCACACTAGTAAATGGTGAAGAAACTCTAGAATCCATTACTGCTAACCTAACAGAAGAACAATTCAATACCACTACTAATAATGGTAAATGGGGCTATAGTCCAAGTAAATATATGAATGGGGGTGCTGTAGTAGACAATACTGGAAACAATTCAGTCTTCTTGTCGTCGCCTACTACCGAATCTACCACGCTAGACATTACGGGCACAGCTAATAATGAAGCTAACACTTATACCATAGGCTTAGGAGCTAGGGCAGACTACTCTGTAGCTAATGGCGCTTATACTAAGACCTTTAATTTAATCGCAGTAGGCAATCCTATTAACTACAGCATCACCTACAATGCCAATGCAGGTACCGACACTGTTACTAATATGCCGTATGAGTCTACTAATAATGTCCAAGCTGGTGATACAAATAGCACTAGTATCACATTGTCGGACCTGGTACCAGTACGTGATGGCTACACATTCAAAGGCTGGTGCTCGGCAACTACTAGTGATGATACTTGTTCTGGTACTATTTATAATCCAGACGGAGATACCACTAATCTTATTTATGGCATTGATCAGACTGTCTTAAATGACGCTACTATTTTCGCAATGTGGAAGAACGAAGTGGTGACCTGTACTAAGCAATATAGACTTCAAAATGCTGATGGGACATATCCCGATGAATATACTGAAGATGGTTCTGAGGAGCTAAATCTGGGCGAGACTTGTACGTACGCAAAAACCATTATGGACTATCAAGGAGACAATGGGAATGATACTGAGAGAATTATAAGTCAGATACTGAATGAAGACACAACGCTTAGTATGGATTTTCCGAGAAATACGTATGTTTTGACTGTGGAGTATAATCCTACTTATATTTCTAGCGTTACTGGCGCTGGAACCTATTCTTGGGGCGAACCCGTTTTAATTTCTACCGTATCGTCTAGTGGCAATGAGTTTATTAACTGGAGCCAAACATCTGGTATTGGCCAGGATACTGCTGAGAATTTTGACGATATAACATTGGCCTCTGCTGTGTTTACTATGCCAAAGTCCGACGCAACCATTTTCTCAAATGGAGATATAAAATCACTACAGCATACAGCAGCCGAAGAATGCACGACGTCAGGAATAACAAGGCGCGATAATCGTGATAATGAAAGATACCTAATAAGAAAACTATCTGATGGTAAATGTTGGATGCAAGACAATCTTAATATCGATATTGCTTCAGTGAGTCTTGATACGTTAAAAGGCAACACAAATGCCACTGATACTGACTTGAATTATCTAAAAAATGGTGGCGGAAGTGGACAATATGCGACTAGTGGAGTAACCTCTTCATGGTCAAATGAGTACACAATTCCGGTTATAGATATTTCAAATAGAAACACTACTGTGAACGGATATGGTTCTGGATCAAGAAAAATTGGTGTTTATTATAATACTTGTGCAGCCACTGCAGGTACGTTCTGCTATGCGCAGGGTTCGGGAACCGGTACGGCGAGTAGTGATATATGTCCTTCCGGATGGAGATTGCCAACATCTAGTGAGTTTAGCACGCTGTATGGTAAATATAGTGTTACAAACTTCATATCAAATTTCTCTGTCATCCTATCTGGTAGATTTACAGGAAGTACTAGTTTTCTTAATGAACGTGGATATTGGTGGGCGTCAAATTCTAGTAGCCATGAATTGCAAAGTTTGATGTCGTACACTAATAGGGTTGTTTTTGATACAAGAACGCCTTCATATGGTCTATCTGTAAGATGTGTTCTTAAATAATAAAGTGGTTGGCTTTTAAAGTTTGATCTTTCCTATGATATAATATATTTTAATGGATAAGATTCGTAATTTTTGCATCATTGCGCATATTGATCATGGGAAGTCCACAATTGCGGATAGGATGATGGAGCTAACTGGGACAGTAGAAAAGCGTGAAATGAAAGCGCAGCTTCTTGATTCCATGGAACTAGAACGAGAAAAAGGAATTACGATAAAACTGGCGCCTGTAACCATGCAATGGAAGGGGTATACTCTCAACCTTATAGATACGCCGGGACATGTGGATTTTTCTTATGAAGTATCGCGTAGTTTGCAGGCGGTGGAGATTGCAGTATTAGTAGTAGACGCGACACAAGGCATTCAGGCGCAGACTCTGGCGAATGTTTATCTCGCAATAGAGCAGGATTTGACGATTATCCCCGTAATTAACAAAGTAGATTTGCCGGCGGCGGATGTGGAGGGGGTGGCGGCGCAAATAATTAATCTGCTTGGGTGCAAACGTGAGGATATAATTGAAGCGTCTGGCAAAACTGGATTCGGAGTAGAAAAAATCCTTGATAGGGTGGTTAGTAATTCCTCTTCGGACCCGCTCCTTCGCGCCCGTCGTTACGGGGCTCAGTCGCTTCGTTCGCTCCCCGTTGGTCGCGAAGATTCCTCAGAGGAATTACCTAACCACCGTTCAGGTGTTTCACCTACACGCGCATTGATTTTTGACAGTTATTTTGATGATTATCGTGGTGTTGTGTTGTATGTGCGGATTTTTGAGGGGGAGATTCCGAAGAATGCCGAGATTAAGATGATGGCGGCAGGGACGAAGGGCTTGGCGCTAGAAGTCGGGGTACTTACGCCAAAAATGTCGCCACGCGAAAAGCTGTCAGAAGGAGAGATTGGCTATATTGTGACCAATCTCAAATCAACGCGCGAAGCGAAGGTGGGTGATACGGTAACTCTAGTAAAGAACTCCGCAATGGAGGCCTTGCCAGGATACAAGAATGTTTTGCCGTTTGTTTATGCAGGGTTTTTCCCAGTTTCTAATGACCAATACAAGGATTTGAAAGAAGCGATTGAAAAGTTGGCGCTGTCAGATTCGGCACTCAGATACGAGCCGGAAAATTCGCCGGTTTTGGGATTTGGACTTCGGATTGGATTCTTGGGGCTACTTCATATGGACATTATTAAGGAGCGTTTAGAGCGAGAGTTCGGACTAGACCTGATCGTAACTAATCCGTCTACGAATTACGAAGTCGTGATGGCGAATGGTGAGATTCGTGAAATAAAATCTGCGGCAGATCTTCCTGACGTGTCGGAAATTAGCGAGATACGTGAGCCGTGGGTAAAAGGCGAGATCATCTTACCGAAGAATATGATTGGAAATGTACTTAATCTCATCAACGAAAAACGTGGTCACCAGACGAATTTGTCGTATATCGAGGAGCGTGCGGTGATTGATTTTGAGGCGCCGATGGCGAATTTGCTGACGGATTTCTATGACCAGTTGAAGTCCGCGACGAGTGGATACGCTTCGTTCAATTACGAATTAAATGGATATAAAACCGAGGATTTGGTGCGAGTGGATTTCTTGGTTGGCGGACATAAGATTGACGCCCTATCGGTAATGTGCCATAGGTCTGAGGCAGATGCGATTGGGCGAGAAACTACGAAGAAATTAAAAGAAGTAATACCGCGACAGAACTGGGAAGTGGCACTGCAAGCGGCGATTGGCGCGAGAATCATTGCGCGCGAAACGATTGGAGCCTATCGTAAGGATGTGACGGTAAAAATCCATACCGGTGATCGTGATCGCAAGGCAAAATTGCTTGAAAAACAAAAGCGTGGTAAGGCGAGAATGAAGCGGTTTGGCAAAATCGATATTCCTTCCGAAGCGTTCACGGTAATGCTAAAGCGCGACTAGGTTATTTGACGATTTCTTTGTGATATAATGATTGTATGAGAAAGTTTGCGATATTTTCTGCTTTAGTCTTGAGTCTGGTGAGTGTGCCGGTATCAGCGGCGGAACTTACTTCTTCACAAAAAACTTCAATTGTAGATAATTGTAGCGCGATTAAGGATAGTCTTCGTGCAGTGCAGCGTGAAGATTCGCGAATCCGAGTGTATCTAGGTAGGTATTATGAGTCTATTCTGACGAAATTTGTGACACCGCTCAATGTGCGACTGGTAGAAAATAGTATTTCTGATACGTCATTGATTGCTAACCAGGAGCAATTTGTAGATAGGCGCACGGTGTTTATCAGCGATTATATTGTCTATCAGCAGGCTTTGGAGGATTTGGTGAGTACGGATTGCAAAAGTGAGCCTCAGAAATTCTATGACAAATTAGAAATAACTCGTGAAAAACGCGAGACAGTAAACCAAGATGTGGCAAAGATGAGTGAGCTTACGAATAGACAGGTAAAATTAGTAACAAAATTGAAGGATGAATTGAAATGACGAGCGGCGGACGTAATTTGGTGATTCTTGGTATAATCGCTGTGATTGTGGCACTTACGTCTACTAGTGTGTCGCTTGCGATGTATCATTATTCGGGTGACATTTATTTGGATCGTTCACGTCCGGGATATCTGCCTGACAAAGAGGAGAAAGAAGAGGAGGATGAGACTGAAGAGGGGCTGTATGTGTTCGAGAAGACTGGGCCGGTGACGAAAGAAGTTCTGACTGAGTATTTGGAAAAATTGCAAGTAGAGGTGGATGGGCTAAAGGGATATGAAAAGCCTTTTGGTGCTAGCGTTCTGAGCGACGAAGCGCTTGGGATTGGGAAATAGAGTTTCGTTTGAGCTCGATATAAATATTATGCTTCACGAACAGCAGATTTTGCTCTACTCTATTCCTGGTGTGCAAATTTATGAATATTGTTTTGTTTTAATTTCCAACTACTACATTATTTGCGTGTAGCCAGCCTTCCACTGAACCACCGTCTAAATACTCACCGTTAGTAGGCGCAACGCGCATTATGCCACCATTCTTAATAAACTCGTCTATTGGATCCGTTACCATGTATTCTTGATCTTTTGGTCCAAAATCATGTTCATCTACATATTTTACTATCTTCTTGAGTAACTCTGGAGTCATAACGTATTTTGATACATTGATGAGATTTGACGGTGCTTCCTCTGGAGTTGGTTTTTCTACCACGCCGACAAGGTTCCCATTTTCGGCGGACAATACGCCATATTTCTCCACTTTTTCTCTAGGGATTTCTACGCCGAGAATCGCTGAATGTTCGCCATTTTCCGAAGCTTTTATTAAGGCCTCTGCCGCAGATTCACCATCCGGATTCCAAACAAAATCGTCGCCCATGAATACCAAAACTGGTTCATTAATACGATATTCATCTACCACCATTGCAATTGGCACTGCAGTTCCATACTTCGCCGACGGATCTTGCACGGTATAATGGATGGTTACATCGTCCGGCAAGGTCTTTGCGAGTTTTAACCTATCTTCCTTGCCACGTTCAATCAAGTATTTATTAAGCGCTAAATTATCCTTATAGTACTCTTGTACTTGGCATGGTTCAGAGTCTGAAATCACCATATATATATCTTTGACGCCAGCCTTAATTAGTTCTTGCACTGAGTAATCTACCAACGGACGATTCCCGACTGGCAACATAGATTTTTCGATAATTTTGGTAATTGGTAAACGTCTGGTGCCCCATCCAGCAACCGGAACAATAGCTTTTGTAATACTCATAATAACTAAATTATAACATATATCCGCTACGAAAGATGGGACGTATTCTAACGGTTATAACCAGCTAAGAACTTGATTGAGGAGATGATTATAAAATTGATGGATTAGCACTCTTGCAATGGGAGTGCTAATTTGCTATAATAGGGGTATGCAAGCAGAATTTAGTGAAATAATGAATAAATTGTCTGAAAATGCGCGCTTTGCGCTGCAGAAGGCAGATTATTATAGTAAGAGGTATAACAATGGCTATATGAGTACGGAACATTTGCTACTAGGATTAATGGCAATTGATACTTGTACAGCTGCAAAGATGATTCGCGAAGAAGGTGCGACGCTAGAAGAGATCGAAAAGGCTTTGAACAAAGCTGCGGTAGAGGTGCCTGGTAGCGATATGGCGATGATGTCGCTGTCCGAATCGGTGATTTTAACACTCAGAATGGCGCAGAATTTTACCCATGAGGAGGGTTTGTCGGTAATCGGTACTGAACATATATTATATGCGTTGCTTAGCCAGCCGAATTCGCGCGCTTCTTTGATTTTGCAAGGACTAAAAGTCGACAATGAAAAGTTGCTTGACGATATAGAGAAACTTGTAGAAGAGCAAACAAAAGACGAAAAATTAAAAGCCGAAAAAGCCAAATACGTGAAGAACTCTGAACTTCGTTTCCTCAAGCGCTACGGCAAGGATTTGACTGAGGAGGCGCGTGCGGGAAAATTAGACACGGTGATTGGGCGTGAGAATGAAATCGAGCGCGTAGTGACGGTACTAAGCCGTAGGACGAAGTCTAATCCAGTCTTGATTGGTGAGGCCGGCGTAGGCAAGACGGCAATTGTGGAGGGTCTCGCGACGAGGATTGTTAAAAATGAAGTGCCGGGGAGTTTGATTGGTAAACATATTTGGCAAGTAGATTTGTCTAGCTTGGTGGCCGGTGCGAAATTCCGTGGTGAATTTGAAGAGCGTATTAAGGGGGTGATTGATGAAGCTGTTGCGGATGATACAATTTTGCTATTTATCGACGAGCTACATTTGCTGTGTGGTGCTGGTTCTTCAGAAGGCACGATGGATGCGGCAAATATTCTAAAGCCAGCGCTGGCACGTAATTCGATTAACCTGATTGGCGCGACGACTTTGGATGAGTATCGCAAAAGTATCGAAAAAGACAAGGCGCTTAGTCGTAGATTCCAGACTGTGATGGTGGAAGAACCTTCAGCGACGGTAACGCTGAGGATTCTTAAGGGAATTAAGGGTCATTATGAGAAGCATCATGGCGTGGTAATTCCTGATGAAATCCTGAGTACAGCAATTACGATGGGTCAGCGTTATATTAACGATAGATTCATGCCGGATAAAATTATCGATATTATCGATGAAGCGTCAGCAATTGCGAAGGTGGCGGCAGACAAAAAAGGTGGCGGTAAATACAAGAAGATGAAGATAGAAAAATCATCGCTAGAAGAGAAAATTGCCGATGCTGCCGAAAAGGAAGATTACGAAAAAGCTGCAAACTACAAGACTGAACTAGCAAAACTAGAAGAGGAAATTAAAAAACTGGAAAAGGCCGGCGTAAAAGATGAGGAAACTCCGGTTCTCACTGAAGAGAATTTGGCTACGGCCGTATCGTTGAAAACTGGTATACCGGTATCAAAAGTACATGGTAGCGAGATGAAGATGTTGATGAACTTGGAAGATGAGTTGAAAAAGTCTGTAATCGGTCAGGACGAAGCGATTGATGCGGTGGCAAAGGCGATTCGTCGTGGTAGAAGCGGCATCGCAGATTCTCGCAGGCCAATTGGTTCATTCCTTTTCATGGGGCCGACTGGTGTGGGCAAGACTGAACTCGCACGGGTAATTGCGCGCGAGGTGTTTGGTGGGGAAAATGCACTCGTAAAAATTGATATGAGCGAGTTTGGCGAAAAACATAATGTATCACGTCTTGTGGGCGCACCGGCTGGATACATTGGTTACGATGATGGTGGTAAGTTGACCGAGGCAGTGCGTAGGAAGCCATATTCGGTGATTCTATTTGACGAGATTGAAAAAGCGCATCCGGATGTATTCAATTTGTTATTACAAATTCTGGAAGACGGGGTGCTGACGGACGGTCAGGGTAATAAAATCAAATTCAATAATACAATTGTAATCCTCACATCCAATCTTGGTTCGGCCGATATGTATCGTGAGTCGGAACTAGGTTTCACCGCAAAAACTGCAAAGGATAAAAAAGCTTTGGCGGAAGAATATGAAGAAAATAAGTCATATGCGATGAAAGCGCTCAAGAAGGTGATGCGCCCGGAGCTGATTAATCGCTTGGATAACATACTAGTATTCCACGCGTTGACAAAGAAGAACGTGGAAAAAATCTTTGATAATCTCATTGATGATTTGAAGAAGAGATTAGCAACAAAGGGAATTGGCCTCAAAGTAGATGAGAAAGCGAAGGAGTATTTGATCCAGAAGGGATACGATCCAAAGAATGGTGCAAGACCACTTCGCAGGAAGATTGAAGACGAAGTAGAGTCTTTGCTCTCCGAAGCAATTATCTCGGAGGAGCTTAAGAAGGGCGATATTCCGACTTTGAAACTCAGTAAAGGTAAATTAAAATTAGTAAAGGAGTAATATGAAAAAACTTGGTGATTATTTAGTACCAACCGTGGTAGAAGAAACTAATAAAGGTGAACGAGCGTATGATATTTATTCGCGTCTTTTGAACGATAGAATTGTGTTCCTCGGTGAAGATGTAAATTCGCATACGGCAAATCTAGTGGTGGCGCAACTACTGTATCTAGCACACGAAGATCCAAAGAAGCCAATTAAACTCTATATTAATTCTCCTGGTGGAAGTGTATATGACGGTCTTGCGATTATTGATACGATGAATTACATTGAGCCAGACGTAGAGACGATTGGTATTGGCCTTCAGGCATCGATGGGCGCAATGTTGCTCTCTTGCGGAGCTAAGGGTAAACGTTATGTATTGCCAAATGCACGTATCATGATTCATCAGCCGTCGTCTGGTACAGAAGGTAAAATTACCGACCAAGAAATTATGTTAAAAGAAGGTATTTTCCTAAAGAAGCGTCTTGCGGAAATTTTTGCAAAAAATACTGGTAAGAGTCTTGCGCAGGTAGAGAAAGACATGGATCGCGATAATTGGATGAGTGCAGAAGAAGCAAAAGCTTATGGCATTATTGACGAAATTATAAAATAATATATAATTTAAGTATGCGCAGGAAAATAATTCCTATAGTTTGTACTGTAGTACCGGTGCTTTCTATGATTGCTCTCTCGGTGGCGCTTTTTAACTTGTCTCAAACAATTGGCGGGCTCAGGACAGAAATCAGTCGTAGTCAGGCTGATGCGATACTCGCGAGTGCTGACGTAGAGAACGACACTGTGGTGTCGGTGCCGATTTTGTATTACGATCAAGTTGCGGATGAATGCGTAGATTTGTATGATGCTGGCATGACGAGTGCTTTGAATGCGCGCCAGTTCGAATGGTCAAAGTGCGGCTATTATAATAAAAACATCGAAACGGGAATTACAGAGCCGACTCTCAACGAAGAATATCTTCCGATTGCCAATGGTGGAGATATGCTTCCCAATCGTGGTGTGAATGGTGATAATTTTACTAGATGGTTTAGTACTGTTGACGGCAAGAGCAAAGCCTATGCGGGTACATTGGGGTTAAAGTTTAGTAAAAGTACGTCGAGTTTTAGTTATGAGAACGAAGAATTCTATCCGTTGAATAGTATTTCAGTGCCGGATGAGGCCGTAAATCGTGATGGGAACAATCATTTGTTTACATTTAATCTCGGTGTGCCGGTGCGGGTGCTAGCGGATGGCAATGAAGAGTTTAGTATTTACGCCGATGACGATACGTGGGTATATATTGGTGACAAAATTGTGATTGACATGGGCGGCGTGCATGAGGCAACTACGGCAAGATTTAAGATTAATAATGAAGGAGAAGTTTATTCTGCTGCTAATGGCGAGGAACTTGCATATAGTGGCGTTAAGTTGACGCGTGACGCTGGTGCGATAGTGAGAATATTCCATGCAGATCGCGATAGTACAGAGTCTGTATTTAGCATGAGATTCTCAAAAATGGTACTGAATCTTACTAAAGATGCTACTCTAGCAAAAGGCGATAGTGTAGAAGTAGCATATGATCCGACGAATCCTTCCTACATTGCACCATTAGGAGAGAGTTTGGTAGAGGGGCCGAATAGGACTAACGCAATGATGGCTTCTACGGTTGCTCTTGTTGCGGTCGTAGTAGTGTTGATGGCAATTACGATAGTTTCTATTTCCGTGGCTTTGAAATATTCGCCGCGTGGCCGTAGTCAGGAATAATAATTTTGACTTGTTCGCCTTTGTGATTTTTGAGCGGAATATCTAATTCATGGGCTAGAGTGTTAACAACGCTGGCGCCAATACGAAGTCCAGTAAAAGAGCCAGGCCCGGACATAAAGGTAATTTCGGTAATATCATGCCAGTCAGCGTGATTCTTTTGAAGTTTGTCGTGGATGAATTCGAGTAGTTGTTCTGCTAAATTACGACCAGATTCCCACTCATAGACTTTGTCGTCGAGTTTTAGAATAGTGGTGGGTGTACTAGTGTCTAGATATAATTTCATAATATTATCTCCCGTGAGCCGTCGTCGTTGTAATTAATTCGGATAATAATGCGATTTTCGGGCAGGATGTTTGCGACGGAGTCTGCCCATTCGACAATTACGATTTTGTCATTATTGATAGATTCTTGTAAATCGTCCAACATGAGGCCAGGGTCGGAGAGACGATAAAAGTCGTAGTGTGTAAGAGTTCCGCCGGAAGGAATGGCGTAGGATTTGGAAATTGTGAAACTTGGGCTAGTAATGGGTTCTTTGATGCCGAGGCCTTGAGCTAGTCCGCGAACAAAAGTAGTCTTGCCGGCGCCAACGTCACCAATGAGCTCGATAACCATATTTCTGGCGGGCGACTTAGAAACACCTTTCTCGACACGCTTCGTCGCACCCGTCGTTACGGGGCTCCTCGCTAACTCGCTCCCCGTTGGTCGCGAAATGTCTCGAAAGGTATTTTCTAAGTCGCTATCAACAATATTTTTGCCGAATTTTTCTCCGAATTGTAGCATTTCTTGCTCGGAACTAATTTTCATTATATAATTATACCATGAAAATATATATATCTGGGATATCTGGTACTGGTATGGGGCCGCTAGCATTGATGGCGGAAGAGGCCGGAATAGAAGTATTTGGTTCGGATCTCGCGGAAGGCGCGATTATGCCGGAGTTAAGGAAGGCTGGTATAGAAGTAAAAATCGGTGAACAAGACGGGGAGTTTTTGCGTGAGAAAATTTCGGAAGGAGTGGAATGGTTCGTTCATACTTCTGCTTTGCCGGAAGACCACGCAGAGTTAAAGGTTGCACGAGAAGCGGGAGTTAGGATTACTAAACGTGATGATTTGACCGCATATTTAGTAGAAAAGTTGAATTTGAAGATGGTCGCTGTGGCTGGAACGCACGGCAAAACTACGACGACAGCGATGATTGTATGGGCGGCTTTAAGATTAGGATTGCCAGTTTCATATCTAGTAGGAACAACGCTTGGATTTGCTCCGAGTGGCGCGTATCATAAAGGTGATAGGTTTTTCGTGTACGAAGCCGATGAATATGATAGGAATTTCCTCAAATATCATCCGTGGCTAGCGGTAATACCTTTTGTTAGCTACGATCATCCTGATATTTACCCGACGCGGGAAGAATATCAGAAAGCTTTTGAGGATTTTAAAGCACAAAGTGAGAAGGTGATAGAAAAGACTTCTAGTGGCTGTAAGTGGAAGAATATTGGGGAGCCGATTTATAAAGCAACAGATTTTAGGTTGGCGGGTGAGGCGAGGCGTATTGATGCAAGTCTTGCAGCAGATGCGATTTTTGAGATGATGACGGATGAACTGGAGCGCGAAGATGGCATAATAGAAGACAAGATAATTGATACCGAATTAATAGTTGATGTGCTTAATAAATTTCCTGGTGTGGGGCGACGTTTTGAGAAGATTAGCGACGGAATATATTCTGATTATGCACACCACCCAGAAGAAATAAAGGCAACGATAGAAATCGCTTTGGAACAGGCAAAAATTGACGGCAGAAAAGGTGTAATTGCAGTATACGAGCCACATCAGAACACGCGCCAGCATGAAGTGATGGAGGGGTATAAGAATGTATTTGTAGGTGCTACTAAGGTGTACTGGCTACCAACATATCTAACGCGTGAAAATCCAGATTTGACAGTGCTAAGACCAGAGGATTTTATTAAGACTTTGAGTAATGCAGAAATTGCAGAGCCGGCAGAAATGTCGACGGAGCTGTGGAATGAAATTCAGAAATATGTAAACGAGGACTATCTGGTACTTTTGATGACGGCTGGTCCAGCGGATGCATGGCTTAGAAAAATAATTCAAAAATAATTATTCAAAAATAATTGTGCAAAAATAATTTATTTATGCTAAAATAGATAGTATGAATAAGCGGAAGCGCAATAATAATAAGTTTTGGACTATAATTTTGTGCGTACTAGCAGTAGTCATGGTGGGGCTAATAACTGGAATTGTTGTAATACAGATAAATAGGAATAATCAGGTTGCAAGTGAGGAAGGGGGAGAAGAAAGTGGTTCTTCTCAGAGCGGCGAAGGTAGCGAGGCTGAAGATGATGAAAATACTGTTAAGGATGGTGAAGGCGCCACGGTGCCGATAATCGTGGATGGTGAGAGTGAAGAAGCTTCTGAGGACGGCATTACTTATCCGAATTTAGCTGATGATGAAAAGGCACAAATACAAAATCAGATCGCTATAGCGAATTCTGTGAAGGATTATTTGAGTACATTAGAAGTTGACGAAGCCCTAAAATATTTAGACGAGCAGATAGAAGGCACTGTCAACACTGACGAAAAATTTAGCATGAGGCTCCTAAAAGTTAATGTTCTCAATAACGCAGAGCGGCATGAGGAGGCTTTAGAGGAAATTAATAGGGTCGGCAATGTTGATGAGCTCAGTAAATGGAATAAATGCGAATATTACAATATGGTGGCCTATACGTATGAATGTCTTGGCAATTTAGAAAAAAGAAATGAAAATGTGGCTCAATATGAGCAGGCGTATCGTAATATTTGGGGAGATTTTGCGGGAACAAATTAATATGGGCATACAAATGAAGAGTACAAGATTAAAAACAATTGTGGGGCGAATAAGCATTCTTTCCGTGCTTTCTTTTATTGTTGCATTAGGAATAATAACTAACATGGGACTCACCGCAAAGGTTGTTGCGGAAAGTGGGGCTGCCGATGGTAGTGGTCATAGCTCTGGTGGTGTTGCTGATAATGGCGGGTTGTTTATTTCGACGGCTAGTGCGGCATGGAAGGCGCAGGACTTGAATGATATTGCGGCAGGTAGAATCCCGGGTGTATCCATGAGCGCAGATGGAACGATTACAATTAAAGGGTTTAATGGTACTGGTGGATTCCATGCGAATGGCGGTACAATTAAATGTCCGGCGGGCACCTCTCATCTCTATATGTATTCACTTGTTGCGCAGAGGACTGACTATGGGTACAATAAGGGAGATTTAGTTGGACTTATGGGTATTGATGGCAATTCCGGCAACTATAATTCCAGCGAGCTTGGCGGAGGGACGCGTTATGATACTAGTGTCCCTGGCGCATTATCTTTTGATTCCGTACGTGATACTTATAATAATCTTTATAATCAAGGTTTGGTTCATATTGGTTGGGGGAATGGAGCTGGGCTTTCGATGTTCTGTTCGAATGGTGATGGGATACCTAATGATAATCCTGTGCCGTCTTGTGGCGGCGTAAGCGGCGATACTACGATTATGACAACCAAGGTGATGGATTATCGTCTTGCTTACAAAGGCTGGGTAAACGAGATTTATGCTAAGCCTACAGATATGGTGCGTTGGAACAACTGCTATTCCGCTGGCGTTCAGAATAAGTATTGGGCTAGAAGTCATGAGTTTTCTGAAATTGGTGGATCGTATTCTTGGAGAAGCGAAGACCCACACCCGTATCATCCTGTTGCGCAACTTCATTATGGCATAACTACACATATAGACGTGAGAAATATCAATCAATACTTTGCGGAAAGTAGATGGCAAAACTTTTTCGTAATTGATCGAGGTGGTTCATATGTTCCTCTGCCATCTTCCTTTGGTAAGTGTAGAGGGTCGTCGTGCCCAGGTGGCGACTATATGAATGGCGGTGAGTTTGCTCTTGGCGATGCTGTATCAGTACAGCGCGTTGACGATTATTTAATTAATCAGGTCAGTGACGTTGGGACGAGCAAATTTGACATGTCTTGGACTGGTGAGCCTACTCAATATAGTATGTGGAGTAGTCGTCACAGCTGGTGCGACGGACCTTGCGATTGGGAGGAAGATGTTTATGGCCCGAATTGGGATGAGTGTGGTTCTCATATCGTGGTTCCTAAAGGCACGTATATTCCTGAGTGGAATTATACTACAGAAGAAGATTATCGAGAGGCAAACAGCTGTTGGTATAAGGTACCGAAGAGTGCTGAAAATACGCATAACAGGAATTGGGAGTCAACAACCTTTATTGAGAGCCCAACTGGTGAGACTGCTACAGTATACGTGCCATATAACTTCATTAACTCAACTACACTCAGAGTAGAACGTCCGGCCGATGGTCTTGTATATGCTGGCGACACTCTTACGATTTCGGAAGCTTCCGCTACCGTAGGTATTAAAAGTAACAGTCTTGTAGAAGATATGTATGCTACTGTGGTCAGGAATGCAAAGGTGCGTTTGGTCGCATATGCAACGCCGGATCCTTCAGCGTTTTCACCTTCGAGCGGAGACGATCTTTGTTCGGCCGTGAAAGCTTCCTATATAAATGGACGTCGACTTTGTGAAGCCTCGGCATTGGCAGATAGAAACTTAAACTCTGCCGGTAATCTAGCAGGTGATACAGAGCACTTTAGAGATGCAGAAGGGACACATATGGTGTTTGATGCCAATGCTGGTGATTATATGTGTTACGCAATGGCGATTTATCCTTCTCATAGCGGTGCGGATTGGAACTGGACAGATCCAGAAGGTACTCATCAATGGTCGTATTCGCAGCCTCAGTGTTTGAAGATTGCAAAAAAGCCATACTTTGGAGTCTACGGAGGTAGCATTTACTCTGCTGCAAAAATTGCTACAACGAGCATGAAAAAGACAAATATATTTGGTGATGGTGACTTTGACTATCACTCAGTCTGGGATAAAGGAATTAGAAGTAGTAAATATTTCGGTTCGTTTGCAGAGCAGAGTGTGTTTGGTATCAATGCGATTACTGGATTGGCGTCGGGTTCGGCATATTTAGAAAATGGTGGAATAACGAATAATGATTATTGTGATAACCTAGTGCCAATTACGATGGCGAATGCCGGAAATACAGCGTGTAGCGGCGGCAAGAGCGAAGTCGGTTTCATGGGTGAGATAGATAGGCTTAATGTCGACAAAGATTCTTATGTGGATTTCTGGCTACGTAGTTCGCTGGACACTGGAGAGAAGAAGCATGATGCGTGGGGTGAGTCTACGAGATATTACAGTAACACAGGCAAAGACATTTATTACACATATATTAATAACGGCAGTGACACTTCCGCACTTCCTGGAATGAACGTACCAAATAGTACCACTAGACTAGTGAAAGCTACTGGCGACCTTGAAATCACTGGCAATATTCGTTATTCGAATTCTGGCGATAGTAGAATTAATTCGGCTGGCGATATTCCACAAGTAATAATCTATGCGAATAACATTTTAATCAGATGCGATGTTACTCAGGTTGATGCAATATTGATTGCTAAGAATATAGTGAATACTTGTTCCGGCGCCACCGTTGATGGGCATATTAACAATAAGCTAGTCATGAACAGCCGTATTGCATCATATCCATTGACAATCCGTGGCGTAGTAATCGCAGATGAAGTATATCTATTTAGGACTTACGGTGCAGCAGTGGATGGTTATTCTGGTACACCAGCAGAGACGATTAACTATGATACATCTTCGATTCTGTGGGCTAGATATATGGCGGGTGCGAGTGAATCTAATACAATGACTGAAGTGTACCGCACCGAACTGGCTCCGAGATATTAGATTGTCCCGAAAGTCTGTTATAATATAGATATGAAGAGGAGTTCGGTCTATGTATGCCAGGAGTGTGGGCATACTTACAGCAAATGGATGGGGCAGTGCACTAACTGCAATGCTTGGAATTCTTTGGTAGAACAAATACCGGAAACTGAATCTGCGAAAAAAGCGGCGATAGAAAAAGGGCGTTTGTCCGGCAAGAAATTGGATTTCGTAAAAATTTCAACAATAGTGCCATCAGACGAAAAAGCTAGACTAAAAACTGAGTTCGACGACTTAAACACAGTTCTAGGTGGTGGAATTTTGAAGGGCTCGGTGACGCTACTGGCTGGACAGCCGGGTATTGGTAAATCTACACTTTTGATGCAGATATGTGCTGAGGTGGCAAAGGCTCACGATGTATTATATATATCTGGTGAGGAATCTGCAGGGCAAGTAAAAATGCGCGCGGAACGCCTAGGGGCAAGTAGCGATAGGCTGAATTTCGCGGCGTCGACGTCTGGAAACGATATAGCTAAGACGATCGAGGAGGGGAAATTTGATCTCGTAATCGTAGACTCCATTCAGACATTAGCGATGGACGAAATCGCTTCGGCACCCGGAACCGTTTCACAGGTAACTAATTGCGGAAATTTGATTATTCGAGCCGCAAAAGCGACAGATACAGCTGTGGTGATTGTAGGGCACGTAACAAAGGAGGGAACTTTTGCAGGACCAAAAGTGTTAGAGCATTTAGTGGATGTAGCGTTAAATTTTGAAGGTGATAGATACGGCGGATTCAAGACTGTGAGGGCGGTAAAAAATCGCTTTGGCTCTACGAATGAAGTGGCGATTTTTGAGATGCTGGGGAGTGGACTTAAAGAGGTGCAAAATCCTTCGGCTGCACTTCTGGCGGAGAGGACAAACACAGACGGTTCGGTAATTCTGGCCACGCTAGAGGGGAATCGTCCTATCCTCGTAGAAATACAAGCTCTTACGACGACGTCTAATTTTGGGTACCCAAAGAGGACAGCGAGCGGATTTGATATCAATAGACTTAATTTACTTATCGCAGTTTTGGAACGAAGAACAAAGCTAAAACTGTCGGATAAAGATATTTTTATCAATGTGGTAGGTGGATTAAAGATTCAGGACTCAGCGGCAGATCTTGCAATCTGTATGGCAATTGCATCGGCTGCGGCTGGAAGAAAATTAGATGATGAGTATGTAGTATTTGGTGAAGTGGGATTGGGCGGCGAGATTCGTTCGGCCTTCCGAGCAGATCAAAGAATTGCCGAGGCAAAGAAACTTGGATTTAAGCATGCGATTGGTCCAGCGACCGTGCACGACAAATTTGTGATACCTGCAAAAGACTTACGTGAAACTTTGATAAGGTATGTGAAATGAGGATTCTTGGAATTGATCCCGGTCTTGGACGGTGCGGTTTTGGCATGATTAGTACTACAACTGGTGCGGATGCGAAGCTGATGGATTATGGTGTGATTACAACAATCGTGGATGCACCAATTCCAAATCGCTTGAAGGAATTATACGAATCTCTGACATTACTTTTCAAAGAAACAAAGCCTGATGTAATTTCGGTGGAAAAGTTGTTTTTCTCAAAGAATATTACAACTGGTATTGTAGTGGCAGAGGCGAGGGGTATGGTGCTATTAGTTGCGGCGCAGAATGATGTGCCAGTGTATGAATATTCACCAAACGAAATAAAAAAGGCTTTGACGGGATATGGCGCAGCAGACAAGGCGCAGATGGAGGAGGTTGTAAAAATGCATTTAGGATTGAAAGAAAAGCCAAAACCAGATGATGCGGCGGATGCGCTGGCAGCAGCGATTACGTGTGGATTCTATTATCGTGAGGGGCCAACAGTGCAGAAATATGAGTTTTCTAATACGCGTGGTAAAAAATATTCAAGGAGAAAGGCAAGATGATAGCACATATTAAAGGTATAATAGCAGAAAAATTTGGAAATTCGTTAGTAATTGATGTAAATGGGGTTGGGTATGAATTGATGGTACCAGTACCGGATTTTGAAGATGCCTTGCTGGACACCGAGAGTAAATTTTATACTTATCACGTCGTGAGGGAGAATGCGGAAGATTTGTATGGATTTTCTAGTCTGGCGGCGAAAAAGTTGTTTGAGTTATTGATTAGCGTGCAGGGAGTGGGGCCAAAGGCGGCGATTGCGATTTTGTCTCTCGCGGAAGCAGAAGAGGTGAGAAATGCGATTGCGAATGCGGACGCAGCGTTCATCTCAAAAGCATCTGGAGTGGGTAAAAAATCTGCAGAGCGTGTAATCGTAGATTTGAGGGATAAGGTGGGTATCCCGTCGCATTATGGCGCAACGGAAGTGAGAAAAGGTGTGGCGATGTCGGCAGAGCCGGATGAGGCGCTTGATGCGTTGATTGCACTAGGATTCCCGCTCAAAGAAGCTACGGCTGCGCTTGAAAATGTTGACAAAACATTGCCAGTAGAAGAACGAATTAAAATGGCCTTGAAAAAATAGACAGAGTATGGTAAAATTAACTGTAATTGATAAATAAAAGGTATAATATGAGTTTTTCTATCCTAAAGCAAATTGGTGATGCACAGAAAAAGAAAGCTGTGGTTGATGTGCGTTCCGGTGATACCGTAAAGGTAACACAGAAAATTAAAGAAGGCAATAAATTCCGCTTGCAGACTTTTGAAGGCGTAGTTATTCGCGTAGACCGTAAAGAATCTCACACTGCACGTATTGTAGTGCGCAAGGTTACTTCCGGTGTTGGTGTGGAGAAGTCTTATCTTATTCATTCACCACTAGTAGAGAAGATTGAAGTTACGAAGCGTTCAAAAGTACGCCGCAACAATCTCGGATATCTTCGCGATCGTTCTGGTAAGTCTGCACGTCTTACTGGTAAGGACTTTGACCGCGCAGCAGTTAATGACGTAACTGTAGAAGAAGTTGAAGTTGTTGCTGAGGAAGCAAAGGCTGAAGAGGCAAAGACAGAAGAGAAAGCCGAAGAAAAAGCTGAGTAAGGAATATTTCGAAAAGGGCTCTGGCAACGGGGCTCTTTTTGTTATAATGGTGGTATGGCGATTTTGGGAATTGATGAAGTAGGGAGAGGACCGCTTGCTGGGCCTCTGGTGGTAGGCGCAGTAATTTTGCCGGATGATAAGCCTGAGTGGGTGACAGATTTAAAGGACTCCAAGAAAATAAGTGCTAAAAAGCGGGAAAAATATGCAGAGATTATTTTGCGCGAGGCGCCAGCAACTGGACTCGGTTGGGTATCGCCGCGAGAGATAGATGAGCTGGGAATATCGGAGGCATTGAGGCTCGCGACCAGACGCGCCGTGAAGTCGGTTCGGGCACTTCACGTAAGCTTTTTACAGATAGTAATTGACGGAAAAGTGAATTTTCTGTCTTTGACAACGTTAGCTAAATATGTCACAACTATGGTGAAAGCGGATGCCCTCGTGAAGGAAGTGTCGGCGGCGTCTATAATTGCCAAGGTGGCACGTGACAAATATATGATAGAAGCGGGAAAACGTTTTCCAGCATACGGATTCGAGAAGCACGTGGGTTATGGGACGGCGGCGCATATTGCTGCGATACGCGAGAATGGTCCATGTGAAGAACATCGCAGGAGTTTTGAGCCAATTAAGAGCGTGGTGGGGTTTTCGCGGAACGAGGCGAAAAAGAAAAACACGACCTTCGTAGGAGCGCTTGGCGAAGACGCAGTGGCAAAGTATTTGAAAAATGAAGGTCACACGATTGTGGCGCGTAATTTCAAAACATATTTTTACGAAATTGACATTGTTTCGCTGAAGGATGATAAGATCTATTTTACCGAGGTGAAGTATCGTAAGAACGATATGCGTGGCGGTGGAATGATGGCAATTGATAATGTGAAGTTCCAAAAAATGAAATATGCGGCTGAGTGTTTTCTTAAATACCATGAGAGAGAATTTGGAGATTTGAATCCAATTCTCGCGGCGGCGGATGTGACCGGTGAAGATTTCGTAGTGAAGGATTGGGTAGAAATAGTTTGAAATATCGTGTATAATCATAAGTATTATGGAAGATGAACAATCACGAAAAGAACAACCTTTAGAGCTGACTAGTGAGCCGAAGGGTGAGCCAATTAACGAGCCGATCATTGAGCAGGCTAGCGAGTCGATTGGTGAACCAAATAGTGCGCCGACCGATGTGCCAACCGATGTGCAGGCTGATGAGCCGGTTGATTGGAAACCGCCAGTTAATCACAAAAAGAACAATAGGATAATCATTATTTTGTCTATTGTCTTAGTTGCGGTAATATTGATAATAGGCGGAGTATTTTTGGCGACAAACTGGAATAAGTTGTTTGGTGCAAATGGTGCGACTGACGAAAATGCTGTAGTTCTTGAGAATACCGCTTTAAAGAGCGGCACAGTAACAGTAGAGATAGGCGGAAAGAGTATTACTTATTCTGGCGCGTATGTCGTGGATGGCACTGAAGCAACGATTGTTTCTGGTGAGTATGCGTCGGCAACCGATAATCAGGCAGTATTTGTTGTAGCGAACGGTGGTTCGTTAACGATTGACGGCGATGTAAAGATTTCTAAGACTGGTAGCGAGAATTTCGATGGGCGTGGCGATGACTATAGTTTTTATGGACTAAACTCTGCAATCGTGGTGGTAGGCGAAGGCTCTAGTCTTACGGTAAAAGGCGCGACGATTGAGACCGATACTCCAGGGGCCAATGCGGTGATTGCGGTAGACAAAGCCCATGCGGTGGTAGGAGAAACATCGATTACCACAACTAAGGATGGCTCGCGCGGACTACATGCGACTTATGGTGGGGGAATCGATGCATATGAAGTAAATATTTCTACAGCAGGTGGCTCTAGTGCTGCACTGGCTACTGACAGAGGTTCTGGCGCAATTAAGGCTGAGGCCATGACCTTGAATACCGCAGGCGCTGGTTCACCATTAATTTATTCGACTGGTGAGATTGTGGTTTCTGGCTCTACAGGAACAGCGACTGGGGCGCAAATTGCGGTTGTAGAAGGTAAGAACATGGTAGAATTAGCAGATTGCGACTTTTCGGCAAACGGGAATGGCAATCGCAACGGTGTAGATAATGCTGGAGTCATGATTTATCAATCTATGTCTGGTGATGCGGACGAGGGCGTAGGTATATTTAATGTGATGGATTCAACGCTAAAAATCTTGGATACTTCTAGCGTGTATAATGCTGCTCCGTTCTTCTTTGTAACTAATACTACCGCTAGAATTATAGCTACGAATACGGTGATTGAATATAGTCCAGAGCAAAGTTTCATTACTGCCGTGGGAACTTCGGAATGGGGACAAGGCGGTGCGAACGGTGGCATAGTAGAAGTTGGTCTTACAAGCACGGAGACTACAAATACAGAAATAACAGTTGATGATATTTCAAGTGTAACTGGCCTGTAAATCAAAAAACCTCCCTTGGGAGGTTTTTCGATGGGACTAGACATTGAATTTGAATTCGACGACGTCGCCATCTTGCATGATGTAAGTCTTGCCTTCGGTGCGAAGCTTGCCGGCAGCCCTGACGGCTTGTTCAGAACCGAGTGCTTTGAGATCGTCAAAATTGCAAATACTGGCTGCGATGAAGCCGCGTTCGAAATCGGTATGAATGGTGCCAGCGGCTTCTGGGGCGGTGGAACCTTTTTTGATGGTCCAGGCGCGACATTCTTTCTTCCCGGCAGTAAGGAAAGATTGAAGACCAAGAGTGTCGTAAGCGGCTTTGATGAGCTCTTCCAATGCGTCGCGTTCTACGCCGTAGCTTGCGAGAAATTCTTTGCGTTCTTCGCGAGACATGCCGGACATTTCTTCTTCGAGTTTGGCGTTTACAAAAATGCAATTTGAAGTAGTGTGGCCAGATACCTTTTCCTCGGGCTGCGTCGCCGTCGCCCGTCGCCACGGGGACGGCGCGCTCATCCTCGCCTTGCCAGGCTCCGGAGGCCCTTCGAAAAAGGTATTCTGGCCACCACTGCATACTAATTCGCGAAGTTTTTGTTGTAATTCGGTGTCTGTCAAGCCGGATTCGTCTACATTAAACATGTAGATGACGGGTTTGTCGGTGAGGTAGGGAATGAATTCGTCGGCAGGGTCTTTCTTGCGCTTGGCTTCAATTTTGGCCCTTGTTTCTTCGTCGGCTAATTGCAATTCGAGATTGATAATGTCGATATCATCTTTGGCTTGTTTAATAATGTCGTCTTCAGGCTTATTGTCGGCGCGGACGATATCGCTAGATTTGAATGCGCGGACAACGTGGCAAATGGCTTGGCACTCGCGGATATGGGCGAGGAATTTGTTGCCGAGACCCTCGCCTTTGGATGCTCCGGCAACGAGGCCGGCGATATCGACGAATTCTACGGTGGCAGGGACGACTTTGTCGGTGTCGTACATCTTGGCGAGAACATCGAGACGTTCGTCTGGAACTGGAACGATACCAACATTCGGTTCGATGGTGGCAAAAGGATAATTAGCGGCGAGTGCGCCGGCGTTTGTAAGTGCATTGAATAGTGTAGATTTGCCGACATTAGGCAAGCCGACAATGCCGATTTTTAAATTCATGTTTAGCCTGTGATGTCTGTTATTATTGGTATAATTATACCATATTTTGGTGTATAATAATAGATATGAAGAGTAAGAACTATGCGTTTATTGACGGGAATAATCTATATCTTGGCGCAAAATCTCAAGATATAGAGTTGGACTATGGCAAGTTGCGTAAGTATTTACGGAGTAAATTTGATGTAGAAAAAGCTTTTCTATTTATTGGATATGACCCACATAATACAACATTATATTCTGCTTTACAGACTTATGGATATGTACTAATTTTTAAGCCAACGGTAATATTTGAAGACGAAGATGGGAATCGCACCATGAAAGGCAATGTTGATGCAGAACTTGTACTGCACGCTGCGGCGGTTGAATGCAATAATTATAATCAAGCAGTAATCATAACTTCTGATGGCGATTTTGCTTGTTTGATGCGATATTTAACTGACAATGATAAATTGAAAAAGATAATAACGCCAACCGAGAAATTTTCAAAATTATTGAGGCCTTTTGTTGGTAATATATTGCCTTTAAAGACGATCAAGAATCAAATAAAGAAAAAATGACCGGAATTCGCGGTCGGTACAAGAACCTTAGGCTAGTCCGGTTATGGTGATGCTTTAATTATAACTTATTTTTTGTAAAAAAGCAAGAATTTTTTGGAATGCTTTTTAAACTAGAATGCTTTTTGTAATTACATCATAAAGTACTGAGACAATTGGGGTATGGCTATGTTTTTCTGTTTTAGTGGTGCCTTAGCCTTCTTCCTCGCCTAGGTAGAATGTGGACGTGCCGCGTTTTTCGTCGTCTTTTTGGATTTCATCATATTTGTTGGCGAAAATAATATTGCTATTTCGGGAGCCGTCGTAAGGAAGGCGGGAGCCTTTGAATTTGCCGGCTTGAATATCCAAGACATACGATTGGGCGGCAGTTTTGAATGGTTCGGAACCACGGCCGAAATGATTTTTGAGATTGTTGATAGTCGTGTTAATACTGTCTGCGACAGTTTCGCCTTTTTCGGTACCACGTTTTTTGGCATTGGACTCAATATCTTGACAATTCTTAAAGAAAGTTTCTAGTTCGTCGTAGCCCCAATTATTCTTTTCGTCGTCGTAGACGGCTTCTAGCGTGTTTTCGAGATTATCAGAGAGGACGGAGCCGCCATTTAGCCAATCTTCCCATTTTTTCTGGAGTTTATTCATCTCTTCTTTGGTGTGGCCGTCTTCAATTCTAGACAAATCTGGGGCGTGGCGAAAGGGTTTGGTCTCTGCCGGGGTGGCAGTGGTTTCTGAAACTTGTTCTGAAGCCACACTATCTTCGGCATTAAAAAAATCTTGTACCGCCTTGAATACTTTTTTGCCATGTTTCCGCGCATTAGTTTCGTGACTAGTTTCTCGTATATTCGGTAGACTTTTTAATACTTCGCTCATTTTTTCTCCATTGTTTTGATTAAGAAAGTTATATCAATTATAACGCATTTTAGGCAGTAACGGTGCGATTAGCATATGATATAATGAAGGTATGAATAATGGTAATAAGCTAAAAAAGAATGAATCTTTGGTCTTCAAGAAGGTACTGCAGAAGGTCGGTAAAGTGGCACTCGCGACTACGGCGTTATTTGGTGGTGTTAAGACCTTTGAGGCGGCCTCAGCAATGGATAGACAAATAAAATCAACAGAGATTGCAAACGCCATGGAGGAAATGATGGTGGACTCGATTGAAATCCATGGTGGCCCGAATTTGCGTAGCGATCCGGAGATCCCTGATGATTTAGGCGATATTAGCATTAATAATATAATAACCGATCTTGGTGACAAGGATCAGTCTCTTAAGCTTCCTTATGAGGGTGTGGTATACACTTACGAACAGCGTGGAGATGCTAACGGCCCCTGGTGTGGTTTTCCCGGAAAAGAATTTGCGAAAATCCTATACGAGAATGGCCATATTGACGAAGAGACAAGAGATAAAATAGCCAAGCAGGGAATAGTGTGGATTAGTGATGAATACGTGAGCAAGCACCAGAGCGAAGCTCCAGATGATGGCGTAAACCAGCAAAACTAGATGAGAACATCCAATGATTAAAAATCAGCGTGAGATTTACCCACGCTGATTTTTCTAGAATATCTTTTGTAGGGCGGAGCGCTGGAAGAGAATAGTACGGCGGTGTTTGCGAGCGACCTTGGAAGCGCAGTCTATAAGATTGAGGTAATAGTTGTTTTCGATAGGCTTTATTTCGGTGCTTTGCTTGAGTAACTCTGGATCGATTTGTACTGGAGTTTGGGCAGAAATATATGCTTTGGTTTTGGCGGCAAGGGATTTGATATATGGAAATTCATTTTCTTCGGAAGCGCCCTTAGAAATGGCAGTGAATAGGCTGGTGACTGCATCTTCCGCTTCAACACCCTCGGAGTTGGCGTCGCTTATAATGACATTTAGGTAATCATCGAAATGGTCATCTAGGTATTTCAAAATATATTCACCCACTCCCATAGTATTTGGTGTGAGAAGGAGTATCAAGTCTCGTATGCTATAATCAAGGATATGAAGCTAAAAAAACGGAGGTTACTGGCTGTGATTATGGCGCTTGTCGGGGTGGCGGCGTGGGTGATTTGTAATCCGGCGAGTTATGAGCGTTTTTATACTTTGGCGGAGAATACAGGGGAGGATTATGGTGCGATAGCTGTGAGTGAGCCGGATGCAAATGCTCCTCTAGCGGTAGATATTTTAGAAAAGTTAGAGGTAAAAGGGCGGGCACCAAAGACTGGATACAAACGAGATGAATTCTATAGTGAATGGCCGATGGTTGATGGCTGTAATCTGCGCCAGAGGATAATTAAGAGAGAATTTGGTGACACGGCAGTACTAGATGGTTGCAATGTAATGGCTGGCGAATATGATGAACCATACACTGGGGAGCACAAAGTCTTCACGACGCGAGAAGAGATATCTAACGGCGTGCAGATAGATCACGTAGTGGCGTTGTCTGATGCGTGGCAGAAAGGCGCGCAGTATATGCCTGCGGATGTTAGGTATAATATCGCGACTGACCCCTTGAACTTATTGGCGGTAGATGCGGCTGCAAACGAGAAAAAATCTGACGGTGATGCAGCGACGTGGCTGCCGGCAAACAAAAAATTCCGTTGTCAGTATGTGGCGAGACAGGTATCGGTAAAATATAAGTATGGGCTATGGGTAACAAAGGCGGAAAAAGAGGCCATAGCAAGGATTTTGGAAAAATGTCCAAACGAGCCGGCAATTGGTGTATAATAGAAGAAAAGTGGAGGAAATATGAAAAAATGGATTTGGGGTGTATGCATAGCTTCGGTATTGTTGATTGCTGGGGCGTTTTTGTTGGGAAGATATACTTTTCCGGCAGAGCAGTTGGCTGTCTTGCCAGCGCCAGAAGTGTCTGATGGGCAGCGTGGAGAATTAGGAATAGACAAGAATGTCAATGAGGCTACGATTGATAAGTACTTGGGTAGAAGCGATGCGGTGTATCGTGACCTCAGAATGCTGAAGGATCCAGGGAATTATGAGGCGATTGGCGGAGATTCGTATTTGTCTGGGTTTGTGAATGGATACGAAGTGGTGCCGTTACCTTATATCGTGAATGTTACGGGATTGCCAGCCGAAGTGGGTGATACTTATGACGGAGATACGTTATTCACAGACAAGGGGAATGGCAATTACGTAGCGAATTATAAGGAATCCATGGAGATACTTGAGGCTCTATTCCCGAAGGACAAGGTGATATTCCTAATGTGTGGTGGTGGCGGATATTCTGGAATGATGAAAAATATGTTAGTAGCGCTGGGCTGGGATGGCTCACGCATATACAACACAGGCGGATATTGGTTCTACGAGGGGGACAATAGTGTGGCGGTAAAACGCGTCAATGCTGACGGTAAGACTGTCTATGATTTCTACAAAGTGCCATATCATGAGATAGATTTCGACGTACTAACGGAGAAATAGATGAAGAAAAAGGCGAAGAACGCAAAGATAATTGGTCTAGTGGTGGCGCTGCTGGCTGTCGTCCTGGGTGGAGTATTGTTTGTGGGCGCTGTGAGCGGGTGGTTTTCTAGTATAAAGGTAGTATTAGACGAGAACGATTATTGTGGCGAGAACTGCACACGAGAATTCACGGATTTGACGGTGCCGGAATATGAGGAAAAAGTATTAAATGGTGATTCTTTTGTGCTGTTTGTGGATCAGGGCGGGTGTCATACGGCGGATAAACTAAGAGAATTTGTACTAAATTGGGCCGCAGAGGCCGGAGTAAAGCCGTACAGGATGATGTTTAGTGATGTAAGGGATTGTTCGGCGCATGACTTCGTGAAGTATTATCCTTCGGTCGTACTAGTGTCGCGTGGCAAGCCTGTGGTGTGGCTTCGAGCGGATGAAGATGCGGATTCGGATGCCTACAACTACGAGGATGCGTTTAGGAAGTGGATTGGGGCTTATCTCTGATAGATTTTACTCCTGATAGATTAGAGGGGGTATGATTGTTTTAAATAATACAGGAGTTATTTATGACAATAGAGAAGGAAATGGGGGATTATTTGTTGTACTGCGAAAAAGTGCGTCGGATGACGGAGGTGACTTTGACGGCAAAACGGAGCATTTTGGAGCGTTTTGTGAGAATGACTGGGTTGGAGAGCTTGAGCGCTCTAACGAATGAAGTATTTGATGAATGGATGGAGTACGAACTAGGACGTGGCGTCTGTGGAGCATCGGTAAATATCTATAATTCGGTGATATTTGCTATGGTGAGGTATTACAGGGAAATGGGAATGCGGATACCTCTAAACATAGCGCTGATTGGAAAGCTCAAAGAGGGGAAGACTGAGCGCAAGTTCTATACAGCGGCAGACATAGCAAAGGTAGTCGCGCTAGCAGATGAAGAGACGGGGCTAATGATACGAATAATGTTTGAAACTGGGATGAGAATAGCGGAGCTTACGAGATTAAGGGTTGATAACTTTGAACCGGGTTTCTGTGGGCGCAAGGTGAGATTCGTTGGCAAAGGAAGAAAGCCACGCGAAGTGTATTTGCATGCGGAGACGGTGGCGGCGGTACGTGACTTCGTGCAGAAATATGGCATACGAGAGTATTTGTGGGGTGTGTATGAGGCGGCTGTGACGCTGAATGGAGAGCCACCAGTGGCGCATACAGTGAGGCTGAGGCTACGTCGTGCCTTTTTGCAGGCGGGGTTTGAAGGGTTTTATCCTCATGCCTTGAGACATTCATTCGCGACGAATCTACAGATGAAGGGTGCTACGGTGTCGGAAATCAAGGAGATGATTGGGCATTCGTCAGTGGCGACGACGGAGCGGTATCTGCATGGGTTTGATGGGAGACTAAAGGAGTTGTTTGACAAGTATAGCTAATTTTTTGACATAATGCTTATGATTATTTTAATATAGTTGACTGTATGTGTTGGTCTATGGTATAGTATATTTTAGGTAATGCTTTATAACTACTTATTAATTAAAGGAAAACCATGGAAAAAAAGAAAAAGATCTACAGTGTCGTAATCGAAAGTGGCTTGCATCCTATTCCTGCCGAGCATGAATTAAAGGCCGCATATATTATTGCCGAGCATTTTAAATCTGATTTAGTGTTTTTAAGGCGTGGAATAAATACATCTCCAGATTTTCTAGTCAAAAGAACAAATCAAATTTGGGAGCTCAAAAGCCCAAAAGGCAATGGCAAACGAACCATTGCGAATAATCTGCGGAATGCTTCGCATCAATCAAGTAGGGTTATTTTGGATTTGTCTAGGTGCAAGATGAATAATAGAAATGCTATTTCTAGAATAAATGGTTTCTTGGCTAGTGCTGACTCTACAATAAAAGAACTGGTAGTTATAGATAAAAATTCAAGTGTATTGACATTTCTTTAATAAAGATATATTATTAAAATAGGTTAAGAGACGCACAAGATACTGAACTGAATCAAGTGCGTCTTTTCCATTTTTTTGTATCTTATTTTTAAGTGACAAAAAGAGTCCCCGAAGGGACTCTTTATTCCGAAACTTGCACTATATGCAATTATGGCTGTTGCTGAACAGCATCAAGAGCTACAGTGTAAGTAATGGTGCCAGTATATGCGCCTGGTTTCTGACCTGGAGCAACATACACACGATAGACTGGATTAAAGCTATAATTAGTAGAAGTACTAGCATCCTGAGACGTTACAACGGTCGTCTGCGAAACTGGAGCATTAGCCCAAGTTGGGTTATCATCTGTATAATTCAAAGTATAAGCCCAAGCAGAAGTATTACCACTCGTAGCAGTACCTACAGGAATCGTAGTTGAGTTATCAGTATGCGTCAAAGCAGTACCCTGTGCAGTAATGCTAAACTTTCTGCTATCTGACTGAGCAACGTTACACTTAATCTTCATAGCTTGAGCTGGGGTAACAGAACCTTCAGTTTCAGTGCCAGTTATTTCCTCAAAAGTACCAGCAGCAATAGTCTTAGAGAAAGTACGATCGTTTACAGTGTAGTCACCAGGAGTTGCGCCCTCGGCAGCATTTTCAATTGTACAACCGCCTTGAACGGTCACGTTGACGGTATCAATCAATTGGCTACTCGTGGCGGCAAATGCACCAACTACCGGCATAGCGGCGAGAGCTACTGAAGCGGCACCAGCGATTAAAGTTTTTTTCATAGTTTTTAGTCTCCTCTGCTAAAAAGCAGAATTAGTTTATATTTTGTGTTAAATATGAAAAGCTGATATAGGCATATTAGTCACAAAACATGCATATATAATACATACGGCTTTGATTCTCATAATTTAGAAATAAAGATTGTAATAAATCAGATAACCTTAGCTAGAGCCTTTTGATGGGATGCAATTCTGGTAATCTATTTAGTAAAATATCACATCTCAATAAACCGCTTATGCATACAAATATAAGATATAGATGACGCCGATTAAGGCTAGAGTTGCTTGTGGAAAACTCCGTAAAAATGTTTAAAAAATCTTTAAAAAATTTATTGACATTGCGCTTTTGGTTATGTAAAATAAGAAATGTTAAAGGTCATTACATTTAACACAAAATATAAATTAATTCTGCTTTTTAGCAGAGGAGACTAAAAACTATGAAAAAAACTTTAATCGCTGGTGCCGCTTCAGTAGCTCTCGCCGCTATGCCGGTAGTTGGTGTATTTGCTGCTACTAGCAGTACTTTCACTGATAATATCGACGTTACTGTTGATGGTGGTTGTACTATTGAAAACGCAGCAACTGCAGCTACTAACCCTGGCGTATACGCTGATCGTAATTTCTCTAAGACTATCGCTGCTGGTACTTCTGAAATCTTGACTGGTACAGAAGCTGGAGATTCTGAGCCAGCTACGACTGCTCCAGCTCTAGTCGTTAAGTGTAACGTTGCTGACAGCGACAACAAAACCTTCAATATCACGGCTGAAGGTGAAGCTTTGACACATGATGATACTACTACTACGATTCCTGCTGGTACTGCAACTTCTGGCACAACTTCGGCTTGGGCTTATACTTTGGGTAATCCATCAGATACTGCAGCAACTTGGTCAGCTGCTCCAGTTGCAGAGACTACTGTAGTTTCAAATCAGGCTGCTAATACTTCTACAAGCTTTAATTTCAATCCTGCTTATAGAGTATATGTTTCTCCAAGCCAGAAGCCTGGCCACTATGCTGGAAGCATTACCTACACTGTAGCTCTTAATGATTAGTAATCTCTAAGAGAGTTATTAAAGAGTCCCTTCGGGGACTCTTTATTTTTTTTCTATTTATGCTATATTTAATATAAGTAAGAGGAGGTATATGAATAAAAGTTCAGAAAAAAGGAATATTAATTGGATATTGATTCTATGTGCTGGATTGTTGTTGGTCTTGGCGGTGGTTCTAATAATACTCTTTCTGATACATGGTGAGACGACTTATACGGCAAGTAGCGGCGACGTTGAAGTTACGCAGTCCGTTACGTGCAAGAGTTCTGAGTTGGCTTATCCTTTCTTACCAAGTAATGGTGAGAATAGCCATGAGCTAGAAGTATCCGTTGTCATAAGTAAAGACAAGCTGGAAAATGCATATTTGACTTACAAGCAGTCTTTTGGTACCAACGAGCGTGCAGAAAGAGCCTCTGACGCTAATTCTGTTGCTATTGCTAAGGCATTTGCTGAGGACAATATAGGATATGAATCGTTGGGGAAGAAGATTTCTACTCTACCTAAAGCTTCCCAGCTATCTCTATATGCGAATCGTAATGAGTTGAATGCGATTACGGCTAAGTATTTCCTTCTGGACGGATTAGCCGGTAGCTATAGCGTAAATAGTTTAACGAAGACATACAACGGAAAAGGTCTTGATTGCGTTATTTCGAAATAATATGCTATAATTGTTTAAGTAATTAAAGGAGGAGAATGAACAAATATATAAAAAATGTTTTGAGATGGATTGGTTTGTCGGTTTTGACGTTTCTTGTACCCGTTCTTTCTGCGTCAAGTGTTTTTGCTGATGGATACGCATTGACTGTTTCCCCAATGAGTCAGAAGATGATCCTAAATCCCGGAGAAGTCGCTGAAGGCTCTTTCAAGATTTCTAATCCTGCATCTTCTACACACGATACATATTATGAGATTGAGGTTGAACCATTTTACAAAAATGATAATAATGAATTCGTCTTTCAGACTGAGGGGGACATGGGCGAGATTGTAAAATGGATCACTTTCGACGTGCCAACAAGTGGCAAATTATCACCGAACGAAGTAAAGGAAATCACTTTTAAAGTAAATGTGCCTAAGGACGCTCCAGCAGGTGGACAATACGCATCTATTGCGACTACGAGTAAAAGTAAGAGTTCTGATGAAGAGGACGAAAGTGCTGCTACAGATGGTACTACTATCAAAGAAATCCGTAGAATGGCTCACTTGGTATACGCTGAAGTAACTGGTGCTACTATAAAGACAGGTGAGGTCTTTGATGCAAAAGTGCCTAGCTTCTTGCTCTCGGGCAAGATAACTGGTTCTTCATCCGTGAAGAACACAGGTAACGTACATGGTACTGCTACCTACAAATTACAGGTATTCCCGCTATTTTCTAGTGAAGAGATTTACACTAATGAAGAAAATCCTGACACTGCAACCGTGCTACCGAATAGGACTGTATATTCAGAATCTTCGTGGGACGAAACGCCTATGGTAGGAATCTTTAATGTCGTCTACACTGTCGAATTTGAAGGTGCAAAGGCTGAGGTAAAGAAAATGGTGATTGTCTGTCCAGTCTGGCTACTCTTCCTCATTGTCTTCATTATCGCCGCTATCATTATCTACTTTGTGGCTAGAGCAAGGAGAAGGAGCAAGGCAAACGCAGATTAATTACTATATATAATATATAGTGCAGTTTAACTCAAAATATCGCCAGAAATGGCGATATTTTGGTGCGGGGTGAGATGATTGTCTAGCCGGTATATGTGTGTTATATTAGGAAGTATAAACGAAAGGATAATAGCTATGTATGCTTCATTTGAAGATCATCGTGGAGACGAAGAAATGTTTTTTAGTATGATGAAGGTGTTGAGAGAGTCGTCCATTCTGGAGGCGTCATATTGGAGCGGCTTGCATGGTGGTAACAATGGCGGAATTGTAGTTACTAAGAATAAAGCAATATACATATATGAGCGTTATGGTCTTTTCCCGAATGGGGCAGATAGTAGTGACTATACTTTCATCAAGAGAAAAAAAGGACTGACTGAAGAAGAATTTAATAAAATTACAGATTTTATCAAAACAAATCTTATCGATAAAGAATATGCCGATGCAATGACGCGTGATGCCGGCCATGTTCTAATTGTGGATTATGACGGTATACATAAGAAGATTAATTGTGATTTCAGCGAGGGGAATATATTCGATGTAACTAGAGAACTTGTGAGGAAGTTAGCAGAGCCTACTGTCCGAGACGACAAGAAGTAAATCTGAGCTTAGGTATTTATAGTGAAAATATCGCTGAGAATGGCGATATTTTGATAATAAATGATTGGCAGGGGCGAGAATAGCAAAGATTTTCAAAAAAAGTCCAAAAAAGGTGTTGACATGCCCGGAAATCTGCGATATAATGGGTAACAGTTAAAGCAAGTCGCCTTTGCGACCTCTACAAAAAGATAGGAAAGCGAGGAATTAATTTGAGGCCGCTTTTAACGACTCAAGCTGATTCTTGAAGACTCTCCGATTAACAATTTGAGATTAACGATGAAAAGATTTTAAAGACGTAGCATCGCAATTGTTGCGAGATTTTGTCATTCGACGGAATCGAACATCGATTGCTAGTTATGTCAATGCATAAAAAGGTAATTAAGGGCACTGATAGTGGATGCCTTGACAATCAATACCGATGAAGGCCGTAGGACTCTGCGATAAGCCTCGGGGATCTGAGAACGAGAAATGATCCGGGG
>JAFUBS010000003.1 GCA_017460105.1 Candidatus Saccharimonadota bacterium | reverse complement strand
TGGCATAGCCGATGCTGACTGTATGCAAAAGATGGTGGCAAGCAATTGTACTACTACGGCAAAGACCGTGATGGACTCGCGTGATGGCGAACAATACAAAGTTCAGAGACTGGAAGATGGTAAATGTTGGTTGCTAGATAATCTTCGCTTAGATCCGACCGAGCCCCAGGTGCAGATAAATCTCAGCGTCAGTACAACTAATGCCTCGGACCAGACGCTAGACTACTTTATCAATGGTGGTCGTGATGCTAGTGCTAAATACCCAACAGCAGGTCTAGCCAACTGGACATCAGGCTATAGTTTCTCACAACCACTAATAAACGCAGACTCTAAAAACACTACCGTTACTAGTTATGGTGATGGAAGTGGTAAAGTAGGTGTCTATTATAACTTCTGTGCTGCTTCTGCCGGCTCCTACTGCTATGGTGACGGCACTAGTGAAGGCACTTCTGAGGGTGATGCTGATGAAGATATCTGCCCTGCTGGTTGGCGTATGCCTACCGGTGGTAGTAGCGGAGAACACCAAGCCATTTACGCGGCATATAGTAGTAATGCTACTAACTTCAGGAATGCTCTTTCTACGCCCCTCTCTGGCTACTTCGTCGGTGGCTCGGCCAGCTATCAGGGCACGACCGGCTACTTCTGGTCTTCTACGAGGTACGATAGTTTCAATATATACCGCCTGCTCGTCTATTCGTCCAATGTCTACCCTCAGAGTTACGGTAATCGCGGCTACGGTATTTCAGTGCGGTGTTTGCTTCAGTAGTTGCAGTTTTAGGGTGAGTGGTTTCCTTTCTCCCCCCGAACTTTGCTATCTCAAAAATAATCATCCAGATTAACGGCTACAACACATAACTTTATAAACTTTACAAAATTTTATAAAGTTATGATATTATTCACGCCGAAGTTCTATGCATTCTACAATTTCTATCTCAAATACCCCCACACCTGTCCATCGGCGGTATCCTTCACGCTGATTCCGGCGAGTGCGAGTTGGTCACGAATTTCATCCGATTTTGCAAAATCTTTATTGGTACGTGCCTTAGCACGCTCTTTAAGTAGCGCGTAAGATTCTTCCGAGATATCCGGCGTATCAGCAATCAATCTTAGTCCAAACAATTCGTCAATCTTCTTCCAATCATCGAGTGACAACGTAGAATTATCAATCAGTGCGAATGCCTCAGCCGAATTCAAATCTTCGCTTACGGCTGCCAAGATTCGTTCGAACGCACCCTCGCTAACGATATCTTTCTGGTAGCACTCGGCAATGCGATTTCGCCAGTTTAGCCTCCTAATTTTCGCTGCCTCTAGCCCATCAAAGGTAAAATTCCGTGTGCCGGAATAGTGTCCTTGTAGTACCCACATTTTGTAATCCATTGGCGAGAAACCACGCTCAGAGAGGTCTGATAGCAAGTATACGTTCCCGAGCGATTTGGAGATTTTTTCGCCATCAATCGTGATGAAATTACAATGCAGCCAGTATTTTGCGAGTGCCCTGCCCGAAATTGCAAAAGTTTGTGCGATTTCATTAGTGTGATGAATCGGGATATGATCTATTCCACCCGTATGAATGTCAATTGGTTCACCTAATTCTTCATGAATGATTGTCGAACATTCTAGATGCCAGCCTGGATATCCAGGACGCCCGAGGTAATCCCACCGCATCGCATGCTTCTCACCAGGCTTAATAAACTTCCATACGGCAAAATCCGAAGCATTACGTTTCTCATCGCTAAATCCTACACGCGCGCCGGCCTTCAGTCCTTCCAAATCCAGTCGTGCGAAGTCGGCATAGCCAGCAAACTTAGAAGTATCATAATATACGCCATCTTCGGTTTCATACGTAAATCCATTCTCGGTCATCTTGTCTACAGCGCGAATGTCTGCCTCAATATAATCTGTCGCTCGTGCTAACACTTCTGGTTCGGATAATTCTAGAGCGCGATAGTTCTTTAGAAAATCGTCAATATAATATTCAGCGACTTCGTATACACTCTTTCCTTCGCGCTCGGCGCCCTTTTCGAGTTTATCTTCGCCCTCATCGCCATCCGACACTAGATGCCCTACATCGGTTAGATTCAGTACGCGTCGCACTTGATATCCATTCGCGCGAAGCGTTCTCACGAGCAAATCCCAATAAATCTGCGCCGCGTAATTACCGATGTGTTGATAATTATAGACCGTCGGCCCGCAAGTGTAGATTTTTACTACGTCGGAAATCGGCTTGAATTCTTCGAGTTTACGCGAAAGGGTGTTATTTAATTTCATTTAGTGTATTCTCCAAAATCTCGACTAGTTTAGTATATTTTTCACGCGATACGCTATGTCCGCCACTGGTCTTTATTGCGGTGATATTCGGATTTAGTTTTAATATCCCCGGAATATTAAACGGTGCAATAATCGTGTCCATATCGCCATATATCATAATAGTAGGCTTCGTCAAACGCCGCAAAAAACTGTAATTATTCGGATTCGATACGATATATTTGAGTTCGTTATTGAAGGCCTTATCTTCCAGAATCTCCTTACTCTTACGCGAGACGGCTGCGCGGAATCCATCAAGCGCTTTCTCGAATACGGGGTTCTTTACGTCCTCTTCGCGATAGACTGGCGCCGAAATCAATATCAACTTCTTTACCATGCGGCGGTGCGTATCGGCGAATCTTGTCACTATCATTGTACCCATCGAATGCCCGACCATTACTACCGGAGTCTTTATCTTTAGCTCATCAATTGCATTCTCGAGCGCAGACAGCTGCTCGGTAAAATCGTAGTTGAGCTCGTCGGATTTATAAGATTTTCCAGACCCCAGCAAATCGAAGGCTACGAAGCGGATGTTTTGCAAGGACTTAGTCCCCTCTAGATATGACAACGCGTTATTAAATGTTGAAGAATCCGAAGCAATGCCATGAATAAATATCACTGTTAGTTCTGGCTGGCCACTAGGACAATTGTCGTGCGTCTTCGCGAGCTTTAATGGACGATTAAGTATTCCATGCGTCAATTTGCTATTCATTGGAAACTCCTTTTAATAAATCTGGTACAATTTTTACTAGGTCTGCCACTACATCATCGTAGCTCATATCATAAGTCCTAAAACCAGCGGCATATTGGTGTCCGCCACCACCAAAATATCCAGCTACCGCCTCGGCAACTGGCGCATCAGAAGAGCAACGAATTTTGCCGGTGATTTTGCCATCCGGATAAGTCTTCACCGCTACTGCCACGCGCACTCCCTCGACTAGCCTTAACTCTTCTAGTATTAATACGTTGGGATTGTACTCGTCGGAATACTCTTGAATATCTTCCCAAGGGATATGCACAGTTGCAAGAGCGCCATCCAGCGAATATTCCACGCGGTGAATCAAATCTGCCTTATAGTCTAAGATTCGTGGAGATTTTTTCATAAATTCACGGCGTTTTTCTTCGAGTTCAGAAATCACAGCCCCATACTCAGTTAGTTCCGCCATCACATTGAAAGTATGTGCTGTCACGGACGAACTAGTAAGCCCCAAAGTATCAGACATAATTCCCTGCATCAGCGCCTCGGCTGCAGGCTTTGTGATTTCGGACCCTTGCACCTTGGCGATGTCATAAATAAGTTCCGTGCAAGACGGACGAATCTCTATAATGCTCTCATGTGGGAAATCTAGGTCATCTTCTGTCTCGTGATGGTCAATTACGAAGACTGGCGCCGTATATAACCTGTTCTTAATTGCTGTATCGTTTAGTAGTTTCGACAAAAGTACCGTCGCAGCTGTGTCTACAATAATATATCCATCAGCGCGGTAATCGAAATCTTCTGTCACTCTAGACCAATCATCAAAATAATGCAGATACTTCGGAATATCAATCGGACAATACATACTGACTTCTTGGTCTTTTAGCAGATAATCGAGCGCCACCGCCGAGCCCAACGAATCTCCATCTGGATTCTCTGCCTGAATTACGCAAATAGACTTCTTGTCCCTTAAAAAATCAGAAAAATTTTGATACATATATATATTATACCTTATTTTGTGCTAAAATATAATATATGTGTCTATTACATGCTAACAAAAAGTTTGAGCGGTTCGAGGATGTTACTCCCGAAATATTAAAAAAAGAAAACGTCAAGCTTTTGCTATGTGATCTAGATAATACGCTTCGTCTTCACTCCGAGAAGGAGCCGGCCGACGAACTTCATGATTGGGTCGCCGACTGTAAAGAAGCGGGTGTCAAAATTGTCGTAATTTCCAACAATGGCCGTAAGAAAATGATGAAAAAATTCTGCAAGCCTCTCGATATTCCTTGCGTCTGGTGGGCCAAAAAGCCAGTCTCTACCAAGCTCACCGAAGCTATGAAGAAATATCATTTCAAACCCGAGGAGACAGTCATGCTAGGCGACAAGTGGTCTACCGATGTCCTCGCAGCCAAATTCGCCAAAGTTCGCGCTTGGAAAGTGGACCATCGCCGTAATATCGTCTAAACTCGGCTTAGAAAATATACCCAAGTAGTATTAGTACGGAAGAAGCAAATGCGATTGAATCGAGCCTATCGAGAAATCCGCCGTGTCCTTCCGAGCCACCTACCAAGTATTCTAATCCGCGGAAGAATTTTAGCTTAAACACAATCTCATTGGAATCTTTGACGTGGAATTGACGTTTGAGGTAACTCTCGAACAAGTCTCCAATCACTGCGAGCGGTCCGCAGAACAAAAAGAACAAATCGTCTTCCTTTGTCACAATCATATAAATCGCCACCACTAGCATCGAACAAACAACTCCAAATATCGTGCCTTCCCATGTTTTGTTCTTGGAAATCGATGGGAACGGTCGTGACTTGCCAAAGATTTTTCCGCCAAATAGTTTTCCGAATACATAAGCACAAGTATCATATCCGCAGACGCCAAGGACGATATACCAAAAATCATGCAAATCTGTCCGTGTCATAAAAATAATGCTGCCGACCAGGAATATTAACTCAATGATGGCCAGTATCATCCCAAGCGTTGTAACCTTTTTCGTAAAAAAGCTAAACAACTCAATGGCGGCCATTAAAGCAAATAACGTGTAAAGAATTTTGAACGGAAAACCATTAAAAGTATAAAGTGAAACCACGGCAGCGATTAACATTCCTACACCAACAATAATTCGCACCTTTAGGTTTCTGCTCATACTCTAATTATATCATATGCAGTCAGATTATGGCCCTTTTGCTCTAAAGACCTAAAAGCATTTATAGATTCGTGCGATTCTCCAGCGCTGCCGAAATTGTAATCTGGTCAGCGTACGAAATATCTACGCCGAGTGGCAGTCCACGCGCTAGTCTCGTAAGTTTCAGGCTAGGCTTTGCTGCATGGAGGATTTTCTCTAGATATAGCGCAGTGGATTCACCCTCAACTGAGGGATTAGTTGCAATGATAATTTCCTTGACGTCGTCATTCTCAACGCGATTAACCAACTCTTTGATGTGCAGCTGCTCTGGTGTAATGCCGTCAATCGGCGAAATTGCTCCGCCGAGTACATGGTATGTGCCAGTAAAAGCCTTCGTCTGCTCGATAGCATAGATATCCAACGGCTCCTCTACTACCAGAACTGTAGTCTTGTCGCGCTTTGGATCGGTATACAAGGGCGATAATTCTTCATCGGCGCTAATTAGTGCAAAAGTTACTGGGCAACTCTTGATTCCAGTATGTAGATTCGTCAGTGCCGTGGAAATATTTTCCGATATTTGCGGATCGGATTTAAAAAGAAAATAGGCATACCGCTCTGCGGTTCGCGACCCCACCCCAGGTAAGGCGCCAAGTGCATCTATGACGTTTAGCAAGGCCTTTGGGAGCATTTCTATAGTCCAAGGCCAGAGAGACCGCCCATCAGAGGCTTCATTTTGTCGGTGGCAATTTCTTGCGCTTTTGCAAATCCATCACGCATACAGTTCTCGATCCAGCGTTCTAGTTCGTGGATATCATCAAGATCTACTTTTTCTGGGTCAATTGTGACCTTCTTTACTTTGAGTTCACCATTAATTTGCACAACCACGGCACCATCGCCGGCTTCTACTTCAACAATTTCATTCTTGAGTTCTTTTTGTGCTTTACGAAGCTCATTCAATAGCTTCATTTGGTCCATTCTCTGTCCCATTCTATTCTCCTTTTTCAGTATATAGATATATTATATCAGAATCTTCCGCCATTGGCGATGTGATTATTTGAGAAAGCGCACATTTGCCAGTCTCATCACGTCCACGCAAAATAGCAAGATTCGTACATTGACCCTCCGTCACGCTATCCACCACGCTCAAATTCATAGAGCCTTCTAGGATTTTATAAAAATCGTAGTTGTCTCTGACCAGCAAAATCTTTCCGTCTAACTTTTCTCGCACAATCGGCAAATCATAGTAGAATTCTGTTGCTACGCTCGGGTTGTAGCGATACCCATAAATATATTGGAGCAGTGCAGGGACGATAATTATGCCGAACAATATCGACAATGGAATCGCGGCAGCAATACGTGCATATGGGTTCTCCGGAAACAGTCCGTACCATTTCTCGAGAATATATTTAAGACCGTGCGCGACCAAGATTGAAAGTGGCAAAATCAGAAATACGATTGCATCGGGATTAAATCCTGTAATAATCAGTCCAAAAACAATCAAAAGAGATGCAATTGAATTGCGTGAGGCAAAGAATCCTTTGGTGGTCGAAAACAGTCCTACCAGTGCCAATGCAAAAATCGGCAAACTAATTAAAGGCGCCAAGAATACGCTCTCGTACGCTCCACGCCAAGAGAATAATGGCGCTAGCCCGCTCCCGATATTTGAGAAGAATTGCGAAGCCTCATAGTTTCTCTTAAACAATAATTCCATAATCGTATCTGGATGATTGACAACATTGAGTATCAGTGCAGAGATTCCACCAACTACCAATATGCCAATGAGCGCGAGCGGTAACTTTGGTAGACTTCTGACGACAAAACGTAGATGCGGTTGCAAGAATACGAAGAACACGCAGAAAAGTGCAAAATATATCATATATGGTGTAAAAATAGCGAAGAGAAGCGCAATGGCAAACAAGAAACAATAAGATGGCTTTGGTCGTTTTTCGCCTTGAATCTTGGAACCCAGCCAAAGCAACAGCGTCGGCCAAAATACTATCATAATGAGCGGTGTGCCCGAACCCGCCAAGAACAAGAATGGCGTAGACAATACGACTAGACAAGACGCTAGTAGAGAAACATTGCTCTTAAACCAGCGGTTGAGTAATAATATCAGCAAAAGTCCCAGTAATAGTCCGATAACGATACTCGGCAGTTTTATCGAAAAAGGCGTCAGCCCCAGTAGCATAATAGAAATCTTCTGTAGTGCCCGGTATGGTAAATCTACCAAGTCGCCATTCAGCGGCGCGTCGATACTTAATCTATACGACCTCGTAGCGGATTCCATCTCAGCTTCCGACAGCCCGTACTGTGCAATAATCGGCAACGAAAAAAGTAGTGCTACAAATGATATTCCCAAAATAATATAACCAATAATAAAACGGTATTTATATAAAAAGAGTTTAGAAATAACAATTTTCTTCACAATATATATTATATTATTCTTCTCGTGTTTTGTCCAGCGACATAAAACGCAGTAATTCTGGATGGAAGTATAGCTCGATTTTGCCAACTGCGCCATGGCGGTGCTTGGCGATTAATAACTCCGTGATATGAGTCTCTTCATAGTTATCGTCGTTTTGACGATAATAATCTGGACGGTGTAAGAACATTACAAGGTCGGCATCCTGCTCGATGGAGCCAGATTCACGAAGGTCGGACAGTACTGGGCGTGGGTCATCACGCCCCGTCACGCTACGAGACAACTGCGCTAGTGCCACCACGGGTATTTCTAGTTCACGCGCTAGAATCTTGAGCCCACGCGAAATCTCAGTAACTTCTTGTACGCGATTCCCTTTGTAACGATCGCTTCCCTGAATCAACTGCAAATAATCTACTATCACTACGCCAATATCATGGTCGTGCTTTGCTCTACGGGCCTTATTGCGAAGCTCCATAATAGTCATTGAGCTGGTATCGTCGATATAAATTGGAATTTCGTCCATCTCCGCCATTGCATCGCCGATACGTGCGAACTCTTCATCTGTGACATTGCCGGTACGGATGTTCCAGTTATTTACTCCAGACACATCCGAAATCATACGGTCGACAATTTCATTCGCGCCCATCTCCATCGAGAAGAACAATACGCCGCGTTTGTTAATACTCGCGATATTATACGCAATATTTTGCGCAAAAGTCGTTTTACCCATCGCCGGACGAGCGCCAATGATTACCAAATCACCCTTCTGCAAGCCGGCGGTTTTCTTGTCCAAATCACGAAAACCAGTCTTGAGGCCGCGCAACGCGCCTTTATTCTTCTGTAATTCTTCAATTCTATCAAATGCGTCAGCGAGCAACTGATCAATTGGCGTATAATCACTTTTTACAATTTTGTCTGACACTTCAAAGAGTTGTTTCTCGGCTGCTCCAATCAACTCCGAAGCCTCCACATCGTCTTCGTAGGCCTTTTCGGCAATTTCTGTACCCGCTTTAATTAGTTTGCGGCGCGTAGAAGTCTTTTCTACAATTTCGGCATATGCTTTTGCGTGTGAAGCTGCCGGTACAAAATTAGATAGTTCAGTCAAATACGGCGCGCCACCAATCTCTTTTAGTTTCTTGGCGGATTTTAATTCTGAAGTAAGTGTCAAAAGGTCTACTGGTTTGTGTTGGTCATAGAGATCGCTCATCGCCCTAAAAATAATCCGGTGTCGTTCATCATAAAAATCATCCGGCCTAATAATTGTCAAAATCTCCGGCAAGATGCCGTCCGAAATCAAAATCGCACCTAACAAAGACTTTTCTGCCACTACATCCTGTGGTGGCATTCTGCCGTCTTTGGATTTAGAACGGGTTGCTTCCTCCATCATTTATTACCTCTCCATCCATTATACCAGAAATTTTGGAAAGTAGAGGGTCTTCCTCCGCGGCAGAAGCAGGTTTTTCCCCAGCTTTGTGGATAATTACTTTTAGTCCATTAGCAGCATTAATCAAGATTTTCTTGTTGTTGTCACGCGACAAAATAGTCCGCGTGATATTACGACTTGGGTAGATATGCAGTTCCCCGCTTTCTATTGTAACGGTGCATTTTTTCACTTGGGCACCAATCGCATCATTGAGTGCATCAACCGCGGTAATGAATCCGTCCAAGTTGAAATCCTTTGTCGGTTGCACCTGCGCGGCCGCAGTCTCACTCGGAGCCGACACATTGGCGGTAGGAGCTGGCGTTGCTGCTTTTGGCGCAACTGGTGCAGCTTTTGGAATTGTTGAGACGGGGCGCGTAGATACAGAAGCCCCTACCGGAGAATTAGCATTACTGCATAGTGCTACTAACAACTTTGCTTCGGCGAACGGGGCTTTTATCTCTGGCAATTTTGCAAGCAGCGACATGAGGTCTGGCCTAGGGTCGGTCAGAATCTGCGAAATCATCTCTTCTGCAATGGTTTCTGCCTTAATACCAGAATTGAGCAGCTCTCTCAAAACATCAGAAATGCCAGACATATCACCGGACGCATATTGCGCGAGCAAATCCCTAATCTTTTCGTCCTGAGGCAGCCCCATTACATCAACTACGATATCTTTGGTTATTTCTTTATCCGAGATTGTCGAAATCTGATCCAGTAGCGACAGTGTGTCGCGATACGAACCACCGCCTCGGCGCACAATCACTTCAAGTGCGTCGTCAGTAATCTTAATCTTCTCTTTCTTCGCAATTTTCTTTATGTAATCTAGCATTACTTGTGGAGTGGATAGCTTGAACGTATAGACCTGCGCGCGCGAAGTAATCGTGACTGGTACCTTATAGGCATCCGTTGTTGCCATAATAAATATCGCGTGCTCCGGCGGCTCTTCCAAGGTTTTTAACAATGCGTTGAATGCCTCTTTTGTCAGCATGTGCACTTCGTCTATAATATATACCTTGTATTTGCCGCTCGTCGGCGCAATGGCCACTTTTTCGCGTAGCTCACGAATGTTGTCGATACCGCGGTTTGACGCACCATCGATCTCGATAATATCTACATAATCATCTTCAATGTTATACTCAAAACCATTCACTTCATGCGCGAGTATTCTCGCCACCGAAGTCTTGCCGCATCCGCGTGGCCCAATGAATAAATATGCATGCGAAATTTTGCCCTGCTTTATAGAACTAGCCAGCGGCTCTGTTACTTGTTCCTGTCCAATAACATCGGCGAGTTTTGTCGGCCGATATGTCCGATAGAGAGCTTTCATATATCAATTATAGCACTATTTATAGAGCTGCTTCAACTGCGGCCCAGGTAGCTTCTTCATTATTAGCCGGAATGGTCACAGATACTTGTGAACCTTTGCGCAGATGGAAATATGTCACCGAAGCGTAGAGAATCTGATACTCGCGACCAGCTACTTCTACGTAGTATTTGTCATCATGATAAGTAAGTGTACCAATCACGGTCTTGCGCTCAACAGGACCAATCTGCTTGTATAGGAACTTGCCATCTTCTGTAATGGTAAGTTTCATAATGTCACCTTCAACGAGCTTTGACTTAGACGCATAGTTGGCAGGCACTGGATAATTCTTGCCATCCGGTCCAATCATAATCTGGCCATCAAAGATACCTTCAATAATCTTGCCTTCAGCAGTCGGAATCACGCTATCACGCGGTGCAACTATTGTATCACCATCTCCAAGGATAGAAATTAACAGTTCTTTCGCAGCAGAAAGACTGGTCTCAGCTTCACTAATCAAGCTTCGTAAACGTTTTATTTGTTTTTCTGGTATTTCAGACATCACCTCGCATCCTGTCTAAATATAGTATTAATATTATATTATATCCGATGTGTCGTAAAGTCAAGAACTTTTTGTGAAAGTTTTCCACCAAATTAACAGCGGTAAAGTCAAAAGTGTTGTAAATTTAACATTTTTAGCACAAGCAATTTTGTAAAAGCGATCAACTACTCTGATTTCCAGAGTCCGGTGTGCTTTTTGCCATCGTATATTGTTGTAGGGATACCCTTGGCATGCAACTCGCTCTCGACAATTTCGCGATTCTTTTGCATCTTGTCAGCGATTTCTGGGTAATCGACAATCTTGCGAACTTCTTCAATCGCTTCTTCATCAAAATCCAACTCGCCGAGCCACTGCTCTAGTTTTGCTCTAGCCTGCTCTTCCGAGTAGTCCTCATTGAACATCGTTTGATAAATATAGCCATCATGATTCTTGCGCGTAAAGATATAATCAAGCAATTTAATTGCGATACCACTTCGCATCTGCTCCGCAGCGAACATATATTTTACTATTAGTGCAGAGTTCTTGAACTTGTAATTTCCGTCCGCGTCTTGGATCGCATAAGGCACAATGCGCACCGAATAGTTCTCGAACACGCCAGCATTGCGCTGATTATTATAAGACGTCAAACAAACTGAGCAGCCCGGGTCTAGGATATCTACCAGTATTGGCTTGTCGGCAATGTCAGGATTGCCGTCGATATAGTTAAAGTTATAATCTTCAGCCTTATATTCTTTGAATTTGTCTGGAATCGCCTCAAAAATCTCCGGCCATTCAGTAAACCATCTACCAATTCCGCCCCAGAAACTATCTGGCTCTTGTTCGTCAATCGAGCAGACTTCGGCACCAAAAGAGCAAGCTGCAGGTTTCGTTACGTTGCAGGTGCCGAGTGCCCAAAGCGCGAGCAAAGACTTAATCGCTGTAAGAATTGCCCATACGGCAACCACCACAATAATCACCGACACAATCTCAATCACTACCGACAGTGGCTTTACCCATTTCGGGTGTTTTACAATTACGCGACTAAGAATTGTATTCTTGACGTCTTCCTTGAATCCCGTTTCGCATTTTTGCAAACGAACTTTCTTCCAGAGACATCCCCAGGACTTCTTAAAGATTTTTAGATACTTTTTGCCGACTTCTGGCTTGAAAATCGAAATAATAGCGACGAATACGCCAATTAAAGCCAATATTATAAACGCTGCAATACACACCATAATAAACTTATTTTAACATAATTATTATTTTTGTGGAGAAAGTTAAATAATCTTTCCCAGTACTTTCTTTACCTTCTCGATATCTGATTCTCTTGTCTGGAATCCGAGCGAGAATCTTACCAGTGGCGGCAATCCTAGCACGTGATCCAGATAATAATGCGCACAGAAATATCCAGTCCTAGCCATAATATTCTCGCGTGACAACGCCTCGCCTAAGAGATGCGAATCTAGCCCATCCACATAGAATGACATGGTCGGATTCGCTTCGTGATTTACCATGTGGACTTTGTCGGAAGCATTCAAGAATTCGTACAAGTCTTCCGACAAACTCTCAAGCCTCTTCCAATCGGACTTCTTTAGTCCGTTAATCCAATCAAGCGCCGTGCCGAGTGCTACAATCTCGCCCCAGGCCTGAAGACCTGACTCGAACCGCGTATAGCGATGCTCTTTCCCTTCCGCCGAAGCGACATACTTATCAAGTTCTACATCGTCCACCATTCCACCACCGACGAATCCATAAGTCATCTTGTCTAGCAGGTCATCTCGCCAAATGATTACGCCAAGTGACGCTGAATATAATTTATGTGCCGAGAAACAAATCGCATCCACTTCTACTCCACGTAGCACATCAGCCGAATGCGCCATCGCCTGCGCCGCATCAATAATTAGTATTCCACCTGCCTTGTGTACGGCCTTGCACAGCTCCGAAATATTTGATAGTTTCCGTCCGTCAAAGTTAGAAGCGCAGTTTACTACTACGACCGCATCAGTAAAGTCGTAGTCGGACACCAGAATGGTCCCGTCCTCGTTCCTTTTCATCACCTCACGTGGCAGTCCTGTTCTCTCGCTAAAAGCAATCGTTGCGAGAAATGGTGAATTGTGCTCAATCTCGCTCGTCATTACTTTTGCAAAACAATCAGCCCGTAGCTGCGACAAAATCAAATTAATGCCATAAGTCGTATTTAGGGTAAACGAACAAGTGTACTTGCGTGGGGATAGTTTAACGAATTTAAGCACCTTCTCGCGCGTCTCTTCTACTTTTTCATCGGTGACGCGTCCCCATTTGTATTTTACACGCTCTCCACAAGAATTGTGCTCGGTGTAATATTTATTCAGTGCATCAATCACCGGGCGCGGACGTAGGCTCTGGCAAGCTCCGTCTAGATACACCTCCCCCTCACCTAAATAGTCAAAATCATTCATGACTTGATTATATCACACACCTGTGCTATAATGTATAAAGTTACCAAAGACAGTGGCGGTGTTTACACTTAATCATGCCACCGAGGACAAATCTTGTATTTATTTGGTGACGAAAATTAACAATTAGCTAATTTTCAATATTAATTAACCAAAGGAACTTTTTATGGCAATTTCAAAGGATAAAAAGAACACATTGGTTGCAGATCTTACTGAGCTTCTCAAAGATTCCAAGATGGTAGTCTATGCCAAATACCAAGGCCTCACCGTCAAAGAACTCGAAGAGCTCCGTCGCTCAGCTCGCGAAGCTGGCGTAAAGATTAAGGTCGTCAAGAACCGTCTAGTTAAAGTTGCGATGAAAGAAATCGCCGCTTACAAAGACACTGACGCTTCTAATCTTACCGGCCAACTTCTCTACGCAATGGGCACCGACGAGGATTTTGACGCTGCTAAGGTATTGACCAAATTCGCCAAGACTCACGCTCAAATGGAGCTAATCGGTGGTTTCAACGCCGAAGGCGAAAATCTCTCTACCGACGAAGTCAAGACTCTCGGTTCTCTACCTACCAAGAACGAACTCATCGCCCAGGTGGTGGATACCCTCCTCTCTGGCATCAACGGTGTTGTTTCTGGATTGGAAAAGCATGCAGAGGAAGCAACCAAATAATATATTATATTAGCTGACGGGTGACGACTGCGGAGGGGGACCCCCAAAATTGTAATCAATTTTGGGGGAGGACAGCAGTCGGCAGGACCCGTCGGCAAATGAAAGGACAATTATTTATGGCAACTGATATTAAAAAGTTGGCCGAACAGCTCGTCAATATGACCGTGCTTGAGGTTAACGAACTCAAAACTGTTTTGAAAGATGAATATGGCATCGAGCCAGTTGCAGCTGTCGCTGTAGCTGCTGGTGCTGCTGACGGCGCTGCTGCCGCTGACGAAAAGTCTGAATACGACGTCGTCTTGAAGGATGCAGGCGCACAAAAGATTGCAGTCATCAAGGCTGTTAAGGAAGCTACCGGACTTGGTCTTGGCGAAGCCAAGGCTATCGTTGACGGCGCTCCTGCTACTGTCAAGGAAAAGGTCGCTAAGGCTGACGCCGAGGCTATGAAGAAAGCTCTCGAAGAAGCTGGTGCTACTGTAGAACTCGCTTAATAAGCATAGAATTAGCTAATTGTTACCAAGTCCGCTCTCTAAGAGCGGATTTTTGGTGCATTCAAATCTTAGTTCACAAGAAAAAGCCCGCTTTCGCGGGCAAGTACATTAAAGAGTGCTGGTGTCATCTATATAAAGATGATTGTCGTAAATCTTTTGCGCATAGTAGCGCATAGTAGGCGGCGTACCGGTGAAATTAGTCAAAATTCGTTCGATTAATTTCTGCGGCGCACCACCAATCTTAGAATAAGCGGCAAGTGCAGCGGTTGTGTATTCTTCACCACCGCGCACTAACCAGAATTCCACGGTTCTACGTGGCGCTCCGAAACGAGCGCAAAGGCGATACATCGCCTGGTTGACGTCTGGCTGCTCATGATGAATGCCATATCCGACCAGTGACCAGTCTACGCATTTCATATTATCGCAGACGCTGATGCCGAGACTCTTCAAATCAAGGTCTTCAGAGTCGAACCATTTCTTGAGCACCGGTATCGGCGCGCAAATCTTCTTCGCAAGTTCATCGCGAAGCTCACCTGGCAAACAGCCAAAAGCGCCGCAGGCTTTCTCTGCCACTTCGTAATCGAGAAAACGACTATTCTTGTGGCATCGAAGTGCGCCAATCTGAAAATTAAGATTCTCGGATTCGGCCCATTCTAGCAATTTGCGATATGGTACGTACGATGTCTCAAGAATACAGAACGCTAGCTGATTGAACTTTGCATCGCAATCGTTGAGGCAGTATTCCAAAATCTCAATTGGCACATCTTCGCGCCCCAAGCAAAATGCAATTGCCAAGAAACGCTGCTTGTCGCTACCGTCTCGGATGTATTTTCGTACCCAATCATAGGTCACGAGCACCGGAGAGTAATAATCGACAAGCTTCAATCTTGGGTTGTCGTAACAAACTGACACGAGGCGCATAAAAATCTCTTTGGAGAGATCTTTTCGACCGCGACCAGCGTTGACTGCAAATTCTCTAGACTCTTCGGTATTATCATCGAGAGCTTTTTCAATTTCTTCTAGAGTTATTTCAACATTTTCCATTGTTCCACCTCCCTAATAACTCAAAAAAGAACACTCTTAAAGTACTTCTTATAATTATACACTAAAATTCAGAAAAAGTCAATATAACGCTCTAGCTAATGTGTTTGGTGGTAAAGAATTGGCAGATAGAGCCAATTACGGTAGCCCCGGCAATAACCGCAAGACGATAATCGTCGAAATTATTCATGGTTATCAAATACGGTAGTGAAGAAACAATCAAGAAAGCACCAGCGAATGATGTCGCAACGATGGTCGCTGGTTTCATCGTCATTACGGCAGCACCTGCCGCGAGTACGCCGAGTACTGCGGCAATTACAATAACATTCATCTCGGTACCAAACTGCTGGATGGCCGCCATCATAATTAGGCCGAAGCAAATCCCGCCAACGCAAAGTTTCTCCACTGTAAATCCCAACATCGCGGCGAGCACGCCCCCGCCAATTGGCAGGATGAATTGCCACGTCTGCTGGCTGGCGATATCTGGAAAATTATGATTAATCCATGGCATTACGTTCCTCATCAAGAGAAAACCAATCGCAAACCATATCAAGAAAAAGGCTGCTTTCTTAATCCGATAACCAAATAATAATAACAGCGCACCAACTATAATAAATAGTACTAATTGCCACTGCTCTAATCCTGCAAACATTTCATTCATAAGCACATTATATCACAAATATTTGGGAGAGGCATTAAAAAAGGCACTATTCGTGACACGCTCGCTTCAGCCCGTCGTTACGGGTGAAGCTTCGCTCTTCCGCTCCTCGTTAGTCGCGGAGGGTCACAAATAGTGCTTTTTTAATGCACTAAACAAAATCAGTTATACAGGTTCTCAATCTCAATCGATGGCCCCATCGTAGTCGTGATATATACTGACTTTACGAATGAACCTTTGATTGATGCTGGTTTTTGTGCTTTGAGAGAATCAAAGAACGCATTGGCATTCTCGAGCAACTTGTCTGCACCAAACGAAACTTTGCCTAGCCCGATATGGACAATTGACTGCTTATCTACACGGTATTCTACCTTACCAGCCTTTGCTTCCTTCACAGCCTTCTCGACATCCATCGTTACGGTGCCAGCCTTTGGATTTGGCATCAGTCCCTTAGGACCAAGCACGCGAGCGAACTTACCGAGCTTTGGCATGTATTGTGGAGTAGAGATAAGCACGTCAAAATCAATCGTTCCCTTCTCTAGTTGCTTCAAGAACTCTTCATCCTCGGCGATATCAGCGCCGGCAGCCTTAGCAGCCTTGCAAACATCAGCAGGAGCAAATACGGCTACACGCACGGTCTTGCCATTACCATTTGGGAGTACTAGAGTGGTACGAATATTTTGGTCGGCCTGGCGTGGATCTACGCCTAGGCGTACATGTGCCTCGAGTGCAGCGTCAAACTTAGCAGGGTTAGTCTTGATAGCGAGTTCAATCGCATCCTTCAAGGTGTAGACTTTGCCCTTTTCGACCAACTTTGCGGCCTCCTGGTATTTCTTGCCACGGCGTTCAATGCGTGGACGAGTCACAGGCTTGGCACCCTTTGGCTTGTCGCCAGCAGCTTCTTCGGCTGCACGCTCTAGTTTACGAGCCTGGCGTTCCATCTCGGCTTTTACTTCCTCGATGTGCTTCTTGGACTTCTTGCCAGCCTTGGCAAATTTCTCTTTTGCATCCTCGGTTGCTTCAGCGATTTTCTCGGAAACATCTTCACGAGCCTCTTCGACTTTTTCTTTGACTTCTGCGACCTTCTCAGCCACATCAGCCTTTACTTCTTCGATTTTCTTGGCGATATCTTCTTTATCTGCCATAGATTCCTTTCTGTGGTACTAGCGGATTAATCCTCCCACACATTATTTTACTGCTATATATTATACCAGAAAAAATCCAAAAGTAAACACTTGCCATTTCATTCCGCTATTGCTATTATAATAAGTAGATAATTATAATGAAATGAAGGTCAATTAATCACCATGTCTATCTCTCCATACAAAGTAACCCTAGGCACGTCTATTGGTGTTACTACTATGCTAGGACTATTTAGCCTTATGCCTAGTGTACTAGCTACTACTAGCTCTTCGTCTAGGAATGCAGTAGTAACTGTAGGAGCATCTTGTTCTATGGATAGTACTGTCTCTTCTGCTCATACTGCTACGATAGCTCCTGGTGGTTATAATAAAGAAATAGGCTTAACTAATGTTGCTATTACTTGTAATGATAATGGTGGCTATGCTATCTATGCTATAGGCTTTGGTGATGATACTCTTGGTAATAATGTCCTTCATAGTACTACTACTGGTACTACTGACATTAATACTGGTAATGACTTTGCCAGTGCTACTGGTAGTTATAGCTCCAATACTTCACAATGGGCTATGCAGGTAAATAATGTCTCTGGCTCTTCTATTCCTACTATTGTTAATAACTTTGATTCATTATCATTAGTCCCTACTACCTACACCAAAGTAGCAGAGTACAATGCAGCTACTACTGCCTCCTCTACTTCTGCTATTACTACCAAGTATGGTGCCTATATTGCCATAGGTCATCCTGCTGGTACTTATACTGGCAAGGTAAAGTATACACTTGTGCATCCTAGTACCGAGCCGGCACCAAAAGTACCACCTACTCCGCCTACTTCCTGTAATACTCCAGTCCCAGATGTCACTTACATGCAAGAAATCACCAGTAGCAATAAGGCCACTATCCTGGCCCAACTTACAGAAGGAAATGCCTACTACCTCCGTGACTCGCGTGACGAAGAGCCTTATTGTGTGTCTAAGTTGAAGGATGGAAATATGTGGATGTTAGATAACCTAAGACTAGACCTCACAGACTCTACTACTATGGCTGCCCTAACTGCATCCAATACTAATGCAACCGAAATTTCTCTCACTAGTCTTCGCAGTGGCAATAGAAGTGCTGGAAATCAATATGCCTCAGCAAGCTTTGCTACGTGGGATTCCAACAGCACGACAAATGTTTATGACCGAGCCAAAGCCAATGCCGCAGACAAAGATACTGTAAATGACGACTCTAGCAAAAATTATGGCAATGGTTCACATAAATATGGCGTCTACTATAACTACTGTGCCGCTTCTGCAGGTTCATACTGTTATGGTTACTATGCTGCCCCAGACGGCAGAAACGCCACTCAAGATATCTGCCCAGCAGGTTGGCGTATGCCTACTGGTGATAGCAGTGGAGAATATCAAGCATTATATGATGAATATAGTAGCGCTTCCGAAGGCCAAGCTGTAGCCTTCAAGAACGCCCTTTCTACTCCCCTCTCTGGCGCCTTCAACGAAGGCTCGGCCTACGATCAGGGCGCGTACGGCTACTTCTTTTCCTCTACGAGGGGTAATCGCAGTTATATGTACCTTTCCTACGTCGATGCGTTCAAGGTGTTCCCTCCCCAGGGTATGGGCTATCGCCACTACGGTTATTCAGTCCGTTGTTTGCTCCAGTAGTCTTGACTTTTCCCCCACTAAGCGTTACAATATAATTGTTACATAAATGCTTCTAAACTATTAATTTTAAGAGGAATATAACGATGGCAGAAAAGAAAGTTATCGGTAATTTGAAACTTCGTATCCCTGGCGGTCGTGCGACTGCGGGACCTCCGGTTGGTTCGACCCTTGGTCAGTGGGGACTAAACATGATGGATTTTATCAATCCATTCAACGAAAAGACCAAGGAATTCATGGGTAAGAATGTAATCGTTCACATCCGTGTATTCGAAGATCGTACGTTTGATTGGACCTGTCTCGGTCAGCCAGTGGATGACCTCATCCGCGAGGCTATCAAGATTGACAAAGGCTCCGGCAAGCCAAACGTCGACAAGGTCGGCAAGATTACCCGCGCTCAGCTCGAAGAAATCGCCAACAAGAAGATGGATCAGCTCAACGCCAACGACCTAGACGCCGCCGTCAAAGTCGTCGCCGGCACCGCCCGCTCAATGGGCGTCGAAGTAGTCGACTAACAAAAATAACCCCGCGAGGGGTTATTTTTGTAGAACAACTGAATCGATAAAGCAATAAAAATCTACTATTCGTGACCCTCCGCGACCAACGGGGAGCGGAAGAACGACTGAGCCCCGTAACGACGGGCGCGAAGGAGTGTGTCGCGAATAGTAGTTTTTATTGATAAATTAATTAAGTTGCTTCACTTGTAATGCGTCGAGCTCTACTGGTGTTTCACGTCCGAACATCGATACCATCACCTTTAGTTTGCCCTTAGCGGCATCAATTTCGGATACAGTACCATCAAAGCCCTTGAATGGTCCATCAGTAATCGACACCACCTCGCCAATTTCGTACTTGACGGAGAATTTTGGATCCTCGACGCCCATACGCTTCTTGATTTTGGCGATTTCCTTCTCGGATACAGGAGTCGGCTGCGTGCCAGTACCGATGAATCCAGTTACGCCAGGAGTATTACGGATAATATACCATGTCTCATCAGACAACTTCATATCGACGAGCACATAGCCTTGCAAGATTTTGCGATCCACGACTTTGCGCTTGCCATTCTTAATCTCAATTTGCTTTTCTTTTGGCACAATTGCCTCAAAAATCTTGTCCGCCATCTCGACGGTGCCGGTACGCTGATTGATAGAATCAGCTACCTTGTCTTCGTATCCGCTGTAGGTAGAGATTGCATACCATGCGCGGGTGTCATCATAACGGTTTACTGCCATTGATACTCCTTATTTTATAATTAAACTAAATAGCCATCTAAAGAACAAATCGATTAAGGAAATAAAGATGACGAATAGTGCCGTATATACTAACACTGCGCCAACCATTTTCCAGGTCGCTTTGCGATTCGGCCAACGTACTTGGCGAATTTCGCGCCAAGAATCTCGCAAATATCTACCGAAAGCCACAAATGGACGGAAGAGGATGAATGTCTTCTTGTCTTCCTTTGCTTTCTCGGCCTTCTTCTCGGCTTTTTCCGCTTTACGGATTTCTTTTGCTTTCTTCTTTTCTTGTTTTTTGTCTTCGACGACCACTTTTTTACGAGTAATCGGCGCCTGCTCTTCTTCCGACTTCTTGGAAGATTCACCGGCTTTGATTCTGGTGATCTTTGGTTTTGCCATTTTACTCCTTCATTAAAAAAAGTCTGATACCAGACTTGTCAATATTTTACTACATAGCAAACAAATAGTCAAGATAATCTTTCAACATTCTGGTGCCAGAAATCACAGGCAGGAATGCCTCTAGCTGCTGGCGAATTGTATAGGCTAGGTCGAAGTCATTATTCCAAATCTGAATCGCTTCGTTCATACGAATATATAATTCTTCGAGTTCCTCCTCTTCGGTGTTACCGCTCACATTTAGATAATTATTCTTGGAACAATCCGCTACGCCGCCATCATGAGTAGAAATCAGAAGTACCAAGTTTGCGATGTCCTTTTCCCACGAAGTGCCACAAGCCTCAAGTCCAACAATCGGAATATTGATTGAAGCATTAGAGCCTACCGACAGTCCATATGCAAGCTCTTCATCGTAATCAGCAATATAGTGAACATGTGTACTAAGATAATCGTCAGCCGCAATAGTCTCGAACACTGACTTCAGTTTTGCAGTCATCCTATCATCGCCAGTATGAATGCGACCAGCCAAGATATAATGTGCTCCGACTGGCTCTAGTATCGAACGTAGCCTCGCCGGTTCACGGAAAGGCATCTCGGGACGTTTGTAATCCACGAAACGACGCTTGAAATCGAACACAAAATCATCTTCCGAGAAATGTAGAACTTTGCCATTTTGGTCTTTGCGCTTTGCTAGAACCTTATTTAATTCTTCTCTACCTACGCGTTTTAGGTTGCGAATCGCATCCGAATCCAGCGCGTCGAGTTTTTCCGCAAAATTCGGCATCGGGTAATCAGTCGCATCAATGATTCCGGCCTTCTTATAGAAAGACATTATCTCAGGCAGCACCCACGTTTCCATATCGATACCATTGGTGACGGCTTTGAATTTTACCTTATTGCCTGCAATATCGTGATAATTCGCGACCCTGGCATGGAGTTTTGATACTCCGCTTCTGAGCTCAGCAATTTCAATCGTCACCGAAGACAACTTTATATGCCCATCATCAAACTTATCATCAATCCATTTCTTTACCGCAGGTGATTTCAAATTTGGGTAAACAAAACGCTCGAATTGCTCGTGTGAGAAATCAGCCTCGGCCGCTTGTACTAATGTGTGATTAGTATATAAAGTATGCTTGCGTGTATATACCACCGCTTCGTAGAAATCCATACCATTCGATGCTAGCTCGTCCAGACGCGCCAGAGCTGCAAAGAAAGTAGCAACCTCGTTTAGTTGCATTATCGCAGGCTTTAGTCCGAGTAGTTTCAACGCTGCATATCCACCAAAACCAAGCGATACTTCTTGGTACAGTCTATGGTCTGACCCACTCATACCAGAATATAATTCGCCAAAATTCGGCTCTGTGACCGACACAATTCTCGTGCTCTTGAAGCGCTTTTCGATTACATCGAGTTTGCACAAATTGCCGCAGCATTTAACAAATACATTGTCGATAAATCTAAAACCATAATTATGATAATCTACCGCTACATGCATGTCGCGCACTTGTCCATCCACGATTTCTTGATGTGCCTCAGACGGGTAAAATGGCGTAATTAGCGTAAATGGCACACCATTCAGCTCGGCTACTCTACGAGTATCAGCGGCCAGCACACCAAGCCCACCGCCACCGCGGATGCCATTCTTCTGATCGTATAATTCAATCGTCCAATAAGTATAAGGCCTTTCTTCACTGACAGCCTTAGTTAGATGAACGCGTTCCACCGCCGCTTCAAATTCATCAATATCTTCAATATTTTCGAGTGGATGATAAAAATACGGTTCTTCTTCCATTCCTTTTATGATTATATCACATTAATACCAAAATTCTTGTGGTAATTTGTCAGCAATTCTTTTGTGAAATTCGTAATCAAATCCTTCGAGCTTTTCTGGCGTCTTGTCGCCAAAGTATTTTTTGCGGATGTCCTTGGCCTTCATCGTTTCGCCAGGAATCAGGGTATATTTCTTGAAGAAATTGAGCGAGCGACCATAATTTTTGGGCGGCAATACTGCCATTGGTAGAAAATCACAATTCATTTCTGAATCACGATATAGTCTGAGTGCGAGTAACGACATGGTCGGAATAATCTCTTCTGTCCCGTTGTAGCAATCTGGAGTCTTGAAGACTGTCGCCTGCCGCGTGGCCGAAGGCGCTACAAAGATTACCCCGCCATTCTTAATTGTTTCGTGTGACAAATCCGTATACATGTCGCGAAACCCGTGCTTTATACGATTGGCTACACTATACATCTCGGACTCTTTTGGGATATTTAACTTTGCCCAGGTAGAGGGCGTAATGGTCGGCGTAATAATAATGCCAAGCATCTTGATTTTGTCGTAGAAAGGCGCCAAGGCCTCGTACCAAGGCAAATTAACTGGAAACAGCATTGGCTTTTCGCCCATTACGTCCACTTTCATTAATAATATGCGGGCAATTTCGCCGAGTGACGGATGGTTGAAACCCACTACCAGACCCTTATCGCTGTCTTTCGGAAAACCTTTATACTCGCCAGGAGTAATTTTGGATAGAATTTTTACTAATTTTTTGCGTGCATTCTTGGCATGCTTTTTAGGATCGTTCTTTGGTCCAGTCGACGTAATAAAAAGATTAATTGCGGTATTACATGCTTTTCCCACCGGCACCATTTCTTTTCGCAGTTTTTCACCCCCAAGAGTCTTAAGTAGTGAATAGTTCTCGTAGATGATTTTGTTATTTATTTCGCCTGGAGATAAATCTTCGAGCTCTTGTTTTGTAAAAACTTTCTTTGCCATTGTAAGGCAATTATAGCACAAAAAATAACCCCCGACGAAAAGTCGAGGGTTAAAGGAGTTAGAACAAATGGAACGCCACGAAAAGTTGAGCGAGAGTGTTGGAAACTGTAGACATCGTCTTGATGAAGATGTCCAGCGCCACACCTACTACGTCTTTACGTGTGTCACCGACTGTGTCACCAGTAACCGAAGCCTTGTGAGCGCGGATTAAATCCGCATCGTCAGGATTCGTGGCACGCTTGATTTCGATGGACTTCTTGGCGTTGTCAAAAGCGCCTCCGGAGTTACCATTATAAAGCGCAAGACCTACTGCGACTGCAGTACTACCGATGAGGATTCCGAGGACAAAATTCGGTCCAAACGTAAATCCAAACAGAATCGGAGTGACGAGCGCCATCACGGATGGCACGAGCATATGCTTAAGAGCATTATTCGCAGCCAATTCGATGATGCTGGTGCAATCTGGCTTGACCGTACCTTCAAGCACACCAGGAATTCTCAATTGTTCTTCACCCGCATCAGCGAGCTGTTTTGCAGCCACAATAGTATTGTCTGTCAACAGCGCACTGAAGTACATGACGAGGGCTCCACCCACAATGATGCCAACTACCAGGTATACTATGACGGACAAGAGGCCAATGTCCTCTGTCGCATAACTACCAATGTAAGACATAATGAGCGAAACCGTCGCGAATGTAGCCGAACCAATGGCATTACCCTTACCAATCGCCGCAGTGGTGTTGCCAACTGCATCGAGCTGGTCAGTGATTTTGCGGATTTCTGGGTCTAAGTGGCAGCTTTCAGCAATGCCACCTGCGTTGTCGGCGATAGGGCCAAAGGCATCGATAGAAACCGTAGTTCCTACGAAGCTCAGCATTCCCAGACCGGCAATCGCGATTCCATAAGTACCGCAAATTCTGTAGGCAAGAATCATCGAAATGCCGATGACGAGTACCGGCCACAAAGTGGAACGGTAACCAATCGCATCGCCTTCCGTGACTACAAAGGAATCTCCCTCGTATGCCATTGTTTCGAGCTTTTGTACGGGAGCATACTTCATACTAGTATAGTATTCAGTAAGCTTACCCACGACAACCGAGCTAATCACACCGAGCACTGACGCGGCCCAAGGCGAAAGGAATCCGTACTTAAACGCATCGTTTCCCTTGCCGAACACTACGTAAGCGCCGACCAGACCAATAATGAATACCATTATTGCCGAAAGATACGTTGCAAGGTCCAGCTCTACACTGGGGTCTGCAATTTCTCTAGAGACAATGGATTTCTCTCCGTTAGGTCCAATCTTCACACGTTTGCGATTCGCCAGGATGACGGACGACACACCAATCAAGCTACTGAGCAGTCCACCGGCCGATAACATAATCGGGAAAAGGCAAGCTGCCGTCAGCATGACGGGGTCGTCTTTGAAGAGTTGCATTGCAATCAAGATGCACGCTACGGGAGTCGCTACGAAGCTCTCTCCCAGGTCAGAAATGTTACCTGCGATGTCGTTGACACAGTCACCGATAAAGTCGGCGATTGTATTAGGCATACGCGAGTCATCCTCTGGCATGTTGTGGACATTTTTACCGACGATATCGGCCGAAATATCCGCAGCCTTGGTGTAGTTGCCACCGGCTACGCGGTTGAACATGCCAACCAGCGAGAAGCCAAGCGAGAAACATCCAAGACGCATCGTGACAGGATTGCAGGAATTAAGTCCAAGCAACCCACTGCCGACAGCATGAGCATTAGCGCCACCTGAGAGTAACCAGATGACTAGGAAGCCAAACAGGCCAAAGGCCGGTACGGCAAAACCGCTAATACTGCCACCGAGCAGTGCAATGCGCATGGTACGGCTAAGAGCCTTAGTGGTTCTTGCGGCATTGGTGGTACGCACATTACCGTAAGTTCCAGCTCTCATACCGATTTCCACGGCAGTCATGTTGAGCGCCGAGCCGAAAAGCAGGGCAAGCCCCGCGAAGCGTTCCGTAAAGAGCGAATACAGTACAGCAAAGAGGATGACTGTCGGGATAATTACCCGATATTCTCTCCCCATAAACGTACTAGCTCCTTCACGGATGATTCCCGCAAGTTCCTTCATTTCTGCTGAACCCTCATCATGATTGCGAAGGTCGACGAAGTTCCGCCTAATCAGAAAGAAGGCCGCGAGAATAATGACGAGTGATGCAACATAAACAATTGTACTTATCATTCATTCAACCTCCTTTTTAAAGTACGAAGGCGGACTCTACGTCCACCACAAGACATTATATCAAATATTCCAAAAAATGAAAGCATAAAAGTAATCTTTATCATGCCGATTTGGTTCATACTGATAATTCTCGTGATAATCGCTGTGATTATAGCATACGTTGTGCGTATGCGGAGGAGGAGGATGGTGGTGGGATAGGGATCCCGCATCCCCAGCGAGCCAGGTAATCTAAGAGAGAAGGAACTAGGGACTACGTCCCTTTAGTCTACTCGAAATATAAAAAATCTAGAGCTCGCTCTAGTATTTTTTATATTTCTCGTATCCTACGGAGAGCTGCGCTCTCCTAGTTCCTTTCAGTCTGAGATTCACTGGCTGGGGCAAATTAAGCAGGCATTAACAATCTACAAGGAAGATATCCGCAATAAACTAGATAACTTCAATCCAGAAGGTTAATCCACCACCCTCTTTAGATTAATTATATCATAGATCTGTTGTTTTACTATTTTGTTGCGAGAAACATTTCTTCAATGCGTTGTTTCAAATACTGTTCAATCTCATCAAGGCTAAGTGAAATTTCATTTCTAAAATATTTCAAAATCATGTAAGTCGCACCGTCCGTAAAGAATGCAATATCAAGATCGAGCATTGGCTTATTAATCGAATGTTCACGCAAGATTTCTTTAATAGTTTTTTCGATTTGGTGATTAAGGTGAGCGATAAAGACCATTGGCGCATCACTTAAAAATAATTGGCGATAAAGTTCCTCATGCTCGGCCAAAAATTCAAAAATCTGATGAAGATAAATCGGATAGTCCTCAACCGATGTTATCTTTTCTGCAGATGAATCAAGAATAGAAATAAAGTCGTTTTCGAGCTCCTCGGCAACTTCGAAGATATTGTCATAATGCGCATAGAATGTTCCACGTGTCACTTCTGCGCGAGCGGCAAGATCCGCAACGGTGATCCGATTGAGTGCTTTCTTTTCTGCAAGAAGTTCGGCAAAAGCCGCTTTAATTTTCTCGTGCGTACGCTTTTTTGAACTATATTTAAACTTTTTCATATGAACATTATATCATACATCTGTATAAAATTAGACATTTGTATAAAAAATGTCCTTCGAAAAGTTTAGGAACAGATATAAAATCATTGGTATAAATTAAAAAGGTCATAAAATGAAAAAGAAAATAACAGATTTTATTGTGAATCACTGCTATGTAGTGCTTGCTGTTATGGTCGGTATCGCCGGGCTCTCTGCCATTGTTTCACAAAACGTCAAAATTAATCACGATATTATGAAATATATGCCGGAGTCTTCTGAAACTACTCAGGGAAAAAAGATTATGGACGAAGAATTTGGTGATGTTGCAACTTCGAATTATACAATTATGTTTGAAAATCTTGATGATTCTGAAAAAGACTCGATGAAAGATTATTTTGAAAGCGTTTCTGGCGTCAATAAAGTAAACTATGATGATACTAAAGATTACAACCTTGAAAAAGATGGCATAAAATATACGCTTTATTCAATCGAGGTCGAAGGTGAAGCTGACGCCGGCAATGCAAAAAACGTTTATAACGAAATTCATGACCATCTCAAAAACCAGAAAGAGGGAGCAAAAAATCGCTATACATTCTACGAAAAAGGTGATGTTGCGACTTCAAATGGCTCCGTTCTCAATATTACAATTATTTTGATTGCTGTCGGCGTAGCAATGCTCATTATCACTTTAATGTCTGAGAGTTTCATTGAACCATGGCTCTATCTTACTTCAATTTTAATTGCTGTCCTCATCAATAAAGGCACAAATATTATTTTCCCAAGTGTTTCGCACATTACTAATTCTATCGCCGCGATTCTTCAACTTGCATTATCGATGGATTATTCGATTATGCTTGCTGAGCGTTACCGTCAGGAGCGTGAAAAGGAAAGTAACAAGAAAGAGGCGATGCGTGCTGCGCTTTCACATGCTTTCGGTTCAATTTCCGCAAGTTCTGTTACAACTATTGTCGGTCTTATTGTACTCATCTTCATGAGTTTCACAATTGGTCGCGACATGGGCCTCGTCCTTTCTAAAGGCGTCCTTCTTTCACTTATTTCAATTTTCGCAACTCTCCCAGCCTTCCTTCTCTTCTTTGATAAATGGATAATGAATTCAAAGAAAAAAGCGCCGCGTTTTGATATGACTTTCCTAGGTCGCTTTGCAAACTTTACTCGTCATATTGCTGGGCCAGTTTTCCTTTTGATTCTCTTTGGCTCAATGATACTTAAAGGCAATGTTGGCATCGAATATACTGGCGCAAACAATAATAAAATTGGTGAAATTTTCGATGAAACAAATCAAATCGCAATTATTTACGACAATTCCGATGAAGCTCGCATTGCAAAAATCTGCAAAGACTATGACAATGTTGATAAAGTCAAAGAAGCGCTCTGCTTCGGTAACACAATTGGCGAGCCAGAAAAATATGATGAATTAAAAGCAAAAGCCGACGATCTCGGTGCAGATATGAATGTTGATGATTATCTCATCAAAACTCTCTATTACCACTACTATGATCCAAACGAAACTAATAAAATGACGCTTGAAGAATTCGTGAATTTCATTCAGCAAATTATTATGAATGATGAAAATTTCAAGGATGACGTTGATTCAAATATGAAATCTAAAATTGAAAGACTTTCAAATTTTGTTGTGTTTTCGAAAATGAACCAGGAAAAATCACTTGGAGAACTTGCCGAAATTTTTGAAATGAATGAAGGCTCACTTAGAAAGGTGATGGTGCTTTATGGCAATAACGAGAGAAATTCTGATCTTGGAAAAGCTGTAACAAATTCAAGAGTGACACTTTCTGAATTTGTGAATTTTATGAATAACAAAGTTTTGAAAGATCCTGAATATTCAGAAGAAGTTTCTTCAGCTGCAAAAACAAAGTTGAACCAACTTCAACCATTTTTGAATAAAAACAGTATTAATGCTAAGACCGATGCTGCTGGACTTGCAGAGATTTTTGGCGTAGAAAAATCTAGCGTAGAAAAAATCTTCCAATACGAAGCGTATCTGAATCATATAGATGAAATCACGGAAATGCAGAATACTGCAAAAGCAAAAATTGAAACCGCAGTAAGAGAAAAAATTGCTTCACTTGTTGAAGACAAAATTACTGAACTTGTGACTGAAAAAGTTACAAATACTTACATTGAGACTGGCCACATGATGACCGACGAAGAAAAGCTTGCATACATAAATACAATCAAGGAAACTGTAACCGAGCAAGTGACTACCGCATCAAAAGATACTGTTGTGTCTGCGGTCACTGCTGCCGCGCAACCACAAATCGAAGCTGCGACGAATGCTATTATGGCTCAGATTACAACCGAAGCCGCTTCAATTAAAAATTCGCCTGTAGGATTAGTCGATTTTATTCTTGCGCACCAAAACGACGAGAAAGTTGCTCCAAATTTAAATACCGAAATTAAGACTAAGTTAAATCTTGCAAAAACCGTGATGAGCGCTGTAAATTCTGATAAGAAATTTACAAGCTCAGAACTCGCGGAAACCTTTGGTCTCGACCAAAATCAGCTTCGCTTACTTTACGCACTCAACTATTTTGAAAATATAAATAGAAATTCAAAAATGAGCGTTAAGACCCTTGTTGCTTTCTTAAATGAATCGGTTGTAAATGACGCAAAATATGGCAAAGAACTTTCGGGCGATCAGCGTCAAACTCTTTCAACTGTTACCGACCTTATGCATCGCTCAATCGAGAACGAATCATACGACTCAAAAGCGATGTTCAACCTCCTTAGCTCCCTTTCTGGGAATCTTAAAAAGAATCTTGTCGACCTTCTTTATATGTATCATGGCTCGCTTTATCATTACGACAATAATTGGACAATGAGTATTGAGCAATTCGTAAATTATCTCCACGGCACAATTCTGAAAGATAATCGTTTCAGCGATAAAATTGATGTTAATAAACGTGCAGATATCGAAAAAGCCAATGATAAAATTGCTGATGCGAAAAAACTTCTTGTTGGCAAAAACCACTCACGTGCAATCCTAAACACCACACTTGCTGAAGAGGGCGAAGAAACATTCGCTTTCATCGAAAAGTTAAGATCAGACATTGATAGCGAGAATGCCCACGTTTTCGTAATTGGTAACTCGCCAATGGCATATGAAATGAGCAAAACCTTTAATGATGAAATGAACTTCATTACTATTCTCACAATGATTTCAATTTTCGTTGTTGTTGCCTTCACATTTAGGTCACTTCTTATTCCATCAATCCTTATTCTCATCATCCAGTCTGCAGTTTGGATTACAATGTCGATTCTCTCAATTACTGGTAGCTCCGTCTATTTTATCGCTATTATTATCGTCCAAGCGATCTTGATGGGCGCAACGATCGATTATGCAATCTTATATACAAATTACTATCTCGAACATCGTAAAAAGAAACTTGATATCAAAAAAGCTCTTATTGAGTCTTATAACAAATCCGTTCCGACAATCATTACTAGCGCATCAGTGCTTGTGATTGTGACCTATATTGTTGGTTCGTTCGATAAACAAGGTTCAGCAATTGCCGCAAAGATCTGTGTCACCGTCTCTGAGGGTACGCTTTGTGCTGCAATTATTATTCTCCTAATTTTGCCTGCACTTCTTGCAACTTGCGACAAAATAATCTTGAGAAGAAAGTCTGAATAAGTTTTAGCTGAGCTAGGACAAAGAACCGTACGATTCCTCATCTTAGCTCAGCTAAGGCTGGACTTTTTGTTTCGTTTGAGGACACCATAATTTCGCAGCATAAAAAATAGAAGCGCAAACGCCTCTTTTCTATTAGTTTTGGCTGGGGATGAGGGATTGAGAATCCCTATATCCCCTGCGAGCCGGATAATCACTACACGAAGAAACTAGGGACTTCGTCCCTAATCCACTCACAGAATAAAAAATATGAGAGCAAACTCTCAATTTTTCATTCTGTTCGTGTCTTACGGAAAGCTTCGCTTTCCTAGTTTCTTCTCTCAAAGATTCTCTTGGCTGGGGATGAGGGATTCGAACCCCCGAATGGTGGGACCAGAACCCACTGCCTTACCACTTGGCGAATCCCCATCGGTGTACAACTATTATACCACAAGCTCTCGACAAATTCCAGTTTTTTGGTATTATATTTAACACGGGGGAGGCACTTTAGAAAGGTAGGTGGAATGATGACGATAAAGTCTAAATACGCTGATTTAGAATTTGCTTGCGGACTCGCAGAGGACAGAGTAATTAGAGCCGAACGCGAGGCCAAGAGCCATCTCGAACAGGTAGAGCACATGAAAGTACGCCTTTCAAAGCTTCAGCCTGACACCAAAGCATATCTCGATTATGAGTCCGAATACCAAGATGCGCTTGATGACCAGCGCAATCTAGAGTGTTATGTCGACCTCATTCGAAAAGAGCGCGACCGGCTTCGCGCCGAACTCAGACGCGCCATTAATGAATAATTATTGCCACATCGTATCAAATACACCTCCCACCCAGGCCAGCTACAGGCTGGCCATTTTTTATGTATACTATTCACTGCGTAGCGCTTCAACAGGATCTTTCTTGGCAGCAGCACGTGCGGGAATCAGACCGCCAAGTAATGTTAGTCCTACGCTAAGTACAATTAGAATTACCGCATTTGCCGGCCAAAGTATTGCATTGAGTGGTATATCACCAGTAAATATATGGAGCACGAAATTAATGATCGGAATCAGCAGATAAGTAATACCAATTCCAAATAGTCCAGATAGTAGCCCCACGATAAACGTTTCGGCATTAAATATCGACGAAATGTTATGCTTCGAAGCACCAATCGCCCGTAGAATTCCGATTTCCTTCGTACGTTCATAAACAGAAATATAAGTAATAATTCCAATCATAATAGAAGATACAATTAGCGAAATCGAAACAAATGCAATCAATACATACGACACAGCGTCGACAATGACTTTAACGGACGACATCAGTACTCCCGTCGTATCAGTATATTCAATTACCTCGCCTTCATTCCCTGACTGTCGCATCGATTCATTATAATTATCTAAGAATTCCTTGAATCTCGTTTTGCCATCGAAGCTGGTAAAGTAGAATGATAACTGTGTCGGATCGTTCAAATCCTGGTATCCCAACATTGATAAATTCGTGGCGAGCGTAGTTTTCTTCTTGGTAAACATTGCTGTAACAACTCGTGACAGCTCGTCTTCGGTAAAGTTCAGTTTGAATGCGCCAAGGATTGCACTCTGGTCTACGTGGAACGCATCGGCAAAACTACTGGTAAGATACGTTGCGAGAGAACCAACTTTACTAAGAATGCTTTGCTTCATCATAATTTCTACAATCATTACGGCAGAAGAATTGAAGGCTTCGTCCACTTCTGTCACTTCTGGAAGCTTCTGAGCGACACCGTCGTAAATGAGCGGAACGACAGGAATTGGGTCGGTTTCTACGTCGAATGGAATTCCTTGCATTTCCATTGCCTTAGCATAAGCCTCTGCATAGGCAGTCAGTAGTCCTTTCAGCAGTCCATTATAGACATTTGCAAACATCTCGGTAGGCACACCATAGTCTAAGTCGTCAAAACTTTGCTCCGCAATAAACTTCTCAACAACACTATCAATCTCGGACTTCTTGAATGTACCGGTGCCGTCCACTCCAGCAATGTGTAACTTTAATTTCTCTGCAAGGGATTGGAATTTTTCGACTAATTTAGTTTTCACTGGCGTAATATCCGCAGTAATGTCATTAGAAATACCATTAATATATTCAGACGTCTTTGCCGAAATGGCATTTTGATCAATGTTCACTCCAAATGCTCTCTTCAGCGCCGCTTCATCTACGCTCACCAAATCCGAGAACTGGAAATTAAAATCATTCCCTTCTTCACCAAATTCTTTATTTGAGAAAATATCAAGTTCTGGATTCGCCAGCTGCTTCTTTACTATCTCTGTCTGACTAGATTTTTCAATGATATGCGTAATCAGCGAAGGCAAATATGCCACGCCACTACCACCTGTAGCCATTTCGGAATTCATGACGGCCACGCCAACAATGTGAAGTTTCTCAGCCTCGTCGTATAACGAGCGCATATAATCCTCATCGTTTGACATGTCTTCGTATACAGAGTATTTCGGATTGTACTTGAAGGTTGATGTCGCCGGTACCAATCTGAGGTCCACCTTCATCAAATCATCATATGTGAGCTCGAGAGGCTTATTGGTAATCTCAACCTTCTCGCCACTCATTATCTTGGAGACAATCTTATTCAGCTCATCCGAATCATGAAAACCGAGCGAATATGTAAGAAGCTCTGATATCTCACCCTTATTACTAAGTACCACAGTCATTTCATTGTATTTCTCTGGGTAACGTCCAGCTAGAAGATCGGTATTATTCTCTAAGTTCTCTAATTCGTATTGTCTAAAGACTGAGGTCATCGTGGAATAATTACGAAGTAGCGACGTCTCACCGATCAACGAAGTAAACATATTACTCGGATTCATTTTGGCGATATCGCCAGTCGCATCACGCGTATAAATCAAAGGGTCTACATTATATTCCTTCTCCATAATACGTATATCGTTCTTCACATCGCCACCACGCTCTTCAAGATATTTCATGAACGCAGGCAAATCATTATTTGAAACAGTCCCCAGCGTGGAAGTCAGCATTTGATTCTCGTGTAGTTTGTCATCATCCGGAGCCGCCTCCGCCCCACCAGTGAGACTCAGCAAAATACCAGAAATATCTGCAGTTTCCTTCTGAAGCGCCAATGGATAGGAACCCAGTGTATCTTCCTCAATCTTATCAATATAATTCTGAAAACCAGTTGAAACTGCCATAATGAGTGCAATGCCGATAATACCAATCGACCCAGCAAATGCTACCAGGATAGTGCGCCCTTTCTTTGTTAACAAATTCTTCAAAGACAGCCCTAGAGCCGTAAAGAAAGACATCCTAGTCTTGTGCTGTTTGCGTGCAGCTTCTTCTGTATCCAAATTAGTTTTACGTTTGCCGTCATATGGTCGTGAATCAGAAATAATCTTGCCGTCTTTCAGAGTGATAATACGCGACGCATATTTATCCGCCAACTCTGGGTTGTGCGTCACCATAATCACTAGCTTCTTCTTGGCGATATCACGAAGCAAATTCATAATCTGAATACTTGTCGCAGAATCTAGTGCACCAGTAGGTTCGTCAGCCAGCAAGATATCCGGGTCGTTTACTAGCGCACGCGCAATGGCCACGCGCTGCATTTGACCACCAGAAAGTTGAGCTGGCTTTTTGTCGATATGTTCCTTCAAACCCACATCCTCAAGCGCTTTCTTTGCGCGCCTGTTTGCCTCGCGCTTTGAAATACCCGATAGTGTCAAAGCCAATTTGACGTTCGCCAGAACCGTTTGGTGCGGAATCAAGTTGTAACTCTGAAACACAAATCCAATTCTATGATTACGATATGAATCCCAATCTTTGTCACGATAACGCTTGGTGCTAACCTCATTTATCTTTAAATCGCCCGAAGAATAATCATCGAGTCCACCGATAATATTGAGCAACGTAGTTTTGCCCGAACCGGATGGTCCTAGAATTGCTGCAAATTCCGACTCACGAAAATTAATACTGATGCCTTTCAAAACTTTTTGTTTTACGCCACCAACAATATAGTTCTTAGTTATCCCACGTAACTCTAACATTGTTATAATTATAACAGATTTTTTAAGAAAATCATAACATTAGAATTAAAAGCTTAAAATAAAGCTCGTAAACTTGCCGGATTTTGCCTCAATTTTCCAACCATTGCGTTCAGCAAGAGATTTAGCAATTGAGAGCCCTAGTCCAACGCCTTCTGCAGATTTGTCGGTCTGATAAAATCTGTCAAACACGTGTGGCAAATCCTTTGCGCTAATCTGCGCTCCATCGTTTGATACTTGCAGCTCGTGATTAGACAAGCTAAGCCGAATCTTACTATCCGAGTATTTGACGGCATTATCAAGCAGTATCGATAGTATCTGCGAAAAATCTTCACGATTGATTTTTACTTTTCCATGAACCGTTATTTTTGTCGAGAAATCTTTTTCTTTCATTCGTGACTCAAAGCTATCAATCACCTCGCGAGCCAGATCATCCAGGTCAGCATCAGCAGCGGCAGCTCCGCGGTTGATATCGCTTCGCGCTAAGCTCAGCAAGTCTGCATTCAGTTTAGTTAATTTAGCAGTTTCGATTTCGACGTTTTTTATCCACTTGTTACCATGAATGTCGGCCGCCTCAAGATTTGCCGAAATCGCTGCGAGTGGAGTCTTGATCTCGTGCGATGCGTTTGCAATAAAGAGTTTTTGCGATTCATACGCCTCACGTACTGGCTTGATTGCCTCCTCGGCAAGATAATACGACACCACAGCCACGACGAAATCAATCACGAACCCAGACACAATCAGCATTATCAGTAGTTCCCTAGCGGCCGTCTCTTTTTCCTGACGAATAGACACTTCGACGTAGTCCTCTACATCGTCCGAAAAGATGAAGTGTGTCTCGTTTGGCATTGGTGGTCTATTATCGGCCGAACGTGTATATATTATATAAATAGCCGAAAAAACCACCAATAGCACCACCGTCGTGATTGTTACATTGATAATAATTAGCCGGTTTCGAAGATTTTTAAACATTTACAATCTTATACCCTAGACCGCGAATAGTCTTAATTTTAACTTTGGTAGAAACCTTCGCAATTTTCTTGCGAATGTAGCTGATATATACTTCGACATAGTTCTCGTCAAACTCCAAATCATTACCCCACACATGCGCTAGAATCTGCATCTTAGTCACGGCGGTCGCCGGAGTCTTCATCAGCATTACTAGAATCTCGGCCTCTTTATCGGTTAGCGCCTCACCATTGATGGTGCGGTTGGTAAGATCTAACTCCAAATCTCCGAAAGATAATTTCTCCACCTCGGCCATTGGCGGGCGACGCGTCAGAGCATTGATACGCGCAATCAACTCAGCTGTCTTAAAAGGCTTGGCCAAATAATCGTCTGCACCTTGCTCCAACCCGCGAATTTTGTCTTCCACCTCGTTTAGTGCCGATAGCATAATTACAGGCGTCTTCACACCGCGATTGCGAATTGTCTTCAAAATATCGAGGCCAGATAGTTTTGGCAGCATAATATCTAGCACGATTACGTCGTAATTTGGCTTCATGGCGAGCTCTAACCCTTGCTCTCCGTCTTCAGCCCAGTCGACCATTATTTTGTTCTTCTTTAGCAGGTGGATGACGGCCTCTGCCAAGAATTTTTCATCTTCTACATATAATATTCTCATACAATAATTATATTATACGATACTTTAATGAATCTTAAAATTATAAACACCATCGTCACAGTATTTTTAAGTTTCATTTAAAAAATCTATATTATAATAAAGATATGGACGCAAAAATATTCGACCGTATTGAGAAAAAATATCTCATCACCTCCGAGCAGGAGCGTAATATGTTGAGCGCTATTCGCGAACATATGGATGAAGACTCATATCACAAGTCCGATGTATTTAATATCTATTTTGACACTCCAAATTACGACTTAATCATCAAGTCTATCGATAATCCCAAGTTCAAGCAAAAGCTGCGTGCGCGCTCCTACGGCGGCTACGACAAAGTATTTCTCGAAATCAAGACCAAAATGCGTGGTCCAGAATACAATGTCGGCTACAAGCGTCGCGTATTAATCACTCGCAACGACTATAAAAAACTAACCACGCACAAGAAGACCGCCACCGAACTAGCCGAGCAAAAAATTGAAACCCCGCGCGACCTCCAAATCGCCCGCGAGGTAGATTATATGATAAGTCACTTCAATCTAGAACCAAAAATCCTAGTATATTATAATCGCAAAAGTTATATTGGCGAACAGGGGCTTCGCATCACCTTCGACCACAACCTTCGCTACCGGGCTCACAACCTAAAGTTTACTCGCGCCAAGAAAGACCCCAAATATTTCAAAGACGACCATGATACTATTATGGAAATAAAAGCACACGGAGTGTTGCCGCTCTGGTTAGTCCACGCACTAGACGCCGAGCAAGTATATCCGTCACGCTTTTCAAAAATTGGCAAAATATACGAACAACTAAGAAAGGAGACAAATGTTTAATAGTATATTTGACACAACAACCGCAGGATTGGAAATCAATACTGCATTAATCGCGGCAGGAGCCGCACTGGCGCTGGGGATGGTACTAGCATTTACTCACCGAGCCACCTCGCAGACCACCAAAGGCTTCCTCGTCACGCTCGCAACATTGCCACTACTCGTGATGGCAGTCATGATTATGATCAACGGCAATCTCGGCACCTCTATCGCTATCCTCGGCGCATTCTCGCTCATTCGTTTTCGTTCCCTACAGGGCCGTGCGAAAGATTTGCTGAGCGTATTCTTTGCCATGATGATTGGCCTCGCCTGCGGAATGGGGCACATTTTATTCGGCGCCGTAATTACTGTTATTGCGGTGATTGCGATTCTGCTATTTAGTTATACCAGGTTCCTAGAGCCAAATCAGAAAGAACGCGTTCTTCGCATCACCATCCCAGAAGATATGGACTATTCCGAAGTATTCAACGAAATTTTCAAGAAATACACCTCCCGCGCCGACCTTATCACTATGAAGACCGTCAATATGGGGAGTCTTTACGATCTTACTTATAATGTCCGCCTGAAGGGTGGCATCAAAGAAAAAGATTTCATCGACGAACTCCGTGTCAAGAATTGCAATCTCAAAGTAATGCTGAGCCAACCAGTCTTAGAAGAGGATATCTAATGACAGAAAACACTAAAGAGCCTGTAACGAAGATTCCGTCAGTGACTGATGCCAGTGCGCAGAGAGCGAAATCTGAGAAGACCGTCAAAGGCGGCGCCTGGGCGTGGATATTAGCATCGTTCGCACTAGTGGCACTGCTGACCGTCGCAATTATTATCAATCAGAATCACACCGGTAGCAATACTAGTAGCGAAGTCGTCAGCACCATGGATATAGATAACGGCGATTTAAAGATTAACTGGAATCGCTACACCACTTACGACGTGCAGCTGACCCAGACTTATACTATCACTACGCCGGGCATTTACCATTTTACGGGCACACTGGATGACGGGGCAATCATTGTCAAAGTCAGCAGTGAAGATGCCGTAAAAATCATTCTAGATAATGTCACTATCAAGAATTCGTCCGGCCCAGCGATTGCCTGTCTCACTGGTGATGATTTGGTGATAGAGTTAGTCGGAGAAAATACCCTCAGCGACAGCGCGTCGTATTCTGCCGATTATGACGAAGACGTCGACGGGGCCATTTATTCCAAAGCAGACCTCACCTTCCAGGGCGACGGCAGCCTGAGCCTCACTGCCAATTATCAGGATGGCATTGTAAGCAAAGACGATTTGAAGTTCATCAGCGGTACATATAATATATCTGCTGCCGATGATGCGATTCGTGGCAAAGACTCGGTCTATATTGTAGATGGTACTTTTGACGTAACCGCACGAGAAGATGCGATTAAATCCACCAATTATTCTACTGCTGGCAAAGGCTTCATCTTGATCGAAAACGGCGACCTCACAATTGCTGCCGGCGACGACGCTATTCACGCTGAGACTATCCTGATGATTCAGGATGGCAAAGTAGCAGTATCGAAGAGCTACGAAGGCCTCGAAGCACCAAAGATTATCATTAATGGTGGCGATGTTTCGGTGGCTGCAAATGACGACGGCATCAATGCTGGCAGTAGTTCGGACAATACCGCCACTACGGCATCCAAAGTCGGTGGAATGGTAGATTCGAATAGTAATTGCGAAATAATCGTGAATGGTGGCAACGTCTACGTCAACGCAGCTGGCGATGGTATCGACAGCAATGGCTATATCTATTTCAACGGCGGCATCGTCACGGTAGATGGCCCAACCAACAATGGCAATGGCGCCTTGGACGCCGGCATCAGTATCGCTATCAATGGCGGCACAGTGATTACTGTGGGTTCATCTGGTATGGCCGAGACTCTAGGCGCCACATCTGCCATCAATAATATCAGTGTTTACTTTACCTCCGCCCAGAAGGCTGGCACTGCAATTGTTGTCAAGAATTCCGCTGGCGAGACTGTATTAGAGCATACATCTGCCAAGGCCTTCAATCACATGGCAGCCGGCACAGAAGAGTTTGTACTTGGCGAGACATATACTATATATATCAATGGTAGCGAATATCAGTCGTTCACGATTGGCGGCGTCACCACGACTATCGGCAACACGAATTCCAATTACAATACTTCTGGCGGCCAAATGAGGCGATAATCGCTGACGCACGAATTTTGGGACTTGACGAAACCATTAGCAGAATATATACTTATTATAGATAAAAGTATAAGAGAGGTCATATGTCCAAGATAAAAACTAGAACATCATTATATATAATGGTTAGTATTTTGTCTGGCGCTATATCTCTCACTACTCTTAATGCTATTTCTAATACTGTCTCTGCAAAAAACGTAGACTACAAAGTAAACCTAGAATCCTCTCTCGTAGTTACAGTTCCCACTAATACTGTAGTATTAGACATTAATCCTACTACTTCTGCTTTTAGTTCTAAAGACCTAGGTGTAACCGTAGGTACTAATAATCCTACAGGATATACCCTCACCATGTCTGCTGATAGTACAGACCTCACTAAGACTACTGGTACTGCTGCTGTCATTCCTACACTAGAAACACTCGCAGGAGGTTACACAGAAAGTACCTTTACTGTAAACCATTGGGGATACAAACTCCCTACTACTAACTATCTACCATTTGCTACAAATGTCCAATTAGATTCTACTGATGCTCCTACAGTTAGTAAGACTAGCACAGTTACTTTTGGTGCTAAAGCTAATGTAGAACAGCCTGCTGGTGCTTATGAACTAGAGATTAACTTTGCGGCGGTGGCGAATTATGTGCCACCTACACCATTCTCGCTCTACGATAGTGTTGCCGCCCTTAGTAAAGGCAAGAACACGGAGCCAGCAACATCCCACTTCTCTTGGACTAGCATTACTACCCCTACTTCTACCGCCGCTGATTCTATCGAAGACACTTCTACTTCCGGCGTCTTTGAATGGGACGGCCAGGACAGCAATAATGGTAGCCAGAAAATCTATTTCTACCGCGGTATCCTAGAAACCAGCGCAGGTTCTGGCACCTATGGCTCTAACGGCTCTGCCAACGCCTATCCTAACTATGTAAAACTCTCCAACAACACTTGCTGGAGAATAGTCCGTACTACTTCCACTGGTGGCGTAAAGATGATGTATAACGGTATGTGGAATAGTGGCACCAGTACTTGTGCCAACACCACAACCAGCGCCCAACTCACCACCTCACCATTTAATAATGCCTCCGCTACCGTCGCCAACGTCCCCTACACCGGCCTCCAGTACCAGAACATCCATGCCGTAGGCTACACTTATAGTAATCTCGCTACAGGCGCTACTACTGCCACTTCTATCTCCACCATCTTCGGCTCCAATAGCAGTTACACTACTGCTAATACTAACTCTTCCATCATCAAGCAGTACCTAGAAAGCTGGTATGGTTCTAATATGACTGCCTACACAGATAAACTAGAAGGTGACGCTGGCTACTGCAACGATAGAACATTAAACACAGGTACTTCCTGGACCACTCCACTTGCAGACTCAGACACTATTGTCCCATACGGCACTTCCGGTATGAAGACATACTACTTCGGCTCATATATTAGAAACGCTAACTCCTCCACCTTCTCCCCCACCCTCACCTGCCCACGTGGTAAAGTAGATCTCTACTCCTACACTAGTAACGCCGGCAATGGTAATGGTCAGCTTACCTACCCAGTAGCCCTCCTCACTGCCGATGAAGCCTCCTTAGCTGGTAATGGTTGGAATAACTCATTTAGTGCTTACAATGCCAATTCATACCTTCGCTCCGGTTCGGACTTCTGGTTGCTCTCGCCGAGCACCCGCAATTCGAGCGGCAATGCTCGCGGATTCAGCGTGTTCTCGAGTGACAGCCTCTACTACAGCTTCGTCGACAGCACTTACGGTGTCCGCCCCGTCATTTCACTCTCCTCTGGTACGACGGTCCTTGGCTCCGGCACCGCCACCGATCCATGGGTAGTGCAATAATAATTATCTATTTATTCAAAAACCCAGACCAGACTAGACTGCTTCTTCTATCATTCTAGCGAAATCTCTGATTCTCTGATATGGCACGCGATTGGTCATTACGACTACCACAAAATGCCTGTCTAGCTCTGGAAATTCTACAATCGCCGCATCGTGATAAATATTCCAATAGCCACCATCTGGATTATAATCCCACCCTACTTTGTTGTATACATTTACATTCTCAGAGAAACCACTAGGTAACCCCTGGCGCCAATTATAAGTCGTCGCAGGCTGGACAAGGAACGAATCCTTCATGCGTGCCACCAAACCTTCATCGCTGAAATGTGGATGTTCATAGAATAGCTGCATTATCTTCAAAATATCGTGCGGATTCGATACTAGATGCGAAATATCCGAGTTTGTAATACCGAATTCTTCCGCAATAATCCTATCTAGTTCTTCGTGTCCGATGTAATTCCACAAAGTCTCGGCGCACGGCGAATAAGACTCTCTAACGGCCAAGTCTAGACATTCTAGAATGGTGCGCCCAGTTCCACCGGCAATATCATCCGCACTCCATTCTCCAGATTGTAATCTGCGATAACCTTCATAAACGACAAACAACTTATAAAGCGAAGCCGTATTATAATCTTCATCCGGATTGTACTGTCCGGCAATCTCGCCTCGTTCTAGATCATATATAATTACGCTGCGATTCCCTCCTACCGACGCCGCCCATTCATCAACCACAGGCTGAAAATTAATCGCATCCGGAAGTACAGGTTCCGGCTCTGGCTCTACCGGCTCAACTGGCTCTACGGGTTCGACAGGCGTCTCCGGCTCCACGGACGAATCATTAAACGCCTTCAGTGCAAAGAAGGTCCCAAAGCCTACGGCCACCAATAGTAGCACAACAAAAAGAGCTATCAGGGTATTTCTGAGCGCGGCAGCGCGAGAATTAGCGCCGTCCGCCTGCGGTGACGGGGCGGGCTCTTGTGTTGCGTTTTCTTTTAGGGCCTTACGCTTAATAGTCTTTCTAGGAACCATTTCGTTGTCTCCTCATCAAGCAACCTCGTCTGCATGCTGTTGTCGTATACAGTCGGAGTAATTCTCGTTTGTAATAATTTGCCATTGTAGAAATAGTGTTCTAGAATAAGGCTCCTAGTCGTCCCAGGCCACCAAACTTGGTCAAAGAATAAATTACCAAGACCATAGTATATAGCACCATTACCATATAGTTCATATGTCTGCGGCTGATGCGCGCTAGTACCAACTACTACGTCTGCACCCAAATCAATCAGGTGACGGAAGAACCCTACCTGATCTCCAGCTGCCGAATCCGCCCTATCGCAAATCGGATCTTCATATTCAGAGGCATACGCACTACATTCGTAGTACTGGATATCTACAATCACAAAATCTCCACGTTCTTTCGCCTCGCGAATTTGCTGCTCTGCAACTTCTTCATAATACTGATTAGCACCAGGACGCTCTCCGTATGTAGCCCCACCAGTAGATTCGTTGAACGCCAGCATAGTAATCTTGGTCTCTTTCTCATCTATCTGGAGAGGTACGGCCGCCTCGCTGGCATTCTTGCCGCCACCCACCATGCGAATACCCTTCTCGATATAAGTGTCAACGGTCTCTTCTGCCGCCACGGCGCCACAATCCACATTGTGATTCCCAGTTAGCTCTACGATATCAAGTCCAATCGCAGTTAAAGTATCGATAAATCTTTTATCGGAACAAATGTTGCTAGCAGAAGCATAATCCGTAAACGAAGATTCGTTCGACGTGTGCGTAAGATCAAATGACGACAAATACTCACCAATATTCTCTGCAAAATACGAAGCATCACCTACCTGATATAATTTTGCATTCATGCCGCGCGAAAGGGCAGTTACACCAGTCTGCGCAAAAGTTAACGTCGTTTCTTTCCTAGGATAAGTTTTCGCAAAAGTGTCGCCGATGAGTGGAGCTATTTCCTCATTGTATTTTTCTGAAGTAAATTTTAGTACGCGATACACGGCACCCTTGTCAAACTCCGTTAAATAATAATGTCCGTTCAGTGACAAGAGCTTCTTTGTATGGTCAAGGTCATTAATCTCGATAAAATTTTCCATCGCGACAGCTGCATCTGCACTTTCTGCATCAAAATTCGTCTCTAGACTATAAAAATCAGTCACTGGCACCCGCACCGACACCAAGAATTCGCCTTCAGCAAGATTCGGGTAGTCCAAAGAATTCGCTGCCGAAATCGTTACGTCCTTGTCTAAATCTACCTCTTCGGTAAAAATTCCTTCCAGCGTCGCAAGTTCGTCAGCATTCAAACTCTCAGCATAATACACTACACCCGGAATTCGAAAAATCCCAGTCTTAGTAAAAAATTGTATTCCAAAAAAAGCACCCAGTGCAACCACGACAAATACTAGAATCGTCGTAAATGCCTGAGCCGTTTTGCCCTCTCTACGTTTCGTCATAACTATATTATAACATAGTGTGATATAATTATTTTATGTTTAAGTGGGCAAACTTTTTCAAAAAAGACGAACTAAAGAAAGAAATCCTGTCTCCGAATGGTCGCATCCACTGCCTTTTTGAACTAAAGAACAGCGCTCTATATTACAGTGTCACTGTAGATGAGAAGCGTGTAGTCTCGCGCTCTAGGCTAGGCCTCTTAGTCTGTGGCGAAGAGCCATTTACAAATAATCTCAAGGTTATTCGTACCAATACTCATGGTCACGAAGAGACTATTGAGCTACCTTGGGGCGAAAATCGCTATATCGGCAATACTTACAACGAATCGTGCTTCTATCTAGCTGAATCCGAAGCCCCCAATCGTATTTTTACCGTTAGATTTCGTGTGTTTAATGATGGCGTGGCGTTCCGATACGAAATACCACCACAGCCAAAGTTCCAGCGCATCACCATTTCCAATGAGCAAACCGAATTCAATATCGATCTCAACTCCACCGTCTGGAAAATACCAGCCTACCAACCAGATCGCTATGAATATAATTACGAAAAGATTAACTTGCATAGTCTTAAAGGCAGCGCGCATACACCATTTACGCTCAAGACCCCTAACGGATTCTACTTGTCGCTTCATGAAGCAGCTCTCTATGACTATGGTTCGATGAATATCGCTCTAAATAATAACCACGTCGCTTGTGCAGACATTACGCCCTTGTCGGATGGCACCAAGGCGCACGTTTCCCTGCCGTTTCAGACTCCATGGCGCGTAATTATGATTGCAAATTCCGCAATCGAGCTGACTACCAACCATATTATATACTGTCTAAACGAGCCACCAAAAGGTGATTTTTCATGGGTAAAGACTCTCAAATTTATTGGCATCTGGTGGGCAATGTACGTCGGTGAATGGACATGGGCACCAGGAGAACGTCATGGTGCCACCACGAAGCACGCCAAAGAGTACATCGATGCAGCAGTGCGTCTAGGTATGCAAGGAGTACTTATCGAGGGTTGGAATGAAGGCTGGGAAGGCGATTGGCTCGAAAACGGTATTCATAACAAATTCACTGTCGCCGAGAATGATTTCGACTTGCCAGAAGTAGCCCGCTATGCCGCCGCAAAGAACATTGAAATAGTCGGACATCACGAAACAGTTGGATTCATCGACAATTACGAAAACCAATTAGAAGACGCCTACAATTATTATGCTGCGAATGGCGTGCATTATGTCAAGACTGGCTACGCTGGTAGCAAGATGACTGTAAATGGCCATCGCGAATGGCATCATTCGCAAATCGGCGTTAATCATTACCAAAAGACTGTCGAACTAGCCGCCAAGAAGCATATTTGTCTAGATATTCATGAGCCGATTAAAGGTACCGGCATCGAACGCACCTGGCCAAATCTTCTTACGCGTGAAGGCGCTCGCGGCCAAGAATACGAAGGTGGGGCTCTCAGTCCATCACACGCCTGCTACTTACCATACACTCGTTTGCTTTCGGGCGGTATGGATTACACTAACGGTATTTTTGACATCACAAACAACGTCAAACGTATCTCTACTACACTCGCACGCCAGTTAGCGTATTTCATCACAATCTATTCCGCTATGGCAATGGCAGCCGATCGTCCCTACATCTACGAAGAACGTTTTGCGAATGTTTTTAAGTTCATTCGCGACGTGCCAACCAGTTTTGCTAAAACTTTACCACTTGCTGGTGAAATTGGCGAGTATTATATAGTAGCAAGAGAAGATCGCGAGAGTGGCGACTGGTATATTGGTGGCGTTACCGACGAAAATGAACGCCGTGTCCACATCACGCTAGATTTTCTAGACAGTCAAGTCTACGAAGCAGAAATCTATTGTGACAGCGAAGACGCTCATTACCGCGACAATCCATTTGGTATCGCTATTACCAAAAAGCACGTCGGCAGGACCGACGCGCTAGATATCTATATGGCTGCCGGTGGCGGATTTGCTATCCGCCTAAGGCAAGTCAAATAATTATTTCTCTACGGCATTAATTAGTAATCTATGTGAAGCGCCACCGTTATTGTATAGCTCGCCAGCACAAGTCATTAGTACGACACTATCGCGTCCACTTCCAGCAAGAACCTTATTCATATTTATATCATCTTTTTCGAGTACAGAAACGTCGTTGATGACATAAACTTTACCATTGTAACTAATTTCGTCGCCGATATTTAACAAATACAAATTCTCAAACACGGTACTTGAATGGCCATAAATCAAAGTTCGATTCGGACTTCTGGAATACGTTGCCGGAATCTCGTCAGGTGTAACAAGCCCATTGTCGTCTAGTGTTGCCGAAACGACAACGGTATCGAGACCAATCCTACCAATCTGCAAACGCCCCTGCAAAGCCACCGCTGTCCGCGTCGGCAAAAATCCAAACGCTAAATATGCAGCGAAGATTAGCAGATACGAACATGCCAAAAAACCTCGTATGCCAAAATGTTTTTTTAACTCCATAACTCACTCCTTTTACTTAATTATAGCACAAGGATTATAAAAAACAATATAATTATGTTTAAAATTAAACACCTGGATTGAACATTTTTAGGCGCTTTTCATGCAATTTGTAGTTTTTATCATGCGACGCCACCTCCGCCCAAAAAGCTTTGGAATGGTCCATGTGGTTAAGATGCGCTAGTTCATGCAAAATTACATAATCACGCAACTGTTCTGGCAGTTTCATTAGTCCGATATTTAGAGAAATCGTGCGATTCGATGAACAACTGCCCCATCGCGTATTAGCATGGCTCATTCTGCATTTGTCATAAGAATAGCCATAGAGTTTTGCATAATATTCCAAACGGTATGGTAAGTATTCTTTGGCCTTTTTCATTAAGACTTTTTTCTGATAATCTCGCGCTCGCTGCTCACTTGGATCTTTTACGGGCAGTTTTTCGCGAATCATCTTGCGATTAGTATTCAAAAATCTTTTCGCCAGAAAATTTGAAGTATAGGAAGGCACCGACATCTGCAATCTCCCAGAAGTCGAAATTGAAAATTTAATATTTTTGGCAAGTGGACTTTTCTTAACTATTACTTCGCCAAATTCATCATCATTTATCCGCATCAGCCAAACCCTTTAGGACATGGCGGCATTGTGTCTCAAATGTATGTTTACCAGAAAGAATAATTGGTCTTTCAAAGTCGGATGGCGCCTCCAACTTCTGTACAGAGGAATCATAAATATCACGTGCCTTAGTGACAGAGCGATAGCGCAATTTGAGTCGAGAACGAATCGTATTGATATCAGTCTGAATCCAAATAAGCGTCGGTGTATAGCCTGCATTTCGCAAGATATTCCTAATCTCAGTACGTTCTTTCTCGGTGCCAAGACCGCCTTCAATGATTAGAGTTTTGCCCGTGCGAGACAAAAGCTCGACTATTAATAAAATATTTTTACGCGATAAACGGTTGGATTCTCTAAGCTCATCTAAATCGTAAAAAGCCAAATCGAATCTCTTTGCGAAATTAGTCGAGAAGCTAGTTTTGCCGCTGCAAGGCGCACCGAATACCAACAAAGCTCGCGGATTAGATTTATTACCTTCCATAATAACTTTATTGTATCACACTTTTACTGTGGGGTGCAAGATTAATTGTTGACACCATGATGTGCCGTAAATGATTTATTAGTCAACTTTTCGAATTTATAGCCATTGGCCTTGCCAAACTTAATAATTTCCTCCACGGCCGCCACTGAAAAATCTTTAATGTCATGTTGCAAAACTACGTTTTCGCCCGGATGGAAAGCGCTTGTCACGCGTTCTATCACCTCCCCAGTGTCAGTCGTTTCTCCAGCATCTCCCGACAATATATCCCAATCAAAATAAGTAAAACCACGATTTTCTACTTCCCACGTAAGCGCACTCATAATATGTTTTCCTCCGTCATATCTGCGACTAACTGTATTTGAGCTCCCACCCGGAAATCTCATCAACATAGAAGTTGTGCCCGTGATAGCCTTAACTCTATCCTGCACAGCATAAAGATCATCGAAAAAATTATCTACACTCCGATATATATAAGAATAGTTATGCGACAAAGTATGTAGCCCAATCGCATGCCCTTCCTTGTATTCACGTGCGATAGTCGCATCGTCACCATTACCTGTCACAAAGAACGTAGCTGACACATTATATTTTTTCAGAATATCGAGCAACCAATTAGTGTAGTCCCCGGGCCCGTCATCAAAAGTAAGATATATCGTGCCAGTATATTCGATTTCTCGCTCAATCAGCTCACTAGGAATACAGCCAGTAAGTTCCGGCTCGAATTGCTGCACATCAAAGACCAATTTTACTATAAAGATACCAATGTTCACTAAAATTACAGCAATAAAAGAACCGAAGAGAATATCTTGCAAAATTCGTCTTCGGTATGTTTTTCCCATATAATTATTATAGCAAATAATTGGCAGGGGCGACAGGAATTGAACCCATATCTACGGTTTTGGAGACCGCTATACTAACCGTTGTACTACGCCCCTTTTTGTTAAATATTCTTCCATTTTACCACAAATGGTGATAAAATAAAATAGATGAAAATACTTATGTTAGGCTGGGAACTTCCGCCTCACAATAGTGGGGGTCTAGGTGTTGCCTGTCTAAATATGGCGCATGCAATTTCCAGACAACATGTAGATATCGACTTTGTGGTACCATACGAATCTAGTAACGAAGAATATAGCTTCATGAATGTTCTATCCGCCACGCACTTAGACCCGATTTATCGATACGGTGGCGGCTCCTACGCGTCCCTCCAGCTCGAAGAAAAAATCATCCCGACTCGAGAAGATAATCGCTTTATTTCTATTCGCGACGTACAGCATTCGTATTGCGATTTCGTTAATAAATACCTCATGGACTTCAAGCCTGCGGCTGTCCACGCTCATGATTGGCTCACTTTCGAAGCCGGAATTCTTGCCAAGAAAAACTACGGTATACCCTTTGTTGCCCACGTTCATGCCACAGAATTCGACCGCGCCGGCATGCATGATGGCAACCCACTCATTCACGAAATTGAGTATGAAGGCCTGATGATGGCAGACGAAATCATTGCTGTATCCGAGGCTACCAAACGGATCATCCACGAGAAATACCATATTCCTCTCAGCAAAATAACGGTTATTTACAACTCTCTAGACGAGACTTACTACACCAAGAAGTACGAATTCAACAATGACGATTACAACTACATCTCCAGTCTAAAGCAAAACGGTTGGACCATCGTTTCTACCGTCGGTCGTTTCACTATCCAAAAAGGCCTTACATTCCTCATGGACGCCGCCGCCATGGTCATCCAAAAGAATCCAAAAGTATTATTTGTCTTTGCTGGTGATGGCGAAGAACGTAACGACCTGATCGGCCTTGCAGCGAGACTCGGAATCGCCAAGAACGTGATTTTTACCGGATTTGTGCGTGGACACAGACTACGTGATATATATACAATTTCCGACGTATTCGTAATGAGCTCGATTTCAGAACCATTTGGACTTACTGCACTAGAAGCCGCCCATCATGGCGACGCGCTTATTCTCACTAAACAATCCGGCGTCTCAGAAGTCATCTGGTCTGCACTCAAATATGATTTTTGGGACGGACAAAAGCTCGCCGACCAAATTCTCGCCATCGCGAATAATCCAGCTTTGCAGAATACACTCACCGAAAACGTCAAAAAAGAATATAACAAAATTTCGTGGGATAAAGTTGCGGAAAAATGTATAAACGTGTATAATAAAATGATAAAGCATAAGAGGAATTGATGCGAGCAATCTGTCTTTATCTACACATTCATCAGCCGATTCGCTATCGCGAGTATTCCATTTTTGATGTATCTAATAAGTCTGATTATTTCAAAGATAAGTACGACGGCCGCCAAAGCAACGAACGTATTTTTCGTAAAGTCACCGAGAAGAGCTACCGCCCGATGTTGGCTCTGCTCGAACATAATATTAAATTACATCCAAATTTTAAATTTTCTTTATCGATTACTGGCACATGGCTAGAACAGGCCGAGAAATGGGCGCCAGAGCTTATCGACCAAATCGCGCGCATGGTTAAGACCGGACAGGTCGAAATCGTCGGTGAGACGTACTACCATTCCCTCGCCTTCTTCTATAATCGAGACGAGTTTGAAGCGCAAGTCAATCTGCACTCAGAAGCAATTAAGCGCTGTTTTGGCACGACTCCTACTACTTTTCGCAACACCGAGCTAGCTTACAATGACGACCTTGCTCATTGGGCAGACGAGCACGGCTACAAAGCCATCCTGGCTGAGGGCTGGGACAAAGTTCTCGGCTGGCGCAGCCCTAATTATGTCTACCGCCCAGCTGGCACCAAGAATATCAAATTATTGCTCAAGAATTATCGCTTATCCGACGATATTGCATTTCGTTTCTCTAATCGCGGATGGAAAGAATGGCCTCTCACCGTGCCAAAATACCAAAGATGGATTGATGACGACTGTCTGCGCGGCCCACTCATTAATCTATTTATGGACTTTGAGACCTTCGGCGAGCATCAATGGGAAGACACCGGAATTTTCGCATTTATGAACGAATTTATCGGCTCTTGGCTCTCCGAATACGACAATAAGTTCGTCACCACCTCTGAAGCCGCCGAGCTCACAGTGCCAGTCGACGAAATTTCCATACCAGAAACGGTTACCTGGGCCGACACCGAACGCGATTTATCAGCCTGGCTCTCCAACGCTATGCAAGAAACCGCCATGAAAGAAATCTATGCCCTTCGCGAGAATGTTCTTGCATCAAAGAACGACAAGCTAATATCCGAATGGCGTTATATGACCACCTCGGATCATCCGTATTCGATGTGCACCAAGTATTGGAACGATGGTGACGTCCACGCCTATTTCTCAGCCTACGCTTCGCCATACGAATCATTTATGTATTATATGAATGTCCTACGCGACATCGAATATCGCCTAGACAGCACAAAAAAATAATCCCACCGGGGATTATTTTTGTTAGCGTTTCTTCTCTTTGACTTCGTTACGTCCGAGATTCTTCTTGGTCTCTGTGAAAACTACATGCTTACGAAGTACCGGATCATACTTCTTGAGGCTGAGCTTGTCAGGAGTATTCATAGTGTTCTTCTTAGTGTAATAAGCGCGGACACCAGATTCTTCGGACACAAGTCCTACGAGCTTTCTTTTAGTATTATTCTTCTTTGCCATAATTATCTACAATAATATCACAAGACAAGAAAAAAGGCAAGACCTATCTGGGTTCTTGCCTAAAATAAGATGAACGCGGACTATTCGAGTCCGAGAAATTCGCAAACCGCCAGAGCGTCTTCCTGAAAGAAAGATTTACCACAGGACAGATAATGAATCTGCATCTGCTGTTCAGTCAGAAACGGTCTCCCGCAGCGCGGACAGCTCCAAGTAATGGAATGAATACGTGCCATCGCGTCACCTCCTTTCTAATGTGCACTAGATTGTTCAGCTTTTCACCCCTAAAGCAATATCTAGCATTCACATTATACTAGGATTTGACGACCTTTGCAAGCATGAGCTCGATAAAAGCTTTAATGTCTTTAATTCCAAGAGAATTATCCGGAGTACGCATTAATTCATCATCATCCATAAATTCAAGCGTGGATATTTCGTGATAAACGACCTTTATCAGCTGAATTAATTCTTTCTCATCTTCATCATTAAATTCGTACAATTTATCGTATACTTCACCGTCCTTATCCGGCGAAACAAACAAAATATGGGCTCTCTCTACCTTATATTTTGCATAATTCGGTGAATTATTGAGTAACAACTTGTAGAAACCGAGTTGCAGCATATATTTATAAAGCGTTGCATGTGACTTCCATTTTTCCTTGTGATAGCCGCCAGTCTTATAGTCGTAAATCTCAATGGACTTGTTCTGCTCGTCAATAATCAAATGGTCAATCTTTCCAGTTACCGGCACTCCTTCAACTGATAGTTTCTCTTTCGCAAAGTCTACCTCCGCCTTACCCTGTCTCAGAATATCACCAAAAGCAGCAAGCGAGATTGCAAGTTCAGAAGGTCCTTTTTCTCGAATCTTCTGAGAAATTTCTGGAGACAGATCGTGTTTCTCTAGTTCATCTAGGAAGAATTTCACAGCCTGCTCATCAGATAGCTTCGTATTCGTAACAGCCTCAAAAGTCTTGTGAATTAAATTTCCCATAGCGAGCGACTCGTCTTCCGGTTCGCTATCAGCATGGAGAATTTGTCGTTTTATAAATTCTGTCGGCCCAGCGTATACAACATCTACAAAACTTGTTAGCGAAGTAGGCGACAGGCGGTAATTCTTTAAGCGTTCTTTATATAATGCACGCATATCCGGCGAAGCTTTCACATATGGCGCCAGCCAGAGCCTCAGCCCATCCGCCGACCTCTGTTTTGCGGAAGAATCGAGCGCGCCCTCATTATAATCTAATATCACATATTTATTTGGCAAAAACGGCGAAACCACCATTTCTCCAGCCTCAGTTTTTTCTAACTTCTCATCGAAATATTCCAATCTCTCCGGCGACTTACCATTAAAGTCATGTAGCGAATTTGTGATATATAGATGGCTCTTTGCTCTCGTCAATGCTACATAGAGGATACGCAACTTTTCGCCATCCGTAGTACCAGTATGACGAATTTGCATCAGGTTCTTCGGTAATGCCAGCAAATTGTTATTACCTTTTCCCTTGCCCCAAGCTGTATGGTCGGCAGAGATGATAAATACATATTCAAACTCTAGCCCCTTTGACTTGTGCGCTGAAAGCACCTGCACAGCCTCATCTGCATCTCGATACGGACTCGTAGTATTGAGCGGCATTTCCGCCTCATTATAATCATCAAGCATAGAGATTAAATCAGAAAGACGCAACTTCTTTTCGCCAAAATGTTTGTTAAGCTTCCCTCTGAGCGATGCCAAATTCTCATACAAAGTAAAAGCACTATACTCCGAGGATTTTTCTGCATCAATATTAGCAGGATTCGTATAATACTGCACAAAAGGACAACGATACCCATTCAGCTCTACAGTGCCAATCAAGTAGTCCAGTACTATCTCCAACGGTTCATTGAATGCCTTTGCAATCAAATCTGTAAAGAACTGCGCGACCGTATGTATTCTTTCATCCTCAGCATCAAGCAAAGCCTCAAACAAAGGCCGATGCTCTGCCCTAGCCTTATTTGCCATTTTGACTACTTCAAGCATTGGCAAATCAAAGAACGGATACGAAAGCACCTCGAGCACCGACACCGTCGGTCTTAGCTGATTCGCTAGCTCGTATACAAATCTCGCCATTGTAAAGAGCTCGTGCATTTTTTCGTCTTCCAGTAAGTTATCACGTTTTTCGTAAGCAATCTTAATTTCCGGATGCGCCTTCAGATAAGGCAGGAGCGGCATAAAATATTTAGTTTTATAAGAGATGATTGCGATATCGCTCTGTTTAACGCCAGAGTGAATAAGTTCGTTAATCTTATTTGCCACAAAAGCATATTCTTGATCAGATGACAAGAATTCGCGACGCTCAATTTGCGACTGCACCGGATCGGGCTTGTGCGCCTCCAACATCTTGTCGGCAAATCTATCTGGTGCCTGATTAATAATCTCGCGTGAAAAATCGAGAATTTCTTGCGTGCTGCGATAGTTTTCAACCAGAGGAATCACGTGTGCAGAATAATGCTCCTGAAAATCGCTCAAGTTCGTCGCGAGCGCACCCTGGAACTCATAAATTGCCTGATCGTCATCTCCTACTGCCATAATCAACGGCTTTTCGTAATCAGTAATTTGCTTCACAATCATAAACTGAGAGGGGTTCGTGTCTTGAAATTCATCCAACATGATAAATTGATACCGCTCTTGCAACGTCATCCGGAAACCGTCATCTTCGCGCAGTATCCTTACCGCTTCCTCAATCATGTCATCAAAATCATAAAGGCCGTTTTCGACCAAATAATTCTGATAATCGCGCATTAGATGAGCAATACTAAGCAATTTCTTGTTGGCTACCCTATCGCGCAGGCGATAGTTGCCCTTTCCGTCTTTTTCAAAATACTTGTCTTTCCAATCCGACAATGGTTTTATTTTTTCTGTACTTTCCGCCTCTACAATTGCCGCCTTCAAATCTCGCGCCAACCCGCCAATCGAACGTTCAATGTTCTTAGTGATAGGAGGTAAATTCTCATAACTACTAAGAAAACTATAAATCGGCGCATAGGCATTATCATACGAAGTTTTAAAAACCCTCGGCACAATCTTTAACAAAAAAGGCGAAATTGCCTCTGACAAAACTTTCGAATCTTCAATATTTTGCTTGGCAATTAATTCCAAATCGTCCGCATTTAGTCCTGCTGACTTCGCCTCCGAAATTACACTGATGATATCCTTGACATTATCGCCGCGAATAATATCTGTCCCTGGCAACTTGTCCTGAAAACTATTCACAATCTTGTATTGAGTCACCTCATCAATAGCGGCGTCGAGTCGTCGATCGTAGTTTTCGGCATAATTTTTATATTGTGCCAAAATATCAGAGCCAAAAGCATGATAAGTCCCAATATTTACCTTCAAACCATCTTTACCAATAATCGACTTCAAGCGTTCGCGCATATTCATAGCGCCTGTCTCAGTAAAAGTAAGACACAAAATATTCTCCGGGTTGGTATCAGTGTGCTGCAAAATATAAGTTACTTTTTCGGAAAGCAGCTGGGTCTTGCCAGTACCAGGGCCAGCCAAGACCAATAGTGGCCCCTCTAGATACTCAACCGCTTCCTTCTGTTTCGCATTTAGGCCCATTCTTTACTCCTTTCGATCAATTCTTTCATATTGATAGCCGAATCCGGCACCTTAATAGCGCCCTCAGAGATTTTGCGAAGCGCGCTTAGTCCCTCTACGGTCTTCTCTGGCTTTGCATGCGGATTGTCGGCTAAAATTGTGCCAAATTCGAAATTGCGTGAAGGCAGACCGCAGGTGAGCCTAAGATCACCAATACCGCAAGCTAACTCCACAGTCCTCGCCTCCGCTCCGTTTGCCGACAGGAGCGCCTTCATTTCTTCCGCAAAAACCGTTAAATTCTTCTCGTAGTCGGGAGTATCTCGTTCCAATTTCCTAAGCCCCGCGAGGAGCGCATAGACATTCTTTAATGCACCACAGAGAAATACACCTTTTATGTCAGTAGTATAATCAAAACTCAAATAATCAGTACCAAATAATTCCTTCACACGCTCGTCAGTAGTAGTCAAAGTGGACGGCTGGTGCGCCTTTAATTCATCCGCAAAAGCCGGCCCAGATAATGCCATTACGTCTGTAAAATCTTCAAATATCCGTGTATCAAGTATTCCCTTTGTAGCAACAATCATGGGCAAATCATGTGGCAATTTCGGCAATAGATCAGATAGAGCAAAAGAAGGCGCAACTAAGACAAGTATTTCCACATCGTCAAGACAATCTTTCAGCGAAACACCCAGAACTGGGTCGTAATACTTTGCCTTGTGACCATTCTCGGTCAAAATCTGCCCGAGCGCAGTACCAAAAGCGCCAGCACCTAACACTAAAGTTTTCATAAACCTCCGCAAAAATAAGTTATATTACCATTGTAGCATAAAACCGCCTAGCGGGCGGTTTTAATACTACGACTTTTTAGTGCTACGACAAGTTATTCAACAGAAAGTATCTTTCCTGTTCCGTACTCCAAATGTAGAAGTCGTTGATTACGAGAACCGCGGTATTTCAGCCCAAAATCCAACTGACTTCTAATGAATGGTCCATCGATTAGTGCATCAAGTGATTTCAAAAATTCCCAAGCATCTCCACCGGCCGCTTCAATCTGTTCATAGGTAAAACCGGAAAAACTCCAGACATTCCACCCCAGCTCTTTGCGTACGAAATCGGCAATTTGTTTGCATGCTTTTGGTTGCACCATGGGTTCACCGCCGCAAAACGTCAGCCCTGCCTGACCAGGAAAAGTCGCCAACTTCTTGCAGACGTCGTCAATGTCCACCAAAACACCTGCATCAAAATCCCACGTTTCTGGATTTTGGCATCCAGGACAGTGATTCGGGCAACCCTGCGTCCAAACCACCGCCCTAAGACCATCACCATTCACGATATTGTCGTGCTCACACGGTCCCGACAAGCGAATCTTTCCCGCAGGCGGCTGTGGCGAATTGCGCAAATTTTCAATTGCAATTTTATTGTAGTCCATATAATCTTTAACAAGAGCAAACTTTCTCAAACTTTACATCACCTTCCAAACGTCCGCAATGTGGACATCTGTCACCTGTAATTATGCCAGAAAATCCACAAATCGGATCACGGTCTACAGGATGGTTTACCGAGCCATAGCCAATTCCGCAATCGTGCATCTTACGAATTACCGCCTCAAAGGCTGGCAAGTTTTGAGATGGATCGCCATCAAGCTCGATATAAGTAATATGCCCAGCATTACAGAGATTATGGTATGGCGCTTCAATCTCGATTTTCTCAAATGCAGAAATCGGATAATACACAGGCACATGGAATGAGTTAGTATAGAAATCCCTATCTGTTACGCCTTTAATCTTACCATATTCCTTGCGATCAATCTTAGTGAACCTGCCAGCAATGCCTTCCGCAGGAGTAGCGAGCAAAGAGAAATTCAGCTTATATTTCTTACAATACTCATCACATTTTTCACGCATATGAGTGATGATATCTAGGCCAAGTTCGCGTGCATCCGCATCTTCGCCATGATGTTTTCCAACCATCGCTACCAGCGTTTCGGCAAGGCCAATAAAGCCAATTGACAAAGTTCCGTGCTTAATCACATCACGCAAAGTATCATTCCAACCAAGCTTTTCACTACCAAACCAGTTACCTTGCCCCATCAAGAACGGGAAGTTACGCACGTGTTGATTTGCCTGGAATTCAAAACGCTCCAAGAGCTCATCTTTTACGAGGTCCATCTTTTCATCTAAATCAGTATAGAAAGCATCCCAATCGGCCTCTTTACGTTCGCCAAGAGCGATACCATGCTTAATGCCAAGACGTACTAGGTTGACAGTAGTGAACGACAAATTACCACGTCCTGTTACAATCCCGTCAGACTCCGGAAATACCGAAGCGAATACGCGAGTGCGGCAACCCATTGTCGCAATTTCAGTACGATAGTCGCCTTTTTTGTAATACTTCAGATTGTATGGCGCATCGATGAAGCAGAAATTCGGGAACAAACGCTTAGCTGAAACCTCCATCGATTTCTTAAACAAATCATAGTTCGGATCGCCAGGATTATAATTGACACCCTCTTTTACCTTAAAAATAGAAATTGGGAAAATTGGTGTTTCGCCCTTGCCAAGACCATTTTCAGTGGCCTCTAGCAAATATTTCGAAACTAGGCGTCCAGCCTCAGAAGTATCAGTACCAAAGTTAATTGATGTAAATGGCACCTGCGCACCAGCACGCGAATGCATCGTGTTGAGGTTATGCACAAATCCCTCCATCGCCTGCAAAGTCTCACGATTGACGTCTTCGTTTGAAGCCTCGACTACCTCTTTTGGCCATTTTGCTTTCTTTAACTTATCGTCATCACCATACTCATAAGAATCTTTTACTTCAAGCGACAGCTTCTTGCCGGTAAACTTATTGTATTTTTCTAAATTCTTCTTGAGGGCCTTACGGAACGATTTATTAACGCCTGGCGCCAAAGCATAATCAAAATTCGGAATAGACTGCCCGCCGTGTTGTTCGTTCTGGTTGGCCTGGAGCAAGATAGCCGCCAGTGCACCATAAGAACTAATCGAATTTGGCGTACGAAGGTGTCCATGCCCAGTATTAAATCCGCCATTTTCAAACAACACGAAAGGATCACTCTGACAGCAAGTAAGCGTACCAGTCGCATAAAAATCCAAATCATGAATGTGAATATCGCCATTGTCGTGAGCTGCCGCAATATCAGGACGAAGAAGTAATGTTTTAGCAAAAACCTTAGACCCCTCAGCGCCGAATTGAAGCATCTTACCCATCGCAGAGTTGCCGTCAACATTTGCGTTAGAACGCTTGACGTCAGAATCTTCGCTCGCATCTGCATGCGAAATAGTCTTATAGATATTCATAAGATCCGATTTCGCTTCACGAATACGAGAACGCTCTTGGCGATATTGAATATATTCGCGCGCAGTACGCTTGAATGAAGATTCTAGTAGCACTTCTTCCACAATATCCTGAATTTGCTCTACGTGCGGCGTACGAGTCTTCAAAGTTTCCTCAGCCCTCTTCACAACCTTCTCAGCGAGAGCTCTGGCTCTATCAGCCTTGAATTCTTCAGTCTTGAGTCCCGCCTTAGCGATAGCCTCAGCAATCTTCTCCGGATTGAAATTTACGATTTTACCGTCGCGCTTCTTAATTTTTTTGAACATGAAATATACCTCCTTCAATGTATTTCAGTTTCAATTTATTATATCTATGACCTATTGATTGTAGACAGTGATGGTAATGCTTATTTTCCGCTACATTTAGTGTCTTAGAACGAGTATACACCACCATATATGGATTTTCAAGACTTTTATGTTAAAAAATGTAAAAAATACAACAAATAAGATATTAAAAATGCCTACTTTTACAAAACTAAAAAAGTGTGGTATAATAATAGTAGAGATATTGGGGGTGGAAAAATGAAAAATATCTTTGCAACTTTATGCGTTATATGTTTCTTATTTGCAGGTTGCGAGCAGAAATCCACAGAAATCACAAGTCAGTATCATCGAGACTATTTAATAGTAGTCAATGATGAGCACCCTTATGATTTCGCAGGAGAGTATGCGACGAATCTCAAAGACGATCTTGCCGTAACTAAGCAAGACACCACCGGCGACGAAGAGTATCTTGAATACAAGACACTCCAGGCCTTTCACGACCTACGCACCGAAGCCCGCAAAAACGATATCAAAATCGGGCTAATCAGTGGCTACCGTTCAAAACAAAGCCAGAGATGGCTATATGGAGATTTCGTCATGACGTCGCAAGCCGAAACCGGTTATTCCGAGCATCATACTGGACTAAACATCAGTATTGCTATTCTGGATTACTTGCCAGATGGCGACGGCCAGTATTGGCTCAGTGAAGGTGGCAAAATCCCCGAAAACGAGGAACTTACCAAACTTCTACCCGATTATGGCTTCATTCGTCGTTATCCTGAAGGCAAAGAAGAATATACTGGGCACGCAGCCGAACCGTATGAGATTCGCTACGTGGGTTCACCAGAAACTGCCCATTACATCATGGACAATAATCTCTGCCTAGAGGAATACCTCCAGAACAAAGGTCTAATTATGGCCTGCGAGTAACTGCAAACAAGATGCATACGCATCAAGGAGTGATGCAGGCAATGCGTCACACCTCAAGAGCGAGACTAAGTCTCGCCTTTTTTAACTCAAGAATCCATTTACAATCTGAGATTCCGCTTCTTGTCTAGTGAGCCCCAGACTCATAAGCTTAATGATTTGTTCACCGGCAATCTTACCGATGGCCGCTTCATGAATCAATTCTGCATCTGTCGACTGCGCATCAAGAGATGGCACGGCTAGAACTTTTGCCTGGTTCATAATTATCGCATCGCATTCCGAATGACCACGACAAGTATTGCCTCCGATAATCTTCGAGCAGAACTTCTGTGTCGACAAATCCTGAGCCACTGCACGCGACACAATATCGGCAGTTGAGTTTTCGCCAATCAGATTTGCCTCAATCTCGCTATTCGCAAACTGCCTGCCATGGGTTAACAATTTTTCACGAATAATCAGCTTCGCATTTTTACCAACTTCAGCCTTCGTGACGCGATTCGTCGACGTCACACCCTTCAACTGTTCTAATTCCATCACTACTTCACTATCTTCGTCTTGCCATACCTCAGTCGTCGGATTGAGAATTTTTGCCCCACTGCCCTGTCCAAATCCATAATGTTTTTCCAGGTAGCGCACTCGCGCACCCTTCTTCACAAACAGCCTATGAATACCGTTATGGATTGAGTCTTGTCCACCACAATTATAAATTCCACAGCCCGCAATCAGAGTAACGTCAGCGCCCTCGCCAATGTAAAAGTCATTCTCCACCACCTCTTCTAGTCCACTGTAGCTAATTACTACAGGAATATGTACACATTGGTTCTTAGTCCCGGGCCTTACATGTATTTCTAGTCCACGGCCATTTGCCTTTGATAACACTTCTATCGTAGCTGTAGACTTTCGCTTCACGGCCTTGCCATTAATGCGAAAGTTATAAGCTCCTTCCGGAATTTCGTAGAGCCCCGCCACCGCCTTTAGCGCTTTCTTCTCTATCTCACTAAAATCAAATTCATCGACGGCGTTATCTTTGCGAGCTTTACTCATCTTCGTCTCCAATTTCCTTCAGAATTTGCTTGCTCTCGCCAATTTTCTCTACGTGGCCACTTTTGAGAATCATAATTCTATCAGCAATTTTCATGAGTCGCTCTTGATGCGTCACCACAATTATAGTTTTTCCTTGATTTTTTAGCTTTTTAAAAACTTTTAACAGGTTATCAAAACTCCAAATATCTATCCCCGCCTCCGGCTCATCAAAGATCGTCAAATCCGCATCTCGCGCCAAGACCGAAGCAATCTCAATTCGTTTCAATTCACCACCAGACAATTCGCTACTTAGCTCACGTTCCAGATATTCGTCAGGTTCCAACCCCACCATCTGCAAAAACTCCGAAATATCCTTCTTTCCGCTCGCAATTTCTAATAAACGCTGCACGGTTACACCCTTTATTTTTACGGGGGTCTGATAAGCAAACGCTACGCCTCGCCTCGCTCGCTCCGTCAAATCAAATTTCAACAAATCTTCATTATTCCAAATAATTCTACTGGTCTTGCTAACAGGAATGATTCCCATAATTATTTTCGCAAGCGTTGACTTGCCGCTACCGTTCGGGCCAGTAATTGCTAGGAATTCTCCATCGTGCACGTCAAAAGTAACATCTTGGAGGATATTTTTCTTTCCTACTCTAAAACTGACCTTCTCTAGACTTAGCATTTATACAATTATACTACGAATCAGTCAATATTTCACTCGTTATCTTCTTTGAAATACTGGCTATCTTCAAAACGAGCTTTCAAAATCGGGCATTTTGGCAACTCTAACAAATTATCGGCCATTTCCACCAATTCATCTGCCTGATACACTTCTTTGCGCCATTCTTCTGGGATAGCTTCATACCCATAGAAAGCTCCGGCTAACTGTCCATAGCACGCCGCGTTAGTGTCAGTATCGCCGCCAAGACGAATTACGGCCATCATGCCTTCCTTAAAACTGTCAAAGTATAATAGTCCCCAAAGCGAGATGGCAAAAGCATCAACTATATATCCTCCCAAATTGCAAAACTTGTTTTCATCTTTATCCAGAGCACGTCCAATTAAATCACCGAAATTATCGAGATAGAAACGATCATACTCATCATTCAAAATCCAGCGTGAACAGTAAGAAGCAATGTGACTTTTCGGAAGACCATGCAGTGCCAAATAGAGCATCGTCGCAAAAAGCGCAGTAGTAGCCTCCGCGGCAATAGAATTATGCGTCTCTCTTGCCGACAAAACTGCCATCTCGATAGTCGGCTCTATATCTTTTAAATCAATAAATTCACCCTCTTCTTCTGGCTGGGCTGCAAGTGCGCCTTTCTGAAAACCATCCTCTAAAGTGGGGTATTTCTTTCCCGGAAAAGTATTCGCGATGACAATCGGCGCGAGCCGCATAATTGCGCCATTGCCAGCCGAATCTGTCTTCGGATAATCTAGCGAAACCACGGGATAGCGCGCAAAGTCATTAATAGCGCGAGCAGTCTGAAGACCAACGTCCGCGGCCGGCTTACCATCATATGTGCGATATCCTTCTTCGCTCCAAGCCTTAAATCTCCTCATGATATCGTATGAATTATAGCCCTCATTCACTATCAAACTATCAGCAATGCAAAGTGCCATTTCCGTGTCATCAGTCCACACCCCTTTTGGCGCACGATAGTTTTCATGAAAATGTTCAATCTTCTCGCCCATTTCTTTAATATAGACATCGGATGGTTCCGGCAAAAACTCAACCAGGGCACCCAGCGCATCACCAACCGCCAGCCCGACCATCATCCCCCGAGCCTTATCTTGATATTTTGATGGCTTATTCATACTGATAATTATATCATACAAAAAAATGGTGGGGATTACAGGGCTTGAACCTGTGACCTTACGAATGTGAATCGTACGCTCTAGCCAACTGAGCTAAATCCCCATAGCTATAAACTATGGTATAATTATACCATGGATTTAGAAAAGTTTAAAGCAGAGCTTGATGAAATAGAGTCGTTTCTCGCTACGCCAGATGCGTATTCGAGCCCAGATTTTGCCGCCAAGGCCAAACGGGCCAATCTGCTACGCGAAATTATCGACCTCGCTACCGAAATAGAAAAAGACGAAAAGGATTTAGCCGAAGCCGAAACATTGGCCAGCGACCCAGAGCTCGGTGAAATCGCAAAGGAAGACGTCGAGAGATTAAAATCCGAAATTCCGAACAAAAAAACCCAATTAGAAGAATTACTAATTCCCCGCGACCCAGAAGACGACAAACCGGCCATTTTTGAAATCCGTGCCGGAGCCGGCGGCGACGAAGCCTCACTTTTCGCAGGCGAACTATTCCGTATGTACCAAAAATATGCCGAATCGCATGGACTAAAAGTCGAACTACTATCCGAGAATCAGAACGAAGCCGGAGGTATGAAAGAAGTCATTTTCAAAATCAGTGGCGACAACGCCTACGGACAGCTCAAATTCGAAGGTGGCGTCCATCGCGTCCAACGCGTACCCGTGACCGAATCACAAGGACGCATCCACACCTCTACAGCTACTGTAGCAGTACTTCCAGAAGCCTCCGAGCAGGATCTCGTAATTAACCCGGAGGATCTTCGTATTGATATCTATCGTTCCGGTGGCCACGGCGGCCAAGGCGTCAACACGACAGATTCTGCTGTCCGCATTACCCACCTTCCAACTGGTATTATGGTTGCCATGCAAGACGAACGTTCCCAACAGCAAAACCGCATCAAAGCTATGAACATTCTTCGTTCTCGTCTCCTAGAAAAGAAAAAAGCCGAAGAAATGGCTGCTGCGTCGGATGCTCGCAAATCTCTCATCGGTACCGGAGACCGTTCCGAGAAAATCCGTACTTATAACTTCCCCCAAGACCGCGTTACTGACCACCGCATTCATTATTCTCGTTCTAATATTCCAGCCGTAATGGACGGCGATATCGAAGACATCATCAAAGAACTCATCAAAAATGAACGCGCCCTCGCCGAGTAATAGCAATACTCTCCCTGCCTACGAACGTGGGACTCAAGATTTCTACGGTCGTGATTTTATCGTGACGCCAGACGTCCTCATTCCCCGTCCCGAGACCGAGCAAATAATCGATGCAGTTCTAAATCTCGCCGGCAAATCATATCTTCCGGGAGTCAGACCGTCCAAGGGACAACTCCCACAAAAGCCAACGATACTGGACGTCGGCACCGGCTCTGGCTGCATTGCGATCACATTGTCACTAGAACTCCCAGACGCCAAAATCTACGCCACTGATATTTCGGACAAAGCAATCAAGATCGCAAGAAAAAACGCCGATAAATTCGGCATCTCCATACCTTTTATTATATCACACTTACTCGAAAAAGTCAATGACGGCACTATTCCTACCCCTGATGTGGTCGTAGCAAATCTTCCCTATGTCGACGAGCAGTGGCCATGGCTCGACAAAAGCGCCCTCCAAAAAGAGCCGTCTATAGCTCTCTATGCCGAAGACCACGGCCTAAAGCTCATCAAAGAATTAATCGATCAAGCCACCTCTCTCAACATCAGCTACCTCATCCTCGAGGCCGACCCTTGCCAACACGAAAAAATCGTAGCTTATGCTAAAAGCTACGATTTAATCGAAACTCGAGGGTTTATTCTTTGTATGCACCTAAAGTCACATTAATAGCAATCTCGTGACCATCACGAATGATTGTTAGCTGCACCGTATCACCAGGCTTATATTCCCCAATTAACGAAGACAACGAACCGGCAGAACCAATCTTCACTCCATTAACAGCCGTGACAATATCCTTATCCTTGATTCCAGCCTTCGCCGCAGGACTATCTTTGATGATAGCAGAGTAGCTTGAGCTACTATAAATATAGGCGCCGGCACTCACAGGCAAATTGTACTCTTTCGCTGCAGCAGGCGTAATCTGAACGCCGTAGACACCGATATATGCTCTATCAGCAGAACCACTTTCGACTAACTGTGTCAGCATGCCTTTAATGCTAGAAATTGGAATAGCAAAGCCCATATTCTCCGCCGTAGAAGAAGTAGCAGTATTGATACCAATCACCTCTCCAGCAGCATTCACAAGCGGTCCGCCAGAGTTACCAGAATTAATCGCCGCATCAGTCTGGATCATATCACTCAAAGTCTCATACGAAGAGCCAGTGCTATCAGACGCGGTAAGAGTACGGCCAGTACCGGAAATTACACCAGAAGTAACAGAATTCTGATATTCTCCAAGCGCGTTACCGATGGCAATCACCTGCTGCCCGACTGAAATAGTTTTAGAATCGCCGAGTTTTGCTGCCGACAAACCACTTACATCTTTAATCTTGAGAAACGCAATATCATTTAACGGATCGACTTCTACAATCTCAACGTCATCATACGCAGTACCATCATCAAGCACCACGGTAATTTTAGACGCCCCATTGATTACGTGCTTGTTGGTCAAAATATATCCGTTTTCAGACACTATCACACCAGTTCCCGCAGCAGACCCAGATGTACTTTGTCCAAAGTAATTATTAGACTTAGTAGTCGTTACGATTGAAACCACACTATTAGAAACTTTGTCTACGACCTCGGCGATAGAACCTTCCACAAATTCCGCCACATTGCCATCGCTACCATTATTCAGTATTGTCAAAGGCGTAGAGCTCTTTTGGTAGCTAAGAAAAGAGAAAACACAACTGGTACCGGCTAGCACTAGAGCAAGGCTCGAAAGTATAATCGCAGTCTTGTTTGGCTTGGTTCTACCATCAGCCCTAGTGTCTTGAATCACTGAAATATTTTTATCTTTCTCTACACCCTTCGTCTCTTTCGCGACGTCTGAATCTTTTTCTTCAGGCGCCAAAACCACATCCTTTTCTTCTTTTTTATTCATTTTCCTCCTTATATATTAAATATTGGATTACTAAACCATATCACTATGATGCCCACCAGTACCGCACTAAATAATACTGGACCGATAATATTCTTGAATCGAAAATCCTCCTGGTATATAATCATCGCTTGACGAGCATAATTATACGCATAGGCGAAAATCGTCAAAATAATTGCACATTGTGGAATCCGAATCCCCGTCTCAATTGGAAAATTAATATCATAGAATATTCCCCAAGCGTGACAGAGCCAGGCCACCTCAGCAAATACTAAACCACATACTAACGTCGCAAGCGTAAAGTCTTTACTCGCCGTCTGCGACAAAACGTGACGACTACCAGCGTACCCCACCAAGAACGATAGAATCACCGCCCACACAGCATCAGAAGTCGCGGTCATCATCGAAATTGCAGAAATCCCCAAGAATACAGCTACGAGAGACTGAACGAGCGTGGCGTTTTCCGAAGTTAACGGTTTTACAAACAAGAGCCAGATGACATATATAGCAATCAGCAGGAAATGCACTGGCATCAAAGAAATACCCGAAAAATAAGACAAAAGGACAATGCTTAGCCCGACAATCAAATCAACTAGATTAGACTTAATATTAATCCACAAATAACGACTGCGTACCGCAAAGACACGCCATTTCGACACCACTACGAGTAAAATGCCCAAGATAGGACTTCCGCTAAACACTGTCGAAAGCACCGCCGCGAAGCCAAGTAAAATATTAAGCAATACATGAACAGCACTTGATGCAATGTTTCTAGATTTCCTTGCTAATACATAGTCAGCCATACACCTATTATAGCAGATTATACTTTAATATAAACTTAAAATCTTTACGCAAAAGCATAATCTACTAACGCATTGTGATATAATGAAGTAATGACACCAACATTTTTTCAAAAACACCCGCTACTAAAAGATATATTGAGTTTGGCCTCTTTCATTCTGGTGATTGTTCTCTGTACGATAGTTTTGAATACTTATATATATCGTTCTTATAATGTAGTCGGTAGTAGTATGGAAAACACTTTGCAGAATAACGATCGCGTAGTGGTCAATCGCGCTGCAGTTTCTTGGGCGCATTTTACTGGTCAAGAATATGTTCCAGAGCGCGGCCAAATCATCGTATTCTTGAATGAAGACGAGAAAAAAGTCGAAGAATACAAAGCGGCAGGCGTAAGCAACCCAATGACCTGTACCGTCCCGAGCAATGTCAACGATCAATACATCATCAAACGTGTCATTGCCTTCCCTGGCGAACGTGTCACTGTAAAAGACGGTATCATGAAAGTCTACAACGACGAATACCCAGACGGCTTTATTTATGACGAAGAATGGCGCAAGTCCGACACTGACGGCCCCAAGAAACACACTTCCGGCGAAGTAGATGTTACAGTGCCGAATGGCGAACTATTCGTCTCTGGCGACAACCGCGAAGGCTCCAATTCCTGGGATTCTCGCAATGGACTTGGTACAATCCCATTCTGCCGCATCATCGGGCCAGTCGCATTCAGACTATTCCCGTTCAATAGTATCCGAACATTTTAGTCGTGGTAGCTTGTTTTTACCAAACTATCTACCGGACAATAATCATCCGTTAGCACAATATCTTTATCGGTAGTCTCAAGAGTGATTTTGTCTGCTGGAGCATAATCATTATCAGTAGCGATCAGCATCCAGTTAGTAAACAACGTCTTAGGAACATTCTTATGGATCGGCACCACATAGACGTTGTCGAATACTTCCGCGAGAGTCTTTACCTCTGAGCGTAGGAATCGCGATTTTTCGCCTTCGAGCGAAGTCAAGACATTCGACATATATACCCCATCATCAGTCAATCTAGATTTGATGATTTTTGCAGCCTCTTTGGTCGCCAAGGTTCCTACCGGCACTTCTCCGGCAAATGCATCGTTCAAAATCGCATCATATTTCTTGTCTGTCTCGTCTAGAAATACTCGGCCGTCAGCATTATATAGCCCCAATCTATCATCGCCATAATCATTGATTAAGTCATCCAGGAAGAAGTATTTCTTCGCGATTTCTGTCGACGCAGGATCAATCTCTATAACATCCAAGTTCTTATCTTCAAAATGCGAAATGAAATACTTTGGATATTGATACGCCGCACCACCTATCATCGCTACATTCTTGATATTCAAATACTTAAACATCTGGTCATACTTTTTTAGATAATCAAACACTAGTTCGTATTTTTTGTTCTGGTCAAGAAATGTCGCCGAAGAATACGCCCCGCTCTGCTTATAAAAGCGGACAAGCTGACCATTATAATTGTCATTTTCTACGATAATCCTGCCGTACTCCGTATCGATACTAATTGTCTCATCGGGCTTATTAATATACACAAATGACGTAATCGATAGCACAAGTGCCACAATAAACATTACTATAGATAAAAGTTTCGGGGCTTCACGCCTGGTCTTCCACCAAAGCATGCTAGCGACCACCAATGACACAACGCCGAGTAGTGCAAAGATTAAATTTGTCCCAAGTGCCGGAATCAGCCAAAAACCTCCAGCAAAAGTACCAACCAAACTACCAATTGCAATAATCGCAGTAATTTTGCCAGATTCAACACCGCGCTCCTTAGTCGCGTCTAATCTATCTTTCATAATTACCGGCGTTACAATACCAAAGATAGTCGACGGTAGCAAGAATAGCACGACACTACCAATCACCGCAGAAGTCTGAGTGCCAAAATTCAAAGCTTTTATCGATTCCAAGACACCGTTCCCTATCATTGGGATTACCGAAAGGCACATAGATGCAATTGCTAACAAATATGCGATAACTAATCTGTCGCGTTTCTTCACCGATATTTTACCACCAAGAATATTGCCAAGACTACCCGCCAGCAAAATAATGCCGATAATGGCAGTCCAAACAAAATTACTGTTTCCAAAGTATGGTGACAAAAGCCTTGATGCAACGAGCTCCATTATCATTCCAGCCGCATTCAAAACGAATAAGACGGTATAGTCAACATTGATAACATTACTTAACTTGTTCTTTTTCATTATATCTCACCTATCAATTTTACCGACTCCGATTCTGGTAATTCCTCAACGTTCTTGAGTTTGCGTTCAATCTGGCGAGAAGTAGTCTTGGCTGATTCGATCTTGTTTGCAGACTCCTGCAGTTTCTTCTGGACACCTTCGAGCAAGTCTCCAAACTTACCAAATTGAGTCTTCACCGCGCCAAGTGTCTGCCAAACTTCGGCAGAACGTTTTTCGATTGCCACTGTCCTGAAGCCCATCAAAAGACCAGAAAGCATTACAGGCAAAGTAGAAGGGGAGGCAATCGTGATATTATACTTCTGGCGAATTTCATCAGAAAGTCCAGGAATTCGGATAATCTCGGCATACAAAGATTCTGTTGGCACGAACATCAATCCAAAATCCGTGGTCTTAGGCGGATCAATATATTTAGTCGAAATCTTTTTGGCCTGCTCCTTAACGTCATTTGCTAGAGCTTTCTGGAAAGTAGCAATTTCGGCCTTATCGCCAGCATCATACGCAGCAATCAGACGCGAGTAATTCTCTACCGGGAATTTCGAATCAATTGGCAAAAAGACGTTCTCATCTTTCCCTGGCATTTTTACTGCAAATTCTACACGGTCATTAGAACCAGTCTTCGTGATAATGTTTTCTTCATATTGAGATTTATTTAGCACGTCTTCGATGATTGCACCCAGCTGCACTTCACCATAGATACCACGTGTTTTTACACCCTCCATAACTTTTTTGAGATCTCCGACTTCATTCGCCATTGACTTCATCTCGCCCAGTCCCTGATACACCTGCGTCAGCTGCGTAGAAATCGACTTAAAGCTCTCATTGAAGCGCTTTTCTACCGAAGCTTTTAGCTTCTCGTCAACAGTCTCGCGCATTTGTTCCAAACTTTTTTCATTGCTAGTGCGCATTTGTTCTAGCTTCTTCTCATTGCCATTACGAAGAAGCTCAAGATTCTTCTCGTTGTTTGTCTGCATTCGTTGCAAATTTTCAGAAATTTCCTTACGATTCTCACGAAAATTACGGTCAATCGAAGGATTGATTTCTTTTACTTGACCCTCCATCCGTATTAAACGCTCTTCCATCGCTTTGAAGTCTTCAGTTTTTTCCGCTTTCGCTGGCTTCTTGAATATCAAAACAAACAAAAGAATAATTATTATCACCCCCAAAACCATTAACGCTATATCCATAGAAAAATTATAACACACTTTATCTAAAGTATGATATAATAATACTACGCCGACTTAGCTCAGCTGGTAGAGCAACGGTTTTGTAAACCGTAGGTCGTCAGTTCAAGCCTGACAGTCGGCTCCACGAATGAAGATGCATTTAGCATGCTTGCATGATAAATGCGTATTCTGAGTGAAGCAAGAATGTACTTTGTACAGTCGGCTCCATGCTGGAATCGTCTAGTGGCAATGACAAGAGACTGTAAATCTCTCGCCTTCGGGCTTCGTAGGTTCGAGTCCTACTTCCAGCACCATTAACATTCGGTGCATTATGTGACGGACTCGTTCTTCGAATCGAGTCCTACTTCCAGCACCAAAATTAAAATAGACCCGAAGGGTCTTATTTTAATTTTGACATTGTGAGGCAGGACGAGAACCGTAGGTTCGGACGCCGTAGGAGCCGAGTGAAAATCTCAAATTTATTTGAGATTTTTTGAGGCGACGCCCGGCGTTGTTATTTTGCGAAGCAAAATAACTGTCCTACTTCCAGTACCACATCATGCACACAGCTGGAGGAAATGCCTTATTATTTATAAATGACTTAGTTTACGACCCGAGTTAAATAGATTTCGGTAGAGAAACATAATCTTTTAATCGTATAAGGGCCTGATATTACTAAGCACATAGAATAAAAATATGCCTTTTGGGGCTATTTTTTTATTCTAATGTACTAGGACTTTGTTTCAGCAATACCCTCTTCCTCATTATCGTCATTACGATAACGAGCAATGGCACCAATAGCACTTACAGCAGCTACGACGGCGGTACTAATTATAACAACCGGCATATTGTCAATGGTTTCTTCGGTGGATTGCATTGTTTCTTCAGTGGATCGCATTATTTGTTTGGACACGCCTAGCGATGTAGCATAAGAATCGGAGGCTTGGTTATTTTCATTAACACTTTCTACTTCTTCCGGAATGTTGTAGTCGTCTACTGGAGTAGGCGTCGTTTGTAATGGTGAAGCAACCGGCTCATCCTCGATGGTTTCTGGAGAGCTTTCCACTACGCTACCGTGAACACACCTTACTGCAAAAGCATCCCATTTCTCATAGTTCCCATTGACCGACATTTTGTCAGGCTGGAAACCGAGACGATAAGCGCTATCCACTCCGTAACTCGTGGCAGTCCAGTAACGACCATTAGTGCCACCATTTGTGCGACTAGTTTTATTGTAGTCACCAGACCAAACAAAGTTATTTGGATAATTTCTAAGACCAGTATCGCCACTATCAATACTTACGGCTGCATTTAAGGCTACATAATCACCATTGTTCCCAGTAGGCAAATGCCAACCAGCAGGGCAAAGGTCTCCATTAACGGTGACGTTAAATCCTGTATCAGTAGTTCCATTACCAGCCGTAGCCGTGTACCAATTGTAATAAACACCATATGAATACCAAGCAACTCTTCTACCAGCAGTGTTATAAGATTGGGTTATAGAACGGTTTAGATTATTAGTATTATATTGCAGCTGATTATTACAGTCAGGATCACCCTTTACTCCACACAAATCATCAGAAGTAGATGAAGCGGCGGCCGCTTCGGCAAAACCAGTTATTGGATTATTGGTGTTAGTGCTTGTGATGTTGGCGGTTGATGGCACTAACCTCATATTTTCAATCATCCAACATTGACCATCAGCCAATTTAGCTATGGCATAAGTCTCGTTATCACGAGTATCAGTAAGAGCAATGACGCTATTGGTGCCCATACTACTACAACCACCCCACGTTTGCATGTTGCCAGTACTCTTTATCCATTTTGCATAAAGCATCATGCCACTAGAAGACAAGTCAGGCGTTGTGATCGTAGCGTTTGGGCCATAAATAGTTTCTGGAGTTGCGCCCGATGCAGGAGCGGCCAACCAACCCGCAAAACCATAGCCAGCTTTAGCATAATTGGACGGGATTAGTGTAGTAGCAGTGTTACTTGAGGCAGCTTGATTGTTCATTGATCCACTATTTGCGCCGTTACCATAATAACAAATATGATCGCTAGGACAGACATCCTCTTGGTAAACCGCATAAAGAGTCTTGCTGGCAACAGTAGCCTCTGGATCAGAGTTGGTGACGGTAACAGTGTTGGGGATAAAGGTGCCATTGGTGGAATCATAAACATAAGTAGCAGTAGAGGCACCACTGGTTTCGCTCCACCCCAAGAAAGAATAACCAAAGAGGGATGGAATAGTATTGTCGATGGCGAATTCATAATGACCATCGTAGCTAGTCTCTACATCGTCATCTGGAGCGCCCGTACCATCTCCAGCATCATAGTGTAATGTATAGGTTGATAGTACTGCTTCTTTACTAGTCAGAGTAAGAGTAGTGTCATCTGTGATGGTGAAGTTAGTAGGATTAGATGAAACTGATCCAAGTATACTGTCAGGCCCAGCTATCCAATTATCGAGAGTATAACCGTTCGCAAAAGAAGCCGTGATAGTATATGGAACGCCTCGTCTCAGAGAAACAACACCGCCACTCGTATCAATAGTTTGGGTAGGAAAATCTGGGTGAGTAAAACTAACACTTAGCACATTGGCCGGAAGTGTAACTGTAGTATCGAAAGTAGGGATAGTACTACCTATTGCGGTAAGAGTTGCTTCGTCTGTAACGGTGTAATTGGTGGGATTTGCAGAGGCGTCTAATAAAGTACCATTTATTGTCGTGTCCCAATTTTTTAATTCATAACCGACATTGGTGGTAGCGGTAATTGTGTATGGAGCGTTCGCAATTATTTGAGCGACTGGGTGGTTTGGCGTAGCGGTTGCCGTACCGTAAGTTTCATTATAGAAAGTTACATCAGTAATACCATGACCACCAAAATCAACTTCTACATCCACATAGGGGATGTTGCCTCCTTGATAGATACAACGAACCGCAAAATTATCCCATTTGTTCCAGCTACCAGCAGGAGTAATAGCCGAAGCATTATAGCCCATACGAAAAGATTTAGCATTATCGCTAGTAACGGTAGATGACCACAGGCGCCCCTGATTACCACGAGCGTCAGGGTAACCTTTTTCAGGGTTGAAATCAGCAGAAAGGATAAAATTGTTAGGGTAAGCACGAAGGGCATTAGCTCCAGCGCCACCGACACCACCCAAATTAGTAGATAAACTATTATATTCACCAGGCGAACCACCAGTCGGTAAATGCCAACCAGCAGGACAAATATCTCCCGCTACAGTACCGTCTTCGTCTGGACCGCTAGTGCTGTCAAAATCATAAGTACCATTGCCGGCTGTGGCTGTATACCAATTATACATAACACCATAGCTATACCATGCATTTGCTGTTGTATTTCCTGTAGGAGATTGGTTTAAACTTCTGTCCATATTATTGGTGTAATAGAAGACTTGGTCTGTACAGGTAGAATTGTCAGAAGAACACTGATTATCAGAGGAAGAAGAACCTGGCACAGCCTGGAGAAAAGCTTGCGTAGGATTATTAGTATTAATGAGTGAAAAACTGGCAGCGTTTGGAACTATTCTCAAGTTTTCTATCATCCATATATTACCATCAGCCAGTTTAGCAACGGCATATACTTCATCATCCCGAACGTCTCTCAAAGCTTTGACTTCGCCAACATTCATATTGGATGCACCAGACCAAGCCTGGAAAGTACCAGATGCTTTTACCCAAGTAGCGAAAAGATTCACACCGCCAGTACTAGGCATAGAGAAATTTTGTTGCGGGCCGTATTGGGTACCAGTACCGTCCGGAGCAGTATTCCAACCAGCAAAACCATAGCCGGAACGACTGTAATTGGTAGAAGTGAGCCTTACGGTACTACCACCTTGCGCTTCTTGATTTGGCATAACACCCGCATCTGCATGGTTGCCATCATAACAGATATAACCAGATGGACAATCGGCCGCCCATATAGCATAAAGAGTAACCGAGCCAGTAAGACCTTCTGCATTTATCGGAATAACATCTCCAGGCTGATAGTATTTACCAGTACCATCCATCTCGGTATTCCATTCTTCAAAAATATAACCATCCCGAGTAGGGCGTTTGGTGGACAGTGTAAGGGTATGATTTTCTAACTCCTTAGTATTATCTGAGCTGTCTGGAAAATTATTAACCGTCTCGCCCGTCTCTCCGCCTTCGCCATCCAGGTTTTTGTTAAAAGTAATGTCTAGATTAGCATAACAATCGGGACTAGCAGTTAAATAATATGATAGCCCGCCATTTACCGCCGGAGAAATCGAACTATCTTCTGGAACCATCTTATAAATACCGCTTGTCAAGTCTATACCGATATGGGCTGCATAATAAATAGTAAAATTGTCGTCAATATCTTGATCAGACGCAGTCTCATCATCCGTCTTAATTATAGAAGGGTTTAGTGGATCAGACGATACTGGCAAGAAGACGCTATTTGAAGTCGGAGCAATGGGAGACAACAAATATCCCCACGTATTGGGAGTGTCAATAAGTGCGGTGGTGCCATCTGAAGGTGAAATGTGGGCACTCTCCGCATCGTTTGTTTTAATACCATCTAGATACAAATTATTATCTGATGTCGAAGTAGCTAGCACCAGATTATAACCCGACCTACAAGTAGTTGCAACGTGGATATCACTAGATTCTATTGCTGCTTCACCCGCATTACCAATAATATTTACTGCTCCACTAGTAGTCATAGAAATGGAGAAGTCTTCAGCAAAAACAGACGGACAATAATAAACAAAGGTAGCAAACAATATTGTCCATACCAAGAAAAACCTGTTCTTAGAATTCAGTAGCACAATTTTTATTATCTCCACATCGTTTATGTCTATACTATATATATTATCACGTTTATGTTTTTTGTTCAATACATAATTAAATTATAAACTTAAATAACCTTCATCCAATTCCTTTTACGGCTATAACCAAAATATACCTGACTTTTTGAAATGAGTATATTATAATCTAGCTTAGTTACAACTTCTTTCACTAGGGTGCACCATGAAAAGTAGCGAACATTAGTTCGCTATTTTTCATGACTTTTAGAAGTTACGCAAGAATTGTAGGTTCAAATATCTCAGTAGTTCTCAGCCTTCACCTCAAAATATGCTCTCGGATGTGCGCAGACTGGGCAGATTTCCGGAGCTTCTTTGCCAATCACTACGTGTCCGCAATTACGACAAACCCAAATCGCATCTCCATCCTTTGAAAACACTTTCTTGCCTCGAACATTTGAAAGTAATTTGCGATAACGCTCTTCGTGCGTCTTTTCGATCGCTGCTACACCTTCAAACTTTACGGCAAGTTCCTCAAAGCCTTCTTCGCGTGCAACTTTAGCGAATTCTGCATACATATCGGTCCACTCATAGTTCTCACCGTCAGCGGCAGCTTCGAGATTGATCTCAGTATCCTCCACGGCACCACCATGCAATTCCTTATACCACAACTTCGCATGTTCTTTTTCATTCAGAGCTGTCTCTGCAAAAATCGCCGCAATCTGTTCGTAGCCATCCTTCTTTGCTTTCGACGCAAAGAAATCATATTTATTACGCGCCTCACTTTCCCCCGCAAACGCTTTCTTCAAATTCTCGTAAGTTTTAGTTCCATCATACTTTGTTTTCATATAATCTCCTTATATTGCTGTATATCCGCCATCGACTGGCATAATTAAACCTGTTACATATGAAGCTTCTTCCGAAGCCAAGAATACAGCTGCCGCGTCAAGTTCGCCAGGTTTGCCATAACGCTTCATTGGTACATGCGTAGCCGCAAACTCCTGAAATTGAGGAGTGTCAAGCACGGCTTTAGTTAATTCTGTTTCAAAATACCCAGGACAAATCGCATTACAGGTAATCCCTTTCGTCGCAAGCTCTGCCGCTACGGCACGAGTAAAATTCACTACTGCGCCTTTTGATGCATGATATGCCACAGTATGGATTTCGGTATTACCGACCAATCCATACATGGATGCGATATTAATGATACGACCATAATTATTCTTAGCCATAATATTCGCAAAAGCCCGCGTCATTTTAAACACTGAGGTTTCATCTGTTGCAATCGTAAAATCCCACTCCTCATCAGTCATCTCCAACACGCCTTTGTCTTTCGATGAACCCGCACAGTTCAGTAAAATATCAACACGCCCAAAAGTATCCTCGACAAGTTTCGCCGCAGTATTAATCTCATCCGTAGACGTCACGTCGCATTTAATCGCTAGTACATCCTCGGCGCCAGCTTCTATGAGTTTCGGTTTAAGATCCTCAAGCCTTTCTACGCGTCGCGCCAAAATCGCAAGCTTAGCACCTTGCCTCGCAAACGCCAAAGCCATTTGCTGCCCAAGCCCCGACGACGCGCCAGTAACTACCGCAACGCGCCCCATTAAATTAAACATAACAACTCCTTTCTTAATCAAAGTATATCAAAAATAAGACCAAATGAAAATAAATCTTTTTAAGGAAATCATAATATGTTGAATAAAACCTTAAAATGGTATAAAATGGTAATAATTAAACGAAAGGATTTTAATGAACACACCAACTTTAATTTCAGGAAATCCCAACGAAGTTGCAGCGGGAGCATTCGTCTTGGGCGGAGCACTCTCTACAGTACTCATAATTAGTCTCATAATGGGCATTTTATCGATTATCGCCGGCTGGCGCATTCTCAAAAAAGCCGGTGAGCCAGGTTGGAAAATCCTTATCCCATTCTACAACTATTACACCATTCTCAAAATCGTCAAGCTCAAGACCTGGTTCTGGTTCATGATTGCACTCAATGTCCTCACTGTAGTCTCATTCTACGTGTGCAACCTAGACGTCGAATTGCTTTCAACCGGTACACCAGAGCAAGTTCAGGCCTACCTCGAGACCTACAACTTCGCACAGAACCCAATGGTAATCGTATCGATTGTATTGTCAATGATCTACGGAGTAACCCTGACAATCCTCTTTTCGCACCGTCTCAGCAAAGTCTTTGGTCACGGCATTGGCTTTACGCTAGGGCTTATCTTCCTCCAGCCAATCTTCTGGCTAATTCTCGGCTTTGACTCATCCAAATACAACAAGAAGAATCTCAAGGCCTAATAAGAGACCCAGAAAATACCCAGCCAAGACTGGGTATTTTTTTATATCACATCATCCGGGTATTCTTCCTGCGATTCGGAATAATCAATTATCTCGTTGCCACCAGCTAAAATATCCTCAGACTTTTCTTCAATTAGTTCTTCATAGCCTACTAACGATTTATACGGAGCAAACTGTGCCGCCCTATCACGGTTAGACATATAGGCATGCCCTGGGGCGTGAAAATGCGCCAAGCCAATAATCTTATCATATTTCATGCCTTATGCCCTCCTACCTGATTATTTCGCATCCGCATAGTTGCCGACTCCTCGTAATTCGCCGCCTTCAAAATAGAATTCTTACCATATTTCTCTTTAATCTCAAGCGTTGCCCGTTGCAAACGTTTTTCCTTATCTCGCTTCTTATTTTCTTTTGCGTAATCCGTAAAAATATTCAGTTGCCGCGGAATATTTTTACCATCGTCAATTTTGACTTCAGCTGCCACCACATATATGGCGCGAACCTTGAGACTAGGATCAACTATTCTGTCATACAATTCAAGAGTCTTGTCAGCAAAAACTTTAGATAAATTCGTGTATCCATCAATACTAATTGTTCCGTGCGCACTTTTTGGCACCGTTCGCCCATAGAAATCCACTTGCGTTGGTCCGTTATAATTTGGTGCATCCTTATCATAATTCACAGTGAGAACTGCCTTGTCCGTCACGATGTTTTTTGAGAACAAATCAAGCGCCAGAGCATCTGCCATTTCCCACGTCACCAGTCGCGCCTCGTCAAACTCATACGGTCTGGACAACACCTGCCCAGAGCTTACGCTGTGATTATCGGAAGTATAATTTTTGATATCCTGCATTGTCACCGGCTCCCAGCCCCATGCGTGGTCAACTAGTAGCTCTGCATTGACGCCAAAAACTTTATAAAGTTTCTCGTATCCAGTCAAAGAATAATTTGCCAAATCTCCCATAGTGTAGATACCAAGATTTTTTAATCTACGGGAATATCCTCGTCCCACTCGCCAAAAATCCGTAATCGGTGTATGTTCCCAGAGTTTCCGGCGATATGTCATCTCGTCAAGCTCGGCAATCCTCACACCATGTTCATCCGCCGGAATATGTTTTGCCACAATATCCATCGCGACCTTGGCAAGATACATATTCGTGCCGATTCCTGCCGTTGCTGTAATTCCCGTTTCGTCTAACACCTTATGAATCATTCGCTCCGCGAGTTCATGTGCCGTGACATTATATAGCTTTACATAATCCGTCGCGTCGATAAAAACTTCATCGATTGAATAAACATGAATATCATGCGGCGATACAAACGAAGCATAAATCCCAAAAATCTTGCGACTGACCTCCATATATTTGCGCATTCTAGGTGGAGCAGCCACAAAATCTACTTTATTGGCACGCGCTACACGCAAAACTTCATACAATCTCTCGCGCCCAGACAGCCCGAATGCCTTGAGCGCTGGTGAAACCGCCAAACAAATCGTTTTCTCTGTACGCGAAAAATCCGCCACCACAAGGCGCGCCGTCAATGGATCTAATCCTCTTTCTACACATTCCACCGACGCATAAAAAGATTTCAAATCAATCGCGATATAGACCTTCACCATATTTATATTATACATCAGCCAAATTCCTAATGCCTATGTTATAATAGTTATATAAAGTAGGAGGAAAATGAAAAAGAAAGTTGTTATTGGAATTATCATTGCAGGAGTTGTCGCTATTGGTGTGGCCGCCGCTGCTATTGTCATCTCGAAGAACAGTCAAGGCCAATCGAGCGAACCAAAAGATATTACAACTATCACCATGAACGCTATATCTGGCACACCATATTTCTGGTCATACACGCTCGAGAATGACGGCGTAGTTGAACTACTAGAAGAAAAGAAAGACGAACAAGATTCTGAAATGGTCGGTACGCCATATCAAATATCATACAAATTCAAAGGCGTAAAACCCGGCGAAGCCAAAGTCACCTATGATTACGCCAGCGTTGCAGACGGTTACATTTCCGAAAGAATTGTTTACAAAATCACCGTCGCCGAAGACCTTGGGACCACTTCCGAAATTATCGACCACGCATACGGACTTGAGCCTGCCGCACCGCAGCCTTCGCCAGATGCCACGGGGCCTCAAGATATCACCGAAGAAGCTCAGGATATCGAACCAGGTATCCAAGAATAACAACAAAAATCAGCGGCCCATACCGCTGATTTTTTATGCAATAAAATGGAGCCGCGAACGAGATTTGAACTCGTGACCTCATCCTTACCATGGATGCGCTCTACCAACTGAGCTATCGCGGCTTGCTTCAACCATTATAACATACTTTTACTATCAGTAGAAGAAAATCCCTAGACTTTGCGTCGCAAAGTGCGTACCTTTGACGGCTTTGCAGGGGTCTTCGCTACTGGCTTGACAGGCTTTTCCGGCTTAGCAGCTTTACTGGCTCGCACAGTTTTCTTTGCAGCCTTCTTGCGCCTTGCCAAAGTATCGCGCGCAATCTGCTCTTCAATCCTCGCTGCGGTAGCATTCACGGCCTCAGCATCATTTGTAGATTCGTAGATTGCCAGAATCTGACGTAAAACCGATACGTTCGGATCTAGTTCATATGCATTTTCCAGCGCTTCCACTGCGCGACGATAATTACCCAGCTTTTCCTGAGCCTTCGCAAGAGCGATGAATCTCGCCGGCACATCACCTTCTAGTTCTATTGCCTGCTCGAACGCCATACTAGCCTTTTCATATTCACCAATCTCTAAATAAATCAGACCAACGTTATGAATCGACGCCGGATTATTGTCTAGCGATTGCGCAATCTCGAAACACTCCACGGCCTCATCATACTTCTGACTCTTTGCGTATAAAATTCCCAGACGGTTATATGCCGCCGCGTTCTTCTCGTCGAATTTCAAGATGGTTAGTAGCGCCTTTTCTGCACGGAAAGGTTTACGCTCCTTCATCGAAGTCTGGGCAATTTGCCAGAGCTTCTTCATTTGCATCGAATACTTGGCGGATTTCTCCTCTTCCTTCTTTTCCTTGGGCTCCATCGGGAAAAAGAAAGATAAATAGACGACAAAAGCCAAAATTACAAATACTGCAATCATATTATTATATTAGCATAATTTGATTTCTATATCAAATCTGCCACCAAATGAAGTTTGATGTGGCCATTTCTCTCAATGGCTTCATAGCAAGCCAGAAACTTCGGAATTTTTTCGACAAACACACTTTTCTCAGTCTTGAAGTATGACTTAAACAGCATTTCAATCGTCGTTCCTAGTACAGATAGAACGTAAGCTCGTACACCATCTTTCTTTTTCGTCATTTCATCAGCAATCTTCACCAGTTCTGCTGGTTTTGCGACAATCAAACGTTTTGCAAGATCACGCATTTTTGCGTCAGCCGTCAAATCGCCATCCACTGCGTATTTTTGTCTCAGGAAATATATCTCCGCCCTACTCAGAATCGTTGGAAGCAGTCGCGACGGCGAGTCAGTGATCAAAACAAAATGCACCTTTTCTTTAGGCTCTTCAAGATTTTTAAGAAACGCATTCGCAGCATCTTCACCTAACAAGTCCGCAGGACGCACCAATACAAAAACGTCATTAAACTGCTTTACCGAAAGCCGCGAAATTACATTTCTTACCTGTTCAATCGTAATGATACTCTTTTCTTCTGGCTGCAACAAAATAGCCCCAGATATTTCAACAGACACATCTTTCGGCACTACAAAAATCGCACAACCAGTTCTAGAAGCGATTTCCTTAATCTGCTCTACAGAATCAAAAAACATTATTAAAGCTTTCCGGCAGTGGCGCCTCGAACGTTCGCCTCTCACCGCCCGGCAAAGTAATCTCTAGACTCTTGGCATGGAGATATAGCCTGTCAGCCTTCTCGCCACCATAAACAGCATCTCCCATAATCGGATGGCCTAGATAATTAAGATGTACTCTCAGCTGATGTGTACGCCCAGTCGTCGGTCGAAGCTCAATCAAAGAATGTTTATCGTCGGCCTTAACCACCTTATAAAAAGTCTCAGATTCCTTGCCATTTGCATCTACACGAAAAGTCGTCGGGCGCTTCTTATCACGTGCAATCGGCAAATAAATACGCGCCTCATCCATCTTTGGCCTCCCGGTCACCACGGCGTAATAAGTCTTATGCGCTTTCCTGTCTTGGAATTGGCGTCTCAGCATAGTCTGTGTATCTTCATTTTTGGCCATTATCACCACACCAGAAGTATCGCGGTCTAGCCTGTGTACCAATAATCCATAATCTTCCAATGTCTTTTCCGGGCAATATTCACCTTTGGCCATCGAAAGCAGCCCTGCTGGTTTATTCAGTACCAACACGTTATCGTCTTCGTATATTACTTCTGGCTTCAAATCTGCATTCTTTTGTTCTTCTGGCACATTCAGCTCGATTTTTACGCCATCCTCGAATTTCTGGTTCGGCTTTGTTGCGAGCACACCGTCTACTTTTACGAAACCATTTTCGATAAACTTTTGCAAAGTAGAACGATTATAACTCTTGTAGATTCCTACCAAAATCAAATCAAGACGCTTCTTTTCCGGCTTTTCCGGTCCGCTGTCCAGAACAATGTCGCCATTAATTACTCGTGACATTTCTGGTTTGCTGAACTTCTTGCCCGTCCGAATCATCAATGCTCCTAACGTAGTCCAAATGCTTTTTGCACTTCGGCGAGTTTTGCGTTCGCTACTTCGTTTGCATACTTCTCACCAGCTTCGAACAATTCGTATACTTGCTGATCAGAAATCTTAGCTAATTTTTCTTGAAACTCCGAGAGCATCCCGGATACGCTCGACGCCACCTTCTTTTTCAAATCTCCGTAGCGCGTCTCACCCGCCCAAGTAGAAATGACATCTTGCAAAGGCACATCGGTAATGAGCGCTTCAATTTGTAGCAAATTAGAGATTCCCGGCTGTGCCCACATATCATATTTGACCTTGCCAAGTGAATCTGTCGTAGCAGACATGATTTTCTTTGCGGCCTTTGCCGGCTCGTCGTCTAACATAATTTTGGAATTCTCCGCCGCAGTAGATTTACTCATCTTTTTCTCTGGGTTCAACAAATCTCGAATCCGAAGACCATTGTCTACTTCCATAAATTTCACTTGATCAGCAGTCTTCGCTGGCACCGTAAAAATTTCACCGAAACGATTATTAAAGCGCGTCGCAATATTCCGCGTCAGCTCAATATGCTGGAACTGATCCTCGCCAATTGGTACATATTCTGCTGAGTAGAGCAAAATATCTGCCGCCATCAGAATCGGATAGTCAAAAATACCTACATTGCAAGAATCGCGCCCTTCGGACTTTTCCTTGTACTGTGTCATACGTGAAGTCTCCCCCATTGTAGCTACACAGTTCAAAATCCAACAAAGCTCGGAATGTGCCGGCACATAACTTTGACGATAAATATGCACATTCTCGTTAATTTCCAACCCGGCCGCTAAATAATACTTGATAGTTCGAACAATGTTCTCCTGCAAATTACCATCAACGCTAGAAATAATTGAATGCAAATCTGGTACAAAAATGTTAACATTCATCTCGCGCGAATGTTCATTCGCTAGCCTCACCATCGGCAGTAACGCGCCCAGGTAATTACCGAGCGTAAGAATCGAGTTTGAGCGAATGCCTGTAAGAATCGTTTTCACGAAAAAATCCCTTCGCGGGACATTGTTAACAATTATATTTTTAGCATCTGGTGGAGCACAGGAGATTCGAACTCCTCACCTCTTCCATGCCATGGAAGCGCTCTACCAAATGAGCTAGTGCCCCGTACCTAAATTATATCACTTCCAGACTAGACCATCAAGTCCGATTTTCTTATTCACTACATTTAGATCGATATTTTTCTCGCCACCATATCCTTCGAGCAGCCCGTGCATACTATACTGCCAAACCGCCCACTCTTCGCCAGCCTCAATAAACACTGGGTAAAATACGTTCGTAATCCAGCGCGGATACCCAGCAAAATCATCTTTCAAATACTTGTCATAATAATCCTGGCGCGAATAAATTAGCGGTTTCACGCCGTAATGCTCTTCCACTATTGCGACAAATGCCTTTAACCCACGTACCACTGCATCCTTTTCTGGCGGATTTTTTACCTCCTCGGTCGTAAGTTCCATATCAATCGCCGGAATCAACCGCCCTTCCAAATCCCCAACGGTCTTGATAAAGTTCTCCGCCTGACTCACTCCGCTGCTGCCATACGAGAAATAATGATACGCCCCCGCCGAGAGTCCAGCCTCACGCGCCGCCGCCCATTTCTCGTCAAAAGTCGCATCTTTGTGCGAACTGCCTTCCGTCGCTTTGATATAAGCAAATTCAATTCCTTGCTCTTTTAGTTTTTCCATATCTACATCGGTTTGGTACGAAGAAATATCTACACCACGCGTCATACCGCCTACAAAGAAAGTATTAATATTTATCTGCTGGTTCACGACTGCAAAATAACACCAAACAGCAAGTCCACCTATTACTGCCACAGTTATTATAAATCCAAGCAAACGTCGAAACATAGGCTAGACTTGTACCAAATCGGCAGAATCGAGGTTATAATCGGTCATTTTTACGCTCACGATTGCCGGATTTTCATAAGTATTATAATAATAGGTTTTCGTCGCTGCGGAATAGCCACCAGTATAGACTGTAATTTCACACTTACCGTCAGCCATTTGCGCAGCACCATCAATCATTGCTACACCGGTCAAAGTATGAAATAAGCGAGAAACATTTTCTTCTTCAGTAGACTTCACTGGATAATGCGTGTTTAAGTAAGCTACGCGCACGAAGCGAGATGGCGCATAATAATCGCCAGGAATCCCGCGCATTAGAGAACCACTACCAAATGCTGTTAATCTAGCCCTGTTCCAGTCCACAGCCTTTGGCATTAACGGGAACAAATTCATATAATTACGCAAGTTTTCCTTGTGCCAACCATACCCTGGTTGATTCGTCAAAACGTCCACATCATTATGAAAAATCTCCATACCTCTTTCGGTGTATTCTACCACGATAGACCGGTCCTTGTCGCCAATAATAAAATGTAGTTCAGATACAGGATATTTATCATTAATCGGCTTTGCAACGATAACCGCATCCTTCAAAGCGGCTTCCACTTCATCAACACTCTGAAAATTCATTGCTACCCAGAGTGGAAATTCATACGCGGCAACATTTGTTTTACCATCAATCGCATCAGGCGCATAACTGGCATAACCAGGAAAGTTCAAACCCGCAATTGCAAGACCTGCCTCGTTCGCACAATCAAAATAAAGTGGCGTATTTTCCTCTACAATCGCCATCCCAATAATCGCACCGTGCTTAGGGTTCTGTTTGCCTAGAAATGCACTATCGTAAGAATATCCACGCGGCGTAACGACGACTTTTTGACCATAGCCAGTAGACCAATCCAAATTTCTACCAAAGAACATACTCCCTTTGTCATCGCTAAACCTAATGCCGGTGCACATATAATATAATTCTCCTTACGTTTATTCTATTATATCATACACCAAAAAATATGTCGCCGTTTCAGCGACATATTTCTTAAGCTCTATCTATATCTCGTCAGCAAACACCACCAAACGATGCGTTGCACGGCCACCACCCAAATCCTCACCGGCACAGGTCATCAAAGCAAGCATATGTCCTTGCGCACGGTTCGCGATTCCGCCCATATAGTTACCAGAACCATTCTTTTGCAACTTCGCAAACTCACCATTGTAATTTGCTTCATACATATCAACATTCGCGACCACATAGGTATGCGTTACGCCACCTTCAGTAATCGTAAATGTGCTACCGACACCGAGTTCAGACAAACGACCAAACACAGCACGCGAGTTATGACCATAAAGCAATTTTCTGAAACGATACACGCTATTTCCAGCATCATATTCCGTGCTGTCCACGTCATAGACTGGAATCACACGACCACCAATCGAAATACCATCACGCGCAACTTCTTCGTAAGTAGCACCTGCGGACGGCGCAGCAATCGCATACGTCGTAGGCTCAGCATAGACTACGGGCTCTGGCTCTGGCTCTGGAGGCAACACAGTCTCCACCATGCCAAGATTATCAAAACCCTGGATTGACACCGTATCTGATGCCATCATAGTCTCAGGATTAAATAATAATCCCAAAAAACTTGACAAAATAGTAAATAATATTACACAATATTTCATAAATCTCTCTATAAACTCTATACGTTTATGCTTTAATTATAGCATACATTAGCGTTTTAGTCAAGTATATTGAGCGCTATCCAGGCAACTATGCTGCCGATTAACGCCCCTGTATGCTATAATAGAGTAAATGGAGAAAACTACTCATCATGAATGACAAAATATTCGATCTAATCGACGCCGAAAAGCGCCGCCAATCCGAAGGATTAGAACTTATCCCTAGCGAGAACTACGTCTCTGCCGCAGTTCTCGAGGCTATGGGCTCGGTATTTACCAACAAATATTCCGAGGGCTACCCATACTTCGATGGTATTGGGTGCGGACGAGCCGATGACCCAGACTTCACCGAATGGACCGAAGACCAAATCGCCGAACAAATCTTGCCGAATTACCGTTATTATGGCGGACAAGAAAATGTCGATCGCGTGGAACGTCTCGCTATTGACCGCGCCTGCCGCCTCTTTCATGCCGACCATGCCAACGTTCAGCCTCATTCTGGCGCTCAGGCGAACACAGCTGTCTATTATGCGTGGCTAGAGCCAGGCGATACTGTACTTGGTATGTCGCTCCCCGCTGGCGGACATCTCACTCATGGCGCGCCCGTCACTATGTCGGCACATTTTTATAATTTTGTCGGCTACGGCGTTACAGCCAAAGGCGATATCGACTACGAGCAATTAGAGCGCCTCGCATTCAAGTACGAACCGCGACTCATCCTCGTCGGCTATTCTGCATTCATGAAAATTCCAGACTTTAAGCGCATCGCCAAGATTCGCGACCAGTTGCAAGAACAAACTGGCGAAGAAGTCTTATTAATGGCCGATATGGCACACGTGGCCGGCCTTATCGCTGGTGGCGTACATCCAAATCCCCTGGATTACGGATTTAACGTGATGACTACCACCACGCACAAGACCTTGCGTGGGCCACGCGGTGGAATTATCCTATCTAACGGCAACGTCGCTTCCCCTTTGAAACGCCCAGAAAAGACCTTGGCAAATATTCCTATCTTGATTGACCGTGCAGTCTTCCCTGGCACTCAGGGCGGCCCACTAGAGCACATCATTGCCGCCAAGGCCGTCGCATTCGGTGAAGCACTGCAGCCAGAATTTCACGATTACGTCGCAAAAGTTATCGATAATGCCAAGGTTCTCGCCACCGATCTCAAGGCTCTTGGCTTCCGTCTCCAAGGTGGCGGCACCGACAACCATCTAATTCTCGTTGATGTATTGTCTAGTTTTGGTTTCGACGGTAAACTCTACGAAAAGGCCCTGGACAAGGTCGGCCTCACACTAAATGCCAACGCTCTCCCTACCGACAAAGGTGGCGCCTTCCGCCCGTCCGGCGTCCGCCTCGGCACTCCGGCCATTACTACGCGCGGCCTCGCCGAACCAGAGATGAAGCAGATTGCGCTCTGGATGAAAAAAGTCGCGGACATCTGCGCCGATGCCATCAAAGACCAGCCAGCAGGCGCTTCTACCGCAGCATTACTCGAGCCATATTCCGCAGAACTCCTCACCATCAAAAAAGAGGTCCAAGACCTCGCGCTGAAGTTCCCTGTCCCAGGAATATAATAATTAATAAATGAGATGAGCAACAAAATAATATTCGAAGGCCAAACCCGCAAACAACTTCGCTATCACGAAGTTAATGCGATTTTGCTTCTACTAGATTTCTTTGATACCGATATTACATGCATTAACCCTGGCTCCGGGAAAACTCCAGACCTTAGAATTAAGAATATTGAATGGGAGCTTAAATCACCTCAAGGCGATGGAGCTAAAACTATTGAAAATATTATAAGAAAAGCTGCAAAACAGTCAAAGAATATAGTATTAGACTTCTCGCGTATAAAAATGAATGGCAATCAAGCGCTCTCTAGGACAAAATACTACCTCAAAAATAACAAACATGGAATAAAAAGACTAATAATCATTACGAAAAACCATAAAGTTATTGACTTTACATCCGAGCTATGATAAAATAATAGTACAGAGTGAAACAAGGCACCGTATGGAGCTGGCGACACTCTCTTTTTTATTACTAAATCAGGCTCAACAAACATTTGCTCACAAAAAAAGAGACTTTCGTTTCGCTTCCTACGCTGGTGGAGTATGCGGGACTTAAACCCGCGACCTCCGCAATGCGAATGCGGCGCTCTATCAGCTGAGCTAATACCCCATAGCATTATTATACCACATTTCTGATAGAATAATTAGATAACGCGACAACAAAATGGCAAAACATCCACCCCTGTATCACAGGGGTGAATAACCATATATAATATACGTCGCTATTTGAGCAAGCAACGCACTGAATTGCCAGCAACGCGGTAACTATATGCCTGGGGAGACACAAAAGACGAACCAACGGCGAGGTCGTACATATTATTATCACTGTTCCTTGTAGAAGACCAGAAAAAACCGATAGATTCTTGATTGCGAGCCGAGCCATAGCTGAAACTACCAGAAAGAGGAATAGAAAGGGCGTTTCTGAAGTTGGTTGCATTACTGCCATATGCTGCGTAAAGGACTTGGTATTCTCCACTGTCACTACCAGTAGGCATACGCCAGCCTGCTGGGCAGATGTCTTGGGTAGCATTATTAGTACCTGCATTTTCATCATAACAATATGAACCCGCACTTGCTGCACAGTAGTTATAGTATACTCCTACTTTGCCACTACCAGAGCCATAACTAGTAACCGTAGTGTTCTTACTTGCTACATTTACGCTAGCACGGTTGTAATAGTCGGTAGTGTGTGTACTGTCCCATGCTGCGACAAATGTACCATCTGCATACCATGGAGTTTCCGTTGTTCTATTGCCTTCTTTTAGACTCTTAAGTGTAGCAGTCTCAGTAGCTGAGTCTATGTTGGTATTAGCAGAACTAAGTGAATTTAAGACTGATGGGTTAGTGAGGTCTAGTGCAAGATTATCCAGCATCCAACATTTATTGTCCGCCAACTTACCAATTAAGTAAGTCTCACCATCCCGCACATCACGTACTGTAATAGTCTCGTTCATATCTACTTCAGTACACATAGCAGAAGTAGCATCTTGGATAGAGTAGTAGCCATCAGTTTTAGTCTTACTAGCATTAGCATAGGCCATTTCCCAAGTAACTGGAACACGGTTGGTTACGATATTGAAGTTAATTACATTTCTGTAATCACCAGCAAGTTGATTCTGATCTGCATAAGCACCTATGAGGAAGTTAGTAGTCTCAGTGCCAGAAGCAGTAGAATCATTAAGTATTGCTACATTAGTAGTATCATCATATTTAGGAAGACCAGAATAAGATGTACCAGAATCAGTAGAGTATCCCCATGTACTTGGAGTAGATAGTTGGTTTAGTGTAGTACCTACTGCTAGACTATTAAATAATGCCGTATTAGTGGTTTCATGTTTTAATTCCCTATAGTCATATGTAGTAGAGTTACCTACTGTAGCAGATAGTTGATAGCCTGCTATATTATTAGTGGTTACTGTAATAGCTATCTCATTACTATTATCTCTTGTTCCCACACCTAGATTAGGTATTATTATATCTCCATCAGAAATAGTAACAGAAAGTGCTGGGTTGAAGGTAAACTGGACATCTACTTCGTCTTGCCAGGTGAGTGGGGTAGAGGTGGCGGAAGCTACAGTAGTAAGTAGTGTGCTTCCGAGGACAACACCAGATATCCCCATCGATAGGCACCTCAATAATCTAGAATCTAATCGATATTTCATTATTGTACCTCCCATGGGTCGGTGGCGGTGCCGGAGCCGAGAACTGTCGTACCTGGTGCGAGTGAAATGACGGGGCGAACACCGTTGGCGCCGATGACACCGCTGCTAACGAGGTTGCCACCCAAGCTCACCTGGAATCCGTGAATACTGCCGCCCGAATAGCGGGAGTACGGCGAGAGCAACCAGAAGACCCAACCGGAGCGGAGGTATGAATTGGCGTTGTAAGCACTGTAGGAATTATTGTAACCATTACCAGCTAAGGAGGCTTCATCGGCAGTGAGGAGGGCTACTGGGTAAGTGAGCTGACCATTACCGTTACCGGCATTATTTGTGTAAGAATAGAGATCTACTTTGCCACGTGGGCAAGTGAGGGTGGGGGAGAAGGTGGATCGAATCATATTTCTTGGATATGAGCCAAAATAATACTGTGTCATGCCAGTAGTGCCGTATGGGATGATAGTATCTGTATCTACTAGTGGGGTGGTCCAGGAAGTACCTGTGTTCAGAGTCCTATCATTACAATAGCCAGCGTCACCTTCTAGTTTAGAAGTGTAGGCAGTCATATTAGCATTGTACCAGCTTTCTAGATACTGCTTGATGATGGAAGAGTTGGTATTGGTAGTAGTATCATCGCCGGTAGAGCCGAAGATAGTAGAGATAGGGGTGGCGGATTCAGTACCTGCAGCGAGACTACTATAGGTGTAGCCTACAGCATGGATGTTCCGATACTCGAGACCGGTATAGGGGACATCGGCGACGGTAGCGGAATCTGTATTAAATGGTGAGACGGTGAGCTGGGCGGCAGTAATGGCGTTCGCGCAAGTACTAGTGCTTTCATTCCACATACCGTTATAGATTATCTTTACACCACCAGTGGAAGTAGTGCGAACAATACGCCAACAAGTATTATTTGCGAGCTTTACATAGTTAGGATAGGCATTGGCGGAGCCGTCTGAGCCGTAAGTGCCAGAACCTGCGCTAGTTTCTAGGATACCACGGTAGAAGTAGATTTTCTGGTTGCCTCCATTGCTGTCTATACCATTACCAGCAGTCATGCCATCCCATTCAAAGACTCCAGAAGTAGAAGTATCTGCACTGGGGATTTCGGAAGTTGGCTCAGTAATCTCTGTCCAGGAGAAGTGAGATGTTGCTGGGTCTGTATTCTTGCCTTTGCTGAGTGAGGCAATGTTGTCATAGAGTAATGTTGGTAAGAGTGGGTTCGCTACCGCAGCAAAGCTAATCTCTAGTTCATAAGCACCAGCAGGTTGTTCTACATTAGCTTTAGCGCCAAAGGTAACTGTGCTAGTCTTACTAACCGTAGGAGCATCAGTAGAATCCAATTGGACACTTGTAGCAAATGGTAGATAGTTAGTAGTAGGGAGTTTGTATCCCCAATGGTTTACGGTAAAGGTACTTTCTGTGTAACCTCCTGATAATTCTTCTAGTGTAGGAATGACTGCAGCAGTACCAGTAGTCTTAGTGAGGTCTGTACCATCAGCAGACATAGTGAGAGTATATCCTGTAGGATTATTAGTACCTACAGTTACGCCTAGGTTTTTAGAGCTAAAGGCAGAAGTAGCAGGATTGATGTCTAACACTACAGTATTAGTAGGGACTGTGACTACGAGAGAGGATTCTAGGTTTACTTTGTAGTCTACGTTCTTTGCGAATACAGCATTAGAAACAACACTAGTAGCAGTAAGAGATGTAATACCAGACAAAATACCAACCATTATATATAATGATGTTCTAGTTTTTATCTTGGACATATGACCTCTCTTATACGTTTATACTTATATTTAGTATAAGCCTCATCATTAATTTAGTCAATAGGAATCGCACAAAAAACAAGTTGGATTTGCTCCAACTTGTTTTCCGTCTTTAACGCTTGCTGAACTGCTCTTTCTTGCGTGCCGAGCGCAGACCGTATTTCTTGCGTTCCTTTTCGCGAGGATCGCGTGAAGTAAGTCCGGCTTTCTTTAGCACTGGACGTAGGTCCGGAGCCTCAAGCACGAGTGCCTTCGAGATGGCGAGTTTTATCGCATCTACTTGGCCAGCGAGCCCACCGCCCTTTACTAGAATAGATACATCATATTCTTTTTGCTTTTCAGCAATTGCTAGTGGGTCGGTGATTTCCGCCAAATAAGTCTTGTTGCCAGACAGATAGTCCAACGCAGGCTTATTATTGATGGTAATTTCACCCTTCCCTTTATAGAGACGAGCCGTAGCGGTCGCAGCTTTGCGGCGACCAAGGCCGTAAATATATTTCTTAGTTGCAACCATTACTTAATCTCCTTTGGATTCTGTGCAGCATGAGTATGTTCAGCGCCATCGAATACGCGAAGACGCTTCATTCTCTCTGCTGATAATTTGTTCTTTGGAAGCATTCCCTTGACAGCTTCGTTAATCGCAACTGCTGGGTTCTTTTCGATTACTTCCTCGAGCTTTAGTTCGGTGAGGCCACCTGGGAAGCCACTGTGACGATAATACTTCTTCTGAAGCATCTTGTCGCCAGTTACCTTGAGGTTCTTGGCATTCACTACTACCACATAATCACCGTTGTCGATGTGTGGAGTGTAAGTCACCTTGCTCTTGCCCATTAGCTTGTCAGCGATTACTACCGCGAGTTTGCCTAGTGGCAAAGTCGCAGCATCGATTACCCACCATTCGCGCTTGATTTCTGAAGATTTTTGAGAATAAGTTTTCATTACTTGTCCTCCTTAGCTGCCTTCTTGGCAGGCTTTTCTACCTTAACGTCTAGGTCGATATCGTCTACGAAGCTGATTGTGCCCATCTCGGCATTGTCACCACGACGATATCCAGCGTGCTCAATACGTAGGTATCCAGAATCGCGCTTAATCTGTGGCGCAATTACATCAACTAGCAAATCTGCAGCGTCAATATCATTGAGACGAGCAATAATCAAACGACGATTATGAAGGTCGCCCTTCTTAGCCATCGTGATAAGCTTCTCAGTGATGCGACGAATTTCCTTAGCTCTAGCCAAAGTAGTTGTAATAGTTTGATAATTAATCAAAGCACACACCAAACCACGTTTGAGTGCTAGCCTTTGATCGGTTTCGCGGCCGAACTTACGGCCTTTATATCCGTGTCGGTGCATATTAAATATTTAACTCCGTTAACTTTTCTTTAACTTCGTCTAATGCCTTCGTACCAAAACCTTTGAGGTCTTTGAGATCAGTCTCGGACAACATTACGAGGTCACGAACTGTCTTGATATCATTATTAAGAAGTGCATTAGCCGTACGAGCAGAAAGATCGAGTTCTTCGATTGGGAGCATTAGCCCCGCATCATCATCCTCTTGCTTCGTACCAGGAGCTGGAGTACTCTCTACTCTAGTACTGCCTGCAAGTGCAGTGTACTGGTTGACGAGAATTGCCGCAGCTTCCTCAAAAGCCTCTTTAGGCGTAATCGTGCCGTCAGTCTCTACCATGAGCGTAAGCTGCTGGAGATTAGTATCCTGACCAACACGAGTGTTCTCTACCTTGTAGCGAACGCGAAGTACAGGCGTAAATACTGCGTCAATCGCAATCATATCAGAATGAATGCGCTCTTCGCTAGAACGTTCAATCGTTAGATATCCACGTCCAGTTTCTACTACAAAGTGCATTTTAAGAACGTACTTTGGATCGTCAATGTGACAAATCACTTGGTTTGGGTTGGCAATTTCTACTTCGGATGGAAGCTTGATATCGCCTGCTACTACGCGCTTGTCGCCATCTTTCTCGGACTGCTTGTCGCCCTTGATTTCTAGGCTTAGTTCCACTGGAGCATCAGTATGCATCTTGAAACGAATGTTCTTAAGATTTAGCATGATGTCTACAACGTCTTCGCGGATACCCGGAACCGACGTAAACTCATGCGTGACGCCCTCGATAGAGAATGCAGTAATTGCTGCACCCTTAACGCTAGACAAAAGGACTCTACGTAGTGAATTACCAAGCGTATTGCCATAGCCATAATATAATGGCTTGATTACAAACTCAGCCTGAGTATCGCTAATTTGCTTTACTTCAGCAAGCGTTGCTTCGTGAATTGATTTTGTAGTCATTTTGTCTCCTAACGTGAGTAGTACTCAACGATTAATTGTTCATTGATGCCAGCTTCCGCTTCTTCGCGTTTTGGCATTGCCGTTACTTCAATTTTCATTTTCTTGCCGTCGACCTTGAGCCAAGAGAGTGGAGCAGTGGATGCAGCACCCATAATATTCGGAAGATTCTTGAAGTATTCTGTTTTTTGAGACTTAGGACGAACTTCCAGAACATCACCCGGGTTCAAGCGAATCGATGGAATATCAATTCGACGACCGTTCAATAGAAAATGTCCATGGCTGACTAATTGTCTTGCCTGACGACGAGTCGTAGCAAATCCAGCGCGGAATACCGCGTTGTCTGCGCGCCTCTCGAGAAACTCAAGAAGTTTCTCACCAGTTAGACCTTCAGCCTTTTGTGCTTCGCTCATTACCTTTGCGAATTGCTTTTCGAGCAAGCCGTAGATGCGGCGAACTTTTTGCTTTTCACGAAGCTGAGTGAGATATAGGCTACCGCCACGCACGCGCTTATCGCCATGCTCGCCTGGAATGCCAGACTTTTTGGCCATCACCTTGTGAGCCTTTGGCGCAAGAGCATAGCCCTCACGGCGACTCTGTTTTACAATTGGAGAATTATCACGTGCCATTACGGTTTCCTTTCTCCCTTCGGACGCACACCACCGTGCGCAATCGGGGTTACATCAGTAATGCTGTCAATCTTGATTCCTACAGTCGAAACTGCGCGAATCGCAGCATCACGACCAAGACCAATACCAGAGACATACACATCTACGGAATTTAGTGCATGGTTCTTTTTCGCAATATCAAGTGCTTTCTCTGCCGCTACGCCAGCTGCGAATGCCGTGCCTTTCTTAGAGCCACGGAAGCCATTAGCACCAGCGGATGATGCAGCTAGCACTTCACCTTTTTTGTCGGTGACGCTAATAATTGTATTGTTAAAGGTGGCCTGAATATGTACAGCACCGCTATTAACAATTCTTTTGCCTTTTTTAGCTGCCTTAGCCTTAGGAGCCTGAGCTTCGTTAGCTTCAGCAGTAGTTTTCTTGATTTCTTCTTCTGCCATATTTTACTCCTAGGTTTTACTTGCTGCTTTTGGTTGTGCACCACCGACCGCGATCGCCTTACCCTTACGAGTACGTGCATTCGTACGAGTACGTTGGCCGTTGACTGGTAATTTAGCCTTGTGGCGGATACCCTTGTAGGAATTAATATCCTTTAAGCGTTTAATATTATTGCTCACGAGACGACGTAGATCACCTTCAACATGATATTTCGCGGAAATAATGTCGTTGATTTTCTGTTCTTCAGCCTCGGTGAGATCTTTCACCCGAGTGGTAGGCTCGATTTTAGCCTCCGCAAGGATTTTTTTACTTGTTGTGCGACCAATACCGTAAACGTAAGTGAGGGCAATCCACACTTGCTTTTCGGAAGGAATCACAACGCTAGCTATTCTAGCCATTCTTAACCCTGCCTTTGCTTGTTCTTAGGTTTTTTCTTATTGATAACACGAAGCACACCTTTGCGGCGTACAATAATGTCATCAGGCGAGATTTTCTTAACACTGGCACGTACCTTCATAGTGTTAAAATATCCTTTCCTTTTATGTTGTAAAATTTACATTCGTTTGTGCAGAAATCACAAATGTTGTAAAAAATACAACGCTTAATATTAATCTTTGAGTCGAAAGCTGATTCTACCCTTTGTAAGATCATAAGGGGTTAACTCAACCTCTACTCTGTCACCCGGGACCAAGCGAATGTAGTTCTTTCGCATGCGTCCACTCATATGGGCAACAATAACATGACCATTCTCGAGTTCAACCCGAAACTGGGTATTTGGTAATGCTTCAACAACAGTACCCGTGAGTTTAATCACTTCCTTTTGACTAGCCATAAATTACTCTTCTAGTTTATCACAAAAAACAATAATTGTAAAGATTAAAATAGCAATTTGTTTGCATTGAGCAAGCCCAAGAACAAAAAATAATTTTCCAAGTCGAGTACGAAACTGTAATTTCGGCGCAGACTTGACGAAAATTATTTTTTGTTCCTGGCGCGCATGCGAACCGCAAACAAATTGCTATTTTAATCTTTTACTAGTACTGCTCTTGCGAACTGACGAGAAAGATAAGTTCCTTGGCTCTGCGACCATTCTCCAGTACACGAAATCAACGTTACAGACTCCTTGCCCGCTTCCGGCGACTTCATCGCAGTCGCCATATACACATCAGACTCAGAGAGTGGCACTTCCTTGTTGTCCACCACGGAATACGTGAACTTTTCCCCGTCACCACGCTCAACGATAATTAAATCTCCGCTTTCGAGTATTGGCAAATCCTTGAATACTCCATGCACATGCGGCCCGCCATTGTGACCGTCAATCAGCATCGTGCCACCCTTACCTGGCAAACCAGAATTGACATACCATCCCACGTCAAAAATGTTGTTTGGCGTTCCTAATGCTCCGTCAGAATTAATCGATACCGGCAAAATGCGAGCATTCTCCACACCCAACTTCGAAATTGTCAAATACCTTGGCTTTTCTGCAGATACATAGTAGTTGTAGACATCTTCCTCGCTAGGCTTTTCTTCGACTAATTCTTCTTGTTGAGTCTCTACGGCAAGTACTTCACGTTCGCTGCCGTCCTTTTCATTGTAATAATTTGCTTCCCATACGGCCACACGTACAAAGAACACCAAAACCAGTATTCCGAGAGTACCAACTATCGCCCACTTGGCAATTGTCTTGCCGTGCCCACTAATTCTCAAACTCATTGCTAAAATCGTCATATGTTATCATTAATGCGCGAGAATCTAACGACCTTAGATTCTCCAAAGCCACCGTCACAACGATAAGAAGACCTGTACCCGAGATTGAAAGTCCTTGCGGAGCGCCCATCGTCAGAATGAAGATATAATCCGTCGCAAATGGAAGCATCGCAATCACACCTAGCGCCAAAGCACCAAACAGATTAAGACGATTCACTACTTTGCTCAAATATTCCGCCGTCTTGTACCCAGGACGCACTCCTTCGATGAAGCCACCCTGCTTTTGCAGGTTATCGGCAATTTCCTTAGTATTAAATACAATCGAAGTATAGAAATATGTAAATACAAACACTAGTGCAAAATACATCGCAGGATAAGCAAACCAGCGCGGCGTGATACCATCAGGATACATAGTAGCAAAGTTACTTGCCGACGGTGCCGAGAAAATTGTGACTAGTGATGCACCAAACTCATTGCCTGGATCCACAGATGTAATTACCTGGCCAATCAGTGCAGGAAGCGACAAGAACGCCGTCGCGAAAATCACCGGCACCACACCAGCCGCAATCAGCTTAATTGGCAAAATTGACTTAATTCCACCATAAGAAGAGTTGCCATGTACACGCTTGGCATAATTAATGGTAATTATGCGCTGAGCTTCGTTTAACTTTACCAAGAAGTAAATCACAATGAGCATTGCGACAGCGAATCCCAGCACTATCCAGAATACCGTAGGATTCACTGGCAGTTCTAACCAGCCAAACAAATTAAGCGTACCAGCACTCGTGTCAAATAGCGCCGCGCCGAGCGAAGCCATTGTCGTAGGCAATTGTGAAATAATTGACGCAAAGATAAGTGTAGAAATACCGTTGCCGATTCCCTGTTCCGTAATCAGCTCGCCGAGCCACATCAGAATCAAAGAGCCAGTCGTCATCGAGATAATGGATAGTACCCAGTCGCCAGCTGTTGGTACAAAATCCGTAGCAATATTTGGCGTCAATGTACCCTGATAAAGAATATAAATATAAGCAATAGATTGAATAATCGCTAGTGGCACAGTCAACATACGCGTCCACTGGTTAATCTTGCGACGACCCGTCTCGCCATCATTTGACAGTTCTTCGAGGCTCGGAATCGCTTTTGTCATCAATTGCACCACGATAGAACCAGTAATATATGGCGACAGACCTACCAGGATAATACTGAATGATGCAAGTCCGCCACCAGAAATCAAGTTCAAGAAATTAGAAAAATCTGACTTTTCGAGTAAATTTGAAACGGCTTCCTTAAATGTCGCCGCATCACCCATCGGCACTGGCACTTCTGCTAGAAACCGATACGCCACCAAAATACCAAAGATGATTAAAATTCTCTTTAGCATGTCTTTGTTCTTCAGGGATTTGAAAATATTCTTGAAATGCATAAAACCTCTTTACAGTACTACCTATAATAATATCACACTTATGGAGATTTTGGAAGAATAAAAATACTATCTCCTTGTGAGCATTTTGCAAGCCCAAGCGAAAGTTTCGTCAACAAATCAGGTCGAGCACTAAGTAGCAGATAACAAAAAACAACTAGGATAATATCAACTCGTGGCATTTCGGAGCGCGGCAGCGCGAGAATTAGCGCCGGCCGCCCGTGGCGACGGGCCGGCCGGACGCGGCCACGAGTGATATTATCTAGTTGTTAAAGATTCTCTAGATCTTCTTCTGTCGGCTCTTTAGACTCCGGCATTTCGAAATCTTCGATAGGAGCAACACCAGTACCTACAGGAATCTTGCGACCAATAATCACGTTTTCCTTTAGGCCCTTCAAGTGATCAACACGTCCATTGATAGCCGCATTGATAAGCACACGGGTGGTATCCTGGAAGGATGCTGCTGACAAGAACGAATCAGAGAAGATAGAGACCTTCGTAATGCCGAGGAGCAAGTTGCTATAGGTTGCCGGCTCTTTGCCTTCTGCCTCTAGCTTGTTGTTCTCTTCGATTACGGCAGCCTTCGAGACGATATCTCCAGCTACGAAATCAGAATCACCTGGCTCTTTCACCTGTACACGTGAGAACATCTGGCGTACCAAAATCTCAAGGTGCTTTGGTGAAATCTCATGACCTTGCGCAGAGTAGACTGATAGAACATCGTTCATGATGTAACGTTCAGTTTCCTCAATGCCCTTGTATTTGAGTAAGTCTTGCAAGTTCAAAGAACCAGTCGTCAAACGATCGCCCGCTTGGACGCTGTCGTTAGACTTTACAACGAGTTCTGCTTCACCTGGGATTTCAATCTTTGCCGAAGCAGTAGCCGCAGATACCAAGATAACCGCGTCTTTGACAAGTTCTACGATACCATCATTGGTTGCTTTTACGGCTGGCTTGTCGCCACTCTTCTTGATGAGAGTTGCGCCCGCCTTGACCGACTGACCGTCCTTTACCGCTGGCTTGCGACCATCGAGCTCAAATCTCTTGATATCACCGGACTGTGGAGTAATTTGGACTACATAATGACCATTATCCTCCCAGACTTCTACGACACCATCGATTGGCGATACGTAAGCCTGACCCTTTGGCGTACGAGCCTCAAGAAGCTCTTCTACACGAGGAAGACCACGTGCGATAGCACCAGAACCTGCCACACCAGAACCGTGCTTGGTATCAAGCGTCAGCTGGGTACCTGGTTCACCAAGTGACTGAGCCGCAATCACGCCGACTGGTTCATGTGCAGCCACCAATGCACGGGTAGCCATATCGATACCGTAAGCCTTGCGTGGCACGCCTTCAACAGCAGTCGTCGAAAGAACAGATTGAATCTTTACAGAGTCAATGTTTTCGTCTGCCTCGATTTGCTTGGCAACTTCATTCGAAATTAGTTGATCAGCTTCCAAATATCCAGGAACTGCTTCTGCAGTGTAACGACCAGCGATACGTGCAGAGAAGTCGATACCAGATAGCTCTGTCTCATACTTATATACAGTAAAGCCTGGGTCTTCCGCCTCTTCGTCAGTCGTAAATACGTCTTGCGACACATCGACGAGACGACGAGTAAGGTAACCAGAGTCTGCCGTACGAAGAGCCGTAGATACCTGACCCTGACGAGCACCTCGCGTCGCGATGAAGGACTCTAGAGTGTTAAGACCTTTCTTGTAAGACGACTTCACCGGGAGCTCGATTTCGTTGTTGTTAATATCCACCATGATACCAATCTCTGCCGAAGCGAGCTTGATGTTGGAAATATTACCACGAGCGCCAGAGTTCACCATCACTGCGATATCGGTGTCCATTTCAGAGAGCTTGCTCTGCAAGAACTCCGAAATCTTCTTGTCAATATCACGCCAGTTGGCAATCGTTAGTTTGTAGCGCTCTTCATCGGTGACAAGACCATCATTGTACTGTTGCTGAATTAGCGCCGTCTTTGCATCGCCTTCTGCGATAAAGTCATCAATTTCATCGTAGGTAGGATAATCATCTTTTGCGGTAGAAATCGATGCGACCGTTTCGTATTCGAACGCCAAATCCTTGAGATCGTCAGCAACTTTCACCATCACATCTGCACCGTACAAATCAAAGATATCTGCCATAACTTTAGACAAATGCTTCTTGGTCTGGACGGAGTTATCGTATGGATATTCCTTTGGCAAAATCTCGTTGAAAATCACACGACCGAGGGTAGTATCGCGAATTTCCTTCTTCGCAAACACACGAATTGGGGTCTGAAGAGCGATAATTCCCTGATCATAAGCCATTTCAGCTTCGTAAACCGACGAGAATGCCTTTGGATCGCCTTGATCCGTACCTGGCTTATCATAAGTCAGATAATATGCACCAAGCACCACGTCCTGATAAATCGCAAGTACTGGAGAACCATCAGCTGGCTTCAAAAGATTCTTCGAAGCAGACATCAGCTCTCTGGCTTCCGTCTGAGCGGCCTCAGAAAGCGGTAGATGTACTGCCATCTGGTCACCATCATAGTCTGCGTTAAAGCCAGACGCCACGAGTGGATGAAGCTTAATTGCCTTACCATCAATCAGTCTTGGTTGGAAAGCCTGAACTGACAAACGGTGAAGTGACGGAGCACGGTTGAGAAGTACATACTTACCCTTAATTACGTCGTCTAGCGCATCCCAAACAATAGTTTCCTTCGCTTCAATTAGACGTGAAGCTGCACGAATATTATTTGCATGCTCATTAGCAATCAACCATGAAATCACGAATGGTTTAAATAGCTCAAGCGCCATTTGCTTTGGCAGACCGCATTCGTTGAGTTTCAACTCTGGACCTACCACAATTACAGAACGACCAGAGTAGTCTACGCGCTTGCCAAGAAGGTTCTGACGGAAACGACCCTGCTTACCCTTGAGAAGGTCAGACAATGATTTCAGTTTGCGACGACCATTGGTGGAATTTGCGCCACGAGAGCCATGCGCTGCAGAGTTATCAATAAGAGCATCAACAGCTTCCTGCAACATTCTCATTTCGTTGCGGCAAATCACTTCTGGAGCGTTAAGGTCAATCAACTTCTTCAGGCGATTGTTACGGTTAATTACGCGGCGATACAAATCGTTGAGGTCCGACGTCGCAAAACGACCACCAGGAAGTGCAATCATTGGACGTAGATCTGGTGGAATCACCGGAATTACTGTAAGTATCAAATCCTCTGGCTTGATACCCGCAGCCTGCATGCCTTCAAGAGTCTTGAGACGCTTTTGAAGCTTCTTCTCTCTCTGGCCTTTAGCCTCAGCAGCTTCAGCACGCAAATCTTCAATCAACTTATCAAGATCGATTTCATCAAGCAATTTCTTGATTGCCTGTGCGCCCATCTCTACAGTGATCAAATCTTCGTATTCTTCTGGAAGATTACGATATTCGACTTCCGTAATTACGCCACCCTTCTTGAAAGATTCTAGCATCGACTTGCGAGCGGCATAATCAGACTCAAGCTCTTCTAGCTCCTTAGTCTGTGCCTCGGCGAGTGCCTTTACGTCAGCATTGTCGGCCTTTGATTCTTTCTCATAGCGCAAGCGAATCGCATCACGTGCGGCCATAGTCTGGCCTTCGAGACTTTCAAGAGTCTTCTGAATTTCATCAGTCTTTGCATCGGTAATAAGATACGTTGCAAAATAAACCACCTTTTCGATATTCTTAACTGTAATATCGAGCAAAAGCGACAAAGCTGATGGAATTCCACGCATAAACCAAATGTGTGCAACTGGCGCAGCTAACGAAATGTGGCCCATACGCTCACGACGTGTAATTGACTTCGTGACGAGATTACCTTCCTTATCGACTGCCGCCTCGCGTGAACGTACACCCTTCAGCTTGCTATCGTGTGGATTAATATCTTTTGTTGGTCCGAAGATTCTCTCACAGAACAGACCATCACGTTCTGGTTTTTGAGTACGATAGTTAATCGTCTCTGGCTTGGTTACTTCACCGTAGCTCCAATTCAAGATGTCGTCGCGACTTGCTACCGACAAGCGAATTGAATCAAAGTCTGAAGCACTAATAAAGTTGTCCATCCACGCCATATTAGAACTCCTCTCCGAGGTCAATTGTACCTTCGTCTAGTTCCTCTTCTTCTGCGAAACTATCCGTAGACTCTTCATCGCCCTCTTTTATTTCGACACCTTCTTCCGCCATCATTGCGGCCGCTTCTTCGTCATCAAGATCAACGATTTGCGGTTCAGTGTCTTTCTTATGTTGATCATAAATCGATTGATCATCTTTTGATTTTTCAATTTCACGAGATGTGCGCTCAATCACATCACCTGCATCATTAGATTCACCGTGATCCAAGAGGTCTACCTTGAGACCAAGACCTTGAAGTTCCTTCACGAGAACGTTAAAGCCTTCTGGAAGCTTCGGACCTTCAATTGGTTCGTGTTTAATGATTGCTTCGTATGCCTTCGCACGTCCATAGACGTCATCAGACTTAATAGTGAGCATTTCCTGAAGTGTAGTAGCAGCACCATAAGCTTCGAGTGCCCACACCTCCATTTCTCCGAAACGCTGACCACCGTTCTGAGCCTTACCACCGAGTGGCTGCTGTGTCACCATTGTATAAGGACCAGTTGAACGAGCGTGAATCTTATCTTCCACCATGTGGTGAAGTTTTAGCATGTGCATTACACCAACAGATGTTCTCTCATTGAATGGTTCACCAGTTAGACCATCGTATAGCTGTACACGACCATCACGAGCAAATCCAGCTTTCTCTAATTGGTCAGAAATTACTTCGTCAGGTACACCGTTAAATGATGGGGTCGCGACCTTGTATCCAAGTGCGCGAGCCGCCATACCAAGGTGAGTTTCAAACAACTGACCGAGGTTCATACGTGAAGGTACGCCCATTGGCGAAAGCACGATATCAATTGGTGTACCGTCTTCCATAAATGGCATATCTTCCACTGGGAGTACGCGGGATACCACACCCTTGTTACCGTGACGTCCAGCGAGCTTATCACCCACACCAATCTTGCGCATTTCAGCTACAAAGATTTTAATTTGCATAATTACGCCAGCTTTGAGCTCGTGACCTTGTTCGCGAGTATAGACACGCACATCGACTACTTTACCCGTCGAAGAACCGTTCATACGCACGGAAGTATCACGTACGTCCTTGGCTTTTTCGCCAAAGATAGCACGGAGCAATCTCTCTTCAGAGCTGAGCTCTTGCTCGCCCTTAGGAGTAATCTTACCAACGAGAATGTCGCCATTCTTCACTTCAGAGCCAACGGTCACAATGCCATCTTCACCAAGATGACGAAGCGAGTGCTCAGATACATTAGGAATATCGCGAGTTACTTGCTCTGGACCAAGCTTTGTTTCACGTACTTCTACGTCAAAATCCTTGATGTTGATAGAAGTAAGAGTATCATCTTCTACCAAACGGTTAGAAATCACAATAGCGTCATCCATGTTGTAACCACGCCATGGCATAAATGCTACCAAGAGGTCGCGGCCAAGTGCGAGTTCGCCATCATGAATCGATGCGCCTTCGATAAGAGCATCGCCCTTCTTTACTTTCTGACCGCGTGCTACGACAGTACGCTGATTATAACAACGATCGTCATTGGTCTTCTCGAAGTGCTGCAACTTGTATTCTCTGTCACCGCCCTTATCGTAAGTTACAATGACGGATACGCCGTCGGCTTTCTTTACGACACCATTGCCAGATGCAGTGACTAGTTGTGAAGTGTTCTTAGCGACTTCACGCTCAATACCAGTACCAACAATTGGATTATCAGTTCTAAGTAGTGGCACTGCTTGCTTCTGCATGGCGCAGGCCATGAGGGAGCGGTCGACACGGTTTTTCTCAACAAATGGAATGAGTGATGCTGATACACCGAGAATTTCCTTGTGTGCTGCATCAATGTGCGTCACACGAGAAGCTTCTACCTGAGCTGGCGTACCATGTACGCGAGCAGATACCCAATCTTCAACAAACTTACCATCTTTGTCTAGTTTTACTGAAGCATCGGCGATAATTTTGTCTTGCTCAGTATCAGCGTCCATATATACTACTTCGTCAGTCACCTTGCCGTTTTTAACTACGCGATAAGGCGCTTCAATGAAACCATATTCATTGATTCTCGCGTAAGTAGCAAAGTTAAGTACGAGACCTACGTTACCACCTTCTGGTGTCTCTACCGTACAAATACGGCCATAGTGAGTCGGGTGAGCATCACGTACATCAAATCCAGCACGCTCACGAGTAAGACCACCAGGACCCATCGAGCTTAGACGGCGCTTATGTGCTAGCTCAGAGAATGGGTTCACTTCGTCCATGAGCTGTGAAAGCTGCGAAGTAGAGAAAAATTCCTTTACGGCAGCCACAACTGGGCGAGAATTGAGCAACTGCGACGGCGTTACATCATCAGTACTTGCCATTGACATACGGTCTAGAATATTACGCTGTAAGCGAAGCATACCGAGACGGAATTGTCTTTGTACGAGTTCGCCGACTAGTTTCACACGACGATTTGACAAAGAGTCAATATCATCTGGCGCTTCTTGCGTATTGTTGAGACGAATAATCTCAGAAATAATTGCCACCACATCCTGCATCTGCAAAGTACGGTGCGCAGAATCATTTGGCGTATCAAAGCCAAGTCTGCGATTCATCTTGAAGCGACCAACATTTGAATAATCATAACGCTTTGGATCAAAGAACATTCTCTCAATCATCGACTTCGCGTTCTCTACCGTAGCGAGATCGCCTGGACGAATCCTACGATATACTTCGAGCAATGCTTCGCCCTGGCTAGACGTGGTATCTTTGTCCAACGTGATATCAATAAACTTCCTGTCACCAGTATCGACATTTTCAAATGCCTTCTTGATTTCGGACTTGGTCATGCCAAGTGCGCGAAGGAACGTCGTTACTGGAATCTTGCGACGACGGTCGATTTTTACGCTAAGAGAACCATTCGCAGCAGTCTCGAACTCTAGCCAAGCACCACGACCAGGAATCACCTTTGCACCGTAGTAACGCTTGAGTCCAATTGTCTCTGCGTTGAAGAATACACCAGCCGAGCGAATCAGCTGCGACACGATAACGCGTTCTGTACCGTTAATAATAAAGGTAGCGCGTTCGGTCATCCAAGGATAGTCACCAAAGTAAATATCCTGTTCTTTCTTTTCGCCAGTTACCTTGTTCTCTAGCTCGACCAATACATGAAGAGGCGCCTCGTAAGTAGCGAGGTTGTACTTTGCAGTCTTTTCGTCCTCTTTCGGGTCTTTAAAATAATAATCTTTAAAACGGAGAGATAACTTTTGCCCAGTATAATCGTCAATCGGATTAAGCTCAGCAAAAACTTCCCTTAGTCCGTTCTTGACGAAATCATCCCAAGAATCCTTCTGATGTGCAATCATATCAGGAATCGGAAGGGCTTGATCGCCTTCGGTGAAAAACACACGTTCACCAGACTTCGGTTTTGTAGCCATTTTATCCTTTATTTATTAGTGTTTAGTATCTTTTTGACAATAGTTAAGACCCCGGAATAACTCCTTTTCTAGGTTCTCAAATTGTCTCAGCGCCGAAGATTACTGTCCTGTCTCCCCCTGAGACTCGCCAAATCTCATAAGTAATAAAAACAGGGCACACTACTTCTTATAAATTAGAATACCACACTTCCAAGAATAATACAATACCAAAATCACCGAAAATTACCTCTCGAATCCACCAAAAAACACCCAGTTTGCTCAACGACAAAGGGCGTTTTTTAGACATATATAAACTCTCAACGGGAGAATTGATTATTTATAAGCCGACTCGCAGTTAGTTAGCTTAATTTAATTATAACCATTATAAATCATTTGTCAATAACTTTTTTGAACAAAAATCCGCCGACTACGCGGCGGATTTGTTAATGTTAGTTATATATCGAGATCGTCAAGATCCGCAAGCTCTGCACGAGTCTTCTCGGCAAGCTCCGAAGTGTTGTCGTCTTCAGATGTCTCTTCGACTTCCTCTTCTGCAGCTTCCGCCACTGGCTCTTCGTCTGCTGGCGTCTCGTGTGTATTGTGTATTTGATGATCGCCATCACCGTCAGTGTTTACAATCTTTAGATTATAGCGGGCATCCTGCTTAGTGCCTAGTGCACGAAGTAGCATTCTGATAGATTGTGCAGTCACACCACGCTTGCCAATCACACGGCCTACATCCTCTGGATCTACCGTCAGTGATAAGAGCACGCCTTTTTCGTCGATTTTGCGGTCCACCACAACTTTGTCTGGATTGTTGACTAAGGTTTTTACGATGTATTCTACGAATTGTTGGTCAATAGTAGCCATATTTTCTCCATTTAAGTTTTCCTCTCTAATTATACCACATTGTTGGATTTTACTTAACTTTTCACCACTTGAATTTATGAGAAAAACATGCTACAATTATACGGATAATTAATTTAAGGAGAAACAATGCTAGCGATTCGCATGCAACGTAATGGCCGTACGCATTACCCAACGTATCGGATAATCGTCCAAGAAGCGCAGCGCCACCCACTCTCGGGTCGCGTCGTAGCTGAGGTCGGCAATTACAACCCAGCCACTAAGGCCCTCACTCTTGACAAAGAGTTGGTGGAAAAATATTTAAATAATGGCGCCCAGCCATCTAGCCGCGTAGCCTTCATCTTGAAGAAGAACGGCGTCAAGCTTCCAAAATGGTACAAAGAAGCCCCAAAGAAGTCAGTCAAAGCTAAGCACGCTGACAAGCTTCGCAAGAACCAACCAAAAGAAGAAGCCCCTGCTGAAGAAGCTCCAGCCGCAGAAGCACCTGCTGAAGAGCAGTAATAATCACAGCAGCTTGCATTGAGCAAGCCCGAGAACGAAAAAATAATTTCCCAAGTCGAGTACGAAACTGTAATTTCGGCGCAGACTTGACGGAAATTATTTTTTGTTCCCGGCGTGCAGCGAACCGCAAACTGATGTGATTATTGCTGTTCCTCGGATTGTAGATTCTTCTTGAACTGGTCAACTTCCGGCCCAAGCATTTCGCGTAGTTTCTTAACGCCTGCTCTTGCAGCATTTGTCTGTGCCTCTTGTTTTGAGTGCCCTTCACCAGTTGCAATTTTTTCGTCGTCAATGTAGAGTGCCACCGTGAAATGCTTATCGTGATCCGGTCCACTTTCGCCCAAAGTACGATAACGTGGAGTTACGCCCTTAGACTTTTGTGCCAATTCTTGCACGTAAGACTTTGCATCGCGCCAAGTCCCTTCGCGGATAATATCATCTAATTTCGAAATAATATGTTTGTAAATAAAATCTTTCGCCACATCATAACCCTGATCTAGGTATATTGCACCAATTACCGCTTCAAAACAATCCGCCATAATCACTTCATGCGCACGCTCGAGGCCATGCTTCTCACCTCGCGACAAGCGTACCAAAGGCTCGTATCCGAGTTCGTACCCAGCCGCGCCGATTGATTCCGTGCGTACCATCGCAGCGCGAAGCGATGTCATGATTCCCTCCGGCTCATTATATGTTCGATACAAATAATCCGAAGTCACCATCTCTAGAATAGCATCGCCGAGATATTCTAGTCTTTCGTTATGCTCGACCTTGATATTACGATGTTCATTGACATAGCTACGATGCGTAAGAGCGGTTACCAAGAGATTAATATCATTAAAATCAAATCCCAGCCGCTCTTTTGCAAACTCTTTGTACGGCGTCAAATCAACTGCTCCCAAAGTTATTTCGTTGTTCATTTCTTCTCCTGGCCACCCAGCCAATTATTTAATAATCGCCAGCGCGAATTTTCTTTTTCGCAATTAGCATTAGTTTTTCAATATCTTCGTATTCAATCGCATTAAGCGCGTCATTAAATGAAAACCACTTAATACCACGCATCCACTTCTCGCCAGTCGGCATTTCACGCGCATCTAGCGACTGCACCAAATATATTTGCGTCGTCATCAAGACCAATTTATCCGTCCTGCGATATTTGAAATGAATTTTTCCCAACCAAGAAAGAACCGAAAAGTTTCTTAGCCCTGTTTCTTCTTCAATTTCGCGTCTTGCAGTCATCTTGGCCGTTTCTCCTGGCTCGATATGTCCCTTAGGTATCGTCCAACGACCCTTTGAATCTTGAATCAAAAGAATTTCTACATCTTTCTGGTCGTGCGACAATCTAAAAACAATCCCACCAGAAGTTGGTTCGCGCACGATTTCTTGAATCGTGGTTTTCTTACGGAAAACCGATGTAATCTTTTTTAACGGTGAATCTTTGACTTGCTGCTCTGTCGGCAACGCCTCAGGAACTTTAAGCGTTCTTCGCGCTGTCGGTTCCGCCTGCGTCATCGGACGCCTTGGCCCGAGATTTGTCCTCTGGGGCATCGGTCGATTTAGGCTGCGCGGACGATTTTGCACCGGCCTTGACGGCTTTATCTTTTGATCCATTATTTTGTTCTTCTACAATGCCAAGTTTGCGATATGCAGTTCCGAGTACGCCATTAATAAAACGTGACGAATTATCAGAACCAAAAGCTTTCGCAAGCTCTACGGCTTCATTAATTGCAACTTTCGGCGGAATCGTATCACGGCATTCCGAAAGTTCGTATAGCCCCATCCTCAGGACATTTCGGTCAATAGCGGCAATAGAACTAATCGGCCACTCTGGTGCCATAGGAGTGAGCGCCTTATCAAGCGACTCAAAATTCTCAACGACCTTATGCGCGAGATTATAAACAAACTCCGTATCCCCCAGCGCCTTTTCATAAGGCTCAATGTTCTTCGCTATTATTATGTCCAAATCGACTTCTGGGTCCGCTGCGAGGGTTCTCAGTTCGTATTCGTACAAACTTTGTAAAACAATTACTCTACCTAAATGTCGATTGCTAGCCATACGTTAAGCTTCTTTACTTTTAATAGTTTTTACTTTCAAGTTTGGGGTCTTTTTCTTGGTTTCAAAGACCTTGACAGGTGATGTTTTGTTAACTCTACGAGCAAGTTTCAGGCGAAGATGACTTCGGCGAAGTCCGGTCTTGCGTGGGCTGCTCTGTTTTTTCGGTTCAGGCATTTTACTCCTTTAATAATACATAATTTTACCCATTGTACCACCAAACAGGCCAAAAATCAAGTGAATCTCCGCTATATATACTATATAGGTTGTGTGCCTCCGACTATAGCTCAACCACCAACTCGCCTTGACGCACGATTTTTGGCGTTTCTCCCGTCAAATCCACTATTGTAGATGGTCTATGTCCAGTAATAGACTTTGGTGTACCGCCCCGCGGGTTCGCCGAAGTTAGAAGGAGAGCGCCAGTCTTCGGCAAAAGCTCCTCGAATAGCGGATGGTCGGGTATGCGAATCCCAATCGTATCATAATGGTCATAGTAGAAGTGATGAAAATCCGGATTTTTTGGCAAAATCAAAGTAATTTCACCCGGAATATATTTATCGATCAGCTTCTGTGCTCGCTCGGAAACCACCACGTACTTTTTAATCGCCTCCTTACTCTCCGGCACCAAAGTAAAAACTTTCCCCGAATCAAAGTCGCGCTCCTTAATGCGCATTAATTCCCGGATTCCATTTTCGGAACTAAGAGCCACCGCATAACCTTCTACGGTTTCGGTTGGCACAACTGTTACTTTTTGACAATCCATAGATATTATTATATCATAGTTTCATGAAATTAATTCTTTCCCTGCATAACATCCGTTCATGTTATAACGTCGGCGCGATTCTACGTACGGCTGAGGGCTTTGGCGTGTCACAAGTCATTCTGTCCGGCTATACTCCTCGTATTCATGATACCAATCTCCTGCCGCATCTTCGCGACAAACTAGATCGCGAAATTCATAAGACCGCTCTTGGCGCCGAAGATATGCTAGATATTTATTCGTCCGGTGATATAATTTCGGAGTTAAAGAAGCTTCGTAGTGATGGCTGGCAAATCGTTGGGCTCGAAAACAATATCTCCAACGTGCCACTGTTTGCTCTCAATAATCCCGCCCTAAAATCTGTCCTAAAAGACAAAGTTGTCCTTGTTCTCGGCGAAGAAGTATCCGGCATAGATAATTCACTCTACGATATAATTGACCTGTTCGTAGAAATACCAATGCGCGGCCAAAAGGAGTCTTTCAACGTCTCCGTCGCCGCCGGCATTGCGATTTATGGTATAATGAATTTATGATTAAAGTATACACTACACCTACTTGTGCGTATTGCCACGCTCTGATGGACTGGCTAGACAGCAAAGGCATCGCCTACCGAGAAGTAGACGCCACCAAACATCCTGACATCACTTCAGTACCAGTTACCGAGATCAACGGCGAGCGCATCCTTGGTTTTGACCGTCCCGCTATCAAGCGCGCTCTAAAGAATCTCTAATCTTTTTTGCTTCAAATAGCACCGTTGGTACTGCCGGTGGCGGCGTAAAATCTGTCGGCTTTAGCGGCAGACGGATTTTTGTCTGATACTCACGAATCAGCGCCTGGCCTAGCTGTGACGTGTAATGTCTATCAGTATTGAGTAGTTTCAGAGCGAATTGTTTTTGCAAAATCAAATAAAACGCCTCTGGCTGATTCTCTGCTTCAAGCAGCTTGTGCACTATCGCCGAGCTGAGATGAAACGGCGGGTTCGAGAATACTTTGTACGGTTCATCTGGCAATTGATATTCTAGGAAATCCTGCTCCACCACCTCTACATTATCACAATTGCGGCGCGCCAAATTTTCCCGCAATTTTGCCGCAGTCTCATGGTCCGGCTCTATCGCAATCACCTTACGTACCCTGCGCGAGAGAGCGCTCGTAATCACACCAGAACCCGCACCAATCTCCACTACCAAATCACGCTTCTTCAGATTTGAATGCCCAATTAGTACTAGCGCTAGTCGCGGGTTCCTCAGGAAATGCTGTGACAATAAATGTTTACGCATAATTATACAACGAGATTGAGCAGCTTCGCTCGTGGCACAAAGATGGCTTTCTTTACACCACCAGCGGTGTATTTTTGGATTCTTTCATCTGCAAATGCGAGTTCTTTGACTTTGTCTTCGTTTGTTGCATCATCTGCGGCAATATTTAGTTTCGCACGAAGTTTGCCATTCACTTGCACTACGATTTCTACATTCTCATCTACCAGATACTTCTCATCCCACTTCGGCCACTCATCGTCTGCCTCTAATCTTTCCAGCATTTCTGACGCCAAGTGTGGCGCGAAAGGCTTGAGCAATTTTGCAAGTACCACGAGGTCTTCAGCTGTCGCCCCGACCTTATACAGTTCATTCACATATTCCATCAGCGCCGCCACCGCCGTATTGAAGTTGCACTTGTGTATATCGGTTGTCACTTTCTTAATTGTCTTATGCCTAATGGCACAATTTTCAGAACTTGGTAAGGAATCGGTAGCACGGTGTTCTGCGGACCTTGAAGACTTGGCCTGAGCGGCCCGGAGCGTGTCCGAAGGACACGCTGCTGCCGATTCCTTACCTTTATCTGTCATTAGATTATAACATCGATTCAGGAATCGATACACGCCACCCACACTGCGTGGGTCCCACGCAGCATCGAGTTCCACCGGTCCAATAAACATCTCATAAGTGCGAAGCGTATCTGCACCATATCCATCATTTATCACATCTAGCGGGTCAATTACGTTGCCCTTGGACTTACTCATCTTCTTACCATCTGGTGCATTAATGTAACCATGATAGATTAATTTCTTGATCGGCTCGCGGAACGGCAAAAATCCTTCATCCGCAAAAAACTTACACCAGAACCGGATATACAACAAATGCGCCACCGCATGATCTGCGCCCACATACACATCCACTGGCTCCCAATATTTAATTGCTTCGGGGTTCCAGGCATATTCCGTGTCGTGCGGCGAAGCATAACGCCAGAGATACCACGACGAACACGCGTAGCCATCGAGCGTATCTGTTTCGCGCGTCATTTCTTCCATGTGAGTCTTGCCAGTCTTCGGGTCGGTCACTGGAATTTCTACTTTTAGCCAATCTTTCGCCTTTGCGAGAGCAGAGCGACCAGAATTATCTGGACGATAATCATCTACTTCTGGAATCATTACCGGCAACTGGTCTTCCGGAATCGGATGCGGGTTGCCGTCTTTATCATAAGCAATCGGAATCGGACAGCCCCAATAACGCTGACGGCTAATCAGCCAGTCACGCATCTTGTAAGTCACTTTCGGCGTACCATACAAATCTCTATCGACGAGCTCTGTCTCCACGATCGGCAAATCAAACTTCTCTGCAAATTCACGGTCGCGCTCATCCATCGCCGGTACCGCCATGATTGCGCCCGTGCCATATCCAGCTAGTACATAATCCGCCACCCAAATTGGAATTTTTTCCTTAGTCGCCGGATTTACGGCATAAGCACCAGTAAAGACGCCTGTCTTTTCCTTATTTTCCTGACGTTCAATCTCGGACTTCTTTAGCGCATCAGCCTTATACTTTGCCACCGCATCACGGCAATCATCACTCACAATATAATCTAGTCCAGGATATTCTGGCGCCAGCACGAGGAACGTCGCCCCCAGAATCGTATCCGGCCGCGTCGTAAAGACTGTGATCTTTGGCGCTCCATCCGTCGTTTCAAAATCAATTTCTGCGCCAACGCTGCGGCCGATCCAATTCTTCTGCATCGTTTTGATTTTCTCCGGCCAGTCCAACGCATCAATCTCGTCCAACAACTCGTCCGCATACTCAGTGATTCTGAAGAACCACTGCTTCATCTTCTTCTTTTCTACCTCGCGCCCACAGCGCCAACACTTGCCGTTCTCTACCTGCTCATTCGCAAGCACCGTCTGATCCTCCGGGCACCACCACTGATACGACTCTTTCTGATAAGCCAGACCCTTCTTGTAGAGTTGCAAGAAACACCACTGCGTCCACTTGTAGTATTCTGGATCAGAGGTATTTATCTCGCGCGACCAGTCTATTGCGAAACCCAGTCGCTTCGCCTGCTTACGGAAATTCGCGATATTCGTCGCGGTCGCCACCTTCGGTGAAACACCAGTCTTTATCGCATAATTCTCCGCCGGCAGACCAAAGGTATCATACCCAAACGGGCGCATCACATTCATCCGCTGCTGCTCATAAAATCGCGTCAGGACGTCCACGATAGTAAAGTTACGCACATGTCCCACATGAAGCCCAGCTCCGCTCGGATATGGGAACATCTCTGCGAGCATCATCTTTGGCACGCCAGGCTTCTCTGTCGCCCGATATGGCTGCTCCGCTTCCCATTTCTCTTGCCATTTTGCTTCAATCTTCAGTGGTTCATATCTATCCATAATAATATATTATACCATATAATATTCAAAAATGACCCGTTCTGGCGGGGTTGCTACCCTTACGGGCGCGAAGACCCGAAAAGGCCTTGACTTAATTAGCGTAGCGCGATAGAATTACGTTAAGGGTTATTTAGATTTCTTCCTTTTGGAAGAAATCTTTTTGATCTTTATTAGACCAAAGAGTAGATTTATTTCTAAATCTTTCTTCATAGCCCTCCTTTCTCTTCGCGTTTTTACTCTAAAATGCAATCCCGCCAAAGCAAATGTATCATTAAACAATTATTATTTCAACCCCACACCCGCACTTATCGCGAAAAAGCATCATGCTTCCGGTAAACGCCGCTGAACAATTTGTCAAAAGCCAAGCAAATTGTTCACTCAACTGAACAATTCGCACAAAATCATACAAATCGTTCAGGCATAATATATAATTATAGAGGAGATATCGCAGATGTCGCGACGGCGAGCTGCAAACAACCAAGCGCTCTATCGCCTCATCCGTTTCTTTAACAGCAAAGTTCAAAGAATGCACTTTAGCGATGAGCTGAGTATAAAAAAGCCGGCGGCTACGGCCAATGGTATACATGAGCATTCTTTCTGCGGATTATTGGACGTAATGTTGCTATACATAGACTCTCGGCGACCAGGCCACGACGCCCTCTCTACTCCCCTCTCTGGCAACTTCAACAATGGCTCGGCCAACAATCAGGGCTCCAACGGCAACTTCTGGTCTTCTACGAGGAACAATGACAACAATATGTACAATCTCAACGTGAATTCGTCCAATGTGAACCCTCAGAACAACAATAATCGCAACAACGGCAATTCAGTACGATGCTTACTCCAGTAGTTGTTATTTAGCTTAGAGATGATTAGATCTACTTCTTATTCTCTCCCCCAGAACTTTGCGAAAGAAAAATCTCCCACGCCCGGAAGGAGCTCAGAGAGGCTTCCGGACGTCACAAGCAAAACTCCACCATCCGAAGTCGAACACGTCTACCATCGGCTTTCTACCAATTGTATTCCCAGCCAACTCTCTCAAAAATATCCGAAGTCATCTTTATACTATTCGAATGCATCAAAAGCCCCAGATACGACACGATAGATTCCACCGATCCGTCACCATTTACTAACTTATATGCCGAATTCAAAAAATTATTCCTAATACGTTTTCCTGGAACAATCGCACCACTCTTCACCACCATCCCCAAAAACGGCACACCTTCCTCTATCGAGATTATGCGAGTTTTCTTCCTATTAAGACTTAGGCCTATTCCATTCAGAAAAGTGTCTATCGCCTTAATATCACGCCTCACCTGCGAAAGTTCATCCTCGGTTACTACAAGATAGAAATCATCCACATATCTCCCATAATGCTTCCAACCAAGGCGTAACGTCACAAATCTGTCCAACATATCCAAATAAATATTAGAAAAATCCTGCGAAGTTAAGTTCCCAATTACCATCCCCTGCCCTTCCGGTTGACAAAACAGGCTCTTGTCCTCTGGCAAATTCCGCCAATCTTCATACGAGCCCTCAATTCTCACACCCTCTATCGGGTCGTCTAGAATGATTTCTGTAATTGCATGTTTTAACATTTTATAACGCTTACTTTTATTACCATCGAACTGTCTATCTAACCCCCATAACACTCTCGCTAACATTAATTCCCGTTTAATATGCATAAAATATCCAGTAATGTCCAGTTTTACTACAAAAACTCGCTTAGTAGGATTACTTAACTTTACAGACAATATATGGTGTCTTAATCTCTCTACGCCAAACTTCGTCCCTTTTCCTACGCGACAACTATACGAATCATAAATCAATCTTTTATCCCACCATCGATCTATATTATTTACCACCCAATGTTGCGTTACTCTGTCCCAATAAGGTGCGGCAAAAATCTCACGCTGCACAGGGTCAAAAATTACATGCGCCGTACCGGTCAATGGTGTATACTCCTCGCGCCAAAGCGCATCACGAAGCCTTAAAAGGTTCTCATATAGGCTCACTTCAAATGCATGCGTGTCACGTGTTTTGCGCTTCCCTCCCTTGCGCGCCTGTTGTTCTGCAATATAGAGTTCAGCTAGCAATAAATTTTTCTCGTCTGCCATCAGCCACTCACGTGCAAGCGCATCATCTTCACTTCTAATAATTTCAAAAAAATCGTCCATTCACCTCTCTGTTTTGATCCCGAGATTCTTCTCTACAATTTCTCTAACCGTATTAATATTCACGCCTACGCTCAGTGATTCTGGCGCATCCCAAGTTCGTGTTTCAGATAATACCGTAAGAGCCGCAAAGAGTTCGTTCACGCTATGCAATATTTTTGCAGCACATTCTCTTTTATCAACCAATCCCTGCGCGTAGTCATAATAATATGCCAGCATCAGATATATATTCTTCAACATATCCTCGCCGACCAAATAATAATTATGTCGTTCCAATTTTCACACCTTCGGCGCCACTTGACGCACCACCGTGAGTAAAGATTGAAATACTGCTGGATCCATCGCCTTTGGCTTCACTATACCATTGAGTCGTTCACGTCGTTCTTCTTCAATCGCACGCAATTGCCCCAATTCCTCGTCCGACAACGGCCGCTTTAATGTGAAAATATATATACCCTCCAGCGTTTTCTCAATGGTAGGGTTTTCCAGCTCTTGAAATTGCTCTGCAAACTTTACAATATCTTTAATACTTGCCTGGTACAACATCTTTGGCCGTTCGTCCTTATCTATTCTGAGCGTAGCATTCCTACCCATCCTATCCGCTAAGCGATAGACATAATACAGCGCAGAGAAATCAAACACTTTGTAGAATTCATCCGTGCCATCCGTGAGCGACGGTATGGCTATAACTTGCGACTGGTTCCCAGCTTCCTTTTCTTTCACCCAAGATTTCATCTTCTTGTACTGTATTCGGAGGATAGCGCGATCTTGTTTCGTAAGATCTTCACCAAACGTCTTCTTGTCTAGAATCTCGTCTATTTCTTCTTGGCTGAAGACCTTACGAGCCTTACTTTCTACGAAAGCTTTTTCAGCCACAGTCTTCATCAGCGTCGTCGCTGGCTCTTTGGTAATCTCTTTGCGTTTGCCAGCCTTTTCTACCGGGGTATTTTTGCCACTCGCCGGGCGTTGGCCCGGCTCGTTGTCAAAAATACTCGCTTGAAACACATTATTTATCTTATTTTTATTCATCTTACCATTTCCTTTCCATCATTCAGCCTTTTAGGCTGAATGATTATTCCCAGATTGCAAAGTTGGGGGAGAGAATAAGAAGTAGATCTAATCACCTCTAAGCTAAATAACAACTACTGGAGTAAGCATCGTACTGAAAAGCCGGCGTAGCGAGCACTGTAGATCTGAGGGGTCACAACGGACGAATCCACGCGGAGATAGTACATAGGGCCGTCACCGCGCCTCGTAGAAGACCAGAAGAAGCCGAACGAGCCCTGATCGGCGGCCGAGCCATTGTAGAAGCGGCCAGAGAGGGGAGTAGAGAGGGCGTTTCTAAAGCCTGTAGCATTGCTACTATATGCTGCATATAATGCTTGATACTCACCCTTACCATCAGTGGTGACAGTAATGGCTCCGCCTGTAGGCATACGCCAACCTGCCGGACAGATATCTTCACCAGCATCGCCTACGGAAGTGCCTGCACTGGTGCCGTTACCATAGCAGTACGAACCTGCAGTAGCAGCGCAGAAGTTGTAGTAGACACCGTATTTATGTGAGCCATTGCCGTAGTTTAGACTAGAATCTGAGTGAACAGTTTCTTTATACTTTGCGTTTATGCGTGGCACTGAGTAACTATTTCCTTCCGTTAGATTTCCTATGCCTGCTGTGGCATAATTATTACCTGCACTTCTTCCACCTTCGTCGCTCTTAAAGTAATCTAGGGTTTGATTAGAGGCATTAGTATTGCCCTGAAGTGTGGCTAGGTCTACTTGTGTTGGGTCTAGGCGAAGGTTATCTAGCATCCAGCATTTGCCATCGGCGAGACGTTGGATTTTGTAGACATTGCCATCACGGCGATCCTGGACTTCCGTAGCGGTAGTAGTACAGGTGGATACTGGCATGTTTTGCATACAAGGATAGCTACCAGTACAATGGTCTTCACCGTATCCACCTCCGCCACTTCCGCTCCACATCGCAAATAACTGAAGATTATTTGTGCCAGTCTGGTCTAGAGTATAAGTAGAGCCTGCTGCATAAGTAGTGCCAGTACAAGATTCATTATCTGCTACTTGCACAGTGCACCAATCATTAAATGTATAACCGTCTCTCACTGGAGTATTACTAGAGATAGTAACACTACTAGTCATAGAAGTAGTATCTACATCTACTGGCATATCACTTACTACACCATCATTATATACAATAGTATATGGTATAGCATTGGCGACGAGTAGTACTTCAAACGTATTAGAATAAGACCCAAATGGGATAGTCTGGTCTATCCTAGCACCTATGGCCATAGTATAAGTATTAGCAGTAGGATTAGCAGAACTGGTCTTGTCTAGTATATCGCCAGTCAGTGTTGGCGCTGGGAGGAATGAGGTGTTAGAAGTACATTCATTCGCAGTAGTGCAAATCTTACTCGGAAGATAGCCATACTTATTATTATAATTAGTAGCACTAATGGATGAGAATTGTTCTTCGGTGAGTGATGATGTAATGGATGGCATGGTATCACTACCATTCTTCAGTGCTGGAGAAGTAGTAGATGCAGAAGTGTCTATAGATTTAATACTTAGTGTGTATCCAGTATAATGATCGGTAGTAACAGAAATAGTATTATTGGCTGACTTCTTGAACGTACCGTTAGCATTAGCAGAGCCAATGTCTACGGAAATAATATCAGAAGACATGGTTAAATCTAGTTTACTTTCAGCAGCAGAAACGGGAGCAGTAGAACTAAGCATGACTGCAGGAACAGCGACTAAACCAACAATAGCAGCCGGCAGGACCCGTCCAGTCCTTTGTGTCTCCTGTTCGCCATTGCTATTTGGTAAGCGTAATGCAATGGCGAGCAGGCGGAAGAAAAAACTAGACGCAAAGAAAGAGCGCTTTTTATGATTTAGTTTATTAGCTCTTTGTATGACCTGCATGACTTACCTCACTTATTTAGTATTTCTCATGGGTCATATACAGAAATGGCACCACGAGGGTGCAATTATCAGAAATACTCAAACGGCAGTTGCACATCCAAGCATACTGACACCATCCTGATGCCGTTATTATGCTTGCCATGTGCAATATAATAAATTAAACTGCCTACATTTTAAATATTTCTGATAATTGCAATACCATTATATCACATTTCCCGCACAGTAAACACTAAAAATAACCATTTTCACAAAAAATCCTGTGGGAAACCCAGGATTTTTAGCGCTAAGCGCCACACCGATGGCACCCGCTAATAGTAAACAATGCCAGCAACCCCCCCCTACGGCCTGAGGCATCCCACCGGTACCACATACACCCCATCTTCGCGCCGATACGCATACTTTTCTACACCCACCAACACCATCCTGAAGGCTGGACCCTTCTCTCTGGTCTCATCCACGATTCCAGCGAGGTTGTCCATCTTTGCCACTGCATCTTCAATTTCCTCTTCGCTTCCGCCGAGTTTCATTTGTACTAGGCCATATTTGCCGTTCGGTAGATGTATGACGGCATCGCATTCTAGCCCGTTACTATCACGATAACGCGACACTCTGCCGCCCAAAGCATCAGCATATACCCTGATGTCTCTCATGCACAGAGTCTCAAACACAAACCCAAACGTATTCAAGTCCTGCATTAAACCATCTGGTTCCGTCCCCAGTGCCGCCGTCGCGAGCGAAGGATCTACGAAGTACCTCGTATCCGAAGTCCTTATCGCCGTTTTCGAGCGCAAGTTCGGGTTCCACGCCGGCACGTCTTCCACCACAAATATCTTTTTCAACGCATCATGATAAGAAACGACAGTATTAATATTCGGCGACTCGCCAGTGATACCACCCATGTCCTTCTTAATTTCCGTCAATGCCGCCTGCTCACCCTGAAATCTCGCATACGAACGCAGTAGTTTGCGGATATATTCTGGACTACGCTTCACTCCGTCCAGCCGTGCCAAATCCGAATGGATCACCGCTTCCAAATACTCGCGAGATATACTCAACTGGTCCGCCTTGTTGCGAATCAAGAGAAACGAGGGGAACCCACCTCTGCACACCGCAAATGCCAAATCCCGCAAACGCAGTGGGTTCTCGCCAGAGATTTTCTTCCCAGCAAACAAATCAGCGAGGCTCACCGAACCATCAGAGTCGCCAGACTCATAGAGTGACATCGGACGCATCTTCACCCAAGCGAATCTCCCCACGCCGGAGTGCTTGATGTCGCGCGAATTCACCGGCACCGCCGAACCCGTCAGGATGAACTGTCCCATCTTGTTGCGATTATCCACTTCGGAGCGCACCGCATCCCAGAGCGTCGGAATATTCTGCCACTCGTCAATCAACCTCGGCGCAGCACCATCAAGCAAATTGCCAACTCCGCCCAGCATCAGCATCTTCGCCCGCTCCAGAGCATCTGGATTACCAAGTTTCAACTCGCTTTTTGCGATTTCTGATGCCGTGGTTGTCTTGCCGCACCACTTCGGGCCTTCAATCAGTACTGCTCCGCTAGACTTTAACTTTTTCTTGATTACTGTATCCATTATTCTGGGTCTATAATTCATAACAATCCTTCTTATGTATAATTATTATACCCTAAAACGCATACTTTGTAAATACCAAAACAACAGAGGTATTAGTGGAATTGTGGCAGTTTTATTAGTGGTTTTGTGGCGATTTTGTTAGTGGAATTGTGGATTTTGCACTTCCTTATATATCTTCTCAAACTCGTCCAGCGTCCGCGCGAAATCGTGCTCCGCCGCTACCTTTACCGAATTCGCCGCATACTTTTCGCGCAGCGTCTTGCTACTCAGTATCTTCACCATTGCTTCGGCCATACCGTCCACATCGCCCGGCAACAACAATTCTCCGTTCACGCCATCCCGGCAGACCTCTGCCACCGCACCGGCATTCACTGCCACGAGCGGCAACCCCGACGCCGCCGCCTCTATCAACACTATTCCCTGCGTCTCAATTTCCGACGCTGTCGCAAACAGCCAGCCCACGCGATACAAGTCATATAGTTCCGGACCGACCACCCTGCCCAAAAACTTCACAGACTTCGCAATTCCCAAACGCTTCGCCAGCGTCTGCAACCTCGCCCTGTCCACGCCATCTCCCACTATCACTAGTTGCGCCTCCGGCACCGTCTTTAGACACTCATCAAACGCCTCTATTACCATCTCTACATTCTTCTCTGGATCTACTCGCCCTATATATAATACGGTCGGAACATTTGGCAAAATACTATATTTATTATATATAGCACTCGGCACTTTCCCCGGACGAAAGTTCGTGAGGTCTACCCCATTAGACACCGCCTTTACCGGCACGCCCAAATCTTTCTCGCCGAGCAAATTGTCTATCGCGAGTTCTGTCGGCATCGTCACATAGTCGCTCTTGCTCTGCCGATTTACAAAATACGCATTCAGCATCGCATTTACCGGCCTTCTCACGAATCCTGGCACATGTAATGGCTCCGTCAACACTTCCGGCTGATTATGCTCAGTCGTCACCACCGGTATATGATGCCTCCTCGCGTATGACACCACCGAGAGACCTATCGGGTCGGACACCTGTACGTGTACTACGTCCGGCCGAAAGTCATCAAGAGCCTTCCTCACCTGCCTCGCCGGAAATACCGACACCTTGAATCCATGCTTATACAGTAGATGCGGCAGCTCCACCCCCATAACCTTCTTCTTTGGCTGCACCGTATGCACTTGATCTGGATACACCTTCATCGTGGTAGACTTTAGATACACCGTCTTCACGCCATCCACCGTCCGCGTATAATTCTTACCAGTCTGCGATGGACAAATCACCATCACTTCGTGTCCGCGCTTCGCTAGCCCCACTGCGAGATTATGCGAAAAAACCGCCACTCCATTTATCATTGGATAATAAACAGCAGTGGCGATCGTGATTCTCATTACATTCCCTTTGCCTTGTCCATTTGCGGATCACGCATTTTGTTGATATCTTCGTACGAACGCTCTACTTCTACATCCGGCGTAATGCCATCATTATTAATCGTTCTCTCGTTCGGAGTGTACCAGTCCGCAGTTGTTACCTTGAGCGTGCTACCATCACCTAGTGTGTATAGATTTTGCACCACACCTTTACCATATGTCTTTTCCCCGACCACTGTTGCTTTCTGATAATCCTGCAAAGCCCCCGCCACGATTTCTGATGCCGAAGCTGTCGAGCCGTTTACCAGCACAATTGTCTTCATATCCTTCAGCACCGCCTTACCAGCAGAAGTCTTCATCGTAGAATTACCAAAGTGTCTAGATTTCTGAATTACTACCACTTGATTGTCTAGCCAGAGACTCAAAAGGTCCTGCGCTGCCGACACGTATCCACCGCCATTACCACGCAAATCCAAAATCACTTTATTTACACCCTTGCTGCTAAATTCTTGCGCCATCTTCTGCACGTCTTTGCCAGTGCTTTCATCAAATCGCGTCAAAGTGACAATCGCTGTGTTGCCATCATAATCTACATATGCCGACACGTTATTAATCTTCTCGCGCGTAAGGTCGAAAGTCTTCTCCTTGCCATCCCGCACTACCGTGAGCGACACTTTTGTGCCAGCCTCACCACGTACCTTCTTGGCAATTTCGTCAGACGACAACGTGTAGACTTCTTCACCGTCCACTTTATAAATAATATCTCCAATCATCACGCCAGCCTTCAGAGCAGGATTATCAGGCAACACGCGCAGCACTCTCACATAGCCATCACGCATTCCCATTTCAATACCCACACCAGAGCCTACATTCCCGTGCAAATCATCATAAAAATCACTACTATCCTGTGAATTCATATAGGTAGTATAAATATCACCCAGCGCATCTACCATCCCCTTCTTTGCGCCATCAATCATTTCTTCCTTGGAAATCTCACCATTATAAGTACTTGCTACCTTGCTATATACTTCATCCAGGCTGCTCCAATCCATATCCGAAGCCGTCTGTGACAATCCGAGATATGGCGAAAAACCTCTCGTAATCGCATTCCAATTCGCGCCAATTACTATACCAACCACAGCTAGTACCGCCGACATGATAATCGCATTGCCTAAACTAATTTTTTTCTCTTTCCACTCTTTCTTCTTTTCCATATCAACTATTATAGCACACGAAACGAAGCATAACCAAAAATAGAGCGCCTTGGAGCGCTCTATTATCACATCTTATTTCAAGTGAATATAATTGTATTGCCAGACTTCGCTTGCTGAAATTGTACGTGCGCCGAAGTCGCCGTAATGGAAGCTACCAGAATACAATTTCGTAGCATAGGCGTTGTTGTATTCTGTGACGTTAATAGAACCATCCGCATTTACGCTCTCCACCCAGAATACGTGACCATACATACCGCCGTCTACCTGGCCAATCGAATCCGCCTCCGGCGTGTGATCTACGCGGTATCCATAGCTACGTGCTCGGTCGTCCCAGCTATAAGCATTACCCCAGGCAATCACCTTGCCAAAAGCTTCATATGCCTTCCAGCCAGTATAACTCACGCATTCGCAAACATATCCACCAATATAATATCCATTCCAAACTGTGCCATAGTCATCTTGTCGCTGCGGACAGTCACCTTGCCACGGATATGTATTCACGCCCGTATAAGAACTACCCGAATAACGTTCTGGATGGGCTTCCTGCTCTGCTTGCTCTGCTGCACGCTGCGCAGCCTTCGCATCTTCTGCAACTTGCGCGTATGCCGCGGCATCATTCTGGTATTTCTCTACCAACTGTTGTTGCTCTGTACGCTTCGCTACGAGCTCCGCCTTGGCACTTTTCTGTTGTTCCAATAATTCTTCTACTTTGGCTTTGTCCTCCTCGAGCTTTAGTTTGGCTTCTTTAACCTTCTGCGCCGTAGCACTTATTTGTTGCTTTACCACTTCGCTACGCGCTTGTCTCTCCGCCAAATCCGAAATCGAACTCGACCCCGCGAGTATCGTAATTGGCTCCGCATCTCCTTCGAAATGAAGCCCCACAAGCAATTCCGTCAACGCTTCCTGCTCGTTCTTTAATTTCTCTTCTGTTTCTTTGATTTGCTTTTCAAGTTCTTTTACTTGCGCCTGAGTTTCGACGATTTCTAGTTCTCTACCAGCGATTTCAACATTTAATTCCTGAACTTTCTTCTGTAACATATCCGCCGAACTACTCGCCGATGCTGCATTTTGATTCGCCTTACGTTCTTTCTCTACCGCCTCCATACATTCTGGACTATTGCGGCAAGCGAGTGAAATACCATACGCATCCTCTTGTCTAAACACTCCGCCAATTAGCGTTGGCACAACCAAAAGCCCTGCCAGTATCATGGCGAAAAACTTTTTAGTCTTCATGAGTTTAGCCATAAGCCCATTATGGCACACGTAGTAACAAATGTCAAACCTAATTATCTTTGTGCAGGTATTTCGCCACAGCGAGCCATGAAGAGATACGCCCAATCAACACGCCGATGCCCATAAATATCAAGTACACGAAAATTAATTTATTGGATTCCAGGATTTCTTTGATTGTATCTACATTGATACCATAGTTCGCGAGCTTTGGTGCTACAAACATAAATCCAAAATAACTCACTGTTGCAGCAATTATGCCAGCTATTAGCCCGCAGATTTCTGCCTCTACCAAGAATGGCCCGCGGATAAAATTCTTCTCCGCTCCAACCAACTTCATCATATAAATTTCCTCGCGACGTGAGAAAATCGCCATTCGAATCGTGCTGAATATTATTAATACAGAAATTACTAAGAACACTCCAGCCAGAATCATACCACCAGTCCTCGCAATTCTCGCCCAAGACGTAATCGTCGCAATTTCGACCTGGTTTACGTCATAAGTTGGCGCCATACTTTCATCAAGATTTTTCTGGAACGTTGCGTCTGTTTCGACTAGATTCTTAATACTATCAAGATTATCGACATTATAGACTTTCACGCGCATAGTCGCCTGCATATTTGCAATCATCATTTTCTTCATTTCGTCATCCAAGATTTCGATAATCTCACTACTGTCGGCATTCTCAGCCAAGAATTTGTCGTATTCCTGCTCGGACGTAGATACTACCACGCTCTTGATATTCGAATCTTTCGAAATAATCTCCGACAATTCGTTCAAACTTTCTTGTGAGGTGTTCGGCTTGAAGTAAATCGTGATATCGATTTTGTCACGCATGAGATCTGCAGTATTAGTCAAAATCACACTTGCTACCACCGTCACGAACAAAATGATAAGCGTGATAGCCATCACCATTGTTGCAGCAGTTGACAGCCAAATATTACGCGCGAAACCACTCGTACCGTATTTAATAATTCTACTTTCTTCACGAATTGGATGATGAGCGCGAGACTTGCGAATCGTCTTCAGTCCGCGTTTTGCTGCCTTCTTCAGAGTTTTGTCGTCAGCTTTGACCAACTTTTTCTTCTCCATCTAAATCACCCTCCTTCGTCTCAAAGCATGCCCTGGTGTCTGTACGATACGCTTTGGCGCTTCCGGTTGCGGTTTCTCATCCAATTTGTATATACCATTGTTCTTCTGGTCAGAAACAATCTTGCCACCCTTCATTGTAATTACACGTTTTTGCAAATTATTTACGATATTCTCGTTATGTGTTGTTACAAAAATCGTCGTACCAAAATCATTAATCTTCTTCAACAAACCGATAATCTCTTCTGTGGTTAGTTTGTCTAGGTTCGCCGTCGGCTCATCTGCAATTAAAATCTTCGGCTGGCGCGCGATTGAACGTGCGATAGACACACGCTGCTGTTGACCACCAGATAATTGATCCGGGAATTTCTTCGACTGGTCCAACAAGTCTACCAGTTCCAATACCTTCGGCACTGTGTTGCGAATCTCTTTATTACTCATCCCGACAATCTCTAGTGCAAATGCCACGTTCTCGTATACTGTCCTGCGCGGTAGCAACTTAAAATCCTGGAATACCACGCCAAGGCGCCTACGATAGCCTGGGATATGACGCTTTTTTACATAGTCAAGATCAATCCCACCAATAATAATCTTTCCAGAATCTGGCGTCTCTTCCTTTGTAATCATCTTCATTAGAGTAGACTTACCAGCACCAGACTTACCCACCAAGAATACGAATTCATTTGGCTCAATATGTAGCGACACAGAATCCAGAGCTGGTTCTTCGTCACCAGGATATTTCTTCGTTACACTATCAAGCAATATCATATATTATATTATAGCATAAGTCTAATAAATACAAACTTATTTTTTCACGATATGGAATGTAATATTCTTCGCTTTTGCGCCCTCTGGCTGGTATATACCGAGTGGAGTAATTTCAACACCCGGATTATCCTTCTCTACTTCTGCAAGCACCTCAGCATAAGTTTTCGTCGTAGTAATCGTTACGTCTTCCTTGTCTTTCACGGCGAAATCACTACTTATGACTTTATTCTTTACATTTTCAAGTACCACATCAAGGTCTAGCTCGAATCCTGCCGCATAATCTTCCAGTTTGAAGTTCCTGCGAACTGCACCCTTGAACTCGCCCACTACGCCGACGAATTGTCCCTCACGCGTAAATATTTCTGCTGCACGCTTTGGTTCATATGGTTTCGCCATCGCAATTCCAGTCGTCATCGGTTTGAAAACTACTGGAATATTCAACTCTGCCAATAATTTTTCAACATATAGTTTCGCCTTGTAGTATGCTGCACCTTTGGTCTTTCGCTCGGCTAGCACAAAACCCATTTGGCTTCTCTCCACCGGCACATCTTCTGCATCACGTCCCCACGCCGTTTGGTAGACTTTGTTAAATTCAAACAACGCAAACTTATCAAACGGAATCTTTTGGTTCATATGCGCTTTATCTAACAAACTCGGCACAATAGATTGACGTACAAATTGTAGTTCCGGCGAAATCGAATTCACAATCTTGTAGGAATTCTTGGAATCCTGTCCAGCGTTTTCTAAGAGTCTCCCACTTACGAAACTATATGTCAAAGTCTCGTTTGCACCATAACTAGACATTAGATCACGAATCCGCGTCTTTAGTTCTAGCATCTTGTTAATATTTGCAGTTCCATGCTTCGGCAAAGTCGGAACAATGTTATCATACCCTTGCAAACGCCCCACTTCCTCAATGATATCTTCCTTGATATGAATATCTTTACGCCACAAAGGTGCAGTGACAGTCAAATTTCCGCCCTTTTCTACCTCTACCATAAAGCCGACATTTTCTAGTGTAGAGACAATTGTTTTTTCCGAAAAATCCGTTCCGAGTAGCTGGTTTATTTCAAGTGTTGTAATTTTCACAACATCTTGTTTTGCTGGCTTTGGATACTCGTCAACCTCTTCGATCACCTTGAATCCATCCGCAAGCATTGCAGCACAATCTTCTGCTACCGCGACAGTCTGATATGCTGGTTGTCCCTTGGTAAATCTCGTAATCGCCTCCGAAAAAATCCCGTGTTCCATCTGTGTTTTACGCAGATTGTAAAGACTAAATGTCGCCGATTCGATGATAATCTTTCGAGTATTTTCATCAATTTCCGTAGAAGCTCCACCCATTGCACCAGCCAACGCTACTGGCACCTTACCACTGCAAATCACAATATCTGTCGGCACTAATTCTATTTCTTTCCCATCGAGCAGAGTCAATTTCTCTCCCGCTTTTGCGAGACGCACGTCAATCTTCGCCGTCTTCGACTCGCCAACCGCAACAAACTTATCATAGTCAAACGCATGGAGCGGTTGACCAGTCAACAGCATCAAATAATTCGTCGCATCCACAATCGGATCAATCGGCCGCATCCCAGACTTCGCCAGAATAGTATCTTGCCAAGTGAGATATTTCTTCTTAATCTCTCCGTGTTTCGTGAGTACGATGGCAGAATATCGTTCGCAAATATCTGGCAAAGCAATACTGATGCTCAAATTTGCTGTATCCTGCTTTTTTTGAGGCGTAAAAGTTTGATTTGAATTTTTGGCACGTATATTCCTGACGTCACCAACAGGTTCGTCCCGGAGGGACGGTTCTGCTGGCTGACCAGCGTATGACGTGCCAGAAAATTCAAGTCCAGCCGAGGAAAAAGCAGGAACAGCAAATTTCACACCCATTATCCCCGCCACTTCCCTCGCAAACCCAATCATGCCAAACGTATCCGGTCGATGCGTGAGCGACTTATTCTCAATATCAAGAATCTTATCATTTAGTTCAAATACATCCGCCAACTTATCGCCAGCCTTCGCAACTGCAGGATCAATTTCTACAATTCCCGAGTGGTCATCGCCAAAATCGAGTTCATCTGCCCCAGCAAGCATGCCATTAGATTCATATTTACCAAGCATCTTGCGTTTGCCAATTACAAATGGCGCATCCTCATTTACCGACGCCGGCACAATCGCACCTGGCGCAATCCACGCCGCTAGCATTCCCTCGCGCACATTTGGCGCACCACAGACCACCTGCACCAAATTCTCAGCGGGTCCTGCCGGACTTTTCCCTCCCGCAGCTCCACCCTTCGGGTGCTCTGCGGGAACCCTTCCAAGTCCGTCACCCGCCGCCAGCGCATTCCCTACATCTATCTGGCACAGCGTCAAATGCGTATCCGGGATTCTTTCTGCGCTCGCCACACGCACTACATATATATTGTCATATTTGTGCGTCTCATCAATCACACCTTCCACTTCCACGAGACGCGCACCAATTAACCGCACGAGTTCATCGTCGGAAATCTTGATATCTACAAATTTTTTAAGCCAATTTAGTGAAATTCTCATTAGTTAAACTCCCTCAAAAAGTTAAGATTTCCGCTTTCAAAATATCGCACATCCTTTAGTCCATAGCGAAGCATCACCAACCTATCAATACCACCGCCCCAAGCAAAGCCATGATATTCTGTGGGGTCGATACCAGCCATCTTGAGGACATTCGGGTGAATCATCCCGCATCCTAGCATCTCTAGGAAGTCACCTTTCTTGCCACCCAACGCCTTTGGCTTTTCAATCATAAACTCTAGTGACGGTTCTGTAAATGGAAAATACCCAGGTTGCGTACGAATATTAAGCTTCTGCTCATAATACTTCTCGAAAAACTCACGCAAAATCCCAAGCATATCGCCCATCGTGCAGGTCTTTGACACATATACGCCTTCGCACTGATAGAAAGTGTGCTCATGTGTGGCGTCTACGTCTTCGTTACGATATACTCGTCCAGGCACTACTACAGCAATTTCTTTGCCCTCTTCAAGCAAATGCTTATAGGATTTTAAAACACGATTCTGCATCGTAGAAGTATGAGCTGGCGGAATCAATCCTTCTTCGGTTCGGAAGGTATCATAACCATCTCGCGCTGGATGCTCTTTTGCAAAATTCAAAGAATCAAACATATGATATTCATCATCCAACTGTCTAGACTCCATCACGTCAAATCCCATCGACTGATAAATCGCCACCACTCGGTCCAATTCTGTCATCAACGGGTGCTTAGAACCCTGAAATACCGAATAGACTTCCGGCATTTTTTCGTTCGGAGCAACCGGCGCCGTCACATCAAGCGCCTCCACCTTACGATCCAAAAGCGCCTCTTCGGCCTTTGCGATTTTGTCCATAATCGCAGTCTTTTTGGTGTTCAGCTCGCGCCCAAATGCCGCACGCTTTTCTATCGCCACGTCTTTTATCTTGGCGTATTCAATATTTAACTTTTTTAGCTCTTGTTTTAACTTCTCCAGCTCTTCCATAATTATTATATATTATACCACAATCTCTATTAAATAGTTATTTCTGAAGTGTCACTGCTACTATTATAATAATAGCGATAATCACCAACACTATCCACACCCAAGCAAATCTACCAGTTTTAGCGAAATCCTTAACGTATTCCGAATCTTCAGCCAAATCTGGATCAGCGTTACCAATTTTAGAACTCTCCGCCATTTTTTCACGAAGGTCCGCGTCAATTCGCCGAGTTAAATCTATATTTTTGTCCTCTTCTTTATTCACAATTACTGCCATTTTTTTATTATATCATACGAAAAGTGTGCTATAATTATATAAATATAATTTAAGGAGGAAAATGGCAAACAAGAAGCCAAAGTCATCAAAGGCTCAGAACAAGTCCAAGACGACGAAACCGAAAACTGCCACGAAAACTGTAGAGAAACCAGTGTCCGAGGCTCCAAAAACCAACACGGTGGAGAAAAAAGAAGTAGTTACCAGCACCAAAAAGTCATGCTTTGCTGGCTTCTTCTCCAAAAAGTACGAAGAAAAAGAGAGCATTCTCACCATCTTCAAGAACCACAAATTTTACGGTGCATTGCTCGGTGAATTAATCGGCACAATGTTCATCACCTTGCTGTTATTTGCACTTTCACTCATGGGTATTGCCAGCGTTGCCACCTACTCGTTTGCTATCATTGCAATCTACATTGCAATCTACGCATTCTCAGGTGCATGCCTCAACCCTATCGTCACTGTCGGCATGATGGCTACTCGCCGCATCTCCGTCATTCGTGGCGTTATGTACATCATCGCCGAAATCGTCGGTGCATGGCTCGGTTGGTTGATTTTCAATTCATTCCACCTAGCTGGCGGCGATGGCGCCTATGACATCACCAAGATGGCCGAGATTGGTGAAGGCAAATTCTGGATTATCGCCCTAGTAGAACTATTTGGCGCATTTGTAATTGCATTCTTCTATGCACGTGCTGTCAAATACAAACGCAGCGTCTTTACCTTTGCTGCTACCGTAGCAGGTGGTATGGCGCTCGCAGTTGTGATTGGATATGTTATTTCTGCAGCCTTCCTTGGCCTCAGCAATAACTTCATCTTCAACCCAGCAACCGCATTGATGCTCCAAATCTTCCCAGCTTCTGGCGACGATTTCGGTCAAATCATCGGTGGCATCTGCCAAGCACTCTCTGCTTACGCAATCTTGCCAATGATTGGTGGCATCATCGGATTCTATCTATCCGATTTCACCGCCAAGCTCTCTGCTGAAGAGTAAATAAAATTGCTTTTGGGCGCATTTTTGCGAACCTGAGTTACTATAAAAAAGTTCCCCAAGCCGAGTACGAAACTGCAATTTCGGCGCAGGCCTGGCGGAACTTTTTTATAGCAACCCAGCGTGAAGCAAACCGCGCTCAAAAGCAATTTATTTACTCTTCAAAAAATAGAGTTACGCCGTGAAACGAACCGGACGCGAAAATTATTATTTACTCTTCGGGAACAGTGGTTGCGTTGGAACCGTAACAGTCTTGTCAAATGCAGCAGAAATTTTTTCGCAAGCATTCGGAAGGAACGGCTTTAGCATTAGATTAGCATTCAGCAGTGCATTAATCAGGCTATTCATACACGCATTTAGCTCCTCGGTCTTACCTTCCTTTGCAAGACTCCAAGGCTTTTCCTCATCGATTCGACGATTAATCCCCTGCACTTTTTCCCAAGCATAGTCAAACGCTTTTGAGAACTCAAAGTTGTCCATCAACGCGCGGTATTCTTCCGGTAAAACCAAGGTATAATCATCAAGCACGATATTGTTCTTCGAAGCAAGCGTTGCTAATCGTTGCACTAGATTGCCAAGATCATTCGCAAGCTCATTGTTATATGCATTTTCAAATTTTTCCCACGTAAAATCCGAATCCGCAAATGTATCGATATGTCTCAGGAAATAATAACGGAAAGCATCAATGCCATGTTTATTGATTACTTCCACAGGTTCTATCACATTACCAATCGATTTTGACATCTTCTGCCCGTCCGATAACACCATTCCATGCGAAACTAAATTCTCCGGCAAAGGCAACCCTAGCCCAAGCAACATCGCCGGCCAAATAATTGCGTGAAATCTCAAAATATCTTTACCGACAAACTGTGCCGCAGCTGGCCACCAGTCCGAAATATCCTTATCCGGGTATCCTAGCACCGTAATATAATTTGCGAGTGCATCAATCCATACATACATTACCTGATTTTCGTCATCCGGCACCGGTACACCCCACGTCAACTGCGACTTTGGCCGCGACACCGACACATCCGGCGTATCTTCTAGTAGCTTCAGTACTTCTTTTTTGCGAAACTCTGGCAAGATTTTCAATTTTTCAGCTTCGATTGCCGATGTTATACTTTCCTTAAAATCCGAAATCCGAAAATAATAGTTCTCTTCTTCTAGACGTTCGTAAGGCTTTTGATGATCTGGACAAATTCCGTGATTTTCTTCATATTCTTTTTCGGTAATAAATCTTTCACAGCCAGTACAATACCATCCTTCATATTTTGCTGGATAAATATGGTCACGCAGCTTCATCCAAATTTCTTGACAACGTTTTTCGTGTTCCGGGTCCGTCGTCCGCACAAAATCTGTATAAGACACATTGAGTTTGTGAATAAAATCCTTGAACTTATCCGAGTTTTCCTTCACATAATCTTCCACTGGCAACCCTAGCTCGTTCGCCTTCTGAAAAATTTTGTTTCCATGCTCGTCAGTTCCAGCCTGAAAACGCACCTCATTACCAATCAGCATTTGATAACGTGCAAAAACATCCGCGAGACAATAGTCCATCGCATGACCAATGTGTGGCGCGCCATTAACATAAGGAATCGCAGTTGTAATATATGTCTTTCTCATAAAATATATTTTACAATACTTTACTCAAAAAATCAAAAAAACAGCGAGACTCATTCCCGCTGTTTTTTCATTCGTTTTTTATAGAGCACCAGTTAATTGCATAATCAGTACAATCGCGAGCGCCAATACGATAACGCCGATAATTGCGCAAAGTATTATCAGGGTCTTCTTGTCCATCTTCTTCTTAGCAGGCTGAGCATTTGGTGCAGTGCTCTGCATGGTATTTGCCATCGCAGGATCATCAAAAGAAACACTTGGGGTCTGACCAGCACCTGCGTCTGGACCAGACACAGCACTACCAATCGAACCTGGCGCTGGAGCGGCAGCCTTCAAAGGAGCCTTTAATTCTTCCTCAACTGGGTCCGGAGCTTTTGGTTGTTCTGGCATAGTAATTGGAGTGGTCGCGTCCACAAGTCCGCCACCATTTGGCTGAAATACTGGATTAGCAGGGGTAGGGACCGCTGGCGCACCTGGTGTAACCACTGGAGCCTCTGGCACTGCCGTTACATCTGGAATATCTGCAGACACTGGCTTTACTGGAGGCGTAACTGGAGCAGAGGCGGCCGGCTCTGGTGTAGCTGGTGCAGCTGGTGCAGGAGCCGGGCTAGCTGGCTCTGGAATACTAGGCGCAGCTGGCGCGCTTGGTGCCGTCGGTGCTGCTGGAGTTGGATTTGGTGTTGGTTGATTGATCGGATCCATTTTATTTTCCTTAACTTAAGTTCTTTCTTCTTTGTTATATTATAATACATCACTAATGCTTTTTCAACGCATTTCTCTTCTGCTTTTTCGTAAATAGACAAATGTCTATTTTCTAGCGACCGCCGCCTCCGCCACCGCCGCCTCCGCCGCCGGAGAATCCACCTCCTCCACCGCCAGAAAAGCCCGATGACGATCCACCCCCACCACTAATCAACGAACTACCAGACGAAGACAAAGTTCGGCCCAAAACATCGTTTGTAATAAAACGACTCGCAATCAACATATCATTAGTACTAATATTGTAGCCAAGTTCGATATCTTTCACTTCGCAATAATTCTTCATTTCTTCTACCCAACTATCCTCTAGACCAAACACCGCCGCATATGGCAATAATTTTTCATACAGCCTCACGACACCCTCCGGCGAAACATCTGCACCTTTAACGCTCTGCAGCATCTTCAACCTATCTGCTTCTGCCATGCTAATATATAATTTTAGCCCGTCCATATAGCGCGACTGCTTGAGACCTTCCTTAGTAAACTTAGTGTAAATAGTCGCATTGCTTCTTAGTAACCGGTTAATCAATATCGTAACGAACATTATTATTCCACCAACTGGCAAAACGTATTCTTTTCCAACCATGGTATTGGTAAAGAAATACTCTTGCATCACCCCCCAAGGCAACAAATATACCCATACCCAAACGAATGTGCCCAGAATCAAATCTGATACCGCCTGAGCCACTGGACTTATTTTATCTGATGAGCCCATGCCATAATTACTCTCCACTAATTTATCACGTTTTAATTCCTTTAATGTTATGCTTCCGATTTTGTGGCTCATCGCTAGGAGTCCGACTGTCGGCTCGTGCTTTTCTATTTCAAATTCTGCTCCATCACTCACATCTTTTCCGCCGTTTATTAATTGGAGCAAAGTTCTTTCTTGTTCTCTTATCCCATCCAAGCTATTTACTTTTATCTTCCACCCGTCTTTATTGCCAAATAACCCCTTCTTTTCTGTCTTTATCAAAGTAATTCGCTTTTTGATAATCATATCAAGAAGCATCGGGACTCTCACACTCTTCTTTTTCCCAATATAAATCTCCGCCATTTCCATCAAATTATAATCTGGATTAGGCTGATACTCTGGCTTAACGAAAAACTCCTCATAGTACTTTCTTTTATCGCTCACTGCCCTAAACTGTTTGAGTGGACCCAGGCAAATATATATTACAATTGCTATTACGGAAAGAGCCAAATATACTAGCATCAAATAGTTCTTTGTCGGCTCTGGTATAGCAAAAGAGCCAGCCTTGAATTGAATATCAAACGTCAAATTTTCATGACGAGACAGATTACTCGTCGCAAATTGCAAGCCGTCACCCAGCTCCGTTATCGTGCAGCGGTCTTGCCCACTTATACCATATGCACCGACATAGCACCATTTCTTGCCATCATACGCCCCACTAGTCGCTTCGTCGCCAAAATGCACTCGTGCCGTCAAAGTATTAAACTTTTGGTACCATCCATTACCATTCGTATCCCAATAGAGCTCCTGGTAATTGCTAAAATCCGAAATGACTTTATCAAATTCATACTCAAAAGTATACACCTGGCGCCCTGTAACGTAATCTTCTGTACCAGTACAAACGCGGTAAAAATCTCGCTCTCTGTCAATACTATAAATTGGTTCTGGTAGGCCATTTCTAGTTAGTTTTAGATTTGAACTATTCAACTTCTCCATGGTGACGTTTGTGCCATCCATATTCGTAAACGGTATCTCACGACAAATTCCCTTATTCTGATTATAAAGTGGGAATACCGCCGTAAGACTTTCCACTACTCTAAGATGCGACACTCCCGCATCATCCCGCGTCAAGTAATAATCTGCCGTAAAATCATCAAAATAAAAATTATCCGTGTCTACCGCATGCGCCTTCGGCGCGCCCACTCCTGTTGCACCAATCATCCCGCCCATTACGAGCGTTACGACAAGAATTGCCACACCAAAAACATACATTTTCCTCGCAGCAAGAAACACTTTTAGCCTCCTCATGCTTTTATTTTAACAGACTTGATTGCTTTCTGCAAAGCATTAATCGACTTCTGCAAGTCGAGACCTTCTTGCTCAGTAATCTTGATATCCAGTCTGCGCACTACGCCTTCACGACCAACCACAGACGGCCAGCCAAAGCACGTACCAGAGAACCCATCGTATGACGACACTGGCAACACTCGCATCTCGTCATTGAGAATGGAATTAAGTATCTGCACCACACAATCCGCAATTCCGTAATATGTCGCGCCCTTTTTCTCAATAATTTCGTAAGCCTCATTGCGTACATAGTCAGAAATTCCATTCAGCACATCACGCGACAACAAATCCGTCACTCTCTGTCCACCCACATCTGCTAGCGAATATAATGACACTTCCGTATCACCATGCTCACCCACTTGATAAGCGTGTACAGATTTCGGATTTACATTTAAGTAACTCGCGAGTCTCTGACGCAGTCTAGCAGAATCTAGCACCGTACCAGAACCAATCACTCTCTCGGTAGGAAGCCCAGAGAATTTGCATGCAAAATACGTCAACACGTCCATCGGATTTGTTACAATGAGGAAAATCCCGTCAAATCCACTATCCATAATTTGCTCAATCATGCCCTTCAAGATATTGACGTTCTTCTTCAGCAGTTGCATCCGCGTCTCGCCAGGCTTCTGTGCGGCACCGGCCGTGATTACTACCACGTCACAATCTTTCGCATCCTTGTAAGTACCGTTGCTAATCTTCACATAACTCGGCGCCACCGCGAGCGCATCCCGCAGGTCCATCGCTTCGCCCTCGGCATCCTTTGCTATAATATCCGTTAATACAATTTCATTTACCGCCGTGCGCTGGTTAATCAGCGCGTATGCAATGCTCGCACCGACGTTCCCCGTCCCGACAATCATCACTTTATTATTGTCCATGCTACTATTATAGCATAAGCAATTTGTTTTCGCACAAAAATATCCTCCCTGTGTGCTGCTCGCTCGTCGTAATTAAACCGTGTCTTAGTTAGTCGTAATTTGCCAGACTCTCGAAATACAGCCTCAGCTCTTCCGCTATGAATTCATCGCGCACCTGGCAGGCCTCCAATTCCTTGAGGAATTTCTCCGCCTGCTTTTGTAGTCTAGCCCGGCGATATGCCTGCCATTTCTCGTTCTCACTCTCGCTCAACGATTCTGGGAAATTGCGTCCTTTATAATGCAGTAACAGCTCCGGCAGTCTGGCGTCGTCAAAATCCGGATGAAAATCCGCCAAGCGATTCGCGTCGGCATTTCTCACTGCCGCAACTTTTATGCGGTCACGGTCGTTCAAGAACCCATCATACAGCGCCAACTCTGGTTCTTCCGCAGGCGGAAATTCCGGCTGATTTTCCCATTTCGTCCGCATTTGTTCGGCAAACTCCGGATGCGCCATTAATGTATTCAGGTTCTTTTGTACCTGCTCCAAAGTTAGGCCGATTTTCTCCCAACCATTTGCCGACTCCAACACCCCCAGTGGCGCCACCGCCGGACACTTATTATAACAAAGCTCCTTTACGGTTGGGAAAAGTGAAGAATTGGTGTTTTTGACGGGCGACTTACGTAAATCTCCAGCCAGACGGGTGACAGGCGCGGAGGGGGACCCCCATTGAGCCTGCGAAATGGGGGGGGACAGCGCCTGGCAGGACCCGTCTACAGGAAGGATTTTCTCTAAATTGTACCTCAAGTCGTACACCAATACGTTCCCATTTCTTCCCACCGTCAACGGCACCACCACTGTCGTTTTATTGTATTCATTAGCATATCTCCCGCTCGCATACACAAACGGCTTTTTATTATCCAGATTTACTAGTTTCTTCACCTCGCGTTTATCACGCATTTTTAGTAGATAGTTAAATAATTCCGGCTGTTTATCGCGAATAATTTTTGCCACCGCAATCGTCGCATACACATCCGAGAGCGCATCGTGCGCATGCTCGTGCTTTAGACCATTTAGTTTCGTGATAAGTTCCAGACGATTCGTCGGCTTGCCTTCATCGGTGAATGGCCAGTTGATTCCCTCCGGCCGAAGCGCCCGCGTCAGACGCACTACGTCTAGCATATCCCAACGACTACGACCGTCCTTCCATTCCCACTCATACGGATCGTAGAAATTCCGCCACATTGTCGCCCGCATAAACTCGTCGTCGAATCTCACCGTATTATAACCAACCGCGATCGTATTCGGCACAAACACTTCTTCTGTCACGAACCGGCAAAATTCCGCCTCGCTCACTCCATCCGCCAGCGTCTGCTGCGGCGTAATCTTCGTCACCATTATCGCAGAAGGGCTCGGCAAAGCATCATCCGTCATCTTTACCAGCACGTTCACTGGCTCGCCAATCGGATTTAATTCCATATCCGTCCGCTGCCCAGCGAACTGCATAATCCGGTCGTATCGCTGATTCAGCCCACTCGTCTCCAGGTCATAGAAGAAAAACGTCTTGTCCATACCCTATATTATATAATATCTGCACTGCATTTCGCGACACTTTTTGCGACATTTATGCGACAAAGCTGCAGCTACCGAAGCAAACACCGCACTGATCGACCGTAATAGCGAAGAATCACATTAGCAGTATATACCTCAGACGAATTAACATAAAGATTATAAATGTCGTCGCCATCATATTTATAGGAAGACCAAAAGTAACCGACTCCACCTTGATGGTAGGCCGAGCCATCGCTGAATCCGCCAGAGAGGGGCGTAGAAAGGGCGTTTCTGTAATTAGTAGCATTACTACTATATGCTGCGTAAAGAGCTTGGTATTCTCCTGTGCTACCGCCAGTAGGCATACGCCAACCTGCTGGGCAGATGTCTTGCGAGGCATTCGTATTTGCTGGAGCAGCACCGTCATTATAGCAGTATGAGCCTGCAGATGCTGCACAATAGTTATAATATACGCCTACTTTACCACTACCAGAGCCATAACTAGTAACCGTAGTGTTCTTACTTGCTACATTTACACTAGCACGGTTGTAGTAATTGGCGGTATGCTCACTATCCCATTCTGCAACAAACGCACCATCTGCATACTGTGGAGTTTCAGTGGTCCTGTTTCCACTTCTGAGGCTAGTAAGTGAATCCGCATCTGCATTGGTATTACTTGGCGTTAGAGCAGCCATGGTAGTAGAATTGGTGAGGTCTAGTGCAAGGTTGTCTAACATCCAGCACTTATTGTCAGCTAGTTTAGCGACCTTGTAAGTCGTACCATCACGAGAGTCTGTAAGTTCATAAGCTTGTCCAGTAGGAAGAGTACTAGGACAACCATCAGTACCAGAAGCAACAGATTGCATATCAGGGGCATTAGCAATGGTGTATTTGACCATGTTAGTTACAATGTTGAAGTTAATTACGTTTCTATAATCACCAGCAAGTTGATTCTGATCTGCATAAGCTCCTATTAGAAAGTTGGTAGTCTCAGTGCCAGAAGCAGTAGAATCATTTAACACAGCTACATTAGTAGTATCATCATATTTAGGAAGACCAGAATATGATGTACCAGAATCAGTAGAGTATCCCCATGTGCTTGGAGTAGACAGTTGGTTTAATGTAGTACCTACTGCTAGACTATTAAATAGTGCAGTATTAGTGGTTTCATGTTTTAATTCTCTATAATCATATGTAGTAGAGTTGCCTACTGTAGCAGATAGTTGATAGCCTGCTATATTATTAGTGGTTACTGTAATAGCTATCTCATTACTATTGTCTCTTGTTCCTACACCTAGATTAGGTATTATTATATCTCCATCAGAAATAGTAACAGAAAGTGCAGGATTGAAGGTAAACTTAACATCTACTTCGTCTTGCCAGGTGAGGGGGGTGGAGGTGGCAGAAGCATTTACCCCCACAAGTAACATTGGCACAGTAAACACCGTTAATAATAGACTATTTATATATATAAGAAGCTTCCTGGTAACCATAATAATTATATTATAGCATATTTAATGTATATATACATATACGTTTTTGAATAATGTCTCTAAATAGAATTCGGGATTTTATATTAGAGTTCAATACTACACGCTTGTGTTTTTCTTAAAATCTAGTACAATAAATATAAGAATTATTAGAATTATTAGAATAATTATTATAAGTAATGAAGGTTAATTAACTACCATGTCTATCTCTCCATACAAAGTAACCCTAGG
>JAFUBS010000002.1 GCA_017460105.1 Candidatus Saccharimonadota bacterium | reverse complement strand
CATGAGAGTCACGAGCACCCGAAGTCCGTCTAGGCGGCCTAAGGTGAGCGGGATGATTGGGGTTAAGTCGTAACAAGGCATCGGTACGAGAACGTGTCGATGGATTACCTCCTTTCTTGAGAAGGATTTGATGCGCCTGAATCCGCAAGGATGCAGGTAGCTAGGTCGGTTACGGTTATGTTTAGAAGCTTAAGACATAACAACTCTGGTTCGCCAGACGTAACAAAAGCTAACTATTGAACTCGATAATGATTGCACAACTAAGTTGTTAAGAAGTCACCCCGTCTCGCCGGGGTGATTTTTTGTAGTTGAGACCATGTTCGGTTTTATCCTATTGACAAATCTTCTCAAGCGTGATATAATAAGAAAGTTAACCATTAAAGGTTAATAGACCCAATTGGGTCATTTCTTTTCTAAAAGGGGGTGGATTTATGAAAATAGAAAAGAAAGCTTTATTCACGTGTCCGTCCAAGGAGAATATCCTGGACGCATTCCGGGTGACGAACCCTAGAAAGTTGGCGATTGACATCGTCGATTCCGTTGGTCAGAGACCAAGTACAAAGTGGATTCACATCGGTACAATTGAATGGTGGTCGCCATCGGAAATGCATTTGAGGGGATTGTGCGATATAAGCTTCGGTTCAGAACATTTTTCGCGCTTCACCGCAGAATACGACACGGAGTTAAAAAGCGGCACTATCAATTTCGCCGCTTAGCACTTTCCACGCCCAGACACTTGTCTGGGCTTTTTATTGTGCCTCAATCATGATATTTGCACCCCTGTGGTATAATTAAGAGATGGAAGATACTAGAAATCTGATCGACGAATACAAAGGACTCACTAACGAACAAGTTTTTGACGCACTGAGCAAGAAACGTGCCAGCCTAGAAATTGCCATCGAGAATGTTGAGCACGATTTCAACATCGGCACTATCGTAAGGAGTGCCAACTCTTTTAATGTATCCAGAGTTCATATTATCGGCAAGAAAAAATACAATCGCCGTGGTGCCATGTGTACGGACAAATATCTAGAAATTATCCATCATGCAACCATCGAAGATTTTCTCGCGACACAAGCAAACAGGGAACTGGTCGCCATAGAAAACAACACTCCGCGCGCTAGAGAATTACATGAAAAACAGTTTAAGAAAGACACCACGCTTATCTTTGGCTCCGAGAATAATGGCATCACTCCAGAACTCCTAGAAAAAGCTCACGATGTTCGCTATATAGAATCATTCGGCTCCACGCGCTCGGTCAACGTCGGCGTCGCAGCGGGCATCGCCATGTATGAATGGACTCGCCAGAACGTCCTCTCTACCAATTTCCAGTAATAATGTTGACTAGAAAAGTCAGGATTAAAGTATGCAAATTGGCCATAATAATTAGACCAATTACAGTCGTGATCGCGCCAAATAATTTTACTTTTTCGTATGACGAGACCCCGCTCGCAAGATTGTCGGCGATTTGTTTATGAAAATAAACAATCGCACCGCCAGCAGCAGCGATAACGACACCGCCAATCATCCATCCAAAATCAAACGTAAAATCCATAACCATATTATATCACGAATATTACCAGTAAAACAAAAAACCGCCATCGGCGGAATAATTATGGTGGGGATATGTGGACTTGAACCACAGACCTCGTCATTATCAGTGACGCGCTCTAACCAGCTGAGCTATATCCCCTTGAAGTGGTGGACTATTGCAGAAAAGTTTAACACCTCATTCAGAGGGCAACCTCAATGAAAAAGTCCTTAATCCAATTATATCACATAACGGAGATACAGTAAATACAGTTAATACGCTAAATTTGGAAAAAATAAAAATAATTAAAAAAGAATTGAGGCGCTGGCTCTCTGTTATTGAGGTAGATTATAAGAAGTGGCAAAAGGTCGGAGAGCCTGATGTTTATTCAAGTAACTGGTTGGGTTCCCACTTTGAGAGTGGTGGGATTGGTAAAGAAAAATGATTGGAACAGGTGGTTTTGGTGGAAATCAAGGTTAGAGATATGGGAGCGTAAGAGAGATAAGAATTTTAAGTGATATATGAAGCTGGGGAGTTTTGGGGTTCAAAAAAGTTGAACCGTTTTTTATGTTGTATATGGTATAATAAAAATAAGAATTTTAACAAAGGAGACTTAATGGAACAAAATGCAGCTGCTACGATGCCGGTTATGGATAGTGGCAAACAAAATGACGGAAAAGGGTGGAAAATTGCCACAGTTATTGCCTCTGTTGTGGCAGTTTGTGGTATTGGGTTTGGTGTCTATGGTATGATGCAGAGTTCTCAAAAAGATAATCAGATTTCTGACTTAAAAGTTCAGGTTGAAGATTCTAACGGCAAAATTACTACTTTGGAAACTGAAAAAATTGAAACTACCGACGGAGATGGCACGACAGTAACTATTGCCGATTCTACCGTCAAAAACGAGAATCCAGAGGATTACATATATGTAGGAGAGTGGGACGTAAAGATTAAGATTTCTGATAATCTGTCAAATATTAGTTATGAATTTTTGGGAGACGGCTACCATCGTAGCTGCAGAACACTGGGCTTGTCTGCCTCTACTAAGGGCGATGGTTCAAAGCCGTCTTTCGTTAAGACTGGTGGAGATAAAGGAGATTATTTGGGCTATGTTATGCGCTGCCCGAAAGAAGATTTTTACCCTTATGGCGCTGTCATAAATATCGACGATTCAGAGTATAGTTATTATTATGAGCGAATACAATATCCTATCACGCAAACTGACTGGGAATCTGAGAGCGTAGACGCAATTAAGGATATGCTCACAAACCCAGATAATTATTCGGCAATTTAGTTAGCATAGTTAGAAAAGCACCGTAGATTTAGTCCACAGGTGCTTTTTCATTTCGCCGGATTTTAACATTTGGGTCTTCAAATAATTCATATAATCTAGGCGGTCAGTTTCGTCTGATATTTCAAAGCGGTCTAAAACCTTAAAGTGGTAAAGGTTATCAGAGCCTAGATATTTCATAATAGTCACAGATTTTGTGGTATTGGTGAATCGGGTCGGCTTTTTGGTAAAGAATTGCTGGACTAGCTGTTCTGCCTTTGGGTCTTTCATATAGGGATTATATGAACTTTTGAGGGCGAAATCCAGAAAAGTTGGGGTTGCCGGGGAGTGGCATTTTCTTTTCTTCTCTTAAAAATTTTGAACAAGTTAACACTTTTACTAAGGTTTGGCTGGGGACAGCGGGAGAGATATAGGAGCGTAAGGGAGAACAGCACTTTTTTCACTGATTTTTAATAAATTTTTCCGATTTTTGAAATAATTTCACCTCTGTTGTTAAAGTAGTTGGAGAACTTTTGACAGAGGTAAGAAAATTCTTATAGTTAGATTTTGAGTTTTGGCAAAAATGTTGTAGAATAGAGGTCAGAAAGGAACGCACTTTATCTCGGAGGTGAGAAACTTCTCAAAACAAAAATTCGGTAAAAACAAAAACCTCTAAAACAAAAAACGTCATTTAATGAGGAAAGGAGTTTTTTAACCGGATTATTTGCTATATGCGTTTTTCCGAAGAGATTCTACGGCTTCTTCTTGGGGCTAGAATCTAACAATTCAATTTGTAGCAGTTTTTGCTACGAGATTTCGTGAAATCAGGCTCGGATTCTGACGTTTGCTTGTGCTAGTTTTTGAGTAAGTTTTTACGGAATAAAAGTTAAGTTAATCTGGCATTCTTTTTGAGTGCCTAAAAAAGGAGTTTTTAAGTGAAGAAACGAGAAGTTCTCAGGTTGCCAACGGACAGATTTGTTCGGGACGTGGCGACGAATAATAAATTATTTCACGACCAATTTGGCGAAGCATATATCGCGATTAACGGAAAAGGGTCGGAGATTTTAAGGCTTAGGTCTTGCGAGTTTATGGGGTGGCTCAATACTTACGCGTATAGTAATTATAGTGGTGTGATTATGAAAAATAATCAGGCAACAGATATTAAACGCGCACTAGAGGGGTTTGCGCTCTGTGGCGAAGATAGTGAAATCTGTTTAGAGCCGAGAGTTCGCAGGATTAAAGATGAGATTTGGTATGATTTAGGCAAAGAAGCCGTCTGCGTATCAGATAGGGGGTGGAAAATTGTCAAAGAACCGCCAGTTATCTTTCGGCGATACGGTCATCAAAAGGCACAGGTTAAGCCGGTTAAGGGTGGCGATATTCAATTATTTAGGAAGTTCACTAATTTAGCAGATGATAGCGACTGGAATTTATTTTTGGCGTTCGCAGTTGCTACGCTTATTCCAGATATTCCGAAGCCGGTGTTGGTAATTAACGGGTCGCAGGGGGCTGGCAAAAGCACACCTATGCGTATGCTCAAAGATTTAGCAGACCCGTCTCAGTTGGTGAGTGCTGGTAAGATTACTGGGGAGAAAGAGCTGGCAAGACTAGCAAATCGCCACTCTTTGCTCTTCTTTGATAATTTGTCATTTTTGGAGAAAGATAACTCTGATGTCTTATGTCGTCTGATTACCGGTGACGGATTTTCGAAACGGAGATTATATAGCGACGACGACGAGGTTATCTATAATTACAAGCGTCCGGTTATGCTGAACGGTATTAACAATTTTATTACTCAGGCAGATTTGCTAGATAGAGCGTTAATCTTAAATGTTGAGCGTATCTCTGAGGATAAGCGTCTGACAGAGGTAGAACTTTGGGGCAAATTTGAGAAAGAAAAACCTCTGATTCTCGGTGCTATGTTTACTGTTCTATCTAAGGCAATGCAGATTTTTCCGGAAACGCCGACTAGTGGATTACCGAGAATGGCAGATTTTGGCAGGTGGGGCTGTGCCATTTATTCTGCCATTAACGATAAGCCTTTTGCAGAGTTTCAAGAAATCTTATCTGGCAATAAAGAACGACAAATTGAGGAGAGCATTGAATCGGACCCGGTTGCTATGGTTGCTAAATTTTTGGCTAGCGAGCTTGTTCGTGTTGAGTTTACTGCGTATGACTTTTTCGAAGGCGTCGTCCATCACTTGCGTAATACTCCGCGGGACATTCTTCACGCCGATGAACATACTCATTGGCCTAAGGACGCTAGTCAGGTAGGCAAGCGCCTACGAAGAGCGGAAGGAATGCTTAAGGAAGCTAAGATTGAAATTTCTTACTCTGTCAAGAACAATGAAAGATTGATTCGTCTGACGGATTGTAGTTATTCGCATCCAGAGAATGTTCCATTTTATAGATTGTTTTGTGGTTCGCCTTTTCTTGATGAGGATGAGATGCTAGATAAAGAATTGCCTAGAAGACATCAGTTGGCAAATATGACGCCAGAGGAGTGCGATTTTGAGCTCAAGCGTGAAGAGGAAGAAAAGCGAAAAAAAGCCGAGAAGAAGAAACTTCAAGATGAGAAGAGGCGACAAGATCGGGCTAGGAATCGCGAACATAGAATCGAGCGGAAAGTTGAGGCACAGGCTCAGCTTGATAGAGAGGCGCAAACAAAAGCCGAAACCGAGAAAACTGATAATAGTGTCGTTGACGCTGAATTGGAGAGTTTGGAATATGAAAAATGCCCTTTCTGAACAACAGAAAGAGGGCGCTAGAAATATACAGAGTGATATGCGGAGTTACGCACTTCTACTCTATCAAATCTGGAAATTTAAACCAGAAGTTACTACCATTAAATAAGGAGTTTAACATAATGAAAAGTAAAGTTTCGTGGGCGATTACCAATTGTAGAGTTTCGTCCGATAAGCAATTAGAAAGCGGTAGCCTCTCTCACCAAGCAGAGGCTGTCAAAAAAGCAGCTAAGGATTTAGGAGTTATTATTCCGCCGGACGGTCAATGGAGCGGTAGCGTATCTAGTAAGCGAGGTAGAAATCTTGAGCGTAAAGATATTAACGAGATGTTGGCTTATTGTAAGAAACATCATCCGAAGGTAAAATATCTGATTATTAACGAGCCGGACAGGTTTATGCGTTCGGTTCAGGAAGCATTTTACTTTGAGACCGTTTTTGAGAAATTGGACGTTCAGATTTATTATGCTTGCGACCCAGAACTTAATTGCGACAACTCAAATGCTCGTTTACAGCGTTTTATGAAGTATTATGTCGCCGAGGGTAGCAATGAGGAAAGACAAAGGAAATCTATTAACGGTGGAGTGGCGGCTATCAGAGAAGGTAGATTTCCGTATCACCCGAAGTTTGGTTATATGAAGAATCCAGACCCGAAAAAGCCAGGTATTCACGTTCCGATTCCAGAGATGAGCGACGTTCTGAGGTCGTCTTTGGTGGGGCTGGCGGAGGGGTTTATGGATTTACACGAATCATTGGCAGAGTATAACAATTCGCATTACGTTCAGAGTGGCAAGCGGAAGCCGACTACTTACGACGAGTGGAAAAGAATCGTCGTTGACCCGTATTATGCTGGCGTGGTTCAAATGGATAAACAGGTTAAGGCTTATTGCGAGAAAGGTTTGCACGAGCCCCTAATCACTATGGAACAGCATAAAAAGATTCTGGCAATCGTGGAAAATACGAAAAAGCGGTATAATGGGGGTCCGAAAAAAGGTGGGAATCCTCTTTTTCCTCTAAACAGCATTGTATTTCATAAGGAATGCTGGGAAAATTTTGAAGCATTGGGTAAGACGCCGAAGCAGAATAGGGGTAAATTGGTCGGTTTTAAATCAACGAACGGCAAGAGCAACAAGGAATATTCTAGGTATAAGTGTCGCAGTCATCTCTGTCATCTGACGATTCGTAAAGAAGAACTGCACAAAGAGGTCGAGAACCTGCTAAATAGCTTAGAATTAACGCCAGAAAGGGCGAGAGAGCTTAAATCGGCTATGAAAGATATTTGGAAGTTAGAGGTTGATAATAATGCGACAGAAATTAGGGGCTTACGCAGTCGTTTAGGGGTGTTAGAGCGTGAAAAAACAGACTTAACGAGAAGTATGTCAATGACGACGAATCAGGACGTTTTTAGGGAGTTAGAGGGGCAGCTTTCTAAAAAGATTTCAGAGATTAAAATGGTAGAAGAAAAGGTGGCAGAACTACAGGGGGGAAATATTGAGAACTTTGAGAAATTTGCCGAATTCGGCATAGACTTTGCGACGCACTTGGGTTCAAATTTTTTGAACCTCACCCCTGAATATGCGAGAAAGTGTAAACTTTTGCTGTTCCCAAACGGAATTTTTGTGGACGACGAGAAAAAAGTTTACATCTCGGAAATCAGCCCGATTTACAGAGGTCGAGACACCAAAAAAGACAGTAAGAACTGTCCAATTTCCGGTAATGGTGGAGTAACAGGGACTCAAACCCTGGACCTCTGCCTTGCAAAGGCAGCGCTCTAATCAACTGAGCTATTACCCCAACATCTACATTTTACCGCATCTTGGCGAAAATTACAAGAGGCAAAACAAACTAGGGAAAAACCGCTTCGAAGAAGCGGTTTTTCAGGTCATACATACACTTAAGCAGCCTCGCAGTTTGATCTGCTCAAGTTAACTTCATTTTATATCACTAAATGAATAATGTCAATAGTTTTTTTCCACAATTTGTGCAAAACATAATTATTTTTTGTTCGGGAATCATAAAACAATTAAAACATATTTTAAAGAAAAAGCACGTTGACAAAACTAAAGCGCTATGATATAATGTAGTTATTCACTCTATTGTGGGTGGTGTTTTATTAAGAATATGGTGGGCAGAATAGGAACAGAAATGTCTGGTACTAAGGCTGGCGGTCTCAAGGCTGCTGCTACCAACAAGGCTAAATACGGCAAAGAATTTTATGCTCGTATTGGCAAAAAAGGTGGCCAAAATGGTCACACCGGCGGTTTCGCTGCTAACCCGGCTCTTGCACGTGTTGCAGGTGCTAAGGGTGGACGCATCTCTCGTCGTGGCCCAGCTAAAAAAGCTGCCTAATAAAAAAATACTTCCCAGCAAAGGGAAGTATTTTTTATGTGAAATTTTCGCACCTAGGACAATGGTAATTGCCGTCTTTTGTTTGATAACAAACTAGGCCGCACCGCGGACATCTAGATTTGTGATCCAGCCAATCGCGATAGGTATCTAGCTCTCGTTCAGCGACCGCTTCGTCAAAATCTACACTATACTTGTCAGCTAACTCTCGTGCCTTATCCCAGGCCTCCCGCTCCATCTTTAATCGCTCCACATCCATATCAAATGAACTGTGGCCGGAGAGTGCATGCCCTAACTCGTGCAAAATAATTAATAGCTCGTCGGCTTCTGGCGGCCCTAGCACTATGGTTCTAGGCGGCCTGAACAAAAATTTTCTCCCAGACTTAAAAACGATTTCTGGAAAATCCTTTTTTATCGATTCTAGTAATTCATCTCTATTTATTGCACTGCTTGGCATAAATATAGCATCCGTAAATAACTGATTCTAGCGGTCGTCTTGGGCGGCGATATTTAACACCGGGATACTTTGGTAGGTATTTTGTATACAAATGAAAAATTTTGCCGAGTGGCCCTCCGAGCACAATCGTGCGTGGGGAATAGTGCAAAATAACGTCCGGAAGTCCTAGATTAACACGCGCGGCAATCTTTTGCATTGCGCTCTCACCGCGTAAGCTAGTGGCAACATCGACATTAAACGTTTTTTCAAGTGCGCTCGAAGCGGCAATATCTTCCCATTCGGCTCGCACTCCGTTATATGTATACTTTGTGTGTCCAGGCTCGAATTTGTCCGATTCGGGACAAAGCCGACCATTTTCGGCTACTCCGCCACCAATACCGGTCGAAAATGTCAAAAACACTGTTTTTCCAGGAATCCGATAAGATTCGTAAATCGCTGCAAGGTTTGCATCATTTTCGAGATAAATTGGACAACTGAACACTTTCTTTAGAGTTTTTAACAGGGAAAAACTTCCCCAATTGCGGTTACCTAATGAAACTGAACAATTTTTTTGTACAGTGCCAGGAATCGCGACGACGACAGTTTCAATCTGGTATTTTTCAAAGACAACTAGATTCCGTAACAAATCTAACAAAAACTTATCTTTATTCTGGGCGGTCTTGAATTTGAGTCGTCTCACCACCCTGCCGCTGCGCGAAAACGCCGCGATTAAAGTTTTTGTGCCTCCTATATCAATTGCCAGATACATATCTTGATTATATCACAAGAATTTGTTATAATTAAACAAGATTTTGGGCTCATTCACGGAACATACACGAGTGTTACGGGTGACGGCCGCGGAGGGGTCCCCGACGCGCGCAGTTGTCTAACGAGCACGTCGGGGAGGACAGCGGCCGGCAGGACCCGTAGTTCGCATGTATACTCCATGAATGAGCCTGAAGGAAGGAAAAAATAATCATGGCTAATGCCAAAAAAATCACTATGGACGAGTTGCTCGCCGGGAGCGAGGACGCGTTCAAAAAAGTTATTGCAGGGGACACCGTATCCGGTAAAGTTATCTCTGTTAAAAAGCACGAAATCCTTATTAATCTCGGCGCACAGGGCGTAGGTCTCGTACCACGCCGTGAGGCTTCTTTCGCCCGTAATTTGAATCCAGGCGACGAAGTCACCGCTTCAGTTATTGAGGCAGAAATGGATGATGGCTACGTGCTATTATCACTACGCAAAGCGGTCAAAGATAAAGGCTGGGACGAGATTCAAGCCAAGCTTGACAATGCCGAAACTGTCGAAGTTACTCCATACGATGCCAACCGTGGCGGTTTGCTCGTTGAGTACGAAGGCATTCGTGGCTTCTTGCCGGTATCACAGCTCTCTGCCGAGCACTATCCACGCGTAGGCTCTGCTGATAAAGACGAGATTTTGCAACGTCTCAACTCATTGGTCGGCAAGTCTATCAAGGTACGTATTCTTGATGCTATCAAGAAAGAAAACAAGCTCATCTTCTCTGAGAAGGAAGCCATCAAGGATGGCCTAGCTGAGCGCTTTGCTGAGCTCAAGGTCGGCGACACCGTAAAAGGTGTAGTGACTGGCGTAGTAGACTTTGGTGTATTCGTCAATGTTGACGGCATCGAAGGCCTTGTACATATCTCGGAAATTTCTTGGGAACGTGTAAACAATCCATCAGATTACGTCAAAGTCGGTGACCAGCTCGAAGCTAAGATTATCGCTATCGACAAGGAACGCTTGTCTCTCTCGATGAAACAACTAGTTGAAGATCCATGGATCTCCGAAGTCGAAAAGCTCAAGAAAGGCAGCAAAGTAGAGGGAACTGTTACTCGTATCACTCCATTTGGTGCTTTTGTTCAGATTTCGCCAGCCGTGGAGGCTCTAGTTCATGTATCTGAGCTCGGCGAAGGCTCAGACGTAGACCCAGAGAAGGTGTTCACCTTGAACGAACGCAAGAGCTTTAAGGTCTTAGACATCGACAAAGAAGGTCGCAAGATCTCTCTATCAATCGCGAAATAAGTCGCGACAATAACCCCGAAAACGAAAAATAACTCGCAACCGGGGTTATTTTGTGCTTGCAAAAAATATTCATAAGCGTTACAATATAAAAAAGCGCTAAACGAAAGGCCATACAAAAATGCAAAATATAGATGAGTTCGTCGATCGGCTTCTGTCAGAAAAGGGCGTCACGAATGCCGACTCCGCGTACAAGGAAGAACTCAAAGAGAAGATTCTCAGCAAGATTGATGAAACCGCCCTCGAACAACTAAACGATACCCAGCTAGCTGAGCTAGTGAAGTTAGTCGAAGATCCTACTTTTGACGACGACAAAATGCGCAGTTACATTACGAACGTCGGCATCAATATCAATAATATCGCCATGACCGCCATGCAGGCCTTTCGCAGCCAATTCTTGTTAGGAGGTCAATATGAGTAATCCAGAGAAACCAGCAGAGCCGGAATACACCGTAAATTGGGGACTTCTAGACGATATTTCTCGTCCAATTAAAGGCGAAAAGCCATCAGGCAAGCAGCCAGAGCAGCCTGCCGAACGACCAGAACAGCCCGCTGAGCAGCCAGAACAGGCAGCACAGCCTGAGGAGGCACTAGAACAACCAGAACAAAGCGCAGACAATTCCGAGAACGAAGAAGCCCGTAGACAAAAAGCCATCGAAGAAGTTATGGCGCAGATTGCCATAGCTGAGAAGAACGGCCACACCACAGAAGAGATTCTCGGCGTCATCGAGTCTAGTGACAATACCAAGGCAGAACGTAAGAAAGCTCCTCGTGAATCAATGATTAAGAAAATCCTTTCGTCTTTTAAGGGGCATTTATTTAGCAAGCAGAGCAGACCAAGGCCCACCAGAGAGAAGAATTGGCACTTTGGTGACCCAATCAACACTTGGGATCCAGAATCTGGACTTTTTATTAATGTCGTAGAGCAATCCCACGCAGCCGAAGAGCCAGAAGAAGAGATGCCGGTAATGTCTAAGCGCTCAGAAAAAATAACGACGCCAGAATCGGTGGGCGATAATGCTCAACATTCAGAAGAATCAGCCGAAAAATCAGAAATGGAAGAATCGCACGACGAAGCGCCGGACGAGGAGCCGGACGAAGAAGAATCGCATGAGGGAGAGTCAGAAGTGCCAGAAGAGACCGAAGATAATGAAAAGGCTGAAAAACCCGAAGAGGCCAAGAAAAACGACGAGAAGCATGAAGAAGTCAAAGAAGCAGCCGAAAAAGAGGCCGAAAAAGAAGACAACAATAAAGAGAAAAGCGAGAAAAATGACCACAAGATCGGCGACAGGTTGATTGAATCCTGTACAGAGGTATTTGGTGGCGATCGCAAGCTCCAAAGAAAACTCCTCGAAGTCTTGGACGTAATAGAAAACGACGAAAACTACAGAGGAGAGAATGATTCTAGGATTTGGTCATTAGAAGACGACATTACTCTGAGAAACAGAGAAAGATTCGAAAAACGTATAGATATACTATTGGGCAACGTAGCCGAGAACTAGGCCAAAACCCTCTCATCTTCCAGTTTTCCTGCATTTATGATATGATTATCATAAGGAGATTTTAGAAATGAAGAAAACTAAGAGCGCCACACGCCCGTGGACTGAATACTATGAGGAAGAAGGCGCACCAGAGACGATTGAATTCCCAGATTGTTCCATGGTGGACATGATTTTGCAATCTGCCGAAAAATGGCCAGATAATGTAGCTTATTCCTATTATGGCCACAAAGTTACCTTTAAGAATTTCGTCAAGAAGATTGAAAAAGCTGCTCGCGCTCTCAAAAATTATGGCGTCAAAGAAGGCGATCGCGTCACGATTTGTATGCCAAACACCCCAGAGGGAATTACTATGGTCTACGCTGTCAATATGGTTGGCGCCGTCTGCAACATGGTCCACCCGCTCTCGTCAGAAAAAGAGCTCGAATATTACATCAAGGTAGCCGAGTCAAAATACGTTCTCGTAATTGATGCTGTTTTTGACAAAATCTACCGTCTGCGCGATACGGCGCAATTAGAGCGTATTATTGTAGTTCGCCCGTCTGATGGGCTTGGCTTCCTTAAAAAGAAGCTCTACTCAGCTCTCCATATCAAGAAAGTTCGTCTTCCAGCCAACGATAATCGCGTTGTTCTGTGGGAAGATTTCATTGCCAACTCGTACTTTTATCAGGGCAATTACCACGAGGAGCGTGGCGGAGAAGATCTTGCTATTATCATGTATTCTGGTGGTACTACCGGCGCGCCTAAAGCCGTTATGTTGTCGAATCTCAATATCAACGCCGAGTCTATCTGCGACGCTACGATGATTCGTCAAATAATTCCAGGCGCCACTGTTCTTTCGATTTTGCCTCTATTTCATTGCTTCGGTCTCGGAGTCTGCATTCATACCCCTCTTTGCAAGGGAATGGGTTGTATTCTAATCCCAGCCTTCTCACACAAGCAATTTGCAGACATCATCAAGAAAAACGAGCCAAATTTCATTGTCGGCGTGCCTACTTTGTTCGAAGCTCTTATTAATACCAAGCTCAAAAAAGAGGATCTCAAGTCGGTCACCGCAGTCATCTGTGGTGGCGATGCACTCAACCAGACTCTCCGCGACAAGGTTAACGATTTTCTAGAAAGTCACGGCTCCAGTGCCAAAATTCGCGTTGGCTATGGCCTTACCGAGGGCTCCGGCGCAGTATGTTTGTCTCCAGAAAGTACCTTTGCTGACGGAATTATCGGTGTGCCATTCCCGAATACTGATTTCAAAATCATCAAGAACGACACCTTTAAAGAGCAACCGGTTGGCAAAGAGGGAGAAATCTGTATCTCTGGTCCACTCGTTATGATGGGTTATCTTGGTGATGACGCTGAGACTGCTCAGGCTATCCGCTTGCATGACGACGGCAAGCTCTGGCTCCATACTGGCGACATCGGTTTTCTTGGCGAAGACGGTCTCATCTACTTCGCTCAGCGTCTAAAACGCATTATTATTTCATCTGGCTACAATATCTACCCAACCCATCTAGAATCTATCATTAATTCTCACGAGTCTGTCCTTACGTCTACGGTTATTGGTATAGACCACCCATACAAAGGCCAAGTACCAAAAGCCTTTATCGTCTTGAAGCCTGGTTACCGCGCAGGGAAGCGCTTGGAACGCGAGATTCGCGAGCTACTAGAGAGAAATGTCCCAGTCTACGCCTTGCCAGCCTCTTATGAATTCCGTGACAAATTACCAAAAACCCTCGTCGGCAAAGTTGCATTCAAAAAACTCGAAGAAGAAGAGAAGAATAAGAAATAGCAATATCCGATTCTCTTGCATAAAATAGCCTCGCCGACAGTCAAAAATACAACAGTTACGGAACGAGTACGAAACTGAAATTTCGGCGCAGTTCCGCCTAACTGTTGTATTTTTGACGATCGCGAGAGGCGTAAAGCAAGAGAATCAGATATTGCTATTTCTTGTAATAATTCATTCTTACTCGGATTTTGAGTTTGAGCGGCTTTTGCTTTAGGAATTTGTTTTTGCGCCAATTAGGGAAATACTTCTGTAACATCCCGCGTGAGCGGGCAAATCCTGGCCGCCCTTCAGGGAACGCAGCGAAATCTTTGGCAGAATCAATCAACAGATTCCAAATGAAGAACCATTCTAGTTCATCGTGGTATTGCTTTTGCGCTTGAACGGCCCTAAAACGCTCGTAGAGCCCTTCTAGCGCCGGAAAGATATCATAAGCGTGTTCGCTCCAAGAACGCCTGTGAAGTACCGAATTTTGCGTCTGACGGTAAAAATACAGTGGCATATCAACACATGCAAACTTATCTGTATACAGAATCAACGACGAGATCAGCTCCATATCTTCATGAATTATTCCTTCCCGGAAACGGAAATCATGGGCGTTCCACCAAGTTCGGCGTATTATAAATTGCCACGGCCCCGCCCCATAACGCACAAATCTACTCTTATAATTCGGGTTCTCGGGGTTCACAGCCGAGAGATAATTATGTGACCCATTCTCATAAACTCGCTCCGCCCCCATCATCACAAGGTCGGCATCGGCCTCCTTGGCTTTCGCTATTAGCAATCTCACGGCATCAGTGCTAATCGTGTCATCTGCGTCAATAAACCAGATATACTTTCCGCGCGCCACCTTAACCCCGGCATTCCTAGCAGCACTAGCGCCAGGAGTTTGGCACTCAACTATCCTAACTGCTAATGTTTTTTGCTCACTCTTGAAATCTTCGGCAACCTGCAGGGAATGATCAGAAGAGCCGTTATCTACCAGAATTATTTCACCATTAATCTGTGCCTTTTTTAGGGAAGCAAGAACACTTTTCAAACACTCGCCAAGATACTTCTCGGCATTAAAAACCGGAATAATTACCGATAGTCTTATCGTCGCCTTGTCTGTCATCAAACTCCTTTTTCACTAATTATAGCACAATCGTCATCGCTCATGATATAATACAAATATGTTTTGGAAGATACTGGTTGTTTTACTTATCTCTATGGTGCCTCTTATTGAGCTCCGTGGTGCTATTCCGGTGGCTGTCGGAATGGATTTGGGATTGCCAGAATGGCTAGTATTGATAATCGCCATTATCGGTAACATTATACCAGTCCCAATCATCTATTTCTTTGCCCGTAAAGTCTTGGATTGGGGTGCTAACAAATGCAAATGGAAACCATTCAAGCAGTTTTGCGGTTTTTGTCTCAAGAAAGGCGAGAAAGCCGGACAAAAACTCTTGAAAACAGCCAAACAAGGTGCCTATTTTGCTCTGTTTTTATTCGTCGCAATTCCAGTGCCCGGCACTGGCGCTTGGACTGGTACTTTGGCAGCTAGCATTCTGAATCTAGACTTCAAAAAAACTATGATTGCAATTACTGCTGGCGTGCTTACAGCTGGTCTTATTATGCTTGCTGTGTCGCTGGGGCTCTTCAAGGTCCTCTTCGGTATCGGCGCTTAACTGTCGCTAGCACCGACCTATTTAAAGAGATCTTTTAGAATCTTGTCGGTAATCTTGCGACCAATCGCGCTACCAGCGGAACCAATTACGTTGCCAAGGAACCTGTCGGCCTTGCTTTTCACCTTTTTGGCGTCTCTTTCGGCCTGAGCACGGCGCTTTTCTTCGGCCTTGATTCTGTCGGATTCTGCTTTTGCGGCGGCCTTCTCGGCAGCGATGCGTTCTTTCTCGGCTAGCTTTGCCTGCTCATTCGCGGCTTTCTCTGCAGCACGGTCAGCCATCTCCTGCTGCTTCTGCGCTATCTTGGCTTCTTCGGCTGCTGCTGTCTCTGCGGCCTTTGTATCGGCCTTTTGCTGAATAATCTCCGCGGCCGACTCTGGGTTTTCGGGTTCATCATATTTGCCAACTAGTGGGCTAGCGTTAATAATCTTGTTCCTGGTGACGCCGTCAATCGCGCCCATTTGACTCTGCGGCGGCAAAATCGTCGCGCGCTCCACTATCTCTGGTGCGCCTTTTTCATTCTGGAAGGAGATTAGAGCCTCGCCCGTCCCTAGCTCGAGAATCGCTTTTTCTGTGTCGAACTCTGGATTTACTCGGAAAGCTTGCGCTGCAGCCTTTACGGCCTTTTGTTCTGATGGCGTGTAAGCGCGCAAGGAATGCTGCACTCTATTGCCTAGTTGTGCTAGAATTTCATCTGGAATATCGGTTGGGCTTTGCGAAATAAAGTACAGACCGATACCACGCGAACGAATCAGTTTTACCACCTGAACAATGCGTTTGAGACGATAAGCCGGCATACCATTGAAGAGGAGATGCGCCTCATCAAAGAAAAAGACTAGCTTCGGCTTATCCAAATCTCCTACCTCTGGCGAAGTAGAGAAGAGCGTCGAGAGCAGCCATAGCAAAAACGCTGCATACATATCAGGGCTCTCAAACAAAGTTACCGCATGCAAAATATTGATGACGCCACGCCCATCCTCAGTTGCAAAGAAATCCTGGACGTTTAGAGCTGGCTGCCCGAAGAAATGGTCCGCCCCTTGATTTTCGAGCGTCAAAAGAGAACGTTGAATTACGCCAATGCTCTGCGTGGTAATATTGCCATAACGGGTAGAATAGGTATCCTTATTCTCGGCAACATATTGCAAAACTGCACGCAAATCTTTGAGATCCACCAGATCCAAATTCTCGTCCTTTGCTATTGCAAAAGCAATCGCAAGATTGCCCTCCTGCGCCTCGGTCAGACCAAGCATTATTGAAAGCACTTCAGGCCCCACTGATTCTACTGTAGCGCGCAGCGGATGTCCTTCAGTGCCGAACAAATCCCAGAAACGAACAGGGAAAGACTTCGCTTCAAAATCCTTAATCGCGAGCTTATCAAGGCGTTTTTGAATCGCTTCGTTTATTTCACCTTTTACAGCCGTGCCAGCGATATCGCCTTTCACATCAGCAAGAAATACGGGTACTCCCGCATCAGAGAAGCTTTCGGCCATTACTTTTAGAGTAATGGTCTTACCCGAGCCAGATGCGCCCGTAATCAGACCGTGTCGGTTCGCCATCTGCGGTAGAATGACGAGTTCCTGTCCCTTATCGCTTTTACCAATTAATAGTTTTCCGTTTGCCAGCATAAAACTCCTTTTTCTAATTTTATCATAGTTCAAAAACTGGTTCTAGTGTGCAAAAACAACATTTTGAATAAGTCAAAAAGCCGTGGTATACTTATAACCATAAGGAGTATATTATGCCAACCAAAAAGCGAACCACTAAAAAAGCAAAAACTACCAAAACCAAGAAAGAAATCTCAATTTTTAGACGACCTACGACTTGGGCTATAGCGGTGTTGGTTTTTGCACTCGTCTTCGTTAGCGGTCTGTCATTGTATGCTTTAAAATCCAAAGTCGCGTCAAATCGTCTAGAAGCGGCCGAGCTCGAAGTCTTTTCGCATCTAGCCGAATCTTACATTCGTGAGATGGAATATGAGTACCAAGAGCAGCCAACCATGCAGCAAATCACTGGCTACGGTGTCTCGGATGAAGACGGAGTGCTATATATTACTTTTGATTATGCTCCGTATACCGTTGAGAATAATAACCGCATCCCTGGTGAAGTGCAGCACGGGATTATGTATTTTTGGAAAGACACAGAGCATAATACCTACAGTCACGCTTTCTCGCATCACGATGATGCATCCTATCACCCAGCAGGCACTTATATCAGGCTAGCAGAATAATTTCATCGTCTATTTAACTTTAGGCGTGCTAAACCCCGGCCAGACTCGCCCCGAACGTAGTGAGAACGAGTCTATCTTTTTGAGCATTTTAACAAAAAATGGCTCCCCCGGCCAGACTCGAACTGGCAACCTCGAAGTTAACAGCTTCTTGCTCCACCATTGAGCTACAGGGGAATATCCAATGTGCGTACACCTATTATAGCATAAATTTCCGTTTTGTGGTAAAATAAATAAAGACATTTTTCAGAAAGGAGACCAATGGAAGAAAAAACAATTCAAATTGCCGGCTCTATCACTGTGGACGAATTGGCTAGCGCCCTTGGTCTTTCTGTTACCGAACTTATTGGTACACTCTTTAAGAATGGCATTGTTGCCACTATCAACCAACGCCTCGATTACGAGACGGCCAGCATCATCATCGACGAACTTGGTCTCAAAAACGTCAAATTGGAGAAGAAAAATACCGCCACCAAGACTAGCGATTATCACAGGGAACTATCTGACAAAGCCACTGAACGCCCTCCAGTTGTCGCAGTAATGGGCCACGTCGATCATGGTAAAACCACACTCCTAGACACACTATTGAACAAGAAAACCGTTGAGGCCGAAGCCGGTGGTATTACTCAACATATCTCAGCCTACCAGCTAAAACACGACGGCCGCTTGATTACTTTTCTTGATACTCCGGGCCACGAAGCTTTCGCTGCCATTCGCCAACACGGCGCACTTCTTACTGACATCGTAGTTATCGTGGTTGCTGCCGATGACGGCGTAAAGCCTCAGACCATTGAGGCTATCAACTTTGCCAAATCTGCCAATGCCAAGATTATTGTCGCTATCAACAAGATTGACCGCGAAGGCGCCGATATTGATCGCACGAAGGCCGACCTTTCTAATCACGGTCTCCAGCCGGAGGAATGGGGTGGCGATATTACTATGGTGCCAATTTCTGCCAAGATGAATCAGAATCTCGAGCAACTTCTAGATATGATTCTTTTGACCGCCGACATCGAAGAACTCAAAGCTGACACTGACATCCCAGCCGAAGGTCTCGTAATCGAATCTCACATGGAGACTGGTAAAGGCTCTGTCGTAAATCTGCTAGTTACTGGCGGGGAATTAAAGACTGGCGAATTCATCGTTGCTGGTTCTACTTACGGTAAAGTCCGTACTATGCTAGATTGGCAGGGAAAGCCAAAGGGCAAAGCCACGCCATCTACCCCAGTTACCATCACCGGTTTCAAAGAACTTCCGAATTTCGGCGATCGCTTCACCGAGGTCAAAGACGAAAAAACCGCCCGTAAGATGGCTCTGCTCAATGCTCAGGCCATCGCCAACGAATCTGCTTCCGCCAACGTCACGAGTTCCGATCTTCTCCGCATGATGAATGTTGCCGACAATTCCAAAGTATTCAACGTCATCATCAAAGGCGACGTGCTCGGCTCAGTTACCTCTGTTGTAGATTCGCTCAAAATGATTGACACTCATGGTGAAATCACCTTGAATATCGTCAGCACTGGCGTCGGTGATGTCAACGAGAACGACGTTTATATGGCAGCCGGCGATCGCACGGTAATCTATGGTTTCAATGTCTCTGTTCCAATCAATATTTCCAAGATGGCAGCGCGTGACAATGTTCCGATTCGTACCTATAAGGTTATCTACGAATTGTTAGATGATGCCAAACACGAGATGGAGAATCTCCTTGACGCCGAAATCGTTGAGGAAGACAAAGGCGAAATGAAGGTGCTGGGTGTCTTCCGCACTGAGAAAACCTCTATTATCGCTGGTGGTGAAATGCTTAAGGGCGATGTGAAGGCTGAATATCTTGCGCGCATCGTTCGTGACAAGAAATTTATCGGCGAAGCCGAAGTCACTTCAGTCCAAAAAGAAAAAATCGACGTCAAAGAGCTCGTTGCTGGCGAGACCGGCGGTCTAGCCATGAAGACCAAGTCCAAAATTGACCTCCAAATCGGCGACCGCCTCAAATTCTTCACCCGCGAATCCAAGAAACGCACGTTGTAAAATACTTCCTTGTTGTATTTAAGATTTCTGTGTTATAATAACCACAAGGAGTATAAAAATGCAATTTGACGATAGTTTTCTACAAGAAATGGGTCTTCAGGCGATGCCAGAAGATCAGAAAAAAGCCTTCCTAGATTACGTCCAGGAAGAATTAGAGGTCCGCATCGGCGAGAGAATTAGCCGCGGCCTTACCGATGTTCAACTTAACGAGTTTGATCTCATCACCGATCCTGCTGAAGCCGCCAAATGGTTAGAAGAGAATCGCCCAGACTATCGCGAAATTGTCACTCGTACTATCGAGGAAATGAAGGCCGAAATTCGCGCCAACCGCAATAAACTTGTCTAACAAGAATCACTGGACAATGACGCCGTTAAAACGTTTTATTTTCCATACCCATTAAGGAACGCCTTGGCATCCATCGCTTTGCGACCCTCTGGCTGTAATCTGTCAATCGCGAGAATTCGCCCATCAGCGCATTTTAGCGGAATGGGAGCCGTCTCGCCTTGCTCTAATATATGCGCCTCGAGAACGATGCAAGAAACACCATAGAACGCATATTTCGCTTTTGGATAGCTCTGAAAAGCTACAATTTTCCTCAATGTTTGCTCGGCCGTATCTGTTTCTGGTGCTAGCAGAGACATGCTCTTATCTAATTTTCCGCAAAAAGTTGCCCGTACATCATCCTGGGATGAAGGCTCCGGCAAATCAGATAAATGCGAACAAATCCACTCCGCTCCGGTGGTCGCAAGTGCCTGATAAATCGCCCTCTTCTCTGGAACCAGCCCAGAAACCAACTCCGAACCAGTCACCCTAGCAATATCTACTCCAGATAACGTAGTCTGATAATAAATCGGCCCCGCGTCCATCGCCTTAGCCAGCTTCATTACAGATACGGAAAAATCTGTATCTCCGGCCAAAATCGCGCTTTCTATCGGAGAAGCCCCGCGAAAACTTGGCAATAGGGAAGGATGAATATTGAGAATCCCCTCTGACTCAAAAACTTCCAGCACATGAGACAGCACCATTACCCCAAAAGACGCCAAGACAGCGTGCGCCTCTGGGAATTGTTGCTTTAATTCAACTACTTGTGTCAAATCCTCTTTTTTGTGCGCATGAAAAATCACCTCGCACTCGCGTGAAATCACCTCTAGGGCATATTCTGCAAGCATTCCGTTACCGAGAAAAATCACCTTCTCACGAGCTGAACCATCAGAATCGCCAATCATCCGCACCTCCAAATTTATTCTTCACCCCAGAGCTCAGGGTTGTCTTTTATCTGTTTTTCGTAATCTACCGGTATCAGGTCGCCCTTATCGTTCATCTCGTAAAATGCGTCCTTGTCATCGCGAATATGATCGATAAACAAAATTCCATCTAGATGGTCTATTTCGTGAAGCAGTGTACGAGCAAGCTCTCCAGAGGCCTTGATTCTCACCTCTGTTCCGTCCTCTAGTTTTGCTTTTACCTTTACTTTGGACGGACGTGGCACCATACCATAAATAGAGGGAACAGAAAGACAGCCTTCGTAGTCGCGCACGGTTTTGCCTTCAGTACGAATCACTTCTGGATTAATTAGCGCGGTAAAAGTAGCGTTCTTCTTATCTTCCATATCATCGCGCACAATAATAATTCGCTTTAGTACACCCATCTGTGGCGCCGCCATCGCAGCAGACAGTTCGTACGGATGTTCCTTCTCCCAATCTAGGGACAATTTTCGCATATCATCAATAATCCCGCGAATCTCATCATCAATCTCGCGAACTTTTTCGGACTTCTCCCTTAGCCGGCCATCCGGCGTCGTAATTATTTTCATAAGCCTATTATACCACAGGGAAGAACAAAACTCAACTTGCGCTCGTACATAGCAAAAACCTACATTCTACAGCAAACTCGGCGGGTCTAGGGCCACACGAAAGTTATGATCTATCCCAGATAGCGCCTCTGTTAGCGCCGTGCGCGAGCGTGACCGTACAATTATCTGCCAAGTGTATCCTCTGTTCGTTCTCTCATGGAACGCCGGAATTGGTGGCGAAACATATAGCCTCTTGTCGCCAGAGAGAACCTTTACTAATTCTCGCACCTTTTTTAGTACTGTCACCTCTGTTTTTATCGTAATCTCGCACTTCGCTACAAACATATATGGCGGAAATCCACTCGCTCGCCTCTTTTTTAACAGGTAGTCGGCAAAATCCACATAGTTTTCTTTTATCGCCAGATTTATCACTGGATGTTCCGGCCGGAAAGTCTGGATAAACACCTGCGCCTTGTCTATATGCCCCCGTCCGACTCGCCCAATCACCTGCGTCAGTAATTGAAAAGTCCGTTCCTCGGCCGCATAATCAGGGAGCGACAGCCCGGCATCCGCCTGAACCACTCCTACGGTCGCAAGTTTTGGTAAATCTAATCCCTTTGCCAGAGTCTGCGTTCCTACCAATATGTCTATCTGACCATCTCTGACCGCTTCATATATTATGTCTAGGCTTTCGCCTCTCTTAGTATCTGCGTCAAATCTCTTTACGTGAGCCTTAGGGAAGAGCTTCTCTAGCTCCGTCTCTAGCAACTTTGTTCCGAATCCTTTATGTATCAGCTCAGGAGCACCGCATTTTGGACAAGCCATCGGCACTTTCTCTTTAAATCCGCAAGTATGGCACATCAGCTCGTAACTATCCGCATGCAAGGTCAGAGGCAAAAAACAATTCGGACATAGCAACTCCTCGCCGCAGCTCTCGCAAATCGTCAGGGGTGACGACCCCCTACGGTTGTGAAAAATCAGTGTCTGCCGGCCATTTTCGAGATTGTCTTTTATTGCGGCAAGAAGAGGGTTGCTAAAATAACGATTTTTGCTAAAATGCTCACGTTTTTTGAAGTCTATCACCTGGATTTCTGGTCTTATCGCGGTTTTTTTGGCTTTTTCAGACATCACGACTAGACAGTCGCGGCGTTTCGCCAAGTAATAATCATCCACTGCTGGCGTTGCTGACCCTAATATGCACTGTGCTCCCGCCTCCTTCGCCATAGAACTCGCTACCCGTATCGCCGAATACTTTGGCGTATTGTCTTGATAATATGTATTCTCGTGTTCCTCATCCACGATAATGAGCCCCAGGTTGGCAACTGGCGCAAATAGGGCAGAACGTGGTCCCACTACTATTTGCGGCTGCTCAGATGTCAGAATTCTTTCAAATATCAAATGACGCTCGGCCTCAGTTTGTTTAGAATGTATCACTGTCACACTGTTACCGAAAACTTCACCAAAAACCTGTACTAATTGCCCAGTTAAAGCAATTTCTGGCACCAAAAGAATTACAGATTTTTGCGCTATAAGGGCCTTAGCGGCCTCGCTGAGGTACACGTTTGTCTTACCACTACCAGTAACACCAAACAGTAGTTTCGTGGCTCCTGGAGCCTTCTGGAGGCCTTGTAGCGCATTTTTCTGAGCAGTATTCAGTGGGATGGATGAAAAACGTGTTGTTGGACGAAAATGTTCTGGCGAAGGGGTCTTCCGGAGCGCGGCAGCGCGAGGCTGAGCGCCGGCCGCCCATGGCGATGGGCCGGCCGGACGCGACCCCGAGCAGAACTTTTCGTCCATTACCTCAGTTCTCGCCGTCTCACCGAACATTTGTTCGGTTTTTCTGCGCTTTTTGAGTACCCCAGTTGGTAGTATTGTAGCCACGATACCAGAGATCGGTGTGGCGTAGTAGCTAGCCATCCATTTCGCCGTTGCCACCAAATGTTTTGGTAATGGCTTTGAATACAAAATTCGTGAAATTTTTTTGCAGGCAAAATTTGGTTGAGCAACTTTTTTTACGACAATCCCCGCGGCTCTCGTATGGCCAATCGGGATTTCTACAAGTGTGCCAGTGGGCAGGGAATCATCAAAAGCATACGTCAGCACATCTAGCCCCTTCCCAATATTTCTCCCTGGTATCACCTCGTAAAACATACGACCATTATAGCATATTACATATTGTCCCGGAGAACAGTAATATATTCTTTTCGTGGCATTTCGGAGCGCGGCAGCGCGAGAATTAGCGCGCGAGCCCCGTGGCGACAACGCAACGAAGCGAGTAGATTCCGAGCTCGCTCGGAATCTCGAGCGAGGCAGCGGTGTCTCCCCAGACGGGAGCGAGCGACGCGGCCACGAAAAGAATATATTGCTGTTCTATAGAACCGATTAATTTCGTTGTAATTTTCACATTTTCTGTGCTATAATAGAGAAAGTTAAGCGAGGTAATATGCTAGATTTATTCGTATCATCAAGAGTGCGCCGCAAAATCATCGTGGTTTTTGCTAAATATCCAGATTTCAAGACCCATACTCGCGCTCTCGCCAAGCTCATAAAGGAGGATCCTGGCAATATCCAGCGTGAACTCACCCGTATGGCCGAGGGTAATTTTCTTATCGTAACCAAAAAAGGTAACACCAAGATCTATCAGACCAACAAACAATACCCGATCTTAAAGGAGCTTCAGTCCATCGTTATCAAGAGCCAAAAGGGCAGCAAACCTTCCAAAACCATCGGCTAACAGGGGTGATAAATGAATAAATTATTTGCTCAACTTGTAGAAAAACGTCATTTGGATGAAAGTTTTTTGCATCCCAAATACCAGGACCTCATTCCGGCATCCAGTATGCCAGATATGGACAAAACTATCGCCAGAATCAAGCAGGCTATAGGTAGTCACGAGAAAATTCTCATCTACGGCGATTATGACGTGGATGGCGTCACCGCTAGTACGGTAATGGAAGATGCACTTACTCTCGCCGGCACCAGGCCAGAAGATATCTCTATTATGTTGCCGGATCGTTTCTTAGATGGTTATGGCATGAGCCCACGTCTGGTTACTCGCGCTGTAGATACAGGGGTAAGCCTAGTCATCACGGTAGATTGTGGCTCTCGCAATCATGCAATCGTAGCAGAATTGAATGAGCATCACATAGATACCATCGTTACTGACCACCACGAGTGCGAAGATACTCTTCCAGAGGCCGTCGCAGTCGTCAACCCCAAGCGCAAAGACTTTACTGGTCCGGCCGCCCTCAAGGAAATGGCGGGCGTCGGGATGGCGTTCGAAGTCGCACAAGGTCTAGTAGATGCTGGTCTTATTGAGAAGGGCCAAGAAAAATGGCTCCTGGACCTTGTCTTAATTGGCACCATTTGTGACAGCATGCTTCTCACAGGAGAGAATCGTATTTTTGGTTTCTACGGTATCAAAGTGCTAGAGAAGACTCGCCGCCCAGGCCTCAAAGAACTCATGCGAAATGCCGGCGTCACCAAAGTTACCTCTGAATCCATCGGCTTTCAGATTGGCCCACGCCTCAATGCCGCCGGGCGCCTAGAGACCGCCGAAATCTCTTTGAATCTCCTCCGGACTAAGTCTGCCGCCGAGGCCGCCTCTCTTGCCGCCGAATTAGAAATACTCAATAAAAAGCGCCGCGACGAACAGCGTGCCGCTACCGACGAAATCGCGAAGCGTGGCCTTACAGAAGGCCCGGTTATTATCGAAACAGGGAAATGGCACGAAGGCATTCTCGGCATTGTGGCCGGCCGTTTAGTGGAAAAATACCACAAACCTGCCTTTGTCCTGACAGAGGTAGAAAACAATATTTACAAAGGTTCTGGCCGTAGTTTTGGCGATTTTAGTCTCGCTGAGGCTCTGAACTACGCCAAAGATAGCATTATCGGTGGTGGTGGTCACGCGGGCGCCGCCGGAGTTCGCGTGGATGGTGCCAAACTTTACGAATTTCGCGAGAAGATCAATGCCTATTACGATAGCCTTCACCTCACCGACCAAGAAAAATATCTCCGTTCCTCTGCCGACCTCGCCACGGATGGTATCGGCGACTTTACACTGGAACTAATGGAGGAAATGGCGCTTTTGGAGCCTTTCGGCCCAGGGAACGAAGAACCGATTTTTCGCATTTGCGGCGCAGAGATTGTGGAGGCTCGTCGCCTTGGTGCTGACGGCAAACATCTTCGTCTGGATATCAAGGGCAAAGACGGCAAGATTATTAAATGTATCGCTTTCTATGCACCGGAGAAATGGTTCAATCTCTATCCAGATGACGTCTATGACATTCTCATCCAGCCCGTCATCAATGAATTCCGCGGCACCCGCTCCGTAGAGGCCCGGCTGATAGATATTATTTCCCAAGAATAAGGTTTGATGTTATAATTACCCTATGAAGAAAGCAATTCTCAAGTGTAAATTAGAAAGTCGTGACAGTTTTGAAGACAAACTTAGCGACATTGACTTTGATTTTGGTCCGATTTATTGGCAGCATGACCGCGTCTATGTGCCACGCGGATACAAACGCGGAGTTAACCTCCCGCGCCTTATAATGCGCACAGAGATGCACGCTGTAGACGAGACGCCGAAGTACGCACTTATTTTGCGCCGTCACATCGAGGATTCCGGTGCAGATATCGTTGAGGAAACTCCTGTTACTGACTATGCAAATACCGTAAACATCATCCTCCAGCTCGGCTTCAAGCCGGCGGGCGAAGTTTCGCGTCGCCGTCAAGACTTGGATATGGGTGATGGCACGATGATTTATTTGGATTCCATTGACGGCCGCGAGGAGCAATACGCCAAAATTGAGAGCATCCTCGAAGGCAACGATTCTGTCACCGCTGCCAGGGAAGACCTCCGCAAGACCTTCGCCACGCTCGGCGAGACAGACATCGTGGAGAGTGCCTACTTTGAATTGTAATCTCTATCCTCTCGGTGGTTCACCGTCTGGCTCACCGAGTAGTTTCTTGGACTTGATTTCGTAACGTTTACCATTTACTGGTGATACATAATAATCTTCATTCAAGAGATTTACAAACATAGTGAGATCCTTATCGTCCATAATAATAATGGAGCCGTCATCGTCCGTCATCAGTTCCAGTTGCATCTCGTCAGCATACTCTAACAGTTTGTCCTGCGGCATCTCTTCTGCGATATCCATCGCCTGGACCTTTTTCAAAATCGGCTTTTTGTCCGCCAGTAAACCATCTAACGTCAAACCTTCTGCGAACGACAACTTATATTTCTCGGTTAACTCTTTTGCCTTTGCCTCGGCAATCACCTGAGATTTGTAATCATACTGGAACAAATTCTCAAACTTTGCCTGATTAAACACGATAATCGTACCGTCAACGATGGCGACTTGGTTGTCATCTGGCATCTTTAAGGCGATTTCTGCCGAAAACGGCTCAAACGACTCGCCGTTAATCTCCCAAGACGAAGCGCCTTTGAGTGCCGCTGACGCAGAAATCAACTTTGCGATATAGAAAGTCTTCATGCCATCTTCGCCCGGATAAGTAAACCTCGCGATAATGCCTTTTACTTTCTTGAAGTCGTATTCATTTTCGGAGAAATAATCAATATCTTTGTACTCGTTCTCGATAAGATGAATCAAAGTCTCCGCACGGCCCACCTTAGACAGGGAAGTACGATAAACGACCTTCTCCTCGCCGTCGGCTTTCTCGTAGTCGCGCACTTCTAGACCTTTATCAGCTTCCTCAATGATGTAATGTACAGCCTCCTGCATAAACATTGACTTCACCGCTCCCGCCAATTTGTCTGAGTATTTTATCTTATAAGGCGTGTAATTCTTGTTAAACAAAAACAATTCCGCTGAAACATTGTTCTTTACCTCATCAATCTCATTCGCCCAGAGAAAGACATCAAATGGCTCACCAGTATTTTCCATGAATTTCCTCCACTTATTTCCACCATTATAACACAACCTGTCGATAATTTGTTATAATAAACCCAATGGGGCAATTATGAAAAATCCAGAATCTCATCGTGCGATTACTACTGAACAAGACACATCGAGAGAGCGCAAATTATTACATGGGCGCGGTAAACGTTTTTTTGGGTTGTTCTCGCGCAAACAAACGCCAACCAGCGATCAAGAATACGAAAAACGCGCTATAGAAGCATTTGTGACTTTTCCAGAAATTTATGACTACCCAGATCCACGAGAAATGGCAGACGCTATTAGCGAAAAACTGAAGCTTCTTCCCGATTCTGTAATGACAGAAATCTACAGACGTAGCGTTGGCGCAGTGCAGAATAAGGAGAATTACCGTAGACGCGATGCCGAAATCTGCGACTTATTGACTGATATTCTCGGGCTTAAGACCCGCCCCAAAATCATCTATAAAGATGGCAAAGACCGTGCCTGTCACGGTGGCTATTTTGATGGTACTATCACTTTATATAATCGCTTCGATGCACTCAAGCTAGACACGGAAGAAGCGAATGAAGCAAATCTAAAATCCGCGGCTACTCTTGCACACGAAATTTGGCACGCTTATCAACATCAAGAAGCAAAGGAAAAAAAGACCAAACGAGGCAAGTTGTACAATGTCAATATAAATTATTATAAGGACGTCAAAAAATACGGAAAAGAGGCCTATAGTAAGCAACTCGTCGAACTAGAGGCTGATATTTTTGGGAAAGAATTCAGTGCACGATTAGCTACTGCCGCAAACAAGAAATAGGGAAGAAGTATCCAGGAAAGTCGTAGGCTTTTTAAAGCACAAAAAACGACCTCAAGGGGTCTCTCATGCATTTATCTTATAATTATACCACAGAATGGAACTAAAGTCAAATTTTCGTCACCTCTGTTCGGTATTTATAACATAAAGCGTTAAACAGTCAACCACCGTTTGTTCGGTTTTTCGCCCTACTCTGTAAAACAAAACTGTTCGGGAAAATACCATAATCGTGTTCGGTCGATTAACAGGGGAGTTATGCACACTTGTGGAAAACTCGCCAGGATCACCCAATATGTGGAAAAATCATAAAAAAAGTCCAAAAAAACACTTGCATTTTCCAAAAAATTATATTAAACTCAAATCAGTGGACATAATCACAAAAACCACAAACAAAAATGCACATTAAAAATGTTTGAGAACGGTCAACTAGGAGCTCTGGCGCGCATTAAATATTTAGCGAGATGCGAAAACAAAATCGTGCGCTCTTTCCTTCAAACACACCTCCCAATAAACTCTATAGGTCAAATGACCAATCATTTACACAATAAGTCTCTCAACGGCTGCGATATTATGATTAGCTTCGCGCTGGTAAAATCGTGGTGGATTAATTGTGAAAATTTAAACAAAAATCAAACAAAAACAAAAACGCTAAGTTTCTAGTTGAGCGTTCTCAAACAAACGTAGTATAATAGAGATATGGAGAAACTACATATCCCTGTATTATTATCTGAAGTCGTAGCGAGTCTGTCACCGCAGCGTGGAGAGTCGTATTTAGATCTCACTGCTGGCTATGGTGGGCACGCTAAGGAAATTTTGGATGTAACACAGAATTATAAAGATTCGGTCTTGGTAGATCGAGACGAGTATGCTGCAGATTTTCTGCGACAAAAATTTGCTGGCACAAACGTCAACATTATCAACGAAGATTTTTACAGTTCTATGTTGCAGCTTTTACAGTGTGGAAAGACTTTTGATATAATACTTGCCGATTTTGGGGTTTCTTCTCCGCAACTAGACCAAGGCGAGCGTGGTTTTTCATTAAAAACCGATGGCCCTCTAGATATGCGTATGGATCGGCGCCAGACCTTGACCGCCAGTGATATTATTAATCATTGGAGCGAAAAGGACCTAGCAGACATCTTCGTCAAATACGGCGAAGAACGTCCAGGTAGCGCCGCGATGTTTGCCCGAGTTATCGTGCATCATCGCCCGATTAATTCTACTTTGGAACTAGCCAATCTTATCAAAACTAGGATTCACGGCTACTTCAAAGTCCATCCAGCCACGCGCATCTTTCAGGCGGTTCGCATCGTGGTCAACGACGAGCTCGGCGAGATAGAACGCTCTCTGCCGCTCATCCCAAAGCTGCTAAATCCTGGCGGTCGTGCCGGATTTATCACTTTTCACAGTCTAGAAGATCGGTTAGTCAAAGAATACTTCAAAGAGGCCTCGAGTCACGGCGAAGAATCCGAACTAACCATTCTCACCAAGAAACCAATTGTTGCGGAAAATCAGGAGTTAGTTATCAACCCGCGAGCTAGAAGCGCCAAACTGCGAGTAGCAAAGCGGAATTGATAAAAATAAAAACATAAAACAAAAAGGAGGCTATATGCCAAAGCAAATAATGATTGCGAACAAATCTCGCAAACAGACCATCAAGGTCAACTTTCGCTAGGATTCACAAGCGACGTTTCGTTTCGTGACCCTACGCGACCAACGGGGAGCGAGTCACGAACGAAATGTCGTTGTGAACCTACCACATATGGGCCTATTAAGGCCTACCAAAAAATAGAGTTTTCACAGAGAGTGTGAAGTGTATGACCTTCCCGGGACGGTTTTACGAGTTACTTATAGCTCTGCTCGTAAAACCTACCGGACTAAGACACATCAAACTGCGAAAACTAGAAAAAACCAAAAACAAACAACAAAAACAAAAGTAGAGTAAGGAATTATTATCAAAATGAGTAATCAAACATATGTGACAAGGCGACAGAATGTCAGTTTTGCCCGCAACCGCAATACAATCCGTCATAGCAAGAGAAGCCTGGGTTCTATTTCTCAAATTGTCATTGTTAGTATGCTCACACTCGTTTTTGGTTTGATTTATGTAGCTGAAGGCACCAAAGCCACCAGTTTTGATTATGAAATTTCCGCCGTTGAATCTGAAATTAGCGACATGAACGCTCGTCGCGATGATCTTGCAGTAGAAAAAGCACGTCTCACCTCAGTTGCCACTGCCAAAAGCAGTACTGTAGCAGCCGCCATGGAAGACGCTACGGTAACGGGATATGCAGCGGAGTAAAATCCTAAAAAGAGTAGTTTTAGCCGCATTCGCGATTATTGCGGTGCGACTATTTTTTATCCAAATTATTGAGCATGACGCTTGGGTAGCAAAGGCCGACGAACAACACACCATGCTAGAAACTATCGTCGCGAAGCGTGGCGAAATCTATATGATGGACCAAAACGAACCCGTCGCTGTCGTAATGAACCAGACTACCTATTCGGTAATTATTGACCCAGCCGTTACCGACAAAGACGGCATTAAAGCCGCTCTGAACGAATATGCCAAGGACAACATCTCTGCAGACCTAGATAAAGTTTTCTCTACCGAAGGACTACGCTATTCCATCGTTGCGCGTGGCGTTTCGCATACTGCCGCATCCAAAATTGCCGATAAAGGTATCGCTGGCGTTTGGTTCCAAAAAAGCAACCAGCGCGTTTATCCAGAAGGGGAACTGGCCTCCGGAATTTTAGGCTTTGTCAATGCTGATGGTCTCGGTCAATACGGAGTGGAAGGCTCGCTCAACAATATTTTGTCGGGCAAAGACGGTCTGCTCAAATCTATCTCTGATGTCAACAACGTTGCGCTGTCAATCGGTGATGACAATGTCAAAATCCCCGCCGAAGATGGTCAAAACGTAGTGCTTTCCGTTGATCGTGGCCTGGAGCGCGGTATTGAAGAAATCACTCAGGATACTCTCAATAATTCTCCAGCCGAACACGCCGCAGTGCTCGTGATGGATCCAAATACTGGCGAAGTTATCGCCATGGCAAATTTGCCAAATTATAATCCAGGGAATTATGGTGCCGTCAAAGATGCTTCCGCTTACAATAACTACACTACCGAAATTCCATACGAACCAGCCTCAATTTTCAAAAATTTCATCTTTTCCGCCGCCATTAACGAAGGCAAAATGGACGCCGATACCACTTATTTCAACGAACCATACACCGAGATAGATGGTAACAAAATCTGGAATGCTGAGCAGCGCGGCAGCCTCAATAATCACACACTCACTATGCGTCAGGCACTCTATTGGTCACTCAACGTTGGTTCTATCCAGGCGCTCAAATTCCTTGGCGACAATCCAAACGAAATTACTGCCGTCGGCCGTGAGCGTATGTATGATTACTATCACAACAAGTTCCGTCTCGGCCAGGCTACTGGTATCGAACTCATCGAGGCTGAAGGCTTTATTTGGGACCCACACGCTGACATTTATGGCCTCAACGCTGCCTACGCCAACATGACTTTTGGCCAAAACCTGAGCGCCACTATGATTCAAACTGCTACGGCCTTCTCGGCGGTCATTAACGGCGGCTACTACCGCACTCCAACCATCGTTAAGGGTGTCTTGAACGACGACGGCGAAATTGTGCCATTGGATGGACGGGTGACGGCCACGGAGGGGGACCCCCACGGAGTTCACGACGTGGGGGAGGACAGTGGCCGGCAGGACCCGTCCAATACGGCGGCAGGACGCATTGAAGATAAGATTTTGAAAGACGAAACTTCTGCGATGATGCGCGAAATGTTGATCAACAACCGCAGCTACAAACTCCGTGCCGGCATCGACAGGGAAGGGTATGACGTGGGCGGTAAATCTGGTACTGCTCAGGTAATCGTTAACGGCGCCTACGATGACACGATGACTAATTTGATTGGTTCTTACATCGGTTTTGTAGCACCAGCCGGTGAAATGCCAAAATATCTCATTATGACCAAAATGTGGGGCGAAGGTCAGGCGCTTTCGGGCGGGGAAGCACAGGAACTATTCGATGTTTTGTCGAACTACGTAATCGATTACATGAAGATCAAACCAGCATGGTAGGATTATTCCGCATCACCATTGTTCGTGACCCTACGCGACCAACGGGGAGCGTAAGAGCGAAGCTTCACCCGCGACGGCGGGCTGAAGCGAGCGCGTCACGAACTAGGTGATGCGGAATAACGTAACTATGTATGATATAATATGTTTATGACAATTAATGATGAAATGTTTTATGGACTGTTGCTGGCACTCGCTAGTTTTTTGTTTGCCATGATGTTAACCCCGATTTATACTCACGTTGCATATAAATATCACTTCTGGAAAAAACAAAAAAAGACCACTGTGGACGGCAAAGCTCTTCCAATAATGACCGAACTTCACAAGCACAAATTCAAGCGTGCCTTTCCAACCATGGCAGGCCTTATTGGTATTATCTCAGTAACTATTGTTACATGGATATTCAATCTCGATCGTGGCCAGACTTGGCTACCACTCGTCGGCTTTCTTGGCGGCTCATTCGTTGGCGTTATTGATGATTGTATCAATATCTTCGGCTCTGGTCGTGGTGCTGCAGGGCTACGCGGTCCAGTCAAATTCTTCCTTATCACTGTTGTAGGCTTAATACTCGGCTGGTTCTTTGCTGTCAAACTCGGTTGGACCACTATTCTCATTCCATTCGTCGGCGACCTTGAGGTTGGTGTTCTTGGCATGATTATGATTTTTGCGTTCGCTCTAGTCGCCACCTCAAATGCTGTCAATATCACCGATGGCCTAGACGGACTATCCGGTGGCTTGTCTATGATAGCCTACGGTGCTTTCGGCGTAATCGCGCTTTTCCAGGGAAATATGCTACTCTTTGGCTTCTGTATGACCGTGGTTGGCTGGCTACTTAGCTACATTTGGTTTAACGTTCCTCCGGCTCGTTTCATGATGGGCGACACCGGCTCGTTCGCACTTGGTGCTGGACTTGGCGTTATCGCAATGATGACCAACTCATTCTTACTACTACCAGTTATCGGGCTACCTTTCGTGATTGAGGCAGGTTCTAGCCTTATTCAGCTTGCCTCCAAGAAATTCTTCCATCGCAAAATCTTCATTTCTGCACCGCTTCACCATCATCTAGAAGCTATTGGTTGGGGCGAAGCCAAAATCGTGATGCGTTTTTGGATTTTCGCTGGCGTCTTCGCGATTATTGGTATCTTCCTCGCCGCCACCGGTGGAGCTATATAGCATGAAGAACCGCAAACACAAATCAGACCTCGTAATACTATTTGCCACCCTCGGTCTGATGGCGCTCGGCCTGATTGTTATCTATGCTATCGGCCCTATGCGCGCCAATGTGCTTAACTCTACCTATGGTTCTAATTACGGTCCAAATGATTTTTTCATCGGCCAACTTCGCTCAGTGGGTCTGTCGCTAGTTGCTTTCTTTGTAGCATTCAAGGTAATCCCGTACAAATATCTTCGCAAATGGGCTAAGCCCATTATGATAGTTGCGCTAATTTTATCTGCTTTACTTTGGATTCTCGCCAAAGTCGGCTCACCGCTTGCCAAGTGTGAGCTCGGCGAATGTCGCTGGTATAATTTAGGTATCATCAGCTTTCAGCCCGCCGAAGCTTTGAAGCTTGCGCTAGTAATCTATCTCGCAGACTTCTTGGCTCGCAAAAAAGAAGAGGGAAGCATCGGAAAGTGGCGCGATTTTTGGGTGCCACTCATTATTGTTTGTGGCGCCTCACTCGGGCTAGTCGTAGTCGCACAGGGCGACCTCGGTACTGGTGTTGCGCTAATCGCTATCATTTTTGGCATGTTGCTTATCGCTGGCGTACCAGCTAAGCAATATCTACTCATGCTAGCAATCGTTCTGGCCGTGGCCGTTGGTTCGGTCGCCTTGTCTAGTCATCGTATGGAGCGTGTTGATGCCTGGATCGCCACTCTTTCTGGCGGGGAGAGTTCAGACTCCACCTACCATATCGAAAACGCCATGATGGCCATTGGTACGGGTGGGTTTTTTGGCGTGGGTATCGGCAATTCTGTCCAGGCTACCGGCTATTTGCCAGAATCCATCAACGACTCTGTCTTTGCTATTATGGGCGAAACTTTTGGATTCGTTGGCTTAATTTTGGTAATCTCGGTCTTCATTGCTATGCTACTTCGTATGCTTAAAGTTGCAGATACTACCCAGCCAAACGACGAACGATTCTATGTCATCGGAGTGTTCTCGTGGGTTCTAGCGCAGGTCACCGTTAACATCATGGCTATGACCAGCCTAGTTCCGGTTACTGGCATTACGCTCCCGCTTTTGTCCTATGGTGGCACCAGTATGATCTTTATTTCTTTTGCTTTAGGTGAAGTTTTGCAGATTTCATGCTATACTAGTAGGGAGGTAATTAATTACAATGAAAATACTAATAGTCGGCGGGGGGTCCGGAGGACACATTACTCCAGCAGTAGCCGTAATTCGCGAAATACTACACGAAAAACCACGCGCCGAAATTGAATTTTGGACTGATTTCAAGTATCACAAAAACGTCACTAAGCTCACTACCGAGATAGGTGTTTCTTGGGGCGAAGAAGAAGTTACTCGGCATAAAGATCCATATATCCGCGTCCGCCGCATTCCCGCTGGCAAGTTTCACCGCTATTCCAACTGGACCTTTCGTGATTATTTTGTTCATCTTGATATTACGTTGAAGGATTTGATTTTTGGCAACATCTTTGGATTTTTTGGATTTCTTGGTGGACTTATCACTTGTCTTTTTAGGCTCTTAAAGAAGTCGTCGCGCCCGAAAGTTATCTTTTTGAAAGGCGGATATGTATGTCTGCCGGTCGGCCTAATTGCTAGACTATTCAAGATCCCGTATATCATTCATGAATCAGATGTTGTGCCAGGTCTAGCTAATCGTATTTTGATGAAAAAAGCTACCAAAGTAGCCTTCGGTATGCCTTTGTCAGACGAAATACTAGAGCAACATCCAAATTACGTATGGACTGGTATTCCAGTTGGCCCAGAGTTTAGACCAATTAGCGGTAGTAAACAAATGTCTCTAAAGAAAGCCTTCTCGTTTAACCCAGACAAGCCGCTCGTGGTTATTACTGGCGGCTCTCAGGGCTCGGAGAATCTCAATGAAGCCACGCGTACTATTTTGCCGGAACTTCTCAAAATCACTTCTGTTGGTCTCGTTGCAGGTCGTAAACATTACGAAGATATGATAGATCTCAAAAAATATGAAGATTGGGAAGAAGCCTCCCTAGAATCCAACTTTCGCATGTGGGAGTTCAACACCACCATGGATGAATTGATGGGTGCCGCCGATGTCGTAGTCTCTCGTGCTGGTGCCACTACCATTGCGGAACTTGCTCGCTTGAAGAAGGCTGTGATTCTAGTCCCTTTCGAACGCCTGCCTGGCGGACATCAGCTCAAAAACGCCGAACGCCTGCAGTCTGCCGATGCCGTTGTGATGCTCAAAGACTCTGACATGATGGCCGACCATACGAAGTTACTTGAAGAAATTCGTCATTTGGTCAAAAGTCCACGTCAGCGTGCCGACATGGCCGATCGCTTGTCTAAGGAAGCTCGTTCTGACGCCGCCAAGCGTCTCGCTGATATTATTCTGGAGGAAGCCTAATGAAATTGGGTGGGCGCAAAACCTCGGACTTAGAATATCTTGACGCCAAAAACACCGCCACCGATAAGGCTACTGCGCCTACTCCACCAAAGCTCGTTAGTCGCCGCGAACATCGCCGTTCTACACTTGTTTCTGGCCGTACTATCGGCGAACGCAGGGAAAGACTAGAAACCGCTTCCGAGCGCACTGCTGCACGTGAGAAGGTCAAGAAAAAGCAAACCCGCCGTCTGATATCTACCATAGTATTTTATATTGCGCTAGCCGCCCTTGCGATTTTTGTCGGAATAAAACTATTCAGCCCCCGCGAAGAAGAGGCCGAGATTGACGACTCGGCAACATCTACTACGATTGTCATTCCGTACGCCCCTACTATTGAAGTGGTTGACGAAGCGGCACCGGCTACTGGCGGTCACCTCACTAGCACCATGAAGGAATATATCGGCCAGGTAGAAGTAGATTTGCGCGAATTCGGTTATACGCCAACCAGGGCCGTGATACCGAATGGCGCTGTCCGCGAAGTAGATTTTTATCTCGATGGATTTACCGGCTATATCAAATTCGTTACTGATCGTGGCGCCGGTGTATCCACCGAAGACGCCGACCGCATGCTACGCTATCTTGCATCTATCGACGTGCATGATTTTGAGTATATCGACGTTCGCATTGACGGCAAAGCCTACTGGAAATAGGGAAGCGTTCGGTATTTGTTCGGTATAGTGATGTTCTTCTCTATGTTCGGTATTTGTTCGGGAAAAATCGCAAAACTGCAGCACTAGAATAACATCGACCCCACCCGCCCACCAGGGAAAAACACAAAATAGGGAAATACAACCAGGGAAAAGTCAAATCCACGAAAATCCGCCCAAATCTGCGAATTTTGGCTAAAATCGGCTCAAAAACCCCAAAATCCATCAAAATCACCCAAAATCCGAACAAAAACCGTAAATCCGGATGATTGTGGACGCTCGCAGGCCTTCTAATTAGTAGTTTTGCGAGCATTTTCGCGAACCCGTTTGCAAAAATAATTTCACAGGACGAGTACGGTACTGGAATACCGGCGCAGTCCTGCCTGAAATTATTTTTGAAAACAGGCGTGAGGCGAACCGCTCGCAAGGCTACCAATTAGAAGGCCTACAAACCTCCTTTCATCATTCGGCCGATTCCCGTTTTTGGGCATTAATAGCGGACCATAGGCGAAATTCACCTATTATAGACGGGTGTTTTATCGTCTTTTTAACATAACCATAATGTCCTAAAATCTATATTGTGCGACGTTAAGACTATGGAAATCTGCCAAACCAACAATCGTCCAAATTCCACAAAAATCGGGCCATGTTCGACCCGGTTTTTATATTCTTCCCGCTCTTCGTTAACTGGGCTCATTAGCCAGAGATTTTTTAATGCCTGATCGACAAGAATCCGTCGACGGAGTTATCCTTGGGTGCGAAATCCTCAGGATTTTTAACAGGGGTAGACAGGGAAACAGGGGTATTTTTCGGGGTGATTTCTACTGATGACTTTTCCCTGTATTCTACCTCTGGATGTACAGGGGTGGCACCTCTGTTTGTAGAGTTTTCCACAGGGGAGCCATTTGACTGAGCAGAGGATTGTACCTTAGGGGTAGTAATCTGTCCACGTTTATTCTTCTTTTTGTGTTTCTTCCCTTTCTTGGCCGACGCAGGCGTATTGCTATTCCCTGGCGTTTGCTGAGTTTTTTCTTTTGCGAGCGCCGCCAAATCCTTTAATCCGAGGCTAGTTTTACCTTCGGCGGCATTCGGGCTTAGATTCTGTTTGCGAAAATCTTCCTGAGGCGTAGACGGGCGTTTTAAGTTCGGTCTTTGTTCGGTATGTGCAGAAGAAGTCGGCAAAGGGGAATTATGCGCGTGAGGCTGTGATGCGACTGGCGCAAAGACAGGCTTCATATTGCTTTCACCAGCTTGACGGCCAGAATCCGACAACTCTTTCTTATATTTCTCAGACTGATCGATTGTCTCACGAATCTCCGCCTCTACGTCGGCACGTGGGCGGGCAAAATTCGCACGAGAATGCTCGATAATCGCATCAAAGTTATTATTAGGCGACTTCGGAATAGACAATGTCGTTGCCGAGAACGCCGGCACTTTCTCGCCATTGATAATCATCGAAATCACAAAATGACGGTTGTTTAGTTGCAGCAAGTCGCCAGCTTCAAATGTCGGTTCGAACTGCTTTACTAGTATAGGTGCATCGTCGGCTGATACACGGAAGGAGATTGTTGTGCCTACGTTACCAAACACCGCATCACGTACCGAATCGGTCATTTGGGCTACATATTGGTTCGCTACGGTGAGATTGAGGCCATATTTACGTGCTTCGGAGAGGATTACCGCGAACGAATCCGTAGCGAAGTTTTGAAACTCATCTACATACAGATAGAATGGTCGCCTATCCTCCACACGTGGAATATCGGAACGAGACATCGCAGCGAGCTGCACCTTGGTTACGAGGAATGCGCCCAGGATACCGGCATTGTCTTCGCCAATTAGACCCTTAGATAGGTTCACAACCAGAATTTTGCCTTCATCCATAATCTTGCGAATATCAAAAGAAGACTTTGGCTGACCGATGATATTACGGATAATCGGGTTAGCCGTGAACGCACCTACCTTGTTGAGTACTGGCGCAATAGATTCGTTGACCTGCTTATCATTCCATTGTCCGAACTCGTGTTTCCAGAATTGTAGTACAGTCACGTCTTTACAGTAATCCAAGGTCTCCTTGCGAAAATCTTTATCCGTCAGCATCCGTGAAATATCCAGCAAAGTCGTAGAAGGTCTATCTAGTAGGGCTAGCAAAGTATAGCGCAAAATATGCTCTAGTCTTGGACCCCAAGAATCACCGAACATTCGTTTTAATACGCCTATTACTTCTGAGCAGATGTTAGGCTTGCGCGAAGGGTCGGAAATCTCTAACGGATTAAATGCCACTGGGTATGCGGTGTCGGCCGGATTGAAATACACTACATCTTTAATGCGTGATTCTGGCACGAATTTAAGGTTGTCAATTGCAAAATCACCGTGTGGGTCGATAATACAATATCCTTGGTTATAGAATATGTCAGAAAGGGCTAGCAGTTCTAGCATACCGCTCTTTCCTGCTCCCGTCTGCCCAATAATATAGACATGACGTGAACGATCTCTGCGCAAAAGCCCGAACTGATGGTTGATTCCGCGGAAGTTTGTCAGGCCAAAGGCTGAAATATTCTCGTCTTCCGACGCAACACCAGTTAGAACTGGCAATTTGGCTGGTGGTTCGGCCGTTTTCGATGACGCCCAGACGATATTCGGCGTCTCTACCGAAGTGTGCGGCAAATGATATACGCTTGCTAGTTCGGAAATATTCAGAATAAACCCTCGGTCGGCAAATTGACGCACTTTATAATCGTCCAAGTCCTTTTGGTTGAAGCTGCCACTCCCGACCTGCTTAAAACCGTTCAAATTCGTAGAGTTAAACTGCTTGAACGTACCCACCAGTGCCTGCATATTTAATCTAGCATCAGTCTGGTTTTGTCCCAAATACGCCAAACGAATTTTTACCTCATAGCCAAGTTTTGTGGCCTTCTCTTCGGCCTTGGCAATCTGTGTCTTAGCGCGTTCGGATAGCTCTACCTTCTCTTCGGAATTTGTGCCACCAGCTGGCGGACGGAACAGCGCTCCGAGAATTTCTACGAGATAGGTCCAATCAATCCCGCTACCAGGCATTCTGCGTCCAGTCTTGACACGCTCTACCCATCTGTCGGTAGTGTTTTTGTGCCAGTCATCCGGGATTGGTCGCGTCAAAATCTGTATCCACATCTCTTCAGAGCGGTCAGTATTCAACTTTGCCAATGTGCCAGTGATGCCAGCGAGTGGATCTACTTCGAAATTTTCGAAAGTTTTGATAGGCAATGCGTCGTTCTCGATTAGTCCTAGTTCGGTGGTATAGCTAACTGGATATTTGGAGCGGTCATCAGCGTAGTCTTCGTTCATTTTATAGATTTGTACGGTCGGATACTGCGCATAAATCTGGCTTTCCACGAAGCCCTGTAATACCTTTGGTACCCATACATAGAAGCGAATTTGTCCACCGGTAGATACAATCTCGAATGACAAATGCTCCTGCACGCCACCACTATTGCGGAGCTCTTGCTTGTCACGTAAAATTCCGTGTAGAGAAGCAAATAATTGCTCGGCAGCCAACTCCTTTTTATCGTTTGTGCGCGGAATTTCTAGCATCAAAAGTACCGAATCTACATTTAGTACCTTCAGCTTGTTGAGTTTTTTATAATTTCTATAAGTGAGAAACGCCAAAATCCCTACCACTGGTATCCAGAAAATTGGCATTAGAATAAAATGTATGACTGCTTCCATAATGTAATTATAACATAAACTTGAAAGTAGTAATCGAAATACGCAATTAGGCTAGCGTATAGAGATTCTTGTCTACCTTCTTGAAATTCTTCTTATTCTGCAAGTTTAGCAAAATTGTAGTCTCTTTGACCTTGCGTACGTGAAGCACGTGCTTGACAATTTCCTCGCGCGACAGAGGCTTATCGGCTTTTTCGAGGATGGATTTAATAATCTCGGCAATCGTTCCCTTCTTGTATCCCCAGCTAGACAGTGCATAGATGCCGCGTCCAATCAGAATAAAACGTGGATCTTTGATTAATTCGTTATGAATCGCCTGCACAGTGACGTTCTTGCGCTTAAAATTGGAATCCTTGATCTCTTTTGCGATTTCCGAGAAATGCATTGGCTGTTTCTTTGCTTCGAGAATTACAAAAATCTTGTCACGAATATTCTTAGGATTCACCTCTGGCCATTTTGCAAGACCCCAGAGTCCATTTAGGGTGGCTAGCAGCTTAGAAATTGACGCTACGGCTTTGATGTGGTCAGGATGCTCATAATTTAGCTTTTCGTCAAGTTCGTCTAATGTCATCGGCTTTTTATTCGCCTTAATGATGGAGACGATTTCATCTACTCTCTCGCGGATTTTGAGGCTATCACCATATTCGGCAATTCCTACAGCTGCATTGTAGCGGTCATTCTCTTCCACTACAGTGAGATTCTTCGCAAACGTTGCGATAAAATAAATGCCGGTTCTTTCGGAAGCGGTAGAAGTACGTCCATAGACTTTGTCGGCAAGGTCGGATAGTTTGGCGACGCGACCCATCTCAGTAAGATTGCGGATTAAGATTTTTTCTGCGGCAGCTAGTTCTGGAATCAGGTTCTCCTCAGCGGAAATTTGGAGACGAATCAGAATGGCTTTTTCTAGCTGCCTCACACGCTCGCGTGTAATTGACAACATTTCGCCGATTTGTTCAAGAGTTTCTTTGTTGCCTTTTAGGCCAAAACGGCGAGAAATAATTTCTTTTTCACGATCTTGTTCGATGATTTTTAGGCTGCCACTGATTGCTTTTTTTAGAATTTCCGCATTTTGCTCCATTGGTGCTTTCCTTACCCGTTGTCTGTTAATCCAATTAATTATACTTATAATACCATAAAATATATGGTATGTCAACTGTAATTTTTTAATTTCTTCCTATTATTGTATCACATTTTTTACAAGTTTGGAAAAAAATTATAAAACACTAGCGCTTTGCAATATTTAATACTATGCTGTAAATAACTTACTTTTTTGTAGTCTTCTTTGATGTCTTGGCGCTAGCTGATTTTTTGGTCTTTGTAGCACCCTTTTTCCTGCCACCACGTACACCACGACGTGTAGTCTTTGGCTTGTTTTTGAGCATTTCTTCTGCCTGCTCTTTTGTGATGGTCTTCGGGTCTACATCTTTCGGAATTTTTGCATTGTTGCGACGTCCTGGCCCCTTTACGTACGGTCCGTAAGCTCCATTGATAATCTGAATATCACCCCAGTCCGCAATCATGGAATCTATCTTCTTCTGATAGAGTGGTAAAGCCTCTTCTAGAGTCACAGTGTATGGGTCCAAATCGCCCAGTGGCACATTGTATTTTCCAGCTTTCAGATACGGCCCAAACGGTCCGTTTGCGGCAATTAGTATTGCTCCGTCTTTCGCTTTGCCCAGTTCCCTCGGCAAGGCCGGCAACGCTAGCTGTTTTAATGCCTGTTCTAGAGTCACGGTCTTCACGCTCTTTCTCGCCGGTAGAGGCGCAAAACGTGGTTTTTCGCCGGACTCTTTCTCGTTTTCACCAAGCTGGATAAAGCCACCAGTCTTGCCGATTTTAGCGTAAATTGGCAATCCACTCTCCGGATGATGACCGAGCAAGCGTGCGTTGTTATATCGCTCCACTCCGTTTGCAATCAAGACGGTATCGTGGAATGGTCCGTAGAAATCCCTTAGCATCTTCACGCGCTCTAGTTTGGCGTCAGCTACCAGGTCCAAATCCTTCTCGATATTTGCCGTAAACTTATAATCTACAATGTTCTTGAAGTTTTCCGTCAAAAATCCCGCCACAAGCTCACCAATCGGCGTCGGCACTAGGCGGCCCTTATTGGCGCCGTATTTCTCTTGCACAACGCTACGCACCACTTCTGGTTTTTTGGCCGATGGGGCGCCTGTATTTGCCGAACCGCCGAGTTCTACGCTGAGTTCTACTATGTCGCGCATACTCCCCTCGGATTCGCCCTTGATAACGTAACCGCGTGCCTGAATCGCAGACATAATCGATGCGTAAGTAGATGGACGTCCAATTCCTAGCTCTTCTAGTTTCTTTACTAGCGAACCTTCCGTATATCTAGCTGGTGGTTTGGCAAAGGTTTGACGAGCCTTGAGCGAAAGACAATCCATCTTGTCGCCTTTACTTACATGCGGAAGTTCAAGATCCTTACTCTTACCGTATACCTTCAGAAACCCGTCAAAGATGACAACCTCGCCCTTGGCAATAAAGGCCGCATCAGACTCGCTCGGGTCGCGTCGCTCGCTCCCGTCGCCACGGGGCTCGCGCGCTAATTCTCGCGCTGCCGCGCTCCGAAATACCCTCGCCGAGTCTGAAGTGGCCTTTATCCTAATGGCAGTCTTGGCGACTTTGGCATTTGCCATCTGTGTTGCGACAGTGCGCGCCCAAATAAGTTCGTACAAGCGTTTTTCGTAATTATTCTTCCCTGCCGACAGACGCGAAACATCCGTTGGGCGAATAGCTTCGTGAGCTTCCTGCGCCGACGCGTCTTTAGTTTTAAAATGACGCACTTTCAAATAATTCGCGCCAAAAGTATCCTTAATATACCCAGAAATCGCCCCAATCGCCTGAGACGATAAGTTGAGGGAGTCTGTACGGTGATAAGTAATGAGACCAGCCTGATACAAGCCTTGCGCTGCGCTCATCGTGGTGCGTGAAGAGAATCCTAGCTTGGCGTTGGCCTCAATCTGTAATGCGGCAGTGGTAAATGGCACAGGATTGGCCTTCGTTCCCTCGGTTTCCTCGACATCCTCCACTACGAAATCGGCGCCGGCTAAGGACTGCAAAAGTTCGGTGGCGGCAGCCTCGTTGTCTGGCGGGGTCCCGTCGTATGCAGCCGCAAACGATGTGCTTGAACTCGGGGCATTTTTCGTCGCGAATTCCCCAGTCACCTTAAAACTGGCTTTGCCTTCGAACTTTTCGATTTTTTTCTCCTGCTCGACGACGAGTCTCAGCGCTGGACTCTGCACGCGTCCTGCCGACACCGCCCCTGGCACTTTGCGTCGTACGATATCAGATAAATCATAACCTACCAGCATATCCAACGTCTGCCGGGCTTGCTGCGAGGCAACCATATCCATATCTACTACGCGTGGATTCTGAATCGCATTTAGTAGCGCTGGCTTTGTAATCTCATGAAAAGTAATACGTGCTGTATCCTTCGGCAACTTCAAAACTTCTGACAGATGCCACGAAATTGACTCCCCTTCGCGGTCTTCATCCGTCGCGAGCCAGATTTTGTCAGCGGCACGAGCCTCCTTTTTTAACTCAGCGATGATGGATTTGTGCCCAGGATCTATTTCATACGTGACATCAAAAGTAGACTTATCTACCTTGGTATCCTTTCGGATATGCCCAACCGACGCTAGTACTTTGTAGTCAGCACCAAGGTATTTTTCAATAGTATGAGCCTTTGCTGGGCTCTCCACGATCACTAAGTTCTTTGGCATATATATAATAATAACACACCTGTCAAGCACGAACCAACCATCCCTTGCAAAATCATACCTTTAATGTTATAATAGAGATATAGGAGGGTGAACATTATGTTTAGAAAGAAGGGTACTAGCATTGGAGAGAAATCGGAAAATACGACCGATGTCGTTACCGAAAGGTCTGAATTTTCCAAAGATGGAATCTCAAAAGAGTTGTATGACTACGTCACTCAGCTCGTGGATTCAGCCCACGGTAAATGTATTTCTCCGGATATCTTAAAGTTCGTCGAACGCTCCAAATAGCCAAATAGCCAGTCGTAGCATCTTGCTACAGCCATCATTGTTTGGCTACTAGTCTTCTACCGCCCCGATCATGTGTCGGGGCCTCTTTCGTTGTATAAGCTTTGTCAAATACCAAAATACCCCCACGATTAGGTAAGGGTGGGCATCACCTAATGCATGGGGGTATTTTGGCCCTCTAACTCTTCACTACTATACCGGGTGAACCCCGGAAGCGCGACCCACCTCACACAATAATTGGGGCCCGCCGGTTAGAGGGATTGCTATGCCTTCGAAGGGGCCTTTCAAAGTGGAGGTAATACTTATAACAATAAACCATGAAGAAATTTATTGCCCGAAAGGGTTTCAAAAGCACGCAATTTCTGCTATACTTAAAATCAGTATAGTGAAATTATAACTTATTTAGGTGCGGTCTAGAGCATTTTTTGTGCCCTAACTGTTCCGATTATATCACACAGGAGAAAAAATGTCAACAACTTTTTCACACTTTTTTGAAAAAATCAACCAATTTTCACCCCTGGAGCAAGATTTTACAGAGGTGTTAAATGCCATTGCGCTTACGCCTAAAACATTGTATATTCGTGGCAAATTGCCCGAAAATGTGGTAAAAAATGGCAAACCATTCCGCCCCAAGACTGTCGCCATTGTCGGTTCGCGCCACAATACTAAATACGGCGAAGAAGTCGCCTATGACCTTGCCTCCAGACTTGCGAAGAAAGGCGTCATCATCGTCTCTGGCCTAGCCTACGGCATTGATACTATCGCGCATCGTGCCTGCCTGGATGCTGGTGGGACGACTGTCGCGATACTCGGCACGCCGATTGACCAGATCTATCCACGCGAGCACCTATCGGTGGCCCGGCAAATCGTCGAGCAGAGCGGAGCGATTATTTCAGAGTACGCTCCTGGCGCAGAGATTCACCCCAAGACTAGTTTTCTCGAACGCAATCGTCTTATTTCTGGCCTATCAGATATTGTGGTCATCGTAGAGGCCGCAGACCGTTCCGGCACCCTTAATACCGCCGCGCATGCACTAGAGCAGGGCAAAGATGTTTTCGCTGTCCCAGGTAATATTACGAATCCCTATTCCCAGGGCTGCAACAAGCTCATTACTGAGGGTGCGACGCCATACACAGAGCCAGACGACATCTTGCGTATTTTATTCCCAGATGATTATACCAAGAAACAGCGCCGCCTTCGCCGTAAGGGCCTCATTGGCGACAACGACCAGGAGACCAAGGTTCTCCAGTCCATCGCAGCTGGCGCACATAATGGTGATGACATCATGAAACTCACCAGACTTCCGTCCGAAGTTTTCAATCAAACCGTCACCTTGCTTGAGATTAAAGGCCGCATCCATTCCCTCGGCGCCAACAACTGGGCATTACGCTAGGAGGAGAATGGAAAAACGCTTTGACGAATGGAATGAACTAAAAAAGAAAATCAATCTAAATAGTAAATTAATTACGTATCACGAGCGAGACATTTGGTGGTATGCGGCAGGTGAGAATATAGGCTCAGAAATAAATGGTAAAGGCAGACGGTTTTCTCGTCCGATATTGGTTGTCCGTAAATATGGAGCGACCACTTTTCTTGGTGTTCCGCTTAGTACTAAAAATCTATCTGGTCCATGGTATAGCATTATCAATGTCAACAACGTTACTAGATGCGCATTACTATCGCAAGTATCCAGTTATAGCGCATTTAGACTCTACAATAAAATTGACAGATTGTCCGAGACGGAATTCAAAAACATCTGTCATAAACTAAAAATTCTTTTATTTAAAGAAAAACCCTCCGGTCATTTCTTTCCGGAGGGATAACAGACAAATCTGCTATTTTTTGCGTTTCCCTGATTATTAGTCAGGGGGCGGCAGTGATAAATCACTGACATTTGTAGTTCAATTATATACTGAGTCTATCCGCCCGTCAATCCCCTTACCGCATTATGCAGCCTTCGCAGTGGTTAATAGTCGCCCTTCTTCTAGCAGCTAGCTAGCGATGAATTCATCAATCTTCTCGGCGACCTGTCCGAGTACTTCTGGCAAACGCTCCTTCTCTTCTGGCGTAAACCGCGACAATACGAATTCTACATCCCCTAATTTAAATCGCAACGCATCATTCCCTGTGCCTATCCTAATCCTCGGATAATCAGATGTCTTTAGATAGGAATCTACAGACTTTAACCCGTTATTGCCACCGGCCACCCCAGAGGAACGATACCTGACCTTGCCAAACTCTAAATCGAAATTATCGCAAATCACTAGAATATCAGAGGGAGGCACCTTATAATACCTAGCAAATTCCGCCACTGCTCGCCCACTATCATTATAAAAATCCTGTGGCTTGATGAACAAAACATCGTCCGTACGGCCATTTATGGCCCCTAGGCGCGGTTTGTCACTCCAATTAAGCTTATGTAGCGCAAAATAAAAATCCAGCGCCAGAAAGCCCGAATTATGCCTCGTAAAGTTATACTTATTCCCTGGGTTCCCCAGTCCGACTACTAATTTCATGTCTTAATTATACCACAGATAAAAACGCCTTACCGCAGCAAGTTCTACCAGATATAAAAAAAAGGCCTTGCCGCAGCAAGGCCTAGCCGATAGGAAGGCGATTATTCTTCGTTAGTGGTGTCTTCTGGGACGGGGATTCGTTTTCCCTCCTGGCGACGAGCAATTTCTTTGACCACTTCGTGGCGCCAGACATCCTCTTTAGACAAGGATACTCGCACTACGCGCTTGTAGTCGTAGAGCAGGCTACCCACATAGACGATGCCGTTGTTCCAGATATCTACGTATGGCGCATGGATTTGCTGGATGTCACCAGTTATCACGACTTTACCATTCTCGCCGATGCGCTTGATGAGCATATCGGCTCTCGCGATATTCTGGTCCTGGAATTCGTCATATTCTACGAACTCGTACGCAAAATCGCGTCCACGTGCGTTGTCTACCGGCACTACCGAGAACCAATTGTCAAAGATGAGGTCCACGCGGTCATTGACGCGGAGTTTCAAAGGACGCTTCTCAGACGCTTCGTTGTCTTCATCCTCCGAATAATCCCGACATTTCTTGGCCTTTTTGCACCCATTCTCTCCCGAGAACCCGTTTTTGCGCATTTTTTCTAATTCTCTGCCCAATTTTGGGTCGTTTTTCAGTAGATAATTACGGAGTGCGTTCTTGATAGGCTGGACATCTGGGTCTAACTTCTCGTTCAAATCCCCCGGCAATGCGCCGTAGCTCTTGTTTACTTCGCAAGGCACGACAGTTGCGCCCAGATACCGGCCGTCTTTGCAAGCCTGGTATGCGTAGATGGATGACATGTAAGTCTTGCCCGAGCCAGCTGGCCCGGTGCAGATTACCACGTCAAAATCTCCCGCAAGGGCTTCGGCATATACCGCCTGCCCGACACTCTTCGGTTTTACTGGAAAGGAAGAGACGTGCTTCAGTCCCACAATCGCTTCTTCATCTACATCATATCTTCCGATATAAGTAAAATACGGGTCGCTCTGCGGGTCGTAGTTTGGCGGGTAGATAGCGTTGCTGGCGTCCATTTTCATCACGATGAACTCATTTGCTACCAACCTACGCTCGTTCGGCATCGCTGCCTGCCATTCCGACAGCTCTATTCTGTGCAAATTGATGAAATTCTTATACAACTCGTACGGAACAACCACTGTGCGGATGCCGGTGTAATCGTCCGGATACTGATGGCGATATTCCGCAGTCAGCACTCCACGCTCCCACGCGCGCTCAGCCAGCCCATTGTCGTTGGTAATCAGGATGACATTTTCGTCCTGGAGTTCCATCACGGCATCTGGGTCCGCTGTGCCATCTACGGGCAGCGCAGCATTGGCGCATTTTACCACCAACGCCGCCAGAATAATCTGACCATCCATATCATTGTCTGCTGGTGCGAATGGCGACTGCTTCCTAAAATTCTTGTGAATCGGGAGCAACGCATACATGCGCCCCAGCGCTTCTACATTGGCGGTCTCTTCCAGACCGTAAATCTCTTTCATGGTCTTACATTTGACCTTAAAGAGCTTTCGAATCCGTTTGAGCGCCTCTCGCGAAGCTTTGCCGCGCTCCGAATGTTCTTTCTTGAACTTAGACAGTTCGCGGATGACGGTAGAAGGAATTATCAACCGTGCACTCGTAAAATCAATTGACGGGTCTGCTGGCTCCGCCACTTCGTCATCGCCGAGTTTCGGCAGGATATCCACGTAGTCAATAATAACATTCGTGTCTATCACATATGAAACCATCTTCTTCTCTGACATTTTCACCCTCCTTTTTAATGTACAGTCTTTGAAGTAAAAAAATAAGGATATAAAAACAGGAGTTTCTCGTACTTCAAAGATTCTCCCACTTGCAGTTATTATATCTTATTATTGATAAATTGTCGAGCCTAAGTAGTTTGTTTTTTTATCATGCTTGCGCTTACTTAGCGTTGGATTTTTCGTCCGCACCGCTGCGCTCGTCGCTACGATACGAGAACATAATTGGTGTTCCTACGAAAGGATATTTCTCGCGAATCTTACGCTCTAAATAGCGTTTCCACGACCAGTGAAGCAGTCCCAGCTCATGGCCATGCACCACGAACCAAGGTGGGCAAGTATCGGTCTGGACGATGTATTTCGGTTTTGGTCGAGTATTCTTCAGTCCTGCTGGTGCATGCTCTACGATGGCATTGGCGAGAATCTTGTTTAACTCCGAAGTCTTGATCTCGGTATGGCGAGCCTCATCAATCTCTAATGCCAGTTCGAACAGTTGCGTCACATTTTTGCCAGTCTCTGAGCTCGTAATTAGTACTGGCGCGTATGGCAAGAAATCAAAATCCTTCTCCAACGCATCGAGCAAAAAGTCTGCCGCGGTGCGATTATTGATATTTTCCTCGCCATAGTAGTTGGTAGGCTCCGCATTTTCTAGCAAATCAGCCTTCGTCACGATTATTACAATTCCTTTGCCCGCCTCTACAATTTGACCGGCTAGAGATTGGTCTAGTTTTGAATGTGGCTCGGTGGAGTCTACTAGCAGTGCACAGATATCAGCCTCTTCAATGGCGGCCAAAGTTCGAATTGCGGAGAATTTCTCAATCCCGACCTCACGTTTACCAGGCTTGCGTAGCCCAGCCGTGTCCAGTATTTCAATCTCACGTCCCTTGTATTTAACTTGCACACGATTGACATCGCGCGTCGTTCCCTGGCGCGACGAGACGATTGCCTGCTGTTTCTTGCCAAGTGCATTAAATAGAGATGATTTCCCCACATTCGGCCGCCCAATCAAGGCAATCTTAAGATTATTAGTAGAAGATTTAGATGTCTCTTTAAGGGCACTAGCAGAAATGCTCTTTTCTCGGGCTGCGTCGCCGTCGCCCGTCGCCACGGGGACGGCGCGCTCATCCTCGCCTTGCCAGGCTCCGGAGGCCCGTCGAAAAGACATTTCAGCTAGTGCCTTTTTAAGAGCACCTATGCCTTGCCCCGTCGTAGCCGAAGTATAGTAAATCTTCTCTGGCTCAATGCCTAGAGCACGAAACTCTTCCACTGGTAACGACTCGCCAAGGTCGCATTTGTTAAGCACTAGGAATACTGGTTTTTTCGAACGTAGCGCATCTTTGGCGATTTTCGCATCCCTATGGTCAAAATACTTAGAAGAATCAAGTGTCACGAGAATAATATCTGCCGACTCTATCGCATCTTGGATTTGGTCTTGGATAGATGCCTCGAAATCGTCCGATGGGTCTTTGAGCCCAGCTGTATCCACCAGAATAAAAGAATTATCAATCGTCGTGACCACATTATCGCGTGTAGTACCCTCTTCGCGCGCCACAATAGCGATATTCTTCCTTGCCATCCGATTCAAAATACTAGACTTACCTGCGTTAGTCTGACCAATTAGAGCTACAATCGGAAGGCGTTTCATATATATAATTATACCATAAAAACGACGATTACGCTATTATTGACTAATCATCCCATGTAGCTTATACTTATAATAAGTATAAGAAGGATAAATAGATGCTGTTTAGGAATAAAGCGAAATACATAATATTAATCAGTGGCATTATCGCATTTGGCACGATTGGCTCTAGGGCTGTGCACGCCGAATCATTAGACTACAACGTCTCCATCCAGCCTAGCCTGGCAGTCACTATCCCTTCTAACACTGTTTCACTAAACCTTAATCCATTCACTACTCCATTTAATACTGCTAGCCTTCCAGTGACAGTATCTACTAATAATCCTACTGGCTTTAGTCTTACTATGTCTTCTACTGATACTAATCTCACTCTTCGTAGTGGCTCGGAGACTATTCCTACTCTAGCCACCAATACTGATGGCTATAGCGAATCAGACTTCACCACCAATGCTTGGGGCTATAAACTCTCTACTGCTACTAATTACTCCCCATTTGCACTCTCTAATCAATTATTGGTAACTGATGCTCCTACCAATGCTATTACTAGTACCGTCACTTTCGCTGCCAAGGCAGATTCTACCAAGCCTGCTGGGACGTATGAGCTAGCGATTAACTTCACTGCTGTAGCCAACTATGTCCCGCCTACATCATTTTCGCTCTACAACGCAGTGGCTTCTATGAGCAGAGGCAAGAATACAGCTCAAGACTCTCCATTTTCCTGGACTAATATTACCGCTCCTACTTCCACGAATCGCACTGAGGACGAATCAACTTCCGGCGTCTTTGAATGGGATGGTCAGGACAGCAATGGTGGTTCTAATCCAATCTACTTCTACCGCGGTATCCTAGAAACTAACGAGGACTCTGGCACCTACGGCTCTGACGGCCCTGCTAATGTCTATCCTAACTATGTAAAACTTGCCAACAATACTTGCTGGCGTATCGTCCGTACCACTTCTACTGGTGGAGTAAAGATAATCTATAACGGTATGTGGAACAGTAGCACTAGTACTTGTGCAAACGCCACAACTAGCGCCCAGCTTACCACCTCACCATTCAATAATACTTCCGCCACCGTCTCCGGCACCACCTACACCGGCCTCCAGTACAAGAACATTCATACCGTAGGCTACACTTATAGTAACCTCGCTGCAGGTACTACTGCCGCCACTCCTATCTTTACTATCTTCGGCTCTACCGGCAATGATACTGCTACTAATACCAAATCTTCCATCATTAAGCAGTATCTAGAAAGCTGGTATGGTTCTAATATGACTGCCTACACTTCTAAGCTAGAAGGAGATGCTGGCTACTGCAACGATAGAACATTAAACACAGGTGAATCCTGGACCACCCCACTTGCAGATACAGACACCATCATTCCATACGGCACTACCGGCATGACAGAGTATAACTTCGGCTCACGTATTAGAAACGTAGGTGCTTCCACCTTCTCCCCTACCCTCACCTGCCCACGTGGTAAAGTAGATCTCTACTCCTACTCAGGTAACTCCGGTAATGGTAATGGTCAGCTTGCCTACCCAGTAGCTCTCCTCACTGCCGATGAAGCCTCCTTAGCTGGTAGTGGTTACAGTAATTCATACAATGCTTACAGCGCCAATTCATACCTCCGCTCCGGTTCGCACTTCTGGTTGCTCTCGCCGTTCTACCGCCGTTCGAACGGCGATGCGCTCGGGTTCTTCGTGTACTCGAGTGGCCCCCTCGGCAACTTCGACGTCTACTTCACCTATGGCGTGCGCCCAGTCATTTCACTCTCCTCTGGCACCCGTGTCCTCGGCTCCGGCACCGCCACCGACCCATGGGAGGTACAATGACGTGCCAGACTCTTGCCGCAGGCACACCCCTGCAGCAAAAGCAACCTCGTAATTGACATCTGTCAGAAGACGCGATAATATAATAATATCGAAGCCCTCGCACGGCGCCGAAGGTACCTACCGCGAGAGCTTCTTTTGTACTCGGCGATGTTAGAATCTGTAAATCTAATAAATAATCAAAAGAAGCGGGTCCATCTTTGGTATTTCTCCGTTCGATTCGCCCACATCGGAATAAATATAGCACGATTCACTTCCCAAACAAGTTGCACAACTTTCTAGTTATTAATAAACGAAAATAGTTTATCCATTCACTAAAAAATGAAAAAGAGAGAAGCTAGCGATTAGCCACTTGTGTGTCTACTTTAGCTTTTTCTTCGCGTTCAAAAGCTTCAGTGATAAGTTGCTGTAATCTCTTGATGTTCATTATCTATATATTACTCTTTTTTCTTATTTTTGGCAAGTATGAAATCGATTATGCTTAAAAAGTTGCTGAGATTCATAAAGTAATTTGGATAAGCCTCACGTATTTTATTGATTTGGTTAAGTGCAATTAATACGGTTTGTTCCATTTGTGGGTTATTCTGTTCCCTTGTTTTATATTCTTCAAACGCTAAGTGATACTCGGACTCCTTAAAGCTAATGACGTCTGCCTTCTTTTCTTTAAAATTCAACGTAACGACTATATAATATGCATTTTTGACTTTCTCATTATTGACGATTGGATCCGTCAATGCGTAGCTTACTATCTTCTTATTGATTTGGTGTGCGTCCATATTTTCTTGAAGTAGGCCACATAACTCGGCGATTCCGAATTTGCTATAAACCGAAATAACCGGAGTACCTTCAGCAATTGCGAAAATAGATGAAACTTGGCAGAAGAAATCATGCCAATATGAGTTGTCGTCTTTTTCTTTTAATGATGTTCCTCTAAAAATGTCTATCGTCTCAACAGACGTTGCCCATATGTGTTGGAATTGTGTTCTGAGTTGTATCTCAACGAACATTCCGTTCTTCTCGAATATAAAATGTTTGCCACGATACCCGCTATCTTTTGGATTGCCTATATAATCCTTTACTCTTTTCAAGTGTCTCCATTTTGCTATTCTTTTTTCTATAGCGGATAGTTGCTTCATGTCGCTAGCTATGATTCTGACTCCTGCGATGTCTTGCATGCTGGAAAGTCTCATATCTTCGAAGCGGTTTAACTTACCGATTATCGTTGGAAGCCGTTTAAGTCTTTGAGCTACAATAATATTATTTTTGTCTATCTTTTTCGATAGTTCGACGCATTTATCGTAATAGCTATCAAGTATTGCGCCGTGAGCTTCACGCCAGTTGTTTAATGTTTCAACGGCATTTTTATAATCAGAATCATGCTTTTGAGCGCGGATGATATCTCCTATTTTATTCAAAGCCGTGTTCGACATCTTTTCCATAATACTATTATACCATCGGATGAAGTTTTTATTGCGTGTTCACCTCCCAAACAAGTTGCACAACTTTCTAGTTATTAATATGCTTTTAATATAACACAGAAAAATCAGGGCAAGCATTTTTGTAGCCGTCTAAGCTTCTGCGGGAGGTTTTACCTCGCTTCGCTCGGAAATATCCTCTGCGGGAGTAGTTACATCGCTACGCTCAGAAATATCCCCCTGCGGGAGAATTTACCTCGCTACGCTCGGTGCGAACCCGCTTCGCGGGTTCAATTTCCGAAGAAATTATCAGAAACAAAAAATAACCTAAAGGTTATTTTTAGTTTCTGGTGACTCCTGCGGGAGTCGAACCCGCGATTTTCTGGATGAGAACCAGACGTCCTAGACCACTAGACGAAGGAGCCAATGTCTTGACGAACGAGGCTACGCAAGAAATTGCTTCGTAATTCCCTTACGAGCCACTTCTTATATTTTACCACAAAACCATTTAATATTCAACACTACCGTAGGTTGGGACAGCCGAAACGAAGGTCTGTCCCGGCGCCAATTTGATTTCTGCGCCATTTTCATCGGTGAACTTTATTTGCTCGCCGGCCGAGCCCTTGCTCCAATGTCCCTTCACGGCATAGCCATTTTGGAATACATATGCATCGCCAGAGCCAATCGCACTAATGTCTTCATGATAATTATCAGCAGCCTTGTGTTCTTCTACCATCATTGCGATTACGACCTTTGGCGACATCGCGGATAGTTCACAGGTCGTGTCGGGGTTTGGTTCGCCCATATTCTCATTTGGACAAATGTACACTTCCGCTGCGGCACCAGATTCATAGCTTCTGACGTACGAATTGGACTCCTTGTCGTAATGATATCGCACATTGAACGATGCCCAGCCGCCAAAATTAAACGCAATATCCGTGACCGAAGGATTAATGGCTGAAGTGTCTTTGTCTGTGGCTTCGGTAATCACTAATTTTTCTTCTACGCCACGATCGATGAGATTCTTGCGAGATTCACTCGGTGTCATTCTGGTAAAGCCATTTACGTTAGACCCGCCATAGCCGCGTTCGTCATTCATTTGTTTAAGATACGCTGCCGTGGTAAATAGATTATTCCATCGGCGCGAACCAGAGCCGCTCCGATACATATAGGCATAGTTCTCAGTCAGGTCCTTATATCCACCACTGCGCACTGCCGCCAATGCATCGTCGGCGCCACCAGCATGTACAATCGTGCAATCAAACGGCGTGTCCCACATTAGATAATACAGACGCAGCGAGCGAATCGGCCCAATCGCTGCGGATGAAGGATTCTGATAAATCGCGGCAAATCTCGTAATGCCCGCCTCGGCAATCGCCTCAAATATCACGCCGGCCTGGTTCAACCCTACCTGCGGCCGGGCGCCATCGGTACCATTAGGCGTCTGGATGCAAAACACCGGAGCGTTTTTCTCGTCTTCACTCGCAAGCACCTCGCCGGTTAAGTTGCTATATATATTAGTATCTGCAGCTTTTGCTGACGGAATTTGCGGAAAAGCCAAATCTGGCAACTCTTCCTTCGGTGTCAAAAAGCTAAAAGCCGCACCGCTCGCCCCGCCGAGAATACCAAAAATACCCAGCGAGAGAAAAACAATCCAGCTCTTCCCTTCTGATTTTTTCTCTGGTAGAATATCTTTTTTGGTTGAGTTTTCCACAGGCATCTAATTTTTCCTTAAATTACTTATATTTATTTTACCACAAATTAAAAATGGTTGTGTTATAATATGGTTATGGTCATGAAAACACTCAAATCAAATCTATCGATCGCCTTAACGGTGCTTTTGGTCTCGATACTAGCATTACAACTTCCTATCAACTTAGTTTCCGCTGCTGACAACAGCGATGTTTTACTTCAAGTAAACATCAACGAGGTATTATCCGTGTCGCTCACCACGCCAGATACTTGGGCTAGTGGCGATGTATCGCTTTCGGGCGATAGCGGTCTGCTCCGCAACAAAGTCGGTTTGAGTGTTACTTCCAACAACGACGCTGGGTTCTCTGCTTTCATGGCTAGCAAGAACACGACCAATCTTGTCAATCAATCAAAGAGCACTTCTATCATTCCTACACTAGCGTCCGCCTCTACGGCCGGTGCTTTTCCTGCTAACTACTGGGGTTACTCATTAGACGATGTAGATGCTGGTAGTTCTACCGCCAACTACTCCGCTATGCAGACCTCTCTAATCACCCTTGCGAATCCTACCGCTCCTGCCACAGTAAACAAAGACATCTTCTTTGGTGCCAAGGCCGATGCTACCGTAGATTCTGGTACTTATGCCAACACAGTTATCTTTAGCGTTGTTTCTGGCTACGTAGACCCACAAGATCCAGTCGTACCAGACACTCCTACTCCAGTCGAGCCAATCACGCCAGACACACCTACCTATGACAGTACCAACGATAGAACCGTCTATACTCAGGTCGCCACTGGCACTCAGACTGCACCAGTTGCCACCGGCACCAAGACTACTACGACCACGATTACTCCTGGCGACACCACTGCTACTTATACCAACCCTCACGGTGTTACCAACGTATCTGGTAATCCACTCGCTGCTGGCCTAGCTATCACATCGGCCACCGCCGCAGCTACCGGTATCTTCTTCTTCATCCTAGCGAAGCGCAAGAAGGATGATGACGACGAAGAAGAGGAAGAAGAAATCTAATCAGATTCAACAAATAGACGGGACAACCCGTCTATTTTTTTGCCGTGAGTCTTTATATTGCTGCCGCAACGGCGTTTAGCCTGGCTAGGCTAGTCTCTCGGCCGAGCACGTTTAGCGTCAGATTCAATGCCGGACTAAAAGGTGCGAAAGACACTGCTATTCTTATCAAGCTGAATAACTCCGCTGGCTTCCTGCCGGTCTCAGCGAGCAATTCATTTAGTGCCGCTTGCAACCGTTCCTCGTCCCATTCGTCAACACTAGACAGCTTACTGATAGACTTTTTCAGCAAGTCTTCCAGTTCTGCCTCAGATAGCTTTTTTAGGAACTTGTTGGTTTTTATCGTATCGGTATTGATTGTCGGATCTTTGAAGAAATACGTCGTCATCTCACGAAGGTCCGAGAGCGTCTTTAGGCGATCATATATAATAGATAATACTTTGATACGGTACTCTTCTGGGTAAGTATCTGACTCTTCTGGCCAGAATCCTGCAGTCCTGTCGTACAGTGCGTGTGCACCCTGTTCGTCAAAAATCCTCCGAATCCACTGTCCATTCATCCAGAGTAACTTAGTCTCGTCGTATCTCGCTCCAGACGTCTGGATGCGGTCCAAAGAAAATCTCTCGATTAGCTCGTCCTTGGTATACATCTCTTGCTCGGTCCCATCGTTCCAGCCTAGGCATGCGAGATAGTTTAGCATTGCCTCGGCGAGTACTCCGTCGTCACGATATTCCGTAACAGACTTTGCTCCATCGCGCTTGCCGAGTTTCTTATTTCCCTGTGGCGCCAAGATATGCGGCAAAGACACGAGGACTGGCCTCTCCAGCCCTAACGCCTCATAAATTGCGAGATAATTCGGCGTACTAGAAAGGTATTCTACGCCACGCATTACGTGCGTCACGCCCATCTCTGCGTCATCCACAATATGTGCGAAATTGTAAGTCGGGTAGCCGTCCTTCTTGATCAAAATAATATCGTCCTGCACCTCTGGGCCAGCCTTCATCTCTCCCATCACTGCATCTACCCATTCACGCTCCTTCGGGTCTGCCTTAAAGCGGATTGGCATGCCTGGTTCCCATTTTGGTGGGTTCTCTGGGCGATAATTGCGATAGAGAAAGGGAATCTTCTTTTCGTTACATTCGCGGCGATACTCGTCAATCTTCTCTGGCGGGGTCGGATCAGCATATGCACGGCCACTGTCTAGCAGTTTCTTCACCCAAGCATGATAGACGTCTAGTCGCTCGCTTTGGAAGTATGGTCCATTTGGCCCACCGATGATTGGCCCCTCGTCCCACTCTAGTCCCAGCCATTTGAGTGTGTCTTCGATTAATTCTGTCGCTCCCTCCACATAACGCTCGCGGTCAGTATCCTCGATACGCAAAATCATTTTGCCGCCAGTCTGACGTGCAATTAAATATGGATAAATAGCAGAACGCACGTTCCCAATATGAATATAACCAGTTGGGCTCGGCGCAAAACGAGTAATAGCCTTTTTCATACCGACCATTATACCACTTCACAAGAGAAAAATAAACATCTTATACTTATATTATATCACATTTAGCAAACATTGTCAATCTAAAGCGATACGGCAATCGCGCGCAACTGCTTCTTGGTGAGGCTACCAGACTTGCACTGTAATTTATATACGACGCCGCCATTTACCCAAGTAGCATCGCTATTATGGATGTAGATAGTGAGCCCATTCTCACGAATCGTCGTGTAGTCTTCACCGTAAGTCTTCTTGACGTAATTAGAAAGAAGAGCGTTAGAATCCCAGGAAGATTTCTCTTCAACGATCGTATATGCATCGCCAGTCGCAGAATTAGAGAAGTTCAAAGTAACTCTACCATTCTCGGATGTGATATCGGATAGACTAAAGTCACGTGGGATATAGGAAGGATATGAGGCTTCAATCCCAGTCTGCATCGCAGCAACTTTAAGCGAAATATCTGGTGAATTTAGATTCACAAAATAGACAATCGCAAAAACTGCTACCGCAGCACACGCAAAAGCGAGCATTACCCTGCCAAATCCAAAATGGAATTTGACGTCAGACTTTTTGGTCTTCTTCTGTTTTGGCGTGGCAGACGCCGCCTTCAGCGCCTTCTGAATCTCCTGCTGCTTTACCTGCTTGGCAGTCTGTTTTTGCTGCTTCATTTGCATTTGCTGAGCACGCTGTCTCATTCTCTCGTGTATTCCGGCCATATTTACCATCGAAACAGTGGACTGAGCAGTCTGACTCTCAGACTTCTGCATCATCCCAGCCTGCTGAGCCTTGGTACTACTCATTTTCTGAATTGCTAGATGTAGAGGTGTCTTCTGAGGATAAATCTGCTGTTTAGGCGCCTGCTGCATCGGGGTCTGTTGCATTTGTGCTTGTGGCATCTGAGCTTGCTGCATTGGGGCCGATTGTGTCTGAGCCTGTTGCGCCGACGCGTGTTGCATTTGAGCTTGCTGAGCCTGAACTTGTTGTGCTGGCGCTTGTTGAGTCTGAACATGCTGTGCTGATGCCTGTTGCATCTGAGCTTGTTTAATCGGAGCCTTCTGTACGGTGATCTTTTGCACGGTGATTTTCTGCGCCGGAGCCTTAGCCGTCGCGGGAGTCTGGCTCATATTCTGTGTCTGACTGCTGCGCATCTCCCCGAGTGTAGGACGCTTCATATTCTTGCGACTCTTGTATGGAGTAGAAGCCACCTTGCGGTGCGCTGTAGTACTAATCTGTTCGCTCTGGGTTTTTTGCATTAGCTCCTCGCTTTCATATTAATACTATAATACACAAGTATTTTGGAAAAAGCAAGAGCAAAATCGCACAAAAAATATGTTATAATATACATATGAATCAAGAAGAGCGTGCGCGTCGCCAAAGCCGTCGCGTCATCATTTCTGAAATAATTATGCTCCTTGCGGTAATCGCCACGGTCTGTGTGCTAGTTTTTCTAGTTTCTGGATATTGGCTAAACTCAGACTTTGAGGTAGAACGGCAAGGTTTACTGCAAGTATCTTCTTTCCCTACTGGCGCTAGCGTCACCATAGATGGTGAATCTTCATGGCTGCAGCGCACCAACACCAGCAAGGTTCTTACTGCTGGCGAGCATACCATTGTCCTCACAAAAGACGAATATGATTCCTGGTCAAAAACCATTAATGTCAAAGAGGGTCTGCTTTATGGTATTCATTATCCGCGACTCTTCCTGAAAGACCGCACGAAAGAGAAGGTTCTAGACGTCACTGCGGCCACTTTTGCCACGGTATCGCCTAATCGCAATCGCATGCTGATAGCAAACGCCACTACCGACTGGAAGCTTATTAACCTAGAGAACAACAAGCTAGAGCCAAGAAGTATAGATATATCCAAAGTGTTTCCTGGCACTGGGGACAGCGAAAATAGTAAATTGTTTACCGGTGAGATTATTTCCGCCGATTGGGATGGCAATAGCGAACATATCCTCTTTAAAGTAAAATATAATGACGCGTTCGAATGGGTGATTTTAGACATCAGAGACCCTAAGAATAGCGTCAATATTACGCGCACTTTTGCAGCGAATTTTGACCAGATAAAAATCTTCGATAGTTCTGCTAGTACTCTACTTGCCGTACGGGATGGCAATTTACATAAAATCGACCTAAGTAGTAGGCAAATTTCCGCAATCCTAGTGGAAAAGATTCACAGTTTCGACCATTTTGAGTCCGAAATTGTCTTTGTTGCCGATTATGTACCAGCATCTTCGTCACCTACCAACGATGAAAATGAATCTACTAATACAGCCACACCAGCGCCATATTATCTGGGTCTCGTTAGGCTCGGCGATTCTGAGGCTACCACGCTTTCAGAATTAGAGGCGCCAGCCAAGGTGACTATTAGCAAGTTTTATGACGATAAATACATTTCGGTCTTATCCGACGCCAACATAAAGTTGTATAAAAAAGATGAATTTAAGGAGGTTTTGTCATCCAATTTGACTTTTTCGCCAGCCACGATGAAAGTTGGCCGTGATGGCAACTTCGTCACTATGAGTAGAGATGCGCAGATTGCTACACTGGACATGGAAGCGATGGCGGTTCGCGAATGGCAAGCCACGAGTCCATCTTTTGGTTGGCTAGATGACAATATGATTTATTCGGTCGCCGACGGCACACTTACGGTATACGATTTCGATGGCCAGAACGGACGTCAATTATCAAGCAACGTCTCTTCGCATTTCCCGGTCACGATTACGAGCGACAAATGGTTGTACTATTTCTCTGATGGCAGCCTAGTTCGTGAGATTATCGCAAAATAATTTGACTTTATTGCCCGGTCAAGAAATTCCAGATTCTCTCAAAGAATGATGGCTCGTTGGACGGTAGCTCCATCCCACTGTCGATCACTGGTGTCGCATCGTCGATAGACGGTTGCGAGGCGTTCTCATAGCTAGGCGAAATCTGCTCGCCAGTCACAAGTAGGCGATAGCGTGATGTCCCAAGTGGCGTACAAGTGACTAAGGTAATCAATGGTTTGTCGGTCTGGACTATTAACGCTGCCACATCGGATGGTTCGACAACCTCTTTCTTGATTACTTTGTATGTGTAGCGCACCGAATTGTAATTGACGTAGATGAGATCACCGTCTTCTAGGCGCTCCAACCCAGAGAAAATGTATTTATAAGGATTAGAACTATAGACATCACCCGCCGAGTGCCCCGTAATGATAAAATTGCCGATTTCTCCAGGATAGGCGCTCGCGCCATTGATGCGATAGTGCGCCACGCCGTTGTTCATTGCTGCCATAATGTCGGTTACGGCTATATCAAAACGAATTGGCACATCGATATTCAGCTTCGGGATAATTAGACGTGGGTCAGCCGATACTGGTTTAGAAATAGTCGGGTCAATCGCCTCTATTTCTGAGGCCGGAGCATTACCAGGCGACACATACGCCATTAGCGGCGCGAAAATCAAACGGTTATACTGCAAAAATAGTATCACAAGTACTACCGCGAGCCCAGCAAGCAAAGGAATAAATTTGCGGAATTTTCTGCCAATCTTGGCATTATCGGTGGCCTTCGCACGAATGCGTTTGCGAAGAAATGCTCGTACCTCGCTCATATCTTCCTTCCCTGATGCGGAAGATCTTTGCGCGCCCCCTTGGGCGAGATTCAGTCCGGTTTTATCACTGGTGGCCTTGCCAGCGCTGGCTAGTGCCGATGATATCTCCTCTTCTTCCAGTCTGGCGCGCTCGGCTTTTAGCTTTTCTTTTGCGATATAATCGCGCGCAGCGTTGGAATAATATTCGCTATAATACTTTTGATAGTAATTCTGCCATGCGGAATGATATTGCTTCCAAGATTCAGAATTGATTTTTTTCTCTACCGGAGCGCTTTTTAGATGTGCCGTATCGCTAGTATGTGCGCCTTTGTCGGCGTTCTTTTTGGCGACAGACTTATTATACGCCTCTAAGACTTTGCGTCTGGCGATCTGAGCTGCGGCTTGGCGTTGCAAGTCGGATGAAGATTGCCCACCGGTATTTGAATCCATAGAATTATTATAGCATAAAATCCCAAAATATGGTAAAATAGTACCAATGGGCGAGTGGCGGAACTGGTAGACGCGCTAGACTCAAAATCTGGTTCCAGCAATGGAGTAAGGGTTCAAGTCCCTTCTCGCCCACCAGTGCAGGAAGCGAGACAAAAGAAAAAGTCTTGCTTTTTCTTTTGCGAGCTGACGCCCACTGGTCCGCAAAGCGAGACCAGAAAAAATAACCCCCGAAGGGGTCATTTTTTGTGGTCTATTTATCCCACCCAAACCCTTCGCCATAATGACCATAGCGGGCAGTTTGCTCATAAATTGGGCGGCGAAGGTCTAAATACTTGATGATACCAGCTGGTGTCAAATCGTAGCCTTCAATTTCCTCCGCAACGCCATCAACAATCACAGTCTTCTCTAGCGGCTCGGCGTAACCAATCGCGTAGGCTAGTCGCACCAATACTTCGTGCGCATGACGTTTTCGCAAATAGTCCACTGCAATTCTTCGCGCCATGTAGGCAGCTGAGCGGTCCACCTTGGTTGCATCCTTACCCGAATAACAGCCACCACCAATCGCTACGCGTGGACCGTAATTATCTACAATTAATTTGCGCCCAGTGAGCCCAGTATCGGCATCAAAGCCACCTTGGTTCCAGTCCCCTGCCGGGTTGATATGCAGTTCCAGTTTTCCTGTTAAGCTATTCTCAGAGATAAACTCGCGCACCAATTTCTCCAACTCGTCATGTGGTACATTCTGGAAACTTGCCACAATAGAGTCAATCGTTCCGTCTGGCGCAATCGTAATTTGTGTCTTGCCGTCATACGGATATTTTTCAAAAATATATTGGTTCAAGCGACGCGATAAAACCACCTCAAGTGGTAATAACTCTGGCGTCTCGTCGCAGGCGTAACCGATCATGATTCCCTGATCGCCCGCACCACCAGTGTCTACGCCGGCCGCGATTTCTGGCGACTGCTTTACTACTTTGGTATGTACCTCAATATCGTCCCCAGCAATTCTGTGGACAATTGCCGGAATATCCACGTCGTCTGCCGTAGATGTAATTTCGCCCGTTACAAATACTACGCCGTGCCCTCCGCAAGTCTCGGCTGCTACGCGAGCCTGTGGGTCGGCGCTCAAATATGCATCAAGAATAGCATCGCTAATCTGATCGCAAAGTTTATCTGGGTGTTTTGGAGAAACGCTCTCCGCTGTTCTGTAGAACATATCTTTCCTTTCTGGTCGGAATTACCACCTTGCTGATAGTAGGTTGGTATGGGGTCACAGGGCCGTTCCCTATCCCATTTCTTGATATTAATTTGTTAATATTCCGATTATATCATATAATATAAATATGAAAATAGCGTTTTTCACGGATTGCTATCTAGATTTGACGGGAGGCATCACGACTACGATTAACGCTCAAAAAACCGAGCTCGAGAATCGTGGCCACACCGTCTACGTATTCTCCAGTTCTTATCCGCGTTCTGCCGAAGAAAGAGCCGAACTCGCGAAGCACAACATCTTTCCAGTGCCTAGTTGCAAATTCCTTTTTCGCGGACTTACGCCAATCGCGCGTCGTCCCGCCATCGTAGAAAAATGGATTTACAGCAATCATCCAGAAATCAAAGATTTTGACATCTTTTACATTCATTACGAAGCGGGTTGCTCTATTGCTGGCCTTCGCCTAGCCTACCAATTCAACATCCCCTCCGTCCAAGTCATGCACGGCCGCGAAGATATGGGCGAGCAGAATATCATTCCGTGGGGTTTTCGTTCGCTGGTCGCAGTGGCGCTAAATCTTTTTCATGAAATTTACCTTCCGCATCGCACCAAGATTCATCGCGACCACTATCTAGCCAATAATATTGCGGCCGTTAATATGTGGCGGATGATGGTGAATCACGCCAACTGCGCCGATCTCGTTATTACGCCGTCCGCGCATTTTCGCCAAAAACTCATCCACTATGGTGTCAAGCGCCGCGTCGAGGTGATACCGAATGGCGTTCTAGACCGCCTTTTTGTCAAAAAACTCAAGCCCAAAACTTTTGAGCCGAGCCGCGAAGACCTTCATATTGTCTGGCATAGCCGTATTTCCGCCGAAAAACGCATGATGCCGTTCCTTCGGGCGCTCAGTCGTATCCCGGATGGCTATCGTTTGGACATCTATGGCGGCGGCGGAGACTATTATCGTGCCAGGCGCTACGCCAGATTTCACGATATGAACGTAATTTTTCACGGTAATACAGACTTCGAGGCGGTATATCACCGTATTTTAGATAGCCATCTGGACGTGCTAGTATCGTATAATTTTGACACTTTCGGCTCCACTCTGGTTGAAGCAGAATCTGCTGGCGTGCCAGTCATGTTCGTCGACCCAGACATGAAAGAAATCGTCCCGCACGGCGGATACATCCTCGCAAACAGCCCCAGCGTAGAAGACATGGCAAAATCTATTCAGCACCTCATTGACCATCCGGACAAAATCCGCAAAATGAGCGAAGTGATGCTGAGCCACCGTGACGAGGTCCGTGTTTCTCGTAGCGTAGATCGCCTGGAAGAACTCTTTAAGGAATTGATTAGCAAAAATCATCAGTAACCATGCTATAATATTCTTATGAAAAAATATTTAGCAGATATTCTTACTTTTGCCCGCCTAATAATTTCTATTGTCCTCATAATAATGACTTTTACAGGCGCACCGATTCATGCCTGTCTGATTCTGTTCCTCATCGGCGAAATCACCGACGCATTCGACGGCACCTTGTCCACCAAATATCCCTTCCCCAAGGGCAAGGCTCCGAAGTATCGCAAATACGCTGCCAAATATGACATTGTCGCAGACTCTTTGCTGGCATTCGCCTTTATGTTGTTCTTCACTACTAGAGTTAACTTCTGGATTGGCGTCGTTACGTTTATTAGCTACCCAGTTCTGGCTAGCGCCATAGACTTCTTTGTCTACGGCAAACTCTATGGCCACCCAGATGACGCCAAGCCGGATTCCCTTACTCAGAAGAACTTCCCTCTCGCCAAGAAAATCATTCTCGCCCGTCGTGCGCTTTATATTACTTTGATGTTTGTCTATTCAGTCATGGCATTATACGCTTCAGAATGGTCACTCACGACCAAGAATATCATTGCGATTATCGGCGTAATTATCTCAGTGGGCTTTTGGTTCTTCCTCTCTCAGCGCCGCCACAATATCTCCCGCTATGCCGTAGATGTAGAAGAAAAACTCAGCCACAGACAATCTCAAAAATCCCAAAATCCTAGAACGCCTAACAATCCTAAGTAGCACTAACGGCCACGTCCCTCTGTTTACTTCGCAAAAACTGCCGCAACGCTCGCTGTCACGAAATTATTCGGATTGTATAGATTTAGTGCGACTATTTTTGCTGCTAGTTCGCCACTCCAAATCGTAAGCGGCGAGTAGCCAGATTTTCCTAGCGGCACCACTGCCACTTCGCCGTTTTTCGCTATTAATATCTGCCCATCATGCAAAGTAATGATAGAAACCGGGTAGCTCAGCGTGAATTTATGAATCGCATCCGCCACCTGCAAGAGTGGCTGCGTGAGGAGTAGAACCTTGGGATAGTAGACGGCTCGGAATAGTTTTTGTAGCTGTGCCATCGACGCCATCACGATAAGATTCTCGTTCATGAGAGTTATTTCGGCACCCGGAGCAGCGATAAGGTCTACGGTGTCGCGCGTTAAGAGTGTCGGTTTTGCGGAAGATTGTGACGCGCCCGCTACAGCCTTCGCAGTGATATTGTTGCGCGAAAAATCACCAATCAACAGGTTGAAATCATTTGCATCCATCGTAGCTACCATTTCTTCGCCGTCCGCGAACGACCCGGACTCCGTAGAATGAAGAAATGTCAGATTATCAAGTGGCGGCAACTTCCCCTCCAATGCATTCGGAAGAATCAAACGCGCTTCTTTCAGCGGATATTTCCCCATCAAGTATTCAGCGACCGCGATAGAACTTCTAAACATTTGCGAATTCCCGCCTACTATACCGACAGTTCCTTGCTTAGTCTCCGGGATATTCCAATAAGAATCTTCAAACGGATTTTTGTCGTATTTTTTCATATAATCCATCTCAGCCTCCACTACAAATCCAGGTCAATGCTAATCGGGCAATGATCAGACCCCATCACATTTTCGTAGATTTCAGCATTTGCTAATTTACCTCGCAACGCTTCCGACACAAAGAAATAATCAATCCGCCATCCCACATTGTTCTCGCGGGCGTGACCCCAGTGGCTCCACCACGTGTAGCGCACCTCTTCTGGGTGCAGTGTGCGAAAAGTGTCCACAAATCCAGCGTTAATTAGATTCGTAATTCCCTGGCGTTCTTCATCGGTAAAGCCTGCCGAATGATGGTTCGTCGCCGGCCTTGCGACGTCAATCTCCTCGTGCGCCGCATTAAAATCTCCGCAGACCGCCACTGGCTTTGTTGTCGCCAGACGCTTCAGGTATTCTGCCAGCGCTGGGTCCCATGCTTTTTCGCGAAGCCTCAGGCGTTCCAGGGCGTTTTTGCTGTTTGGTACATATACCGTAACTACATATAGTTCTGGTAATTCCAGAGTCAAGATTCTCCCCTCATTTAGCGGCTCACCGAATTGATCACCCGGTACATCTAAATCTGGATATTTTTCAAAGTTATCATAGCTATTTAGTACTTCAATGCCGTTTTTGACAAAAATCGCTGTACCAGCGTAGCCTTTACGCTCTGCCGAATTCCAATATTCAGTATAGTCTGGCGAGTCAAATTCCACTTGATTCTTGTGTGCCTTGGTTTCTTGTAAACACAAGACGTCTGGTTTTTCCGTATTAAGAAAATCTTGAAAAGTACCTTTTCGCAGTACTGCGCGTAGCCCATTCACATTCCAAGAGAATATTCTAAGCATAACGTCCTCGCTCAAAATCGCGTTTTTTGATAGTTTCGCGCTTGTCGTATTTTTTCTTGCCTTTACCGAGCGCAATCACCAGTTTGATATAGCGCCCGCCAGCTAATAATTTCACTGGCACGATTGTGGAGCCAGCGACTTTCTCCTTCTCTAGCGCGGCGATTTGCTTACGCGTGGCGAGTAGACGGATATTGCGTGCCGTTTCTGCGCCGAGCGTCAGGTTGTTTAGCCACAATTCTCCGTTACGAATAGTGACGAAAGAGCCCTTCAGCTGCACATGATGATCGCGGATAGAGCGCACTTCCGGCCCGGATAGTTCCATTCCACAAGAAAGTTCATCCCCGAGATGATAATCATATCTCGCCCGGCGATTCACCGTCACAGAATCTGGAACTTTTTTCTTTTTCATAGGATAATTATACCACACTAGGAATACCTATAATCTCATCTAGTGGCATCATAAAGATTTTACTATTGCACGCTTGTGTTTTTCTTAAAATCTAGTACAATAAATATAAGAATTATTAGAATAATTATTATAAGTAATGAAGGTTAATTAACTACCATGTCTATCTCTCCATACAAAGTAACCCTAGGCACGTCCATTGGTGTTACTACTATGCTAGGACTATTTAGCCTTATGCCTAGTGTCATCGCTACTACTAGCTCTTCGTCTAAGAATGCAGTAGTAACTGTAGGAGCATCTTGTTCTATGGACAGTACTGTCTCTTCTGCTCATACTGCTACAATAGCTCCTGGTGGTTATAATAAAGAAATAGGCTTAACCAATGTTGCTATTACTTGCAATGATAATGGTGGCTATGCCATCTATGCTATAGGCTTTGGTGATGATACACTAGGTAATAATGTTCTTCATAGTACTACTGCTGGTACTACTGACATTAATACTGGTAATGACTTTGCCAGTGCTCCTGGTAGTTATAGCTCCAATACTTCACAATGGGCTATGCAGGTAAATAATGTCTCTGGCTCTTCTATTCCTACTATTGTTAATAACTTTGATTCATTATCCTTAGTTCCTACTACCTACACCAAAGTAGCAGAGTACAATGCAGCTACTACTGCCTCCTCTACTTCTGCTATTACTACCAAGTATGGTGCCTATATTGCCATAGGTCATCCTGCTGGCACTTATACTGGCAAAGTGAAGTATACGCTTGTCCATCCGAGTGAGGCGCCGGCACCAGTAGTACCACCTACTCCACCTACTTCCTGTAATACTCCAGTCCCAGATGTTACTTATATGCAAGAAATCACGAGTAGTAACAAGGCTACTATTCTGGCCCAACTCACAGAAGACGGCGCTTACTACCTCCGTGATTCTCGTGACGAAGAGCCTTACTGTGTATCTAAGCTAGCTGATGGAAATCTATGGCTACTAGATAACCTCCGCCTAGATCTCGTCGCCCATAGGGATGATTTAAACGAAAATAATACCAACGCTACCAATACTCAACTCGCCTATCTCAAAGGTACATCTACTGGTACTACTTCAGACGAATATGCTACGTCTGCTGTATCCTACTGGACATCTAACTATAGCAACTCAGACCCACTAATTGCCATAAAGAACGCCTCCGATGATAACTGGAATCCAAATACAGTAGCTAGCGTAAAGTACGGTAATGGTTCTGGCAAAATAGGTGTCTATTATAACTACTGCGCTGCTAGCGCAGGCACTTACTGCTACGGTAATGGTACTATTAGCTATGGTACTTCCACTGGTGACGCCACTGCTGATGTTTGCCCAGCTGGTTGGAGAATGCCTACTGGTGGTAGTACAGGTGAATACCAAGCCCTAGCCACAGCAATTACTGGAAGCACAAGCTCTTTTATTAGTGGTACGAACGTTCAAACGGCCCTCTCGTTACCTCTCTCTAACTACTTCATCAGTGGCTCGGCCAGTGGTCAGGGCTCCAACGGCATCTTCTGGTCCTCTACGAGGTACAATGACAGCAATATGTACAATCTCCGCGCGTATTCGTCCTACGTGAGCCCTCAGAACGACAATTACCGCAACTTCGGTTATTCAGTGCGTTGCTTGCTCCAGTAATCGCTACTTTGGCAATCACTTCACCTTCACGCACTCTTCGCCGAGTAATTCCTTCAGACTCTTCATTAGCTCATCCGTTACTTCTACCTTGAATGGCATTCGTAGCGGACGCTTCGTCTCGCCGTCTTTTAGTACCATCACCACTTCCTGGAAGCCCAGATTGATATCAGCAAGGCGTCTAATCGACGCCAGCGTCTCTGTGTCATCTGGATTCTTGATTAGGAGGTATAGCCTCTCTTTGCGCGGGTCCTTCGGCGGCTCGGCTAGTACGCGCGGCGTATCGATAGTCTGCGGAACTTTGCTAGGCGCTCCTTTCGCACCACTACCCCTGTAAACTCGCTCTGCGGACGTTCTAGACGAGCGACGATACGACTTCTCTGGTGCTTTGACTGGCATCGCGAGTTTTGTCCCTGTTGGCTGGTAGGATTCTAGCACTTCATCGGACACCAGCTCTACCACTTCGGCGAGTACCTTTGCCTCGGATGTCAGATTTCCGTCCTTGTCGGACGCATTTATCTTCCCTTGCACTCTCACCACGTTGTCCACCTCTAGTTTGGCACCGTGTTCAGCAAATACCGACGGGAATACAATGAATTCAGTCTCAGAAGACTTGTTTTCCATCTTGATGAAGGCCATCTTGTCGCCCTTCTTGGTAAGAATCGTGCGTACTGCCGTAATAATGCCACCAATCGTCACGACTTTGCCATTGTTCTCTGGTGTGATTAATTCGTACGGATGGGTCTGCTCGTTGAAATACACGTCGTATTTATCCAGTGGATGCGCCGATAGATAGAGCCCCATCAAATCTCTCTCCCATAGGAGCTGTTCCTTCTCTGGGAATTGGGTCGGTGCGGGCTTGATCTCTACTTCTGGCACTGCGCCAGCCTCACCCATCATGCCGAACAAATCTGTCTGCCCTGTCCCTACATCCTTCTGACATTTCGCACCATACGCCTGAATTGCCTCTAGATTGTATAGCAAATCCGACCGCGAATAGCCAAAACTATCAAATGCACCAGTCTTGATTGCGCTTTCCCAGGCCTTCTTGTTGAATTTCGTCGAATCTACTCGCTTGGCAAAGTCGCAGATTGACTTAAACGGCCCATTCTTATCGCGCTCAGGAATTACGTATTCTTCAATTAGTGCCTTTCCCATCCCTTTAATACCAGACAGGCCGAAACGAATCGTGTTCTCGCCGCCCACGATACCAAAATCACCATAAGACTGATTGATATCTGGGCCGAGCACCTTGATGCCCATACGCTTGCATTCAGCAATCTCAATCGCCAGACGGTCAGTCCAACGCATATCTGCTGTCATCAAGGCCGCCATAAAGGCGTCCGGATAGTGCGCCTTGAGATAGGCTGTCCAATACGCCACCAGAGCATAACACGCAGCATGCGACTTGTTGAAGCAGTAGTTTGCGAAATCCAGAAGTTGCGACCAAAATGTCTCAGCGATTTCTTCGGTAGCGCCACCAATCTTCACTGCACCTTCGATAAATTGCGGCTTTACCTTCTTCATCATGTCAATTTTCTTCTTGCCTACCGCCTTGCGCAATGTATCTGCCTGACCGCCAGTAAATCCGCACCATTCCTTACTAATCTGCATGAACTGCTCTTGGTAAATCATAATGCCATAGGTATTTTTGAGAGAATTCTCTAGTCCTGGGTGGAGATAAGTGATTGGCTCTTCGCCATGCTTGCGCTTAATGAACGAATCAATAAATTGCATCGGTCCCGGACGATAGAGCGCCACCATAGCGATAATATCTTCAAACGAAGAAGCCTTGAGGTCTCGCAAATAACGCTTCATACCGGCAGATTCTAGCTGGAATACACCAGTGGTCTCTGCGCGTTGTAATAGTTCATAAGTTTTCTTATCATCCAGAGGCAATGAATACATATCTATATCATTGTGGTAGACCTTGCGAATCATCCTCAGCGCGTTATTAATCACCGACAAGTTAGAAAGCCCGAGAAAGTCCATTTTGAGCAGCCCGATTTCCTCCACTTGGCCCATCGGGAACTGCGCCGCAATTGGCCCCTTAGCCGACACTTCTAGTGGCAAGAACTTTACCAGATCGTCTGGTGCAATAATTACGCCGCAAGCGTGCACGCCGTGGTTGCGAATCGTGCCCTCCAGTCGCGACGCGAAATCTATTACTTCCTTAGAAGTAGGGTTGGTTTCGTATTCGTGCTTCAAATCCGGCACATCCTTAATCGCGTCGGCGAGCTTCACGTGATGTCCCATCACCGGGTCTGGCACCATCTTTGCCAGCCTGTCCGCGTCAGCATACGGCACCTCTAGCACACGCGCCACGTCACGCACCGCGTTCTTGGCCATCATCTTACCAAAAGTCGCAATATTAGACACCCTGCCGTAGCCATATTTCCGCGAACAGTATTCAATCACCTCGTCGCGTCTAGTATCCTGGATGTCCGTATCAATATCTGGCATCGAGATACGGTCAGGATTGAGGAACCGCTCAAAGAGCAAATCGTATTTCAGCGGGTCTAGCTCTGTAATACGCAGCGCATAGGCTAGAATAGAGCCAGCTGCCGAGCCACGCCCCGGGCCGTAGACAATACGCTGCGACTTTCCCCAGTTGATGAAGTCTTGCACAATCAAGAAATAGCCGTTGTATCCCATTTTGTCTACCACAGACAACTCGTAGTCAATACGCGGCAAGACTTTGTGGATTTCATCGCGTTCTTTATCGGCTTCTTCTAGAATTTTGCGGCATTCTGGCACTGGTATTTTGCTTGCTTCTTCCAAGGTCTTACCACCGTAACGATAGACTAGTCCTTGGAATACTAATCTATCCAAGTAGGTCTTTTCGTCCTCATCGGTCGGGATTGGGAACTTCGGAATCAAGATTCTGCCTAGCTGCAAATCCACGTTGCACCGGTCTGCAATTCGTTTGGTATTCAGCACTGCCTCTGGGCAAGTATCCTGCCAGTGACTGATAATCTCCTCAGCCGGAATCACATGCAAATCATAGTCCTTCAAAGAAAAACGATTTTTATCAGACAAGTTCCCCGCCGTACCGATGCACAGTAGCACCTCGTGCGCATCCTGGTCTTCCTTGCGCAAGTAGTGCGCATCGCAAGTTACCACTAGGGGCAATCCGAGCTCCTTCGCGTGGGCCATATGCCAATCATTAATCTTCTTTTGCTCCGCCGAATGCGTAGTAGATAGTGGATGGCCATGGTCCTGCATTTCTAGATAAAACCGGTCTTTAAAGACGTTGCGGTACCAATCAATCAATTCTAATGCTCTTGCATCATCGTCCGCCCTAATTGCCTCACTGATTTCTGAGCCCATGCAGCCAGACAGACAGATAATTCCCTCGTTGTATTTTTCTAAATCATCGTGGTCGGTACGCGGTTTGTAATACTTTCCTTCTATTTCCGCGTCGCTCATAATACGACAAAGGTTCTCATATCCCTTATTATTCATTGCAATCAAGGTGATATGGAAGCGCTGCTTGTCGTGCATTGGGTCTTTGTCGGTGCGCTTGCGTGCTGCGACATACGCTTCTAACCCGAGCAAAGGTTTAATGCCTTTGTCATTGCACTCTTTATATAGCTCTACTAGACCAGACATCGTACCGTGGTCTGTCACCGCCACTGCCTCCATGCCTTCTTCTTTCACAAAATCAACCAGCTCTGGAATCTTCGTCAGGCCATCCAACAAAGAATAATGCGTATGGTTGTGCAAATGCACGAAATCACTAGGCTTTAGTTTTGGCTCCATAGTAAGATTATAGCACAAAAATACGGCCCCTACAGAGCCGTATTCTCTAGTCTTAAGCTTTCTTGCTGTCTACTTTCTTCGCAACCTTCTCGGCAGCTTTCTTGGTCTCCTTTTCGGTCTTATCAGCAGCAGACTTTACTTCCTTGCTGGCTTTCTCGGCTGATTTTGCTACCGTCTTGGCTGCTTCTTTGACTGGCTTTTCAACCTTCTTTGCAACCTCTTCGACGTCGAACTCGTCTTTGTGGCAGACGCAGTTCTCTTTGTCATCGCAGTCACACTCTTCTTCGCATTCCTTGGCCTTCTGAGAAGCGAAATGTCCTGCTATTGCGCCTGCAATTGCGCCAAGCGCTGCCCCGAGGAAAAACTTACCCTTACCTGATTTATTCTTTTGTGCTTCTTCTGCCATTTTTTGAACTCCCTTCTTTTGCTTTGGCTTTTTGATCGGTATACTTGTCTACGAATGTTTGCACTACGCCACCCACTGATGTTAATCCTTTCACGTTGGATACGACATCATTCGCATTGTCTGCGATGTCTTGACTCCTAATCGCTACGCGTCTTGCCTCTTCGGCTACGCCCATTAACTTTATCATTAGCACTATCCCGACAATCAAGAATACGAGCAAAGTCATACTCAGAATCGCCACGATAATCCATTCTGCTACATCCATTATTGTTTCTCCTTACCCTTATTATAGCACATTAGTATTCTGCTACAAATTTCTTTACTTCTTCAGCAAAATCTGCATTTCTCAAGGTATATTCAAGTAGGGCGAAGAAGTAATTCTTCGGATCTCCAGTTGTAATCCATTTCCCCTCGCTTTTCGCGACTAGGACATCGCCAGTTTCAGCCAACCTTGTAATTGCATCCACTGTCCAGAGTTCACCATCTAGACCAGTGTTCGAGGGTACTAAGTAATCAAAAATTTCTGGTGTCAGCAAATAGCGCCCGTAGCTCGTGAGATTACTCGGTGACAAATCCGGCGTCTTTGGCTTCTCTACGATGTGACTAAGCGTGCCGTTGTCTTTGAGCGCAATCATGCCGTACTTGCTCCAGACTTCTTCTGGCATTTCTTGAGCGGCAATCACGGCCTTAGCGCCAGGATTCGCATTATAAGTGTCAATCAATACTTTGACGTCACCCTTGCCGAGAATCAAATCGTCACTATATAATACTACGAAAGCTTCTTCGTTCTCTACGAACTGCTTCGCTGAGACGATCGGCGACCCGTTACCATAAGGCAAAGTCGGGTCCTGTTCAATTACAGTAATCTTCGGGAAATTTAGAACTTTCGCCACCGGCTCAAAACGTTCGGACTTTCCTTGCTTGTCCAAAAGTTCCTTCACATTATTAGCAGGATTATGGAAATAATCGTCATAAATCTCACGTGCCTTGGTGTTCGGTGTCGCAACAATGATAATTTCCTCAATGCCGGCCTCGGCACACTCTTCTACGCACAGTTGCATCACTGGCTTGGCGCCAATTGGAATCATGGCTTTCGGAATAGTCTTGGTAATAGGCAAATATCGGCTAGCAAAACCAGCGTCGGTGATAATGGCCTTTTTCACGTTTGTCATTTCAATATATCTCCTTGAAACCTTATTATAACACATTGGGCCAGTTTTTATTAAAACCGGCCCATCTGAATTGTTTTCTATAGTCTATCTCTTGGATTTTTTGCTCTTCTTGCTCGTTTTGCGAACGGATTTTTGGCGAGATTCTTTCCGTGCGATTTTGTCCTCAACTTCTTGCGCACGGTTATGCACACCATAAATCATACTCGTTACGCCGACGACCAACATATAGGCACCAAAGAAGCGGATAAAGGTCATAATATCAAAGTCGCCCGCATTGATAATCACTGCACCCATCACACAGCCAAGAATACCGGCGAGAACACGGATAAAACGGTCTGTTGGGTCGACGGTGGACAAGAATCCATGAAAAATGTCAATTACACCGGAGATAATCGTGTATACTGCGATAGTAATTAGACTCATCACAATATCAGTGCTTGCAAATAGTAGCAGTATCATAGCTACCGCCACGTCAATTACTGCATCGATCACCGAGTTGACCCAGCCGCGTCGCCTTGATGCGGCGTTAAGTGCGCTAAACGAATCCACAATACCCATAAATAGCAAGAATACACCGATGAGCGTTACCATCATCTGCAAATCGCCCATCATGCCAAACATCGCGACTAGACCGAAAATTGATGCTAGCACGCCACGCACCACGTATACCATCCAATGTTTGTCGATAAATCTTCTATTGATATGAGCCATAATAATCCTTATTTACTTATGCTTATTATATCACATTTAAACAAAACTGACTAAACGTGACGAATCTTTTTTCGCGCCGTTTCCACCATTTTTGTAATCAAATATTTTTTGTGGTTGAGCACCATATCGTGCGCAGGTGTATATTTCAGCTCCTCGCATCCGAAAGAACGTTTAAACTCGGACACTCCGTAGAAACGATGTGATTTTTCCTCTAAACCAACAATTCCCCATAGATTATATCTCTTGATACCACGTTTCCTGGCTTCGCGCATCGCCTCCATATGGAGCAGTGGCGCCGCAGAATATTTTGTCCCGAGCTCTGATGACACGCCGTAATGATAACTAGCCTCGTTCCCGTAGAAAATCATAAAATTCTGCGCAAGTATCTCGCCATCTTTGCGCGCAGTATATATTAATACTTCGTTGCCGTTGCGGAACGCTTCGAATTGCTTGGTTAGAAATGACGAAGAAAAAGCTACGTATTTTTGACGTTCAGCGTGCTTCTTTTCTAACTCACAAAAAGCCTTTATGGACGCATCCTCTGCGTCAGCCGATATTTCAATGTCGTTCTTCATTGCTTTACGCAGTTTTCTGCGAAAACCCTGCGATGCGCCAGCCAGAATCTCGTCTTCGCTTTTTGTAAGATCTAGCACTCCGGCATATTCTACTGATAAATACATCGGCGCTGGCGCGAGTCCGTGGTTTTTCATTATTTTCAACGAATTATCCGAGAGCTCCAGCTGTGGACGCACCCGTACGAAATCACATTTTAGAGCCTTACCCTGCTCGCGAATATCGTCAAATACAGCGTCAATCATTGCTTTATCTGCCCAGTCAATAATTGGCCCACCAGCTATCGCCATATATGTGCCGCGTTTGGCGGTCTCTACTACTCCAGCGTACGCCCCCACGATTTTCTCATCGCGACAGAATAGACGTCTTGCAATCTTTTTGCCGCGTGCCTTATGGAACTCATAGAAATCCCACGACTGCAAGAAATTTGCTTCCTCGTGCGAAGTAATAAAGCCGTCCCATTCATCTCGCGACTCTGCCGAGATAACAGTAATCTTGCTCATAAATGCCTCCTCTTGCGCCTGATTGTCTCTACGGTCAAATTCTTCAAATAACCAAATTGCGAAATCACCATGTCGTGAGCAGGAACATATTCTACAATGTCTCCGCCAAAGCCAGTCTTGAATGTCGTCACGCCAGCATAACGGTGATGTGGCTGTCCGGCCGGTGCAATTCCCCAGAGATTGAATCTCTCATAGCCTTCTTTTTTCAAATCTTTGATTGCCTGCCAGAGCAATGCGTAGGCTCCTGGCAGTTTGCGATTTAACGGAGTCGAAGCGGCTTCGTAATAATCTGCCTCTCGTCCGTTTTTGATAATTAATCCATAGGCAATTGGCTCCCCTTCAGCAGTCTTTGCGACATAAATCATAATATTTCCCGCAAAAGCCTCTCGCTCTGCTAGCAAAACCTTCAATGAAGGCGGAACGAATTTTTGCCTCCTTGCTGTCTCCGCCTGAACCGCGTGAAATTCGCGGAAAATCGCCTCCGAATCGTCCTTTTCCACGATAATGCCGCGTTTTGTAGCTTGCCTCACCTCGTAACGTGTCTGACGACGCATCCCGGCCAAGATGTCATCTTCGGATTTTGCTAGATTGATTATTACTGTATGCTCGGCTGCCAGATGCATCGGAGATTTTTTGAGTCCCATACCTGTTAGCAAATCCAAATTTTGTCTTGTAGCGAATAATTGCGGGCGCACTCGTACGAATACGCATTTCTCGCGCTTTGCGATTTTCTGAATCTCAGAAAAAGCTCGCTTGACGGTGGCCGTGTTGCTCCAGTCTAGTAGCGGTCCGCATGGGATCTCTAGGTATCTTCCACGCTTTGCGTTGCGCACAATCATTTGGGCGTAGCCGGGCTTCTTTGTCTTAGCAAACTCTTGCTGAATTACCTTATCTCCCAGAATCTCGTTCATCTTGCCATACTCTGGTGATTGCAGGAAATTCGCCTCTGGATACAATTTGAGTATTTCTTGCCAGTTCATTTTCCTCCCTCCCAAATTTTTCCTTGCTCTCGCACTATGCGTTCGGCCTGTGCGAGTTCCGATTTACTATAATAAGTTGGAATATTAATGATTCTTTGCGACACGGCTACGGCCATTGGGCACTCCATCTCTGGGAATCGTACCCTTGCATAATACCTTTCCGGCGAAACCGGTCGTTCATACCAAAATCCATCAAAGAAATACCCCGATTCTTTGAGCAAAGAGAGTACGTCCGCGCGATTATCTAGTAGATAGAATGTTCGCAAAGGTCCGCCACCCTTCTTGTCTAACTCGCGGAACTGTTCTAGAGCGAGCTTTGCTTCAAAATTGGCAATTTTGCGAGTCATATCTAGACGATTGTCGGCGGACTTCTCTACCCAATGCATCGCGAGCAACATTCGCATAAAGGCGCCATTCAGTCGTACATACGACAAACCACGATAGATTTTGCCAAATAGCGGATAGAACCTAGCACGCAGATTATCAGAGGTGCGAGCCTTGTTTTGCGGAAGATTCACATGCGCCCCATTCACCTTATAAATTGCATCTCTCAGTACTACTGCACCACCCGAAATCGTATCGATAGACTTCTCCTTACCAAAAGAAAATACCACGGCCGCCCCCACCGTCCCAGCTTCACGCCCATCTGGATATTTTATTCCTGCAGAGTGCGCCAAATCTTCGATTATCAGCATTTTTCGTTCCGTCGCAAATTTCTCTATCGCCACAATATCTACGGGGTTGCCCAGGCTGTTTTGAATAATGATACCTTTTGGAAGCGCATTTGCCTCGTTGCCTTCATTCTTTACCGCAGGTGAGCTCTGCGTCGCATTAGTACTAGCCACTCTGTCGTAGGCTCTTTTTAGAGTTGCAACATCGAAATTAAGGTCTTTTGCCGAGATGTCTACGTATACCGGTACGATGCCGGCCGCCTCGAGTGCCTCCACCACGGCATAGCAGGTAAATCCATTCACCATCACCTTATCGCCCGGCTTAAAATACGTTCTGAGCGCTAGGCTGAGTGCAGAGCGACCGTTTTTGGTCAAAATCGTCTCGCCACGGTATTTCTCGCTTAGATACGAGGTGAGCTCTGATGCATCTTTTTCGCTTCCACGTGCGGAAACATGCCGCCATACCTTCTTGTAATTTGCCGCCGCGCCTAAAAAGTAATGCTTCATTTTTGCATCCTCGTCACCAAAGTATATAATGCGCGCGCTAGCTCCTTCGGCGAAGAAATATACGGAGCATGAGTCCAATTCGCATAGAACTTTAATTCCGCATTCGGCAATGCTTCGTAAATCTTTGTAGCTTGGCGTGGTGGTGTGGTGGTATCCTTCTTGCCCCAGAGAATAAAAGTCTTCGTGGTGACTTTGGAGATATCCAGCGTCTTGTCTGACTCTAGCATGTTTACTAGTGTCTTCTTCATATTTTCTGGTGCCTTCGAATAATCTGTAGAGCCAGTGATGCGGTGAAATACCTTGTCTACGATAGGAATCTTCTTTAGCGGTCTTCCGATTTTGGCGAGTTTCTCAACAATCTTCTTGCGCAGTGATGGCTCGTATATTCCAGCAGAGTCTAGAAGTATTAAATATTTGAGCTTGTTTGGTTTGCTTGCGCAGAGATTGAGCAAAATTCTGCCGCCATTCGAATGTCCCAAAGCGATGGCGCCATCTGGAATATTTTGGTTGGCCCATTTTACGTAATCATCAATAGCGAATTCTTTTTTACTCGGCTCAGTTAACCCTGGCACGCGCAGCATCTTTACTTTCAGGCCTTCCTTGGCAAGTAGCTCAAGCGTCTCGCGCCACGGCTCCACTGTATAAGTCCAGCCATGAATGATATACAAATCCGCCACGCCTTTCTTCACGAATCCAGCCCCCAACTCTTGCGGCGCGCCACTGCGGCACGTTCACGACGACATAGTTTCTTGGCATCCTTCGGGTCTGCCAGTAGTTTTTCGATAATCCATTCCAGATATTGGCTGCCCTTAAAAATCAAAGTCTCTCTGCCGGTGATTCTCTTCTCAATATACGCCAAGGCTTTTCTAGGATCGGTCGTTGCTACAGCGGAAACACCGAGCTCTTTCAATTTTGGCGCGGTATATTTCTTGGTACGGCGCCCCACCAAGACTACTTTCTCTGGCCTGACTTTTGCGATTAATTCCGCCAATCTTTCATGTTCGTGGTGCTCTATCGACCCCTGGTCTACGATGTCACCAATCACAAGCCATTTGTGGTCAGCATGCATCCTTTCGGTCATATCCAGAATCGAGGCCACCGAAATCATATGTGCATTGTAACTACTATCGATAATGTCAATTCCCTTCTTGCCCTTGAAATGTGAACTTCTGCCAGGTGCTATTTTGAGATTAGAAAAGTCTGGATTAAAGCTAAGTTTTAGATATTTCATCAAATCCTGAAGTACGAAAAGATTAAATGCAACATCCTTCGGCTCTGGATGGTCGAAATGAAAAGTCGTGTCGCCATAAGTAAAGTCTGTCGAATCCGGATAAACGACATATTTTCGCATCAAAGATTTCTTAATTGGGATAACCTTGGCTTTGATGTTGGCGGTTGCTTCGTTCATTAGCTTCGAGCTAGCGTCGATATATACCCGCTTGGTGGTGTTGGCTGGCAAAGTCGCAAACTCTGCGGTAATCGCCGTGCTAAGGTCCTTGAATTTGCCCTCCTTGACTTCGTTTTCGAACTGCACCGCGTGAGAAAGCCCAATGGACACCCAGATTGTTACCTCTGGTTTTAGCCAAGTGGCGAGAAATTCAGTTTCGTGCGGACGCTCACCGTCAATTTCTACCACGTAGAATGGCTGCCTGCGCCAGCGAAAAAGCACGCACCACGGCGCCGCAAAGAAAAGCCACGCCCAGCGTAGCTTTGATCCACGAATCCCCTTCAATCCCAGAATGTCAAAGGAGATTCCAAAAGCCGAATTCGCATCATGCGAATAGTGCGCTTTTTTGCCGATCTCGTGCTCTAGGAGATTCAGCATGGTAGTCTTTCCGGCCGAGCCGGTCACCGCAATTACTCTAGGATGCCACCTCTGGAAAACAATATTCGCAAAAAAACGGAAATATTTTGCCGCAACAAAGTAAAATCGCTTCTTAAACTGAGCTACTGTCATACAGTTATTATAACACAGCCCGAGTAAAAATGGACAAAACCGCTTCCCCACCCCTATAAAAAAGACCCGCCATACGGCGGGCAGGGGGGTGACTAATCAAAGTAGTTGTGGAGCAGCCAAGTGACTGCATATACGATGTTTTTGTCGTATGGTCTACTTTGACTGATTTTGACGACTATTTTGGCGCTACGGTAGGCTTCGTCGCCTTGGTCTATCCGCAGAGCGTAGTCGGATTTAATAGAGAGCATCAGCTCAATCTCTTCCAGGTTGTCCCAGAAGTAATTGAGCAGCGCCCGGTTCTTGCACCGGATTTTAATAGACTGATAGCGCTGGGTTTTCTTATCCAGCTTTGCTGACAGCGTTACATACTGCCAGCTCCTGTGATTCCACTCTGATATCAGGCTCTCTATCGCCATATTCACATCTTCTATACCCATTATTTTCCACCTCCATTAATGAGCAAGTGCAAAAAGCACTCATACTATTATTATACACCAAAAAAGCATAATTGTCAAGAGAGGATTAGGGGTGGCGAAGACGTTTTGTGCTTGGCGCTTTCCATCAAAAATCCCTCTATATTAAAGAGGGATTTTTGGATTTTTACAGATTACATCTTGATTTCAGCATCTACGCCGGCTGGGAGTGAGAGATTCTGAAGGCTCTCAATCGTCTTTGGAGTAGCGTTGCTGATATCGATGAGGCGCTTGTGAACTTTCATCTCGAAAGCTTCACCACCGGTCTTGTAGACATGTGGGGACTTTACTACAGTGAAAGTGCTGCGCTTAGTTGGTAGAGGGATTGGGCCGCTCACTGATGCACCAGTGCGAATCGCCGTATCAACGATTTGGCGTGCGCTCTGGTCAATCACACGGTGATCGTAGGCCTTGAGACGGATACGAATTGTGAGTCCGCCATCTTTTTTGGCTTCTGCCATGTTTTCCTTTCTTCCCTGATAACCTCGAAAGAATGGAGTTTTTCAGGGTTGATATTATTTAATAACAGGGTAATTTTATCACACTTTCGCTATTTTTGCAAGAAAAGAGCCCCCAGGGGGGCTCGGTTGGAGGTTAGACTGTCACAAGAAAGCTGACAATCTTTTTAAAAGAAGCAATCAGTTCTGCGGTATCCACCGACTCGTCTACGGCGCAGAGTTCTGGTGCTGAAATCGCATCAATCAGCGCAATCGGGTCTGCATCACGCTCTAGGAATTCTTTGATGTTGCTACGCACAAAGCGCGGCCCACAGTCCTTTACCAGCTGATTGATATCAATCTCGACGCCGTATTTCATGAACAGCTCGATGTTCTCGAACACATCGTCACTACCGAGAATATTCAGGATACGTTCACCACATCCAGCCGCCAAGTATTCCTCGAGATTATCGAGGATTGCGCGCCTGATTTTCCAGAATTCGCTGCGTCCACAATAGTCGAAGTCGAATGTTATCGCGTCAAACTGCCTCTCTACCCTTTGTCGATTCATGCTCCACCTCCTTAATGTACCAATGCTAAAAGCATCTAGTCTCTATCATACCCCAATCTATTACTAGAGTCAAATAAAATCCCTAGTAGACTAGGGATTAATTGGGGAGGGCCGTGTCCTCGAAATGGTTTTCGAGATGATAGCACTCCGAGAGGATTTCTAATGCTTCCGTTGAAGCCGAACTTGCAAATAGGGCAAATCTTCTGCCATGATCAGTGGTGGCGATATAGATATCATCAATCATCGCCATTCCTGGCATCATATCCATCAAGATGTCAATTTTTTCCTGTCCGGAAATTTTGGCCATCTTGGATATTCTGCCGACTGTCACGTCATGCTTAATGCCCTCTTTCTGCCACAGGTCACCCTGTATGTAGAAGTCTTCTTCGTCGAATTCTGCAGAGTCATCTAGATAGATGAAATCAGTCAGATGTTTGATGGCGCGAAGCACATTCAAGGTGCCACCATCCTTCTTTCGAAAAACAGGACGCCAATTTGACAGATAATCGTATTTCATTTTCCTCACCTCCTAATGTACGGCTTATAAAAAAAGCACTAGTTATATTATAACATACAGATAGCAAAAGTCAAGAAAAAGCGCCGAGTATTAGCTCGACGCTTTGTAGGTGGGAGTCATAGAATCTCTATTTTATATAATTATGAGAACCGTGTTCTGCTTCTGGTGGGCGATGATATGTTACTTTGCCAGTACTATTGTCGATTTCGGCGTGACCGTGGGTAATTCCGTTGTTGCCGTAAATAACTCTAGTACTACCGCTATCGCGACAGGCTATGGTGGCATCTTTCCTATCCGCATCGGACAACTCGAGCAGGTCGCAGGCAGCCGCCTTTACTTCATCCCAACAGACGATTTGGTACGCGAAATTTTCATTCGCTTCTTTTCTTTCCTCTTGTAACTGTGCGGTTGTCTTTTCGATTTTATTTCTCAAAGACCTAATTTCTGCACTGATTTTACTATGCATTTTTCCTACATTAATGAATGCTTCTTCAGCCTTCCTAAGATTTTTTACTTTTTCAGCATAAGTGATTGACAGCGTAGCAAGTTCGCATTCCAAATCGTATTTACGATTATCGCGATTGTAATTGCGTTTTTTCGAATGACCGAATCCATTAATCTTGCCTTCTATACGCTGAATCTCATATAGGGATTCTCGCTGAACCTTTCGTGCTCTACGCAAATTATCTTTCGCTTCGTCGTACTCACTCGTCAGACTGTCTGCGAGTGCTATAGCTTCTTTTAGACTGAGTTTTAGACGTTGAAGTTCAAGTTGCGTTTGCCGCACTTTTGTTGCTGAATACACAGAATTAGCCTTAGCTAGTTGAGCCTTGGCATATGAAGAAATAAAATTTGCCATATATCTGGCCTCCTCGGAGGGGTTTATCTCCCTCACTCTTCTAAACGTATGACAAAGATCCTCGTGGAGGCGTGACTCCCAATTATAAATGTACAATCCATGAGGATGCGTTAAGCCTTGCGGCTAGTTATGATTATAACATTGCGTTACGCAAAAGTCAACTGCGGTTGAATATTTAAAAAAACGCCGAGCGTTAGCTCGACGTTTAGCTTGGAAGGTTTTCCCTGTGCTTGCGAGTAAAATTCTGCAAGCCATGGGATGCGTTCGATGCCCGATAATAAATAATGCTGTCGTCGCTATTGTTTATTTGGACATGACCGTGCGAGCCATCAGGCTTCTCATCGAAAATGATTTTAGTCTGATTTGACTCCTCGTCATAGGAGACTTTCGCTCCTTCCCGGTATTGAACCGGAATGTCTGCGATTTCCTTAGCGAAATCGTGGTAGGATGCCCACGCCTCGATGAACTGTTCGTGGCACCTGTTAGACTGCTCTGAGAGCATGTCCCGGATGCGCTCCAGCTTTTTAATCTTTGCAGATTGAACGTCTGCCCAGTCCTGGAGCGAGATCTTGCGCTTTTCGGCTTTGTCGAGCTTCAAAACGATGTTTTTATATTCCGCATACGAAAAGCGTGCTCCGTGCTCTCTTATTTCAGTATTAATATCTCTTTCGATGCTCGAAATTTGAGTTTGCAACTGCACGCAGTGGTCTTTCCTCTCAATGGATTTTCGTCTAAAGAGCTTGCTTTCGACGATATTTCCGTCTTGGAAATATTCATCTGCTTTCTCCCTATATTCATTGCAGAGGTCTGACTCGGTTTTGAGGCTATCTTCAACTTTCCTCAGGTAATACCATAGGTCGGCTCGCTGATTGCGAACATTATCGACGACCTCAGTCATCGAATTGAATTGTGACAAGAGCGCATTTATTTCACTCTCGGCACCATCCAGATTAAAAAGAACGGATTTGTAGGCACTAGAAAGACTCCGAAGCCTAGCATTAATCTGTTCAAGGCGATCATTACACGCGGTGAGATTTTGTCTCATCGAATCCGCCCTCTCCCTTAAAAACTCTAATAACATATTGTTATCACCTCCCTTAGAGTTTGTCCGAGTAAAAAATAGCTCAACCCTTCCATTATTAAGCTACAATCTATACGGATATGCTTTAATTATAGCACAAAAAACTAAAAAGTCAAGGTAAACAGAAAGCCTTGACTGGTTGCCGGGGGCTTTTCGTTGCTACTTACAATAGCGTATAGAAAAAGGAGCCTTAAAGGCTCCTATCTCAAAAATTGTTTTAATTTGCCGTTGGGCAGATACCCGCGAAAACGGTTAACGAAGGTATTAACTTCTTCATCGTCTTCATTATTCTGAATTGCCGGACGGCACAGTTCAAACAATTTATCCGGGTTTGCTCCATTTTCAAGTAGCTCGTCGATAACGTCGTCTTCAAAGAAAACATCGAAGGCTTCATCCTCAAAGAGCCTTTCAGCGAGCCGGTTGATATCGGCTCCATTATCTACGAAATCGTAGAAATACTGGAGTGCGGTATACGGCTCCACCTGTTCTAGTAACAGATTAATGTCCAGCTTGGCGCCAGCGCCTTTCAATTCCTGATAATGCTCGACTTGTTGGTCGAGCGGCATCATCTGCACCAACTGATTGGCCTGTTCCGAACTTATTTTCGGCATCGGATGAGGTGAGTCGACGAACCTCTCAAAGAATAACTCTGTTTCGTATAAGTCGTCAAATTCTTCAAAACTGACTTCACTTTTTCTCATATATATTATTACCTCCATTATAAGAAAAAATCTGCGCCAAAACATATTAAAACAATTTTGTTAAGGTGCATAACCACATTATACCATAAAAACTAAAACTAGTCAATCTATCAAAAAATCTCCCCTATTTCTAGAGGAGATTTTCGGTATTTATCAAATATTGATTACTTGATAACCTTGGTGATAACACCAGAACCGACGGTCTTGCCACCTTCGCGGATAGCGAAACGGTCGTTGTTGTTCATAGCGACAGGAGCGAGCAACTTGACGTTGAAGGTTACCTGATCGCCTGGCATTACGATTT
>JAFUBS010000006.1 GCA_017460105.1 Candidatus Saccharimonadota bacterium | reverse complement strand
CACCGATGAGTTCTTTGTCGCCAAGTTTGAGTGTATAACCACCGTTTTCGTCTTCGGCGAGTTCGAAATCTTTGCCGCCGAGACCTTGTTCATGGTTGATACCAAGGGCGATGCCGGCACCTTCTAATTTGTCTTTAAAGGCAGTGGCTGCGGCTTGGAAAGTCTCAGTCTCACGGACACGATTTAGAACTGCGCCAGCGCCAGCACCCATAACAGCGCCCATAATGCCGTTGACGGCGGCGGACCGAAGTCTGAACTTAGTTTCGATATCGCGAGCCTTATTATAGTCTTCGAGGAATTTGTTATATTGAGTCCTGATTTTGTCATTGATCGGCGCGCCAGGCATTTGTAGCTTTTCACTGATACTGGCCTGGTCACCATAAAGGCCTCCGAATAACGCAAGTTCCGCTTCGGCTAATTTTTGCTCTAGTTTACTACGATTGTCGTTGCCTGCTTCATCTTTGCCATAGATGATGAGGTCGATATTCTTGTCGGCGGAAAGTTGGCCGCGTGCGCGGATTTCGGCATAAAGATCTTCGAGCTTTTGACGATCTTCGGGACCACCCTGAGATATTAAATCGTCTAGTTCGCTGATGAGGCTGTTGGCGGATTTACGTTTGCGAAGTTCGTTAATCTCTTGAGTGTATTTTTCTTCGCCGGTGGCTTTTTTGCCAAGTCGGTCAAGAGTCGCGAAGAGGCCAGCCTTTTTCTTGGCTTTATCGGAATTAGCAGCGTCAGGATTCGACTCTGGATTAGTTTCACCTGGTTCCGCTACGGCTGGCTGAGGCCCGATAAATGCAGGGTCAATAGTTGGTCGTGGCGCTTCTTCGGCTGAGGGCTCGGCAAATTCGGCAGTAGCCTTGATTTCGGCGTCGGAAAGTTTAACACCGGCTTTTTGCCAACCGCGAATTGCACCAGTAATACCACCAGCGGCGGCGCCGGCTACGATATTCGTCGTACCGGCGGCGGTTGCAACGCCTCTGACGGCTTTACTGATCTCCCGTGTAGACAATGCAGCAATGACGCCACCGGCGAGACCGCCAGCTACTACGGCAGCGGAAATTGCATCAACCTTTTTCTTGGTATACAGGCCTTCTTTCATGGTGGCACTGTATAGAGTAAGATGGTCATTTAGGTAGACTTCGACTTTGTCGGCTTGGATGCGATCGTCTTTGGCAAGTTTTTCAAGATTAGCTTGTTGCTTCATAATGGCATCCTTCAAGGTGCCGGCGTCTTTTTCATTGACGAGAGCCGAGCTGATTTGTTCCTCGAATGCTTTGTTTAGCTCTTCCTTATTGGTAGAGTTTTTGAGACCTGCATAGTATTCGTTTAGGGCAGTTTTGACAGCGGCTTGAGTGTCGGCGTTGACCTTTTCGATCCTGTCGTTACTGTCGAGGCGAGAATACTTATTGCCGTCCTTATCGGTAAAGCCATTCTCGAGAATTTGCTGAGCGCGAGCGGTAGCGGCTTCGTTATCGCTATTGATGACTTGACTGTCGGCAACGTTAAGACCAAGCGCTTCGTAAGCATCGGATAAATTACTGTGCTCATTGATGGCTTTTTCGACTGTCTTTTTGTATTTTGACATATAACCAGCACGGACTACAGAACCGACAATAGGTAGGCGAGTCAATACAGTTTTGACTTTGCTTTTGTTGATGTCTTGCTTGGCTTTGAGGTCGATGGCTTCGGCCATGACGTTCTTACGATCATCTTCGTTAAGACGAGTGGCGATAAGGGCAGATTGGCCGAGATGCTGTTCTATGCGTTTAAGTTCGTAATCGTGGAGTTCTGGGTTCGAAAAGGTTGGTTTGCGCTCTGGCTTTTGGCCATTGGAACCTTCGGTGGCATTGGTAGCTTCTGGATTTGGTGGTGTTGGGGCGTCCCCTTTTTCGCCCTGGGACGATTCCTCGAGCGTATCGAATTGGGCTAGAAAGGCGTCTACGTCTTTTTCGGTTTCTTGGGTGTCGTCTCCGCTATTACTTGTGTTTAGTTCTGGATTCATCTTTATTCCTCCGTCGCTTGATTTTGGCTTAGGTACAGTTCGCGGAAACGGACCATGGTGTTGCCGACAATGTCAGTGACATCGAGATTGGCTTCTTCGACCATTTGTGCAATGAGATTCGGATCGATTTGCCCGTTGGCAACGGCCATGCGATTGAGTTCTTCGAGTTTGTCGTCGGGAAGCTCGGCAATGAGAGAACGGTCAATCTGGGTGAGAAGTTGATTTTTGAGACCTTGTTTGAGATCTTGCTGGATTTCGTCGGTAGGGGCCTTGATGCCCTTTTCTTCCATAATACCCTCGATGAAAAGGTCGATGGTCTCCTCGTCGCTGAGGTCGTTTAGAATATTATCTGCGTCATCTGCGCTACCCGTGTTGGCTGGACTGTCTGTGCTGGCTACGCTGTCGGTTGGCTGAGCCGTAGTTGATTCTTGTAGAGTGATTCCCTCTAACCCGAGAGAGTTAAAGGTGTCGTTAGTGTTGTCCATTTGTGGAGACCTTTCTTTTATTTTTAAGTATAACCTTGTTTGCTTTTATTGTAATGCTTATTTTCAAGATTGTCAAGGATATGCTACTTGAATCCCTAAATCAAACCCATTAGTTTTCCAATCTGGTAGCCAAGTAGATTTCTGAGGTAGTTTAGGAAGTAGCCATTTATGCTTCTGGGGAATGATGTAACGAGGTTTAAATGGTTTTTAAGATAATCAAATACGCACTCTATCTTTTCTCTGGCTTTTAGTAGTTCTATCTGTATTTTTCTAGATAACTTCTTATTCTGTTTTGGATGTGGCGGGGCTAACACATAACACTTATGATCTCGCCACATATGTCTTCGCATTACTTCTGCATTATAGCCACCATCACCTACAGCTACATCGGTATTGTCATCTACTAATTTTGGTATTTGCTGAGAATCTGCTTCATTGGCTGGGGTAAACCAAATAGCAGCAAGATTGCCATGCTCATCTATTGCAGCGTGTAGTTTAAACCCATACCACCAACCTTGGTGATTTTTACCCCAATTAGCATAGTCTTTTGCTACTCTATGATTATCTGCCCTACACTGTCTACACACTGGTAACATAGTGGAATCTATAAATCTAAGGTTAGCATCAGATACTAAGAGTTCTTTTAATAATCGTTCCATATGGGGGATAGCTTTATGACAGTGTTCTATAAATTTTGAATAACAAGGCACTTTAAAATCGTCACTGTGATTAGTGATAGCCCATTTCCAAACATCCTTCAATAGCTTTTGTGGTGCAGTGAGATTAGAGAATAACAGTATGGTGATAGTTTCAGAAACTGACAATGCCGCCGGTCTACCAACCTTACGACAATTATTATTACCTAATTTTCTAGAGTAGCGAAGCTCTTTTGGTAAAGAATCATCTACCCATACAAATAAATCTATGATATTATTTTTATGTAAAATACGCATTTGTGTATGTCCTTGTTTATGTTTGTATTTATTATAAGGATAACACAATGCGTATTTTTTATCTGTTGTTGATTTAGGGATTCAAGTT
>JAFUBS010000013.1 GCA_017460105.1 Candidatus Saccharimonadota bacterium | reverse complement strand
TGTGATGCTTAACGCGTTAGCTTCGCAACTTCGGGGGTCGATACCCGGAACTGCTAGCATCCATCGTTTACAGCGTGGACTACCGGGGTATCTAATCCCGTTTGCTCCCCACGCTTTCGTGCCTTAGTGTCAGAAACGTCCCAGTAGCCTGCCTACGCTATCGGTGTTCTTTCTAATATCTACGGATTTCACTCCTACACTAGAAATTCCAGCTACCCCTAACGCTCTCGAGCCTAGCAGTTTAGATAATAGTCTGAATGGTTGAGCCACCAGATTTCACTATCTACTTACTATGCCACCTACGCAACTCTTTACACCCAGTCAATCCGGATAATGCTTGGACCCTACGTATGACCGCGGCTGCTGGCACGTAGTTAGCCGGTCCTTATTCGAAACCTACCATCATATTTCTCGGTTACAAAAGCAGTTTACAACCCGAAGGCCGTCATCCTGCACGCGGCGTTGCTCCATCAGGCTTTCGCCCATTGTGAAAGATGCCCGACTGCTTCCTCCCGTATGAGTCTGGGCCTTGTCTCAGTCCCAGTCTGGATGATCATCCTCTCAAACCATCTAACGATCGTCGACTTGGTGGGCCTTTACCCCGCCAACTATCTAATCGTACGCAGGCCAGTCCCAAACCGTCCGAAGACTTTAATCCGAAGATCACATGCGGTATTAGCCACTCTTTCGAGTAGTTATCCCTCAGTTTGGGGTCCGTTCCCACGCGTTACTCAGCCGTCCGCCGCTCGTCAGCGAGGTTCCACTGTGCTCTCGAAGTCAACAACCTACGATAAAGCGCTAGGTGTGTCAAGAACACGGTGGAACTTCCTGTTACCGCTCGACTTGCATGTATTAGGCACGCCGCCAGCATTCATCCTGAGCCAGGATCAAACTCTCCATTAAAGTTGGGCTCGTAAGCCCTAGAAAATTTGAAAAACTCAAATTAAAATAAATAAACTGACGATGATAATTGCACAACTAAATTGTTAAGATATTTCTAAAGACGTCTAAAATAAGTTCTCGCAGCTTTAGACTGATACCATCTTATCGCGTTTGAAATATTTTGTCAAGGACTTTTTTGGACTTTTTTTACTATTTTTCGTAAAATCCCACCCTTTTTGATTATTATCTCCTTTTTGATGGCAAAAAGAACCAAACAAGAGCGACGAGACCAAATCCAAACACAACCCCGAGCCACCATGGAAATTCAATTGTTCCCTCGTTTTCTTTGGTCGGAGCTCCGGTGTCTGGTGCTGATAATCTAGAACGTTCTATGCCCTCCACATCAGTGATGGGATCTTCTGTCGTGATTCCACCTTTGCCACATTCTGTATTGTCGCTCATATTGCATTCATTTGTGGCGTCGTGATTGCTGATCGGCAGTTCTTCCCCGCTAGTTATATTAGTCTGACCGCTAGTATCGGATGACTCACTGGATTCGACTGGTTCCGTCGGCTCGGTTGGTTCGACCGGCTCAGCCGACGACTCCGGCTCTTTCGGTTCCACTGGCACATAAAAGGCTGCGTCGTCAGACAGAAAACGCGCCTGACATTCCATACCCTCGCGATAATCTGGAGATTCGAGACATGTATGGAGTCTTACACCCACCACCCAACGCACGCCAGAGGTAGAGACTAGTGTAGCCTCTATGGCGCGAGACTTTTCTGGGGCGAAAGATAATTCACCAATAGGGATTACGGTCTCCTGCCCGGCCGGAATCCAACCACGCCCGCTCTCCGATTCAGAACTATGGAAAAGCAGATTGCAAGTTGGCGCATCTAGCCCCTGCGATATGCGATAAGCACAATCTGTTCTGTTTTCTCTGTTTTGCTGAGAGAGATATAAATGATTCACTTCGAGAGTATAGTCGTCGCCCCAACCCATGTGCTTGCTCATGAGATCTTCACCACTAAAATAGACTTTAGCGTACTTCTCCGTAGGGTTAAAGGCGGTAACGTGGAGCGGTAAATCTAGAAATGTCTTCGCTGCTTCATATTTTTCCTGGTCCTCGCCTTCCCATTTGTATTCCCAGTAGCACATTTCCGAAAAATCCTGAAATTCTGGATTGTCTTTACAATATTCATAACGTTTTTCCTCCACTTCTTTACTGAAAGAGTGAATTTCCTCAAAAGTCCAACCTTGACGGTCGTCTGCCCAGGCATATCCACCTGGCGCTATAATCCCCACGAGCATGGTTATTGTTGATAATAATAGAGGGATTTTCTTTCCCATATTCTCCTTTCAAATCGCGAAACCCACATGAGCGTACGCGATACTATTTAATTTTGCTGGAGTATAGGCATAGGACAAAAAAATTTACAACCCCCTACCCTATTTTTAATAGAAATAAGCGATATTACCTCTGTAGAAAGCGCCATCACGCATAGGCTTTAAAATAAGCCGTAAGTATATTACGGCTTATTTTGGACATTTTGCTTTCGCTTGATGCGCTTTATGCTACTGCTTTTTGGTTTCTAAGCTTGAGGTTTCCGTGGATTCTTCTTCCGGTAAGACAATACCGATAGATGCTACGGTGTCGCCCTCTGACATCTTCATAATACGAACTCCCTGGGTGGCACGACCAAGAGTAGGAATCTCTTTCATAGCGACACGGATAGCTTGTCCCTTGGTGGACATCATGATGACCTCTTTGGCGGTAGGATCCAGAGTATGTACTGCCACGATTGGGCCAGTCTTAGCGGTCACGGCAGCAACTTTGATGCCTACACCACCGCGCCTGTGTGGCGGGAAGTTGGAGACCAATGTAGCCTTGCCATACCCATTGGCGGAAACAACGATTAGTTTTTGCTTCGGATCAGTAACGACATCCATGCCGACGATTTCGTCCTTCGGGCGAAGTCGCATACCACGGACACCCATAGCGGAGCGGCCCATGACGCGGACTTCTTTCTCGTTAAAGCGAGTGGCCTGGCCAGCAGAGGTAGAGATGACGATATCGTTCTCGCCAGTGGTCTCTTGGACCCACTTTAGTTCGTCGCCATGGTCGAGCTTGATGGCGATGATACCATTGCTGCGAACATTGAAGAAATCTTTGATGGCAGATTTCTTGATAGTTCCCTTCTTGGTAGCCATAAAGAGATATCCATCTGCGCCGGCATCGCCCTGTTTGATGATGGCGGTAATTTTTTCCTCTGGATGCATGTTGAGCATATTGACAGCGGCAGTTCCCTTAGCAGAGAGAGACGCTTGTGGCACCTCATAGGCCTTCATGCGGAATAGTCTTCCTTGATTGGTAAAGAATAGCAGGAAGTCGTGAGAATTTGCAGTTAAGATTTGTGCAATGACATCTTCCTCCTTGGTGGTCATGCCGCGTTTGCCTTTGCCGCCGCGATTTTGCTTGCGGAAGTCCGCCTGCGGGACACGCTTCATATAATTCTGTGAGGTGAGAAGGATGACACTTTCTTCTTCTGGAATCAGCTCTTCTTCGGAGAATTTACCAACTTCGTGATTGATGATTCTAGAACGGCGAGGATCATCATATTTCTCCTTGATAGCGATGAGTTCCTCTTTGACAACGCGCAGAATCTCCTGCTCACTGGCAAGAATTGCCTCGAGTTTCTTGATCAATTCATGAAGTTGCTTCAATTCTTCTTCGATCTTGTCGCGTTCCAAGCCCTGGAGACGGCGAAGTTGCATCTGCAAGATGGCGTTAGCCTGAATCTCGGACAACCCGAACCTCGTCATGAGCTGTTTGTCTGCATCGTCATAAGAGGCACGAATAACTTTGATTACCTCGTCGATATTGTCTAGTGCGATTTTCAAACCTTCCAAGATATGAGCGCGCTCTTTGGCTTTCTTTAAATCAAATTCAGTGCGGCGGCGGATTACGACCTGACGGTGCTTAACAAATTCACTTAAAATCTCCTTGAGACCAAGCACGCGCGGCTGGATGCCATCGACGAGCGCCAAGATATTATAGTGGAAAGTGGTTTGCAAATCTGTGAGCTTATAGAGCTGATTCAAAATTTTCTTTGGGAAAGCATCTTTCTTTAGCTCAATTACAACACGAGTCTTGCCGCGAGCAGATTCGTTGCGGGCATCGGCAATGTGCGTAATTTTCTTATCTTGGGCCAAATGAACAATCTTATCGATTAATCCTTCCTTACTCACGCCGTATGGCATCTCTGTAATTACGATATTGTAGCGACCATTTTTGCGTTCTTCGATATTCGCAACGCCACGTATAGTAACAGAGCCTTTCCCTGTTGCATAAGCTTGGCGCATTGGTTCGCCACCGTACACTTCAGCCCCAGTTGGAAAATCTGGACCTTTGACATATTTCATTAAACCGTCGAGACTAATTTCTGGGTCGTCAATCAGAGCAACCGTAGCATCCACTAATTCGCCTAAGTTGTGCGGTGGAATATTAGTAGCCATACCTACAGCAATACCCATCTGGCCATTCAAGAGAATATTTGGAACAGCTGCAGGAAGCACTACTGGCTCCTTCTCTGTACCGTCGAAGTTATCACGAAAATCTACAGTGTCTTTTTCGATATCAGCTAGAAGTTCGGCGCCAATTTTGTCCATGCGAGCCTCAGTATAACGAGAGGCGGCTGGCTCATCGCCGTCAGCGGAACCGAAGTTACCTTGGCCTTCCACTAAAGTGTAGCGCATCTTCCAAGGCTGTGCGAGGTTCACCATCGCATCATAAATGGATGAATCGCCATGTGGGTGGTATTTACCCATGACTTCACCGACGATACGAGCCGACTTTACGGTGGCATGTGGCGCCTTCCAGCCGTTTTTATTCATTGCATATAATATACGGCGATTAACTGGCTTCAAGCCATCGCGTACATCTGGGAGAGCGCGGTCAATGATAACAGACATGGAATACTTAAGGAAGTAGTCTTCCATGGTGTGTTCGACAGGTTTAATCTCGATGCCGTCCTGCGAGGCCTCAGAAACTTCCCCTTCGGGCACAGGGTCGTTCGCGCCCGTCGTTACGGGGCTCACGCCCTTTCCGTCTCGGTCGTGACCTCCGACAGATCCCTCAGGAGAAGTTTCCTGAGGCCTTTGTTCGGTGTCTTTGTTATTGTTCTTGTCGTCTTCCATGGTTCCTCCTTAAAAGTCCAAATCATCAAGGTTAACTGTGGCGGCGCCGGCCTGAATGAAGTTCTTGCGGAGTTCGACCTGATCTCCCATCAACTTCGTAAAGATTGCATCGGCCTTTTCGGCGTCTTCAACGTGCACTTTGACTAGCACGCGGTTCTCTGGGTCCATCGTAGTTTCCCAGAGCTGTTTGGCATCCATTTCGCCAAGACCTTTGAAACGTTGCTGTGCGGTATAGCCAGCCTGCTTGAACCTCTCTTGTGTCTCGTCAATCTTGGTGCCGTTTTTGCGGCGTTCTTCGATTTTCTCGGTCAGTTTCTTCTCTAGAGCGACTTCGTCATATAGATAATCAATTTTGCGCGAGCTACCGGTACCCTTAATTAGGCCAAATAGCGGTGGCTTGGCGAGATAGACGTGACCCGCTTCGATTACCTGAGGCATATAACGGAAGAAGAAAGTCATAAGAAGAGTTGCAATGTGAAGGCCGTCCACGTCGGCATCTGTCATAAAGATGATTTTGTCATAGCGAAGTCCGTCGAGGTTGAATTGATCCCCAATACCTACTCCAAGCCCCTTGATGAGCGAGACGAGCTCTTGGTTCGCGAGCATTTTGTCTAGACGGGCACGTTCAGTATTCAGTACTTTACCACGTAGAGGCAAGATAGCCTGAATCTGTGGGTTGCGGCCTTCCTTGGCGGAACCGGCAGCAGAATTACCCTCTACGATGAAGAGCTCACAGTCAGAACGGGTACGAGAGGAACAATCAGCAAGCTTAGATGGAAGATTGAGACCTTCAAAGGCACCTTTCCTGATAACGTTATCACGTGCAGCACGAGCGGCTTTACGAGCTCTGGCGGCCAGGGTAGCCTTACCGACAATTTTCTTAGCGATAGCAGGATTTTCTTCGAGATAATAACCGAAATATTCAGTCATAACCTTATCGACATAACCACGCACTTCTGGATTGCCAAGCTTATTCTTAGTCTGACCTTCGAATTGTGGGTCTGGTAATTTGACGAGAATCACAGCGGTGAGGCCTTCTTTGATGTCGTCACCAGTAAGATTGTCTTCTTTCTCCTTTAAGAGACCATTCTTACGAGCATAATCATTGACTGTACGAGTGAGGCCGGTACGGAAACCAACGACGTGCATGCCGCCATCAGGGGTAAGAACGTTGTTGGCAAATGGCTTCATGGTCTCCGCAAAAGAGTCGTTGTACTGGAGAGCGATTTCTACGCCAGTGTCACCAACTTGCTTGTCGACGTAAAAGATATCATCAGAGAGGAGCTCTTTGCCGTTATTGAGGCGTTTGACATAGCTCTTGATGCCGCCTTCAAAATAGAAAGCCTCGTGGTCACCGGTGCGTTCGTCGGTGACAGTAATTAAAATGCCTTTTGTAAGATAAGCTTGGTGGCGTGCGTAGTTAGATACCCAAGTGTAGTCAAAGGTAGTAGTCTCTTTGAAAATGCTCGGATCTGGGTAGAAGGTGATAGAGGTACCGTGTTCGCGTGGTGAGCCTTTAGTGACCTGGAGTTCCATGGTCGGCTTGCCAACGTCAAATTCGATATGGTGAGTCTTGCCGTCTCTGTAGACTTCGGCGTTCATATGAGTAGAAAGTGCATTCACGACAGATGAACCGACGCCATGTAGACCAGACGATACCTTATAGCCACCGTCACCGAATTTACCACCTGCGTGGAGAACGGTCAAAACCGTCTCCAGAGTGGACTTCCCTGTCTTCGGGTGGATATCTACAGGAATACCACGTCCGTTATCATCTACTTTTACTCCGCCATCTTTCAAGATGGTGATATCTATTCTGTTTGCGAAACCCGCAATAGCCTCGTCGATAGAGTTATCGGCAATTTCCTTGATTAGGTGATGCAGACCATCATAGCCTGTCGAACCGATATACATACCTGGACGAAGACGAACTGGCTCTAACCCTTCCAGCACGCGAATCTCAGACGAATCGTAAGCCTCTTTCTCGGCCATTTTAATACCTCTTCTTAAATATACCTCTCTATTGTACACCTTATGAGGCAAAAAATCAAGTCTCTATGGCTTTCTATTCAGCCAGCCGTCCAGGAAGCCGCCACTGGCGTTAGAATCGCTCCTAGGGGCTTCTGCGGGCTTCTCAGGCGATTTTTCTTCTGGTGTAGACCAGCGTTCATTAATCTCTTTTTCTACCTCGGCACGAGTCTTGGCGTATTTGGTAGCGGAGTAGACTTTGAGAGATTCCATCAGATTGTCGTTTGGCTCACCCATAGGCGCCGGGAGATTCATAGTAAAGGCGTTCGATGGCATACCAAACATCATTACCTTAGCAACCGCTGCGTGGTTTGGTGTCTTGGTGAGGTCTTCGGCGGTGAAGGTAGGCGTAAATGCCTTAACCATCAAATCAGCGTCGGTCACACCGACACGACCACAGATAATAGTACCGACGTTACCGAGGAGTGCTTCCCTAATTTTATCAGTGAGCTGAGTCATAAACTGGTTGGCCACGATAAGATTGAGGCGATATTTACGAGCTTCAGAGAGGATAGACTCAAAGCTCTCGGTGGCAAAATTCTGGAACTCATCTACGTAAAGACAGAAGTCTTGGCGTTCACTCTCTGGAATATCCTGACGGCTCATGGCGGCCTGTTGGAATTTCATGACAAAGATCATACCAAGAAGATTCGCGTTGATATCACCAAGTCGCCCCTTGGAGAGGTTGACCAAGAAGATTTTTTTATTGTCCATAATTTCGCGGATGTTGAACCCGGATTTTACCTGACCTAAGGTATTTCGCATAATAGTATTCGATAGGAATGGACCCCATTTAGAGGCGAACCAGGTAATAACTTCGCCGGCGTCGGATGATTTTTGGGAGGCTGGGAACTCTTTGGTCCAATAATCATAGACAGCCTTGTCTTTGACGTGTTTGAGCTTAGACTTGACGAATTCTGGATCGGTGAAGCATTGAGGAATATCAATAAAGGTGGCGCCTTTCGGGTCTGCCATGAGGAGAAGTGCGGCGTTACGGAACATGTGCTGGCCGCGAGGACCGAAGAAGCCCTGATTGGATGGATCGAAGAGAGATTGAAGCATACTGATTCCCTCTTGGACGATGAAATCCTTCTGGTCTTCAGAGGTGAACTCGAACATATTCATACCAACCGGATGTTCGATGTCTGCTGGGTCAAAATAGATAACGTCATCAATGCGCTCCTCTGGCACACGCTTTAAGAGTGCTTCAACGGCATCACCGTGCGGATCGATAAAGGCAAAACCACGCCCATCACACATATCTTGGAAGGCAATATTCTCTAGGAATACAGATTTACCCATACCGGTCTGACCTATGACATACATATGACGGCGGCGATCGTCGTCGGAGAGGTAAATGGCCTTTTTATTGCCCCGAAATTCGTTGGTCCCGAGGAAGATTCCCTCTGTGGCGAGCTTAGCTGGGCCATCAACCTGTTTCACGAGCTGACGTTCGACCTGTGAGTTTGGAATAGAGCTTTGTTCTGGCAAGTGAAAAACCGACGCAAGCTCAACGCTGTTTAAAATATTTGTTCGGACTTTTAAGGGGAAAAATCTAAAAGTGTAGTCGATTGCTATGCGTTTTGGATCTTTAAATAGATTCACCTTAAATCCGTTAAGTTCTGGGGAGTCAAACTGAGAGAACGCGCTAACCACACCGCCTACAATCGCTTCTGAACGAGGTCTCGAGTCGGAGCTGGCTATGACTCGGATAAGGGTCTCAAACGCCGGGTAGCGCATTTTATTAGTGATGGCAGTGATTTCGTCTTGCTTAACACTGGAAAGCGTCGTCGTGGTTTCTTCGGTTTTTTCGTGCATCTCTGGGACTTCCCATGGTGCTTTAACAACATCAATTACGAACTGCCCGATGCCAGCGCCGACAAATTTGGTCGTAGTCTTACCTTTTTGAATGTCTTCGATCTGCTGCTTTGATTTTTCGGACCAGTTTTTTTGTGCGGGACGGAATAATATTTGTACTGTAGCGCCTTCGCCTTTACCAACACTAGAAAGTGCGTTGAGGATACCCATCGAAGCGTCGCGCTTGGTGTCTTCATAGGTAGCAATCGGTAAGCTGTATTCTTTGTTAAGAGTTAGCTCAGCTCCGGCGACGTTATTAATATTGTTGTTCGGATTGAAGATGTTTTCTTCCTTTTTTTGCTCAATACGCGCCGTTGGGTAGGCGGATTGGATGGACTGCTTAGCTACCTCCACAAGAGCAGCCGGCACAATAGCGTAATATCTGATAAAGCCGTCTTTCGCGATGATTTCAAATGAAAAATGACTCTGGCCATAGAGCTTAGACTTTATCCCCTTCGTAGCGGTAGAAGATAGAATGGAGTACATTACCTGAGCTTTGGAGATTGCCTCGTTGGCGATATCGCGGTTGTCGCGACCGCCAGCTTCGATATCGTCTGTACTCGGCGGAAGATGAATGAGGAGCGGTACCATCTTGAGGCCACGTTCATATTTTTTGGACTTACGAAGTTTTGAGATGCGAGTACTAAGGAGTATTGCGATTAGTAATACCGCGGTAACTACAGCGATAGTGATTGCCACCCAGGATTCCATTATTGATCTCCCATAGAAAAGTTAATTTCTTTGAGGGACGCGTCGACTAGCCCGCCTTCGCCACGTATTTGATCATAAAGGGTCGAAATCTGCCCTGTGCTCTTGAATTCGCTAACAGCCTGCTTGGCGGATGATTCTGGGGAGGAAGACTGAGGTATCGTCTTTGCAGGCGGAACGTTTGTGGTGTTTTGCGGAGCGAAATCAGATGGGCTAGTTGGGACCAATTGCCCGAATTCTTGAGACTCAACTGTAGTATCAGTTGTTTTTTCATAATTCTGAGCCTCTGATGGGGTTAGCTGAACTTCGGTATTAGACATAGCACTCTGGCCGATAGTCCGTAGGTCTCTATCATCAGAAAAAATACCCGCATTGATGCTCGCGCCAGAATCGTTTATTTCGGGAGCAGAATTGCCGTTGCCAGCAGTAAAAAAGGCTTCGTTTGTGCTATTTTGAAAATTATTCCCGTTCCCTTTATAATCCATATGCTTATTTTATCACATTTATATTCTTTTGTAGACCAAAAATTCAGCTAAACTTAAGAAAATTAAAATCAAACTGATTGTCCATGGAGTAATTGCGCCAAAAGAACGCGCCATCAAGATCATGATGGGCCCAAATGAAAGAATCGCAGAATAAAGGTAATCTTTAGCGCGAAAGTCGCTCTTCTTAAAAGCGAGACGATAAAAAGTCCTCATGAAGAGGACGACAAAACCCAAAATTGTAATATAAAGTGTTGTAAAAAATACTAAAACACCTAAAGGCCCAGTCTCAGTGGGCGATGTGAGCGTAAGCAAAAGAATTAAAGCTGCGAGTCCTGCTGTGCTCATTATTATTTCTATATGCTTATGCTTCATAGAAATAATTATATCATAGATGGTTAAATCCCCCAAGAAATTGATTCCCCCATATTTGGAGAAGAAAGCGGAGGGTTATCCGGTACTATTATCTTAACTATTGACCGCAACCTTTAGCCGCTCTCTTCTATTGACCGCTTCACGCAGAGGTGAAGCAAATCCTTGCTATCTTTCCCTTTCGTTCTGTTTAGTTAGGAATGTGCTAACGAAAGATCTGATGGCGCGCTCGACGCTTTTTAGCGGAGCTCTAGGTAATTCCTAGAATGTAATTTATGGCTAGAAATTACCTTTTCGCCCGCCAAATTCACTATACTAGCGCTTTTGGCTTGTCTCTTTTCATTAAGGTTCCTTTTGATGTTTTATGTTTGTTTTAGTCATCTCGACTGTTTTCATATTAGCATAAGTTCGTTAGAAAATCAAGCGGTTTGTACAACTTTTTTGTTGTGTTTTATACAACGCTGTCCCTATTCTCCCCTGTTCAAATTTGTTGCTCATTTTGTTGTGTTTTTCACAACATAGTGTCGTTAGAAATGTGGTTTTGTAGATTATTTTACAACATTCGTATTAAAAATCGTGATTTCTGGCAAGCTCGATGCCGCCCGGTTTGATTATCGGCAATATCTGTGGTATAATGTTTATAGTTGGGGCTGACAAAGCTTAGACGGATTATTAACAGATATGATGCGTGTCGATTAAATACCGTAAGTATTGAATAAGTGCTAAAAACACTAAAACTGCGCATGTCATGTACATGCCAGCTTATGCCTAATTATTTATAGGCTGGTTCTGTTCTAAGGTTCCGTAGGATCAGAATTATCATACAACGGAAATAAGGCTACGTGATTGGTAAAACGTAGCTCGACAAACTTACCATGGTGACTGGCAGTTTCGTTTTCTGCAGCTGACAGTATACGCCGAGATGAAACAGAAGACTATGCATGTAGATTCATATCCAGGTGATAGTTCGGACCCGGAGGCAGTATCCGGCAGCTCCACCACATAGCTTAAACTTTCTTGAAAGAAAGTTTAGCAAAGAACTTAGCTCTAAAAATGAAACGAAAATGAATTCCGTTTCATTTTTTGATTATAAAAGCCATTCCCTAATGGTTTTAGAAATATATGGATGCGTGACGAAAATGAGCCAAAAGCAATTTTTGGCTCATTTTTGCGTTAAATAAAAGAAGAAGACCGGTAACTGCGAGGAAAACCGGTCTTCTTAAGTAGAGTGTGGAGTTATTTTGGCTATATTTTTGTTTTGACCTTTTGAATAATTTTTTTATTCAAAAGCTATCTCTATAATATCGCGAAAAAATGCTAATGTCAATAGATTTTTTGAACAATTTTGTTATTTTTTTGACGAGTTTTCCACAAGCATTTTGCTGAATACTTTTCTGATTATAAGCCTATGCGCGATGGAATTTTGGGGTGGGGGGTTGAAAAGATTTTTCTCCCGTGTTAAGAAGTGCGCATGATAGCAAAAATACATTCAGCAATTCCCTTTGGCTTCGATGGCAGGCTAGTAGAAGTCGAAGGAGACATGAATAGAGGCCTGCCAGCATTCAACATCGTGGGCATGGCCAATAAAACCATTAATGAGGCCAAAGAACGGGTACGAAGCGCAATCGTCAACTCTGATATGTCCTTTCCTACGAAGAAAGTCACTATCAATCTCGCGCCAGCGGATTTGGCGAAGGATGGTTCCTGCCTAGATCTCCCGATTGCGCTCTCTGTACTGCTTCTCTCAGGGCAACTGATCAACCTGGATGTCCAGAACCGGTTATTTGTCGGTGAATTATCGCTCAACGGTAGGCTGCGCCCCATAAAGGGAGTCATCAATATAGTTGAGACCGCCAAGAGCCATGGAATACGCGAAGTTTACGTTCCGCTCGAGAACCTCTCCCAGGCAACGCTGGTTTCCGATATGAAGATATACGGCGTAGATTCTCTAACGAGCTTATTCCTGCATTTGAAAAAGCAGGTAGAATTACCGTCTTCGGCCGAAAAAGCCCTAAAAACGGCAAATACGTGCGTTTCTGGGCCTTTTCTAGACCACGTGCGTGGCCAAAAAATAGCCAAGCGCGCTATGGAAATCGCAATTGCTGGTCATCACAACGTGCTGATTTCTGGTCCGCCAGGGGCCGGCAAGACTCTACTCGCCAAAGCGGCGGCGAATTTGCTACCAGATTTGTCCCCTAGTGAGACGGTGGACATTACTAAGATTTACTCTATAGCCGGGCTTTCGACGAACGAGATTATCTCTAGTCGCCCGTTCAGGTCGCCGCATCATACAGCGAGCGCAGCTTCCATTATCGGTGGTGGAGCACACGCTTTGCCTGGCGAGATATCTTTGGCGCACAAGGGCGTATTGTTTCTCGATGAGTTGCCGGAGTTTTCTAAGGCGGTACTAGAGGCGCTCAGGCAGCCCCTGGAGGATAAAATTATCTCTATTTCAAGAGCAAACCAAAAGACCACTTATCCGGCTGATTTTATGCTGGTCGCTACGATGAATCCCTGCCCTTGTGGCTATCTGGGCGACCCGACACATGAATGCAAATGCACAATGACGCAGATTCAGAACTACCAGAGAAAAATCTCTAGTCCTCTGTTAGACAGAATAGACTTGTTCATCGAAGTTGACAGAGTGGACAACAAGAGTCTTCTAAACAAACTCCCCAATGACAACAGTGAACATAGTGTTGTAAAAAATACTATAACAGAGGCAATTCAACACCAAAGGGCTCGTTATGGTCGCGATGACTATTACAATAGTTCCCTTTCCTCATACGAAGTGTCAAAGAAATTGGCCTTAGAAGAAAACGCCAAAAAGTTACTAACGACCGCTTCGGAAAAACTGAATCTATCGGCACGAGCGTATTTCAAAGTAATAAAAGTAGCACGCACGATTGCGGATATTGCTGGCGCTGAGTTAATTGGGCCGGATCACATCGCCGAGGCATTGGCATACCGAAGGAAATAACGCCTTTTCCCCCTTGTAAAATATTCCAACATTTGGTATAATTGTTACAGGTTAATTCAAGAGAAGAAAGGACTACTATAAAAACTACATCACGCACCCGGTTAAATGGCGAAATTCGTTATCCGGAGGTACGCGTAATCGGTTCAAGTGGGGAGCAACTCGGTATAATGTCAAGCAGAGAGGCTCAACTTCTCGCGAAGGAACAGGGAGTAGATTTAGTGGAGATTGCCGCTAATGCTAATCCGCCGGTCGTTAAAATTATTGATTGGGGTAAATTCCAATATCAAAAAATGAAAGAAGAGGCTAAGAATCGCAAAAAAGCTCGCGAAAAACAATCTGAGCTAAAGCAGATGAAGATTGGTCTAAAGATTTCAGATAACGATCTTAACATCAAGGTCCGCAAAATACGTGGATTCCTAGACGATGGTGACCGTGTGAAGATTATGATAATCTTTCGTGGTCGCGAAATGGCGCACAAAGAGATTGGACAAGAGCTGCTCGACAGAGTGCTCGGTCTGATTGGCGATGATGCCGTTGTCGAAGGAAAGCCGCAAATGAACGGACGCAATCTATCAGTCCAGGTTCGGAAGAAGTAATTTCCTACTTCCACGGCCCCTGATGGTTCTTTATGTATTACATTGTAATACAAAATATCAACTATAATAACTAAAGGAAAACCTATGCCAAAGTTAAAAACGCATAAAGGTACCGCAAAGCGTATCAAGATTACCGGCTCTGGTAAGATTACGCGTGAGCGCGCCTTCGGGAATCACATTCTCGCAAAGAAATCAAAGGCCAGGAAGCGCAACATGAAAACTGCTGCAGCGATCAATGGCAAAATTAAGAAAAATATTAAGACAGCATTAGGGGTTTAATCATGAGAGTAAAACGTGGTGTGGCCGCTATGGCCAAACATAAGAAAATTCTGAAAGCTGCAAAGGGCATGCAACATGCTCGTACACGTAGCTATCGTCTCGCTAATCAGGGCGTAATCAAGGCGCTTCGCTATAGTTATCGCGATCGTCGCAATAAGAAGCGTGATCTTCGCGCTCTTTGGATTACTCGCATTAATAATGCATCGAGAGAGCTCGGTCTTTCCTATTCCCAGCTAATCGCCGGCATGAAGGCCAAGAATATCAACTTGGACCGCAAGGTTCTTGCTGATCTCGCCGTGAATAACCCTGAGGCATTCAAAGCAATCGTTAATACCGTAAAGGAGAAATAAGATGGCAATTTGTGAAGTCACCGGTAAAGGTAAGATGTATGGCCATAATGTTTCGTTCTCCCAGAGGCATACACGCAAGGTTTTCAAGCCAAACGTTTCTAAGAGAACTTTGGTCATTAACGGCCAAAAGGTCAAATGCAATGTTTCTACATCTGCACTACGCACCTTGAAGAAAAAAGGCCTAATCGAAAGCCCAAAGACACGCGCCGAAAAGAAGATGAGTAAATAATTTACGATCTACACAAAAATTCACCCGCGAGGGTGAATTTTTGATAATAAGCCTTCATTAAGCCGGGTTCTGTAACTATATATAATATAGCCAGCAATCATCTATCTAGATATTACATTGCTGCAATATTCAAGCGGTGAGCGTACGTCCCCGAGCAGGGGCTGATAGTACTCCTTGCAACAGGTAGGGTTTGCCGCCATACTATGTCGCCATAATATGCTGTGAGCTCTTACCTCACTCTTTTCACCATCACCCGAAGGCTGTATTGTTTCTGTGGTACTTTCCCTATCCTTACGGACGGTCGCCGTTAGCGACTACCTTGCTCTATGTTGCCCGGACTTTCCTCTTGGACGAACCAAGCGATTGCCTTTCTGGCTCCCCTATATTATATCACATTATGCGCCAACACGGTCTTTGCTATTGCGGCGTGGGGCGTTGTCCTCGATGTAATCAATGATTTTTGAAGCAATATCGATACCGGTCACCTTCTCAATGCCAAAGCCTGGCGAAGCATTCACCTCGAGAACTAATGGACCGCGTTCTGAGCGCATCAGGTCAACGCCGCAAATGTGTAAGCCCATGGCCCTAGCAGCTTTCAAAGCAACTTTCTTTTCTTCTGCTGTCAACTTAACGGGTATTCCCTGTCCACCTTTGTGGAGGTTAGAGCGAAAATCATCATCAAGCGAAGTTCTCTGCATAGATGCTACTACTTTGTTGCCAACAACAAAAGCACGGATGTCGGTGCCGGCTGATTCTTTAATGAATTCTTGGAGCAAAATATTAGTGCCGTCTTCGTTGTAGAGGTAGAAAGCCTGCAACGCAGATTTGGCGGCTTTTCGCGTGTCGGCGAGAATCACACCATTACCATGGGTGCCGGTGGCAAGCTTAATAATAACAGGTAGACCAATCTGTTCGAGAAGGTCGTCAATATCAGATGTGTTGCGCGAAACAAGCGTCTTTGGAGTATCAACGTCGTATTTAGCCAGAATCTGAGCTGCGCGCAACTTGTCGCGAGCACGCGTAATAGCCACAGAATTCGCAGAGGTCCAAACGCCCTGCATTTCAAATTGACGAACCACAGCACAACCGTAGCGTGTCATATTATTAGAGATACGCGGCAGTATAGCGTCGAACTTTTCAAGTTTTTCACCTTCGTAGTACACATCTGGATGTTTATCGTCCAGAGAGAGGTAACAGTTCTTGTATTTAATGACTCTTACTTCGTGGCCACGTTCTCTCGCTACTTCTACTAAACGTTTGGTAGAATAATTCCCTGGTCCATTAGATAGAATTGCTAATTTCATTTTTGCTCCTTCCTCTTGAAGTATTTTTGGTGGAATTCGTATGGATTATCTCTGAGCTCGCGATTTAGTTCTGGCGATTTCTGGGGTTTGCGATATGAAGCCTCTTTAGATACGTCAACAACAAACTGGTTTTCTAGAGTGTGACGCCCGATTAGCACCGGAAAATGGTTACGAGTACGGTCCGCCAGCGTGAATGTGGTCTCAAATTCTACACCAGAGATACAAACTGGTAATTTAACGCGGTATCTTATCTGCTCGTCTCCGTGCGAAGAGCGAACGACTTTAATGCGATACTCGCTGGTTTTGATGATTTCACCGGTGTACATTGGGGACTTGGGACTAAAAAGCGTAAAACTCAATATCCCGTCTTTAGACATATTGATATTTGACGCCCAGATTGCGGAGGTGTCAGCACCAGTGTCAACCTTGGCCGGAATATCTGTGATTCCTGCAACATCAACAAGAACAGTTGGGCCAACAACTTTATAAGTTTTCTCACGCTCCCGGATGTCATTCATGGGGTTATTATATCATATTATGCTTATTTTTTCAAGATATTGTCGATGGCGAGATTCGCTTCTTTATCCGCAATAGCGTTGTCGGAGCGAGGAATATGTGTAAACGAAACACTTTCGAAATTTTCGAGTAATTTTTGAATCGTGTCGTAGATTGGCATAATGTCGCGGTTCTTGATGGTAAAAATACCGTTTAGCTGGTTCACTACCATGAGGCTGTCTGACATAAAACGAGCGGATTTTAACCCCAGTTCGATCGCACGCTCAATGCCATTCTTCATTGCCATATATTCGGCGACGCGCGAGGTGGCAAAACCAATAAATTCGCCGCTCCTCTCGACAGTCTTCCCTTCTGTATCTATAATATACAGTCCGATGCCCGATGGACCAGGATTGCCACGCGATGCTCCGTCCACATAGATAGTCGCGGAACTAGCGGTGTCGCGCGGAGAAATTTTACCCGTAGTGACTTTGCCGCCAAGAATCTCCAGGACAGACAGACTAGCTTCGTTGAGTTTGATGCCAGAGCTGGCAAAATCTTTGATGAATTTATATCCAGTATAACGCTCGCGCGGATTGGGTTTTTGCTGCCCGACGGTCGTAACGTCATATATTATATATAGATTGCTAAGGCGGCTAGACCCCTCTAGAGCTAAGAAAGTGATGACGTCCTTAATCTTGATGGTGCCGACCTTGAGCTCTGCGTATTCGTCTAGGATTCTTACCATGGCCTCTTCGGGCTGTTCACCAAATTTGATCTTGCCAGTGGGAAGTTCCCAAAAAACCGGGGTGTCCGAACGACCACGGTTGCGCTTGAGAACTAGTATTCCGTTCTCGTTTCTGATTATTGCTACTACGCGTAATCTTTGTTTCATGCCCATCCTATAACCCCATCGGCCTGTTTTCCCCGTAATATATACAAGGTGGGTAAAATCTTATGCGATACATCCACGGACGTAAGCCACGAAATCCCTAAAACATGATTATTCAGGAAAATCATGCTACCGATGAGGTCTACTTATATTATACCATATGATAAAACAATTCTAGGATGCCATTTGTACAATTCACCATAAAGCCAGAGAAGACTTCGCCGAGCAGGAGGACCAGGACGTAGACAATAATAATGCCGTATTGTTCTACTTGGAGCAAGAACCTGCGGACTACATCTGGTGCGATTGCATAGAGAATGCGCGAGCCATCAAGCGGTGGAATTGGCAGTAGATTAAAAATCATAAAACCGAGATTGATAATAATTGTCTCCGCGGCAATTAAATACGGTATTTCACCGTTAAAATGATAGATACTACCGGAGAAATGACCAACCAAGAACGCCACCAGAGCAATGAGAAAATTAGTAAATGGCCCCGCGAATGCAACTAGCGCCATTCCCCACTCGCGCCATTTGAGATTCCTGAAATTTACTGGCACTGGCTTAGCCGCGCCAAAGACTGGTGCGCGCAACAGATATAGTACCACTGGGACCAGAATAGACATAAAGGGGTCGATATGCTTGATAGGGTTCAGAGTGAGGCGCCCGGCGTCTTTGGCAGTACGATCTCCTAGCCAGTATGCCACGACGCCATGTGCTAGTTCGTGCAAAATGACAGAACCGACAATAATAACCAGTACAATGACGAGTTGCAGAATATCGCTACCCATCTAGCTGAGCACCACCACTTCCTTGGTAGTTGGCAGACTGTCGAGATTCTTGACTTTGAGTTTTTTCTCGGTGCGAGCGGTAAGCTTCAAATCCGAAACCATGCCATCTACGTTGCCCATGGCGATGATAAGTTTTGGCTCAATCTCGCGAATTGCGCGTACAGATGACGTACAAAGAATGTCCGCGACGATGTCGTCGAGGTTTTCCTCGATATCGCCGAGAATACCGATATGAATACCGCCAATTTCTGCGTCGTAAATAGTCCTTCCATTCTCGGTAGCAATACCGCGGATGGTAGCATCACCGATTTCGAATTCGCCGGGGCCAGAAATAGCGCCCACTGAGAGATTTGCATTAATAGTCGCGTCGGCTACATTGAATTTGATTGTGGTCTTCTTGGTAGAGATTACTATCTCGTCTGGATTTTTGCTTTCAATTTCGAACATATTACTCCTTATCTATGATTTTATGATTTTTTCTGGATCGATTATTTCGGTGATTTCCATGTCAAAGATGTCAGCTAAGAAGCGGTCGCCAACGTTCTTGCGGTAGAGGAAGTCGTCGACGGACATTATTACGTAGTTGATAGGCTTGCCCTGCTTTTTCTCGATAACTTCGGCCCAGCGAGTGAGTTTCTTGGTCTTGTCGTTGCCGATTACGAGCAAGTCGACACCATCTTGGCCAGGAAGCCGGTTGGTAACAACCAGTCCTTTGAGATAGTTTTTGACTGGACGGCAGTATTCTTCCCACGTGGTCTCGCGCACATCTTTTTCACGAGTTGAATCAATTTTTTTCGAAAATATTTCGACGAACGGGCGGCAGAATGGATGCTTGGCATTGGCTGAATAATATATTTTGTTGTCAAAGGTCTCGTTCTTGATGATGCCAATACTTTCAAGATTAAGTAATTCCCTACGGACAGAATTAATCTGTTCGTCTATGACTCTAGTCATCTCGCGAACATAGAAAGATTTCTCGGGATTTTCGAAGAATAGCCTTAAGAGCTTGGCGCGAGTCTTCGAGCCGAATAATTTTTCTATTGGCGTGTTAGTTTCCTTGCTCATTCTATTTATATTTTAGCACGTTTGTGAAAAATGTGTGGGCTTTTCATAAAGAAAATGCTTACTTGTTATAAGTTTTTAACACGTATGGATAAATTTTTTCTAATTCTAGCCACACAATATTCGGATTGCGTTTGAACCACGTCATCTGCCTTTTGGCGAGATGCCAGTCTTCATAAAAACAACGCTCCTTGGCGAGCTTCAGGCTCATTTCGCCGTTCAAATATGCGTTAGCATACTCATAAATATCGCTTTTCATGCTGCCGAGATCCCAGCCGTATTCTGCAGTGAGGCGTCGCACTTCATCATAGAGTGGCTGGCTGAACATTTGGTTTACTCGCTCACGTAGGCGGGCGCGAAGGACTGCCGGCTCGGTTTTGACGCCAATGAGCAAATAATCGCCTTTTATCTCTGTTCTGTCTGAACAACTTTTTTGTTCAAAGTCATTGATTTTCTGGCCGGTGGGACCTTTGAAATGATAGTCGTAAATTAGTGCATCAATGTAGAGTCCTGTACCACCAACGATAATCGGAACGTGACCGCGGGACTGAATTTCTTTAATTTTTTGTTCGGCGTATTTCTTCCAGTCTGCAACGGTAAATCTCTCACTAGGCTCGACTAAATCGATGCCGAAATGCGGAACACCTTGTTGTTCTTCTCTGCTTGGCTTTGCAGTGCCAATATCCATACCTTTGTAGACTGCGCGAGAGTCAGCGGAAATGATTTCGCCGTTTAGGGCTTTGGCGAGTTTGATTGAGACGCTGGTCTTGCCGGAGCCTGTGGGGCCCAAAATGATAACAACGGGCATTATTTTAGTTTCTTGAGGTAGGTGGCGAGTTTCTTTAGCTCGACCTTTTCTTCTTTGTCGCGGAGACGGACAGAGACTTCGCCGGCTTCGGCGTCCTTCGGGCCAACGATGAGGATGGCTGGAATTTTCATCTCGGTGGCGCGCTTGATTTTCTTGCCAAGAGAGTCCGAGGTCTCATCTACTGTGTAGCGGAGTTCATTATATTTCAGAGGCTTATCCAATACGATGCCGTCTAGAATATCTGTAATTTTGGAAACATAATCACTCACCTTATCATTAACTGTGAGAATACGAACCTGCTCTGGCGCGCACCAGAATGGGAACCAACCTGCTGTATGTTCGATAAATACTGACAAGAAGCGCTCAATAGAACCAAGTGTGGCGTGATGAATCATGACTGGGCGCTCTTTTTCGCCTTTTTCGTTGACGAACTCTAGTCCAAAGCGTTCTGGCTGAACGAAGTCTAACTGAATAGTGGCGAGCTGATGTTCACGACCGATGGCATCTTCGGCCATAAAATCAATCTTCGGGCCGTAGAAGGCAGCTTCACCTTCTTGTTCGAAATAATCTAGGCCATTATCAATCGCAGCCTGCTTGATCTGATTCTGAGCCATCTCCCAGAGCTTTTTGTCGCCAAGATACTTGTCTTCGTCAGAGCGATAGCTGAGGCGAGCGCGTAGTTTCTGCATGCCCATGGTAGTGTATAATTCTTTTACAATGGCGACTAAGCGTTTTACTTCGTCTTTGATTTGGTCTTTGCGACAGAACACATGCGAATCGTCCTGCGTGAGAGAGCGCACACGAGAGAGTCCACCGAGTTCACCGGTCTTTTCGTCGCGGTAGTCTGTGGTGGCCTCCATATAGCGGACTGGCATTTCCTTATACGTGCGTGGGCGTGAGGCAAAAATCTGAGCGTGATGCGGACAGTTCATCGGCTTCATAGCGAAATCTTCACCATTTACTTGAGAATGAACCATGAACAATTCGTCGCCGAACTTAGCATAGTGACCAGAGGTCTTGTAGAGATCGGTTTTGGTGATGTGTGGGGTCCAGACTTTCTTGAAGCCTTCCCTGCCGCGGAGACTGAGCGAATAATTGGCCATCAGCTCACGAAGTTCAGTACCACGAGGGGTAAAGAGCGGAAGTCCAGCACCAACCAAATCTGAGAAACAGAACAAGTCTAGCTCTTTGCCGAGTTTGCGGTGATCGCGTGCCTTAGCCTCTTCTTGGCGCTTTAGGTACTCGTCCAGCTCTTCTTCAGTGGCAAAAGCAACACCATAGATACGGGTAAGCATTTCCCTCTTCTCATCACCGCGCCAATAAGCACCAGCAACGCGAATTAGCTTGAATGGACCAGTCTTGGACAAATCTTTGACATGTGGACCTTTGCAAAGGTCAGTAAACAAATCCCCCATGTCATAGAAGGAGATTTCGGCATCTTCAGGAAGTTCTTCGATGAGCTCTATCTTGTAATCTTGCTTGTTGTCGCGAGCCCAGTCTAGGGCTTCGCTCTTCGTGGCAAGACGCTTCACCATAGGGAGTTTGCGTGCGATGATACCGCGCATTTTCTTCTCTATCTTTAGCAAATCTGTGTCGCTGATTTTGGTATCACCAAAATCAATATCATAATAAAATCCGTTATCTATAGCAGGGCCAACACCAAATTTGGCTGTAGGATAAAGTTCCTTTACGGCAGCCGCAAGGACGTGGCTTAAAGTATGTCTCATTTTTTCTAGATTGTCAGAATCCATCTCTATCCTTTCTTATTACCTCCTTATTATACCACATTTGGGAGCTATTTCTTGCGGATACGTCCGCCACGGATCTTGAGAGTTCTGCAAGTCTGGTCGATAAGGACTGTAAAATCATCGTAGATTTTGATATTATTCTTGAACACACTGCGCAGCTGCGGCGTGATATCATAAAAAGTACCGCTGGTCATTATTATTCCCTCCGGCATGTAACCTTGTTTTAGCAAATGAACAAATTTTTTCTTGATGTCGTCGGACGTTAGTTCGCCGTCGTCGATGGCGGATTGCCATTCGTCTAGGCACAGCGTAGTAGTATGTGCTGGCAAGCGGAACAAGTAATTCTTGAAAGATAACGTTCTCACGAGAGTCTTGGTGCCGAGCACCAAGACTTCCCGTTTGGACACGGAAGAAGATTTGGGCAGATGGAGACCTAAAAATGCTTGTTCTTGGTATTTGCTGGTGAAATATTTGAGGTTCGTGGATGCAATGAGGTAATTTGCGAAGATAATTAAATCCACTTCTCCTAGGTAAGGACGGAGAGCCGTTTCGATAAGTTTGCGTGCCTTACGTGGATTTGACTGCACCGCGCTGGCGTTTCGCCAATCGATAACCCGTATAACGTCTAAAATTGGAAGTTCCGATTCGAGCCTATCTGCAAATAATTCCCCACCGTAACCGTTATCATACACAACGACTTTTAGCATTTGTACCTTTCTTTCTTCCCCCGATAGCGTCGATTGTATCACGCAATCGTGCGGATTCGAGAGCGAATGGCCTGGCAAATAGGCATATGTTCACTTTTTGAAAAAAATAAAAAAATAGACCTCCTGGGGGTCTTTTCTTAGAGCAACCTGAATAATAAGTTTAGTCTATTTACGAATAAGCGATTTTTGAATTATCTCTTCGAGTGGTTCATAATTATGACGGAAGGCCTCATCGCTGGCAATAATCATTTCCCTAGGAGAAATATTGCTAAAATCTAGACTATAGCCTGCACGACGGGCAAGTTCGGCTATAAATAATCTTTGAACTCGGCCGTTTCCCTCTCGGAAAGGATGAATAGAATTGAGATCGCCCAGATAATATGCTAGTCTTTCTGCCATATTATCAGAAGTATCCACGAGATAGTGTTCTGACTCTAATTCATTCAGCAGAACCTCAGCGTTAATTTCTATCAACTCGTGCTGGCAGAAGATGTTTCCTTTGCTGATATCAATAGTTCTGATTTCGCCAGCCCAATCGTAAATATCTTGAAATAGGAATTTATGTAGTTTTTTAATATAGTTGAAATCTAACTTTTCCGGAAAGGGGTTGCTTACAAATTCTACGGCTTTGAGTCCGGTAATCTCTCGTTCTGCGTCATCTAAGGTCTTCTCGTCTTTGATCCCCAGCTTATTGCGCAACGTTTTACTGTCTGGATAGCAGTAGAAATCGTCACGCTCATATTCGTATGATAAAGGAATCTTGCCCATTAAATCCTTTTATAGCGAGCGATAACCTTTTCAACTGCCGAATCAAAAGTGGTTCTGCCAGAGAGACAATCTCGCATCGTTTTCTTCTCGCGGCTAGAGAAGTTCATCCCTTCTAATGCGAAATTTGACTCTACTGCTTTAATAATTGTATCTTCTCTGCTCATTAGAATAATTATACCATATTCTGGTGATGAGGGGCAGGGATGTCGTTCGCTTCGCTCACTCCATTCGAACCCGCCGCGAGGGTTCAACCCCCTAATCCCTCTAGCGAGGGATTAAAAATAGGACCTAAAGGTCCAATTTTTCATCCCTGGTGGGTGATGAGGGGCTTGAACCCCCGACCTTCTCGGTGTAAACGAGACGCTCTAGCCAACTGAGCTAATCACCCGCCAGATAATTATAGCATACTTTTTAGATTTCTACTAGTTCATATTCGCGAGAACCAAGGCCGAGCTCTTCGGCGTAAGGCAGAATCTCACGACCAAGGCGAGAATCGATGCGCTCCTGGAGCAATTTGGCACCTGGATCGTCACTAGCCCAGACCATATCAATGAAGGCTTGGTCGTTGGCGACTGGGTCTAGCGAAGCAACGATGCCAAGATCTGCCATCACTGGGTCGTCCTGATTCTCGTCGCAGTCACAGCTGAGCGAAATCGCGTTCATTACCGTAATATAGACAATTGGAACATCCTGTTCTTTGAGATAATCTGCGACAGCAGTAGCGGCTTCGGCCATAGAATGGATAAAGTCAATCTGCTCGTGCTTTGATACCCAGCAGAGCTTTGGGCTCTCGGTCTTGCCACAAGAGTGGATATAGGCCTTGCCTTTGCGCGAAGCAATACCGATGGACTGGTTCTTGAGGTTGGCACCAAAGCCGCCCATCATGTGGCCTTTGCCATGTGCGAGATTGACGATACCGCCGTAGTTCTTGAGATGGTCACCGACAAGATCATAGGCTAGATGCTTGCCATTCTTTACGGGAATTTGGAAGTCGCCGTCCTCATCCATGATATCTACATCAGCGAAGCTGGTAAAGCCGTGGGCTTCGGCAACCTTGCGATGGTCCTTCACATTGGTGCGCTTCCCTGGGTAGGCGGTGTTGCATTCGATAATCGTACCGTTCAGGCTCTGGACGAAAGGACCGATGAGGTCGGCCTTGAGGTAGCCTTTGGCACCATCTTCGCCGGTAGAGACCTTGACGCCGACCTTCGCCGTGCCGCCCTTGGTGACGTCTACGCCAAGTGCCTGGTAGATACTAATCAGGCTCTCTGGGGTGATGGTTTTGGTGAAAAATACTTTTGACTTCATGAATAACTCCTTTGTACTATTGTATCATAAATAATTTATAGAAAGGGGTCTGGCACGTCATTGTACCACCCATGGGTCGGTGGCAGTGCCGGAGCCGAGGACACGGGTGCCAGAAGAGAGTGAAATGACGGGGCGAGCACCGTTGGTGTTGTTGACGTTATAGGTGCTGAGGTTACCATCCGAGTACACGTAGAATTCGTACGCATTGCCGTATGAACCGCGGCCGTTCAGCGAGAACAACCAGAAGGCCGAGAAGGACACTGCGAAGAAGTAGTTGTTGTTCGTTATTCTCTTTTATCATCCAGGCTGTTGGCCTGGATGATTTTTGGTTTGTGAGGCTTGGGAGGTGTCTATTTTTTGGGGTGCACCATACCGAGATTGCTGTCTACTTTTTGGGATGTAGTTGGAAAATAGTGTCTACTTTTAAGGGTGTAGTTCAGTAACTACTGGAGCAAACAACGCACAGAGAAACCTTCGTAGCGACGATCGTCTTGTGTGGTCACGTAGGACGAATCGACGTTCAGGAGAAGCATTTCGCTGCCACCAACCATCGACGAAGACCAAAACTCGCCGTAGGAGCCCTGATTGTAGGCCGAGCCACTGGTGAAAAATCCAGAGAGGGGAGTAGAAAGGTTATACTGCAAACTGTCAGTGTCTGTTGCTGTCATATTATCGTATGCGTTTAATAATGCTGTATATTCTCCAATAGCATTTCCGGTAGGTATTCGCCAGCCTTTGGGGCAGATGTCTTGCGAAGCATTTGTGTCTTCTGGAGCATCACCCTGGTCGTAACAGTATGAACCTGCAGAGGCTGCACAGAAGTTATAATATACGCCTACTTTACCACTACCAGAACCATAGCTAGTAACTACAGTGTCTTTAGAGACAGCATTGGCTTTGGCTTGGTTGTAGACATCCGCCTTGTTCTCGTCTGAAGAGTCCCAAGCAACGAAGCCAGAAGAGGCATATTGATTTCCTACAGCCCTGTTGCCACTTCTGAGGCTAGTAAGTGAATTCGCATCAGCATTGGTATTGCTTGGCGTGAGAGCAGCCATGGTGGTGGAATCTGTAAGGTCTAGCGCAAGGTTATCTAGTAGCCAACAATTCCCATCCGCAAGTCTTGCCACTTTGTAGGATGTGTTATCGCGAGAATCTATGAGAGTGTAAGCCTGTCCAGTTGTAAGTGTATCAGGACAACCGCCTTCAGCTAGACTGCTAATATCTTGCATATTGCCACCATCGGCAATAGTGTGGGCCGGAAGTGGATTTGCCACGGCAGTAAAGTTTATCGCTAGTTTATAAGTCCCAGCAGGCTTAGTGAAGTCTGCTTTGGCGGCGAAGGTGACAGTACTGGTCCTGGCATTGACTGGAGCATCGTTGGAGTCTAGTGCTATATTAGTAGCAAATGGGAGGTAGTTAGTAGTTGGGAGTTTGTAACCC
>JAFUBS010000012.1 GCA_017460105.1 Candidatus Saccharimonadota bacterium | reverse complement strand
TGGCATAGCCGATGCTGACTGTATGCAAAAGATGGTGGCAAGCAATTGTACTACTACGGCAAAGACCGTGATGGACTCGCGTGATGGCGAACAATACAAAGTTCAGAGACTGGAAGATGGTAAATGTTGGTTGCTAGATAACCTTCGTTTTGATATCGTAGCCCATAAAGATGACATCTCATCCGTCAACACCAATATAACAAATTCAGCAACGCTTACTAGCCTAAAAAGCGGCAACAGAAGCGCAGGCGATAATTATGCTACCGCTGGCGTAAGTTACTGGACTTCAGGTTACAGTTATTCTGCACCGCTAATCGCCATAAAAAACGCCTCAGATACTGAAGGCACTGGTTGGAATCCGAACACTACTACTACTTCCTATGGCTCTGGTTCTGGCAAGATAGGTGTTTATTATAACTACTGCGCAGCATCGGCTGGTTCCTACTGCTACGGTAATGGCACCAGTGCAGGTACTTCCGTAGGCGATGCTGGTGAAGACATCTGTCCGGCTGGTTGGCGTATGCCTACAGGCGGAGCTAATACTGTCACTACTGATGGTAAAGGCGAATATCAAGCACTATATGCAGCATATAGTAGTAACGCAACTAACTTCAGAAACGCCCTGTCTACGCCTCTCTCTGGCAACTTCAGCAATGGCTCGGCCAGCAATCAGGGCTCCTACGGCTACTTCTGGTCTTCTACGAGGTACAATGACAACAATATGTACGATCTCAACGTGGATTCGTCCAGTGTGTACCCTCAGTACAACTTTATCCGCAACCGCGGTTACTCAGTACGATGCTTACTACGGTAGTTGCTGGTTTAGGGTGAGTAGTTTCCTCTCTCCGAACTTTACGAACTTGAAAAACGCAGTGTCTTAGTTTGTTTTTAATCATTTTCTGATATATAATACATATATAATGATTTGCGAGGTAATATGAAAATTTTTTGGACAGATGGGAGTGCGGAGCCGAACCCTGGTCTGGGTGGCTGGGCAGTGATTGAACAGGCTGATAATGGTGGCGCGGAAGGTGTGCCAGTAGCGTTAGGTAGTGAGCCGGAAACGACGAATATTCGGATGGAAGGAAGTGCTTTGAAGGCCGCGATGGAACTGGCTGGTGGTGAGCCTTGTGAAATTCATACGGATTCGGAATTCTGGGTGAATGTGCTGACAAAGTGGGCACCAAATTGGAAGGCTAATGGATGGAAAAAGAAGACTGGACCGATTAAGAATCTGGAACTAGTGCAGGAATTGTATGGATTATATTCTGCCGGAAATGTGAATCTAGCCTGGGTGCGTGGACACGTGGGAACCGAGCTGAACGAGATGGCTGACGAGTGGGCGAATAAGGCACGGCTCGGTGAGAGACTGTGATATAATATAGGTATGAAATTATCGGAAGAATTAATCTATCGTGGCTTTAAGGCCGAGAATACTATTGAGAATCCAGAGGATTTAGACACTCGTGAGAACAAGACTTTTTATTGGGGCGCTGATCCGTCGGCAGATTCATTGACAATCGGTAACTTAGCGGCACTAATGATGTGTGCGTGTTTCGTGCGTCATGGTTGGAAACCATATCTCTTGGTTGGTGGAGCGACGGGGCAGATTGGGGATCCGAAGGAAAATGGCGAGCGCGAGCTAAAGACACTTGATGAAGTAGAACATAATAAGAATTGTATCCGCGAACAGGTAGAGAGAGTAATTAATTCTGCTGGATATTTGACCGAAGATCTTGTTTCGGGTGATGCCAAGAAAGGTGATGATGAGTCTCTTACCATGGTCGACAACTATGAATGGTTCAAGGATATCAATTATCTTTCGTTCCTGCGTGAAGTGGGGAAGAATTTCTCGATGACGCAGCTGCTAGACCGTCAATTCGTGCAGAATCGTATTGGTGAGGGTGGCTCGGGGATTTCGTATGCAGAATTTTCTTACACGTTGATTCAGGGTTATGATTTCTTGCATTTGTACCGTGAATATGGTGTAGCAATGCAGCTCTGTGGAGCAGATCAGTTTGGCAACTGTACGACCGGCATGCATCTCATCAAGCGCCTTGAGAATGCAGAAGTAGATGTATGGAGTACGCCACTCGTAATTGATCCAGTGACTGGCAGGAAGTTTGGTAAGAGCGAAGGGAATGCGATTTGGCTAGCCGGCTCTGACAACGGTTCTGGGAATTATACTTCAATCTTTGATTTTTACCAGTTCTGGCTAAATCAGCCGGATGAGAGTGTAGAATATTTGCTGAAGATTTATACGCTAATTCCGAGCACGGGAATTGAGGATTTGATTATGCGCCATAAGGAGGCGCCAGAGAAACGCTTGGCGCAGCGCGCATTGGCGCACGAAGTAACTACGGTAGTGCACGGACGCGAGGCTGCGGATGCGGTGGAGAGTTTGACTGCAACCTTGTTTAATCGTGATACGGATTTTACGGAGTTTACTGAGGATGAAATTACAGAATTTGCTGCATATTTGCCAGTAGTAGCAAAGGGAACGGCGCTCGTCGATGTGTTGGTTGCGACTGGGCTAGCGGAGTCAAAGAAGAAAGCGCGCGAATTCATTACTCAGGGTGCAGTATCAGTAAATGGCGTAAAAGTTCGTGAGGATGTTCCTATTAATCAGACAGCTATTGTAAAGAAGGGCAAAAATAAGTTTGCGATTGTGAAATAAGGCCGGTTTTCCGTATATATAATATATAGCTTGATTTTTGTATTACATTGTCATACAATAGTAGTATGAGTACTACTATTGCAAAAACCAAATCAACCAACAATTTAATTCAGGTGCGAGTGCCTGCAGACCTCAAAGAGCGAGTGGGGAAGCTTTTTGAAAGTCTAGGAACGAACACGTCAGATGTGATTAGGTTAATGTTGTTGCGCGCTGATGAAACTAAAAGTATTCCTTTTCCGATTCGGAGTGGTGCTTATCCGATTTCTTCGAATGAGAGAATTCGAGAAGTGGTGGCGACGTTTGCGCTTGAAGGGATGGAACTAAGTGAGCAAAATATTAAGGATTTGCGCGATTTAGAGTTAGCGAAAACATCTCCCGAAGAAGTCAGAAACCGCATCTTGAAAGAAATAAAAGAGAAAGGTAAATAATGCAAGATCCATATTGTTATCCAGATTCTCGCGTGTTAAAAAACAAACTCGGTATTAGGGACTTCGATGCGTTATACGATAGGGAACGCGATTTGTCTAGCGTTCGTGAATGGGAACTTCTTCACAATCCGATTAGGGGTAGTTTTAATTTTGAACATTTGAAGAGGATACATGGATATCTTTTTCAGGATATTTATGATTGGGCGGGAGAGGTGCGGACGGTGGACATTGCTAAGGGGAATTTGTTTTGTAGGTGTTTTGCAATAGAGTCGGAAGCGGAGCGGATTTTCGGAGAGCTGAGAACTGAGAGATATTTGCGAGATTTGGCGGCGGGGGAATTTGCGAAGCGGCTAGCATACTATTTGGCAGAAATAAATGCGCTTCATCCGTTTCGCGAGGGTAATGGTAGAACACAACGTGAGTTTATCCGACAACTTGCTTACCAAAACAATTATTTTGTATCGTTTGTTGGTATTAAGAAAGACGAGATGGTTGAGGCGTCGAAAGCGTCGTTCAAGTTAGACTACGGTCCGATGGAGAGGTTGATCCTGGATCACCTGCGACCGTTTTAGATTATGGTATAATTAGCGTATGAAATATTTAGCGGTGCTAGGCAGACAACCTGAGATATCAATTGCGGAGCTCGAGGCGATAGGACTAAAGTGTATTCAAATACCCTCTTCGGGCCGCGTCGCTCGCTCCCGTCGCCACGGGGCTCGCGCGCTAATTCTCGCGCTGCCGCGCTCCGAAATGCCCGCAGAGGGTATTTTGAATCCACTTTTAATCGATCGTCTTGGCGGGACGCAAAAGTTGGCGGTGGAAATGCCTGGACAACCACTTGAGTATTTGCGGGATTTACCGGAAGGCAAAATCACGCTCGGTGTGAGCGATTATTCGGAGAGGGCGTCGCGTAAATCTGCCACAATGGAAGCATTGAAACTAAAGAAGATTCTGGTGCGACACGGACGAAGCGTGCGTGTGGTAGAAAATAAAGATGCCGTACTTTCCTCAGCGACGTCGCTGCACAACGGCCTGTCTGGCAAAAATCCAAAGAAGGTAGAATTAATTAAAACTGACGAGGGGTGGTTTCGTGTGATCGGCGTGCAAGACATTGATGCATATGCGAAACGCGACCAAGCGCGTCCAGCACGAGATGCTAGAGTTGGCATGTTGCCGCCGAAGCTGGCACAGATACTGATTAATCTGTGCGGACTGCTACCAGAAGGTGCGCGAATATTAGACCCATTCTGTGGAACCGGCGTAGTCTTGCAAGAAGCGTTACTTATGGGCTACCGAGCGTACGGTACAGATCTTAGCGAGCGCATGGTGGAATATAGTGAAAAGAATTTGAAATGGCTTGCGGCAAATTCTGAAAAACTGTTTTCGTCGCATTCCGGAGGCCGCTGCCGAGGATTAGCGACCGAGCCCCGTGAAGACGGGCGCGAGGTACGCGGCGACGAAAACACGTTTTTAGAATTTGCGCAAAACAATCCGAACAGTCTTTTCTCGGTATCCCAGGGCGACGCAACTTCGTTTACTTGGACTCAGCCGATTGATGCAGTGGCGTGTGAAGGCTATCTTGGAAAACCAATGTCGCAAGTGCCAGTAGAGATTAAGCTGAAGACCGAGAAACAAGAATGTAGCGCAATTATTCTAGGATTTTTAAAGAATTTGATAGGTCAGATTAAATCTGGTACTCCTGTGGTGATTGCGATGCCGGCATGGCTGCGCGAAGATGGTCGCTATTCTCGTCTTGAAATCCTTGACGAGATTGAGGAATTGGGGTATAATGTTAATAATAAATCGCGCGAGGGGCTTATTTACGCACGTGAAGGGCAAATCGTAGCGAGGGATATAATAATATTAAGGAAGAATTAAATGTCACACGTAAAAGCTGGCGGTACCGCCAAAAACGTCCATAACAATGCTGGCCAGCGCCTTGGCGTCAAGCGCTTTGGTGGCCAAAAAGTCAAGAATGGCGAAGTCCTTGTTCGCCAAACTGGCGCAACCAAACTTGCAGGCCCTGGCACTTATATGTCTCGTAATTTTACGATTCATGCGGCTAAGGATGGTGTAGTTACTTTTGTAAAGACCAAGAAGACTCACTTTTCTGGCAAGTCTCTACCACGCGTTCGCGTTGAAGTACGCTAGATAAATAGCCCTTTCGGGGCTATTTTTTGTGCTATAATGCTATTATGGCAAAGCATAAGTTCAAGTTTCCTTGGAGACCGATTATTTCACTAGCAACTTTTGTTTTGGTCGGATACGTTGTATATGAAAACCGTGAGGGGTTCGTTGCGACGTTCGAGACCTTGAAGAGCGAAGCAAATATTTTTGTGATTTTGCTTTTGATTCCGGAGCAATTGTTTATGTATTATGCCTGCGGGCAGATATTTTTTAGTTATCTAGAGGCGAAGTTTAAGAAGATCTTTAGTCGCAAGGAAAAATTATTAATTTCTACGGAGTTGAATTTTGTAAATCGTGCAGTGCCAGCAGGAGGAATTGGTGGACTGGCGTATCTCACATATCGTTTGCGGCCGTTTGGCGTATCGGCGGGGGAAGCTAGCTTCTTGTACATTTTCCGTTATGCAATTACGACAGTGGTGAACTATGTACAGGCTTTGATTGCGATTGTGATACTATATTTGCTAGGTAAGGTTCCACCGGAGGCCACTTGGATTATTTGGGTGTCGTTACTTATGAATATGGGAGTGTTCTTGGTGCTCGGTTTGATTATTTTTGTGGCAAGCAGTAAGAAGAGGATAGAATTCTTTGGTAGAGCAACATCGAAAGTGTTGGATTTCGTGATTCGAATTGTAACGTTTGGGCGCAAGCAACATTTTGTGAAATCTAAGAAAATTACCGAATATATGGATAGTATTCATGATTGCGTTACGATAGTAAGAAAAGACAAAAAATCATTGATAAGACCGACGATTTGGGGCGTAATATATAGTCTATGCGAGATTGGCGTGTATTGGATTGTGGCGATTTCGCTAGGACGTCCAGAAATTTTGCCAGTAATTATGGTAGGCGAAGCGATTGGTTCGGTGTTTGATGGGATTGTCCCGTATGGTCCGTACGAGCTAGGAATGGCAGGGGTGATGGGGCTACTTCTCGGTGGCACGGAAGAAGCAGTGGCATTGTCACTAATAATTGTCGTGATGTCGCGAGCATTGTCACTTATCTTTACAATCGCAAGTGGATATTGGCCGTATAATCAAGCAATTAGGGGCAAAACAAATGAATAGCGTGTGGTCAACGGGTGACGATTGTGGAGGGGGACCCCCAAAATTGTTTTCAATTTTGGGGGAGGACAACAATCGGCAGGACCCGTTGACACCGTCTCTGTTCATCAATGTCACCAACGATTTGCTTGCGGCAAATTATGAAATGATTGAGATAGTTGGTGAGGTGGCGAGTTTCAAGGTAAATCAGGGCAAATGGGTGTTCTTTGATATCAAAGACGACGAGGCGAGTGTTTCGTGTTTTATGACTTTGTATCAAATGAGGATGCCAATTGAAGATGGTATGAGAGTAATTGTGCGAGGTACGCCAAAGATTACAAAATGGGGGAAGTTCTCATTTACTGTCAATGCGGTAAAGCCAGTGGGCGAGGGTAGTATTAAGAAATCGTTTGAAATTCTCAAAAAGAAGCTGACAGATGAGGGACTATTCGACCCGGCGAAGAAACGTCCTTTGCCGAAGGATCTCACGAAACTCGGTGTGATTTCATCGACGCAAGCGGCGGGATATGCGGATTTTATCAAAATTTTGAATGCTCGGTGGGGCGGTATTCATGTGCAAGTGGCACATACTCAAGTACAAGGGATGGACGCGCCGTCACAAATAGTGCGCGCTCTCAAATATTTTAACGAACACGGTGAGGTACAGGCTATTGCGATACTGCGTGGCGGTGGTAGCGCGGATGATTTGTCGTGCTTTAATGACGAGGAATTGACGCGTGCGATTGCGGCATCCAAGATACCAATTATTACTGGTATCGGGCATGAAGTAGATGAGTCTCTGGCGGATCTCGCAGCGGATGTAAGAGCATCGACACCATCGAATGCAGCAGAAATGCTGGTGCCAGATCGCAATGATATGAAGCTGGGTATCGGAATGATGATAGATAGAATTGACACGATTCTATTCAACCGTGCGGATGCGGAAAAGAAATCCGCAAAAGAAAAGATTGTCCAGGCCACAAATGCGATTTATATACAAATTCGTGACGCCCAGGCTAAGGTATCGAATCAGCTAAAAGTGCTGGTGGCGATGAATCCAGAGACGGTGTTGAAGCGTGGATATGCGATTCTGAATGGTGATATTTCTCCAGGAAGTGTTGTAGAAATTACAACAATCGATAAGGAAATTAAAGCAGAAGTAAAGGAAGTAAATGACAGAAAATAAAAGTATAACCCAAAAAATTGACGAGCTGACAAAGAGTACCGATTGGTTTTATTCGGATGATTTTACTCTTGATGAAGCGGTAAAGAAATACAAAGAAGCAATCGCACTTGCCAAGGAGCTTCAGAAAGATTTAAGTGATTTGCAGAACGAAGTGGAAGTTTTGGCGGAAGATTTCCAAAAATAATTATGGTTTTGTGATATACTAATAATATGGATGGAACACAACCAACTTCATTTCCGAATATGAATAGCCAGCCGGGTTTTTCGCCTGAGCCGGGCATGCCGATGGGGCAGACGCCAAGCTCGATGGGTCAGACGTCAAATGATTTCAGTCAAATGGGCACACCGATGAGTGATTCTAATCCGATGTCCTTCTCGCCAGTACAGCCTGGTGGGGTAGCATCACAGGGCGCGCAAGTGATCGAAAAACCGCTAAAGAAAGACATTGGTGGTCTAATTAAGACTATTGCGATTGTTATTCTAAGTTTGGTTTCGCTGACTTTTATTGGGCTATTTATTTGGATGTTTATTCGCTATGATGAAGTGCAGATGGATATTAATAGTCAAATAGAGGTTGCGGTTGCAGAGGCGAAAATCGAACAAGCGGTGAATGATGAGGAGGAATTCTCGCGGCGCGAAAAACTCCCGTACCGTACTTTTAAAGGTCCTGCTGACTATGGTGAGTTGTCTTTTGAATATCCAAAGACTTGGAGCGCTTATATAGCAGCCGATGCTAGTAATGGTGGCGATTTTGAAGCATACTTGAATCCGATTGAGGTGAATGTAGTATCGAAGAATACAATTAATGCTCTGCGGGTTCTTATTCTCAACAAGAGTTTTGAGGCCGTTGCAGAAGATTACCAAAAAGCGATGGAAAGACGCAATTCGAACTTGACTATGCAGTCGGTGACTACCGCGAAGGGAATTACTGGTAACCGCTACACTGGTACGATTCCGGGAACTGAACTGTCTGGGTTTATCTTTATCTTCAAGATTCGTGACAAAACTGCGATTTTGCAAACGGACTCGGTATTATTTGAAGGAGATTACAATACTTTGCTAGATTCTGTACGGTTCGACGCCTAAAGTGATATAATATTAGGTATGGACACGGAGGTAGATGGTATTTTGGTAGCGGCGCACGAGTTGAAGGCGCCGCTTACTGTTCTTAGACAGTTGGCGCTTACGCTTGATGGCGCAACTATGCGCAATGACGAGATTCGTGATGAGATGGTATGTGTATCTGAACGTGCGATTAAACAAGTAAATGATTTGACTAAGATAAAGAAACTAAATGACGGTTTGTTTGAGATGGAACCGGTGGTGGTGCGTGGGGTATGTGATGATGTGACAAGAGAGTTGATGTATCTTTTTAAGTTTAACCGACGAGATTTGTTTGTAAAATATTCCAATCGTTCACGGCTCGTAACGGCGAATGCAGAACTACTTCGAAGCGTCGTATATAATTTCTTACTAAATGCAGTGCATTACTCTGGGGAAGGCACGAGGGCGGAATTAAACGTATCGGAGACGCGCGGTAAGATAAAAATTGCAATTCGGGATTATGGTCCAATGCTACCGTCGGATGTTTGGCGAGAGATGAAGCGTGGTTGGGTAGAAAAGCCAACATCTGTTGCGATGAGACCAGGCTCGTCTGGACTCGGACTTTATATTGCTTCTAAATTTTCGCGTTATATGCATGCGGATGTGGGGGCGGTGAGGCACCGAGACGGTACGAGTTTTTATGTGTCTTTGCCAGTGTCTAAGCAAGCGACACTCTGGGAGATGTGATGATATTTGTAATTGACGATGACCGTATTATGGCAAAATGTATAGCGCGAGCGACTGGGCGAGAGGCTGGAGAGGTGCGAATTTTTGGTAATGTATATGACGCGATTGATGTATTATCGGACGAATTGCCGGAAATGATTTTTATGGATGTATTGCTCACAGGGCCGGATGGGTTTACGCTGCTTAATGAACTTTCTTCGTATAGCGATACGGCGAAGATTCCCATTGTGATAGTTTCGGCATTGAATTTTGCCGAAGCAGACCTTAGTGAATATGGAGTGGTTGGAGTATTAAACAAGGAAACGATGTTGCCGGAGGAAATAAAGGATTATGTCACAAAATACACACAAAGACATTAAGACCCTGGCGTACGTACTGAGGCGCACCAACTTCGGTGAGGCAGATAGGATTTTGAATTTGATTACACCTAGCGGAAAGATGACGGCGATTGCAAAATCTGCACGGAAAGAAAAGTCCAAACTAGCTGGTGGGATTGAGATGTTTTCGCTAATCGAAATTAATATTCATTTTGGCAAGGGGGAAATGGGGCTCGTAACTGGAGCAAAGATGCTGAAATATTACGGAAAAATATTAGCAGATTTTGAGAGGATGGAACTTGCGGCGCTCATTCTAAAGAAAATAAGTTTGGTAGCAGAGAGTCTGGACAGTGAAGAATGCTTTAATATTGTGAATGCGGCTTTGCCGGCACTCGACCGTGGTGCGCGAAGAGATTTGGTAGAGGCGTGGTTCTGGCTAAATTACGCAAAATTGAGTGGTGAACAGATAAATTTGTATCGTGATGTGCGTGGTAATAAACTGGAAGCTGAAAAGAAATATGATTGGAATATCGATGAGGCGGCCTTTATGGAGAAAGAGAATGGAAGCTTTGATGCGGATGCGATAAAACTAATGAGGCTGATGACGGCGACAGAGCTAGGTGTGGTGGAGAGAGTGAAAGGTATTGATGACAAATTGCAGCCGATACTCAGGGTGGCACGAGGTATTAATAAGATTTAAGTATGGTATAATATATATTATATAAAGGAGATATTATGGCAGACTTTAACAAAGTTTTGACACCGGGGGATTATGAAAAAGGTGAGCTAAATGTCGTGATTGAAATCCCGACAGGCTCTAATCATAAAATTGAATGGGACAGAGAGCACGCTTGCTTTATGCTAGATCGTGTAGAACCAATGGCTTTTGCGAAGCCGTGCAACTATGGCTTTATTCCGCAAACACTTGACGAAGATGGTGATGAACTAGATGTATTGATGATTACTGATCAGCCTCTTACGACTGGCATCTGGATGAAGGCGCGTATTCTTGGCGTCATGAAATTTGTTGATGGTGGAGAGGTAGATGATAAGATTATCTGCGTACCAGCTGACGACCGTAACAATGGCGATGCATATAAGACACTCGAAGATTTGCCGGCACAGACTTTGAAGCAGATTGAGTTCCATTTTAATCATTACAAGGACCTAAAGAAGCCTGGTACTACTGAAGTAAAAGCGTTTGAAGACGTAAAGTCTGCAAAGAAAGTTATTGCTGCATCAATTAGGAGATTCCTAGATGCGCACCCTGATGTAGAATTTGCAAATAATGCAAAAAAGTTTGCATCGGATGCAAAAGACGCAATCGAAGATACCGTTAAACAAGCAAAGAAAGCGCTTGAGGACATGCAATAAAAATAATCCCCGAAAGGGGATTATTTTTATAGTTCCTCAATTTTGATGCGTACTTGCTTGGTGGTGTCGCGGTCACGGACGGTGACTGTACCGTCTTCCAAAGTATCAAAGTCGATGACTACGCATTTAGGAGTGCCGATTTCATCTTGCTTGCGATAGCGTTTGCCGATGTTGCCGGAATCATCCCAGGTGACGAAGGTATATTTTTGCTTTAATAAATCGTAAACTTCTCTCGCTTTGGCGACGAGCTCTGGTTTGTTCTTGAGGAGTGGGGAAACGCAGAATTTGTATGGTGCGAGATTGGTCGGGAGTTTAAGGACGGTGCGGGTCTCATCTTTGCCGTCGACTTGCTCTACGACGTAGGCGCTACTGAGCACGGCGAGGAACAAGCGCTCGACGCCGATTGATGGCTCGATAACATGCGGGACGAATGTTTCCCCCGTGTTTTTATCGCGGTATTCCATAGATTTTCCGGATTCGCGGGCGATATTGGAGAGGTCGAAGTCGGTGCGATATGCCAGGCCCATGAGCTCTTCTTCGCCGTTTGGGTATTCGTACATGAAATCGATGGTGCGTTTGGAATAATGGGCGCGGTCTTCGGCTGGGACATCGTAATCGTGGATTTTGTCGTGCGAGAGTCCGCAAATACTCTCGAGGAATTCGTGATTTAATTTCAACATTTTGTCGAAGTTCTCTTCCCAAGTGTCTGGATGAACGAAATATTCGATCTCCATTTGTGAGCATTCACGGTCGCGCAGAATAAAGTCGCGAGGGCTGATTTCGTTGCGGAAGGATTTACCTTGTTGAGCAATACCAAATGGAATACTTGGATAAATAGTGTCTACGACGTTCTTGAAATTTGTAAAGATGCCTTGGGCGGTCTCTGGGCGAAGATAGGCGATATTCTTAGCGGCGATTTCGGCGTCGTCATCTGGTAAAACAGCGCCAACGTGAGTAGTGAACATCATGTTGAACTTGCGGATAGGTCCCCAGTTTTCTTTGCCACAGACTGGACATTTGGTGTGAGTGTTCAAAAACTCTTCGGTAGTGACGGATTCGGTGATGCCGTCAGCGATTTTGTCGGCGCGGAAACGTGATTTGCATTCTTTGCATTCAACGAGTGGATCAGCAAAAGTGGCAGTGTGGCCGGAAGCATCCCAAGTGCGTGGATTCATTAGAATAGCGGCGTCGACACCGTACATGTCGTCGCGAGTCTCGACAAAGAAATGCCACCAGGCATCCATAAGATTTTTTTTGAGCATTACGCCGAGTGGACCAAAGTCCCAAGTGCCGGCGAAACCGCCATAGATATCAGAGCCAGGGAAAATAAATCCACGGCGCTTACATAGGCTAACAATATCTTCTAGATTATTCATGACATTATTATACCATAATGTAAGGTAGTAGGCGTTACTCGGTGCGAGTGTTTTTGAAAATCTTGGTATCTTTGATAGAGTCGGGGAGATAGTTTTTGTCTAAGTGGAATCCGGATTCCCATTTTTGACCTTTGCCGTAGCCTAAATCTTTCATGAGTTTGGTTGGGGCATTACGAAGCCAGATGGGGACGGGCTCGTTACGAGTCTTACGGGCGAGATCTAGTGCGGCGTACCAAGCGTCAGCAGAGTCACGATTTTTCTTGGATTTGGAGAGTGCGATGCAAGTGTGGGCAAGAATGAGACCGGATTCTGGCATACCGACACGTTCAACGGCCTGGAAGCAGGCGGTAGCGAGACTTAGCGCACCATTGCCGGCCAGTCCGATATCTTCGGATGCAAAAATCACCATGCGGCGGGCGATAAACTTTGGATCTTCGCCGGCCTCAACCATACGTGCTAGGTAGTAGAGTGCGGCGTCGGTATCGGAGCCACGCATAGATTTGATAAATGCAGAAATCGTATCGTAATGATTGTCACCTTTTTTGTCGTAGCCTGGAAGTTTGCGGCCGGCGGCTTCTATGACGGTATCTCTGGTGACGTGATTAGTCAGGGAAAGAGCGAGTTCGAGGTCGCCGAGGGCCGAGCGGGCATCGCCGCCGGAAAGCTCAGCTAGATAATCGAGGGCATCGAGGTCGACTTTGACGCCTTCGGCGGTGCAGGCGCGCTTTAAGACTTCGAGAATGGCCGATTTGCTAAGCGGCTGGACGATGACGACGCGGGAGCGAGAGAGGAGCGGGGAAATGACTTCGAAAGAAGGATTTTCGGTGGTGGCGCCAATTAAAGTAATGAGGCCAGATTCGACGTGGGGAAGGAAGGCGTCCTGTTGGGCTTTGTTGAAACGATGAATTTCGTCAACGAAAAGAATGGTACGTATTTTGAGATTCCAGTTGGTTTTGGCACGTTCGACTACGGCTTCGACATCTTTTTTGCCAGACGTAACGGCAGAGATTTCGATAAAATCAGCATTAAATTCTTTAGCGAGAATGCGAGCAAGAGTAGTCTTGCCAGTGCCTGGAGGTCCCCAAAAAATCAGGTTGACTGGTTCGCCTTTTTTGGCGATTTCGGTCAAAATTTTGCCTTCGCCGACAATCTCGTCTTGGCCTAGGACTTCATCGAGTTTTTGCGGGCGCATTCGCTCCGCGAGAGGGACTCTATTCATACTATTATTATATAATATATGGTAGTCTTTTGCAATCAGTGGTGGTGGGTTTACTTTGCGCCAAAATATGTGGTAATATGTAAAAGTTTGTGCTTTACAAAATATTTTTTTTAAGTTATTATTAAGTTAGAGTAACATAAAGGAGTTATAAATGAATAACTTAATATCACCTTATGATCCAGATTTGTTGGTCACTACTAGCAGTTCGGCTGCGAATGGTGTACAGGTTTGGATGATTATTGCACTTATCCTATCATTGGTAGGTGGCATCTTGACATATTTCTTGTTCGTCAAGGCAAAGATTGATTCAAAAAGTAAATTTGTTAACTGGCTCAAGAAATTCTTAGATTTCAAATCAATGTGGCTTGAAGTCATTTTGAAGATTTCTTATTATGTTTTGACGTTGTTTGCCGTTTTAACATCATTCACATACCTATCGCTTGGTGGAAATGGTGTGCTACTATGGCTCTTGAACTTGATAATTGTACCAATTGTCATCCGTGTTTGCTATGAGGCATTCATGATGTTCATCATGATTTGGCGCAACACTCAGGACATTGCTGATAATACTAAGAAGAAATAACGTTTCTCTAGGTTCAAGAATCCACCCGCGAGGGTGGATTTTTGTTGCAAGTTGATGTTTTTGTAATAAAAAAAGAAGCCGATGTGGGCTTCTGATGGTGGGCGATACAGGAGTCGAACCTGTGACCTTGTCTACGTCAAAGACACGCTCTAGCCAACTGAGCTAACCGCCCTGATTGAGTGAGGGTGAATTTTACTTTATTTACGAAATATTCTGAAATTAAGGCTTTGCCTTAATTTCCTCGCAAACTTGGTGAGTCGGGAGGGGCTCGAACCCTCGACACCGGGCTTAAAAGGCCCGTGCTCTAACCAGCTGAGCTACCGACCCAGATTGTTAATAAATTTGGCATAAAACTTAATAGCTTATAATAATTGCCTGTATGTATTATATCATATTTTTGCGGAAAGTGTATAGAATAATTAGTAAAGACCAAACTGGTATTGGGTGGGTAATTGAGAAATAAGAGCAAAAAGATAGCCCAGGCTTTTGCCTAGGCTATGTGGGGCGTTATTCGATGAATGTGATGGACCCTTTGCGGGTTCTCGCGTTGTAGTATGCTTTGAACCTGTAAGGTTTGCGGACCGCTTTGGTTGTTCCGAAGGAATCCAAATTGGCTTTGCAGTATCCATGCAGGTTGAAGCTCTCGCCGGAGCCATCCTCGTGCTCGATTCCGCAGATTTTGATATCTGAGATCTGCATTTGAATGCAGGCGTAACCATGATTGGTTCTAGGCATGGTGTAGCCGATTGCTACGACGAAATCTACCGCAACATGGGCGTGTTTGTTGTACGCATATTTACATGCGTCAAACAATACATCCTTGTTTGGACCTGCTACGATCTCGTAGCGATTGGGTTTTTCTTTTGTATTCATACGAACACCTCCTTTTTAATGTACTACCAGATGCATACGCAACTGGTATTACTAACCTCCCAATAGGCTAGTTATTTGATTATATCATACTTATGTTATTTTGTCAATGGATGTTTTCCGAAGAAGGTATTCATCAACGATCTAACCGTGCTATAATAGAAGCATAGGCATTATAGAAAGGATATTTAATGGAACAGAGTGTTGATACTGGAGCGCCAATAACACCAGTAGCATACAATAAACAAAGCAGTGGCAATGGTTTAAAAATTGCTACTGCAATTGCTTGCGTTTTGGCAATTTGTGGCATTGGGTTTGGTGTTTATGGTATGATGCAGAGTTCTCAAAAAGATAACCAGATTTCTGATTTGAAGGTTCAAGTTGAAAACAAAGATGGAACGATTACTGAACTGGAAACAGATAAAATAGAAATGAATAATGACACAAACACAATAACGATTTCTGATGATGCAATTGTAGCCGATAATTTACATTTAATTGGTAATATATATACCAAAAGACGATATTATCTAGGAATAACTGACTTGGAACCTGGTAAGGATAGCCGTGAGGTTGAGACTTATCTTATAGATACGACAAAACTTGGTTCGAAAGATGGAGTATCAAAGTATGATATTAAAACAGTTCTTGATAAAATTGCCGATGAAAAGGTCGCCTCGTTGCCAGACACGCTTGCTGCAGGTACAGTGAATGCTACACCAAAGTCAAGTTGCCAATCTTTCAAGGTAACCGTTGGAGATGTAACGGAAAATCCCAAAAATATGGATTGGACGATAGCTACCGATTGGAGTGATTTGTTGCCTATGACTGTCTATATGGGGTGTGTTGTTGATAACGGTTATCTATCGCTTGGGGCGGATTTATATTCACTAAATCCGCAAACTGGTGAAACAATGAAACTAATGGAGAATTGGCTCTAAACAAAATATAGGCTAAATTGTTCAAGGTATTTACAGACGGTTCTGTAGGGCAAAAATGCGTTTTCGGACGCATTTTTTTGTGTAAAAATGGTGCAAAATAGCACTCTAGAATCTGCGAGGTACTTAACAGAAAATTGCCACTAAAAAATCGGCCAAAATGCCGAGTTATATATAATTTGGTGGCGCCGTCCGCGAAGTACCGGCGACATCTTTTTGAATGCGAAGCATTCTTCTGGTGGGGGGCGAATTGGGCAGGTATTAACGCTATACAAGGAAGATGTTCGTAAACGATTAGTTGATTTTTGTTAGTTTTGATATTATAATATTTTTTATAAAAAGTATACTCATGAGTGAAGAAATCCTAGGAACAACAAAAATTTGTACTAAGTGTGGCGCAGAGAAGCCTTTAGAGGAGTTTGGAAGAAAAGCTAGTCATAAAGATGGGCATGCTTCGCAATGCCTTGAGTGCTCAAGAGAATATGATAGGGAGAGAGCAAAAGACCCTGAGCGTAGGCAAGCAAATATAGAAAGAAGCAGAGAGTGGTATGAGCAAAATAAGGATACACCAGAACTAAAGGAGTATAGACACAAATATGCTATAGACCACAGCGAAGAAGCAAAGGTTAGGGCCAAAGAATGGTATTACAACAATAAAGAAAGGTCTCTAGCTCATGGTAGAGAGTGGGCTAAAAGCCATCCAGGAAAGGTAAAAGAATCTAGGCGAAAGTGGAAGGAAAACAACAAAGAGTGGTACGAAGAGTACTATTCAAGACCAGAAGTAAAAGAACACATGAGAAAAAAGGCTTACGAGTATAGCCACACTGAAAAGAACACTGCTTACAGAAAGCGCTACAGACAAGAGAATAAAGAACAGATTAAAGCATATAAGACCAATAGGATGAAGAAGGACCCAATCTTCAATTTAAGGATTCGGGTATCAAGACTTGTAGGTATTACACTGCGACAACGAAATTATTCAAAGAACACTAGGACATACAAAATTATTGGGCTTCAATACCCAGAACTATGGGCTTATTTAGAACGAACTTGGCTAGAAAACTATGGTACCAAATGGAATGGCGAGAGCTACGATATAGATCATATTCGTCCACTATCGAGTGCCAGCACAGAGCAAGAGCTATTTGCGCTTTGGAATTGGCAAAATTTACAGCTATTATCTCATGATGATAATATGAATAAATTGGACAAGTTGAATTGGGGGCCACCTAAAGAATCAATAGCTCACGGTCGCATAAAAGTAGAAAACGGTAAACGTATACTCCTAATCTAGTTCTAAGGTCAAGTATGGTATAATAACAGGTATGAATATTGAGGAATTCGTAAAAACGACGATTGAACAGATTAAAGCAAACCTAGAAATAACGCCCGGGGGTCCAAAGTCTGGCGATACTTACATAAAAGAACCCGTAGAATTCGATTTGGCTGTTACTGTTGCTGAGAATAATTCAAAGGAAGATGCCATTAAAGGTGGCGGTAATATTAAAATAGCGAGTATAGATAGTGAATCTAATAATAGAAAAGAGTCTAAAAACGAAATGGTATCACGAGTGAGATTTTCTATACATATATATAATTAGAGATGCACTAGTTAGCTCAACTGCTGCAGGCTTTGCCAACCAAATTGTTTGGGGTATTAACAGACATTTTAACAGGGGCGAAAACCTCATTTTTGGCGGTTTTTTTGATGCAAAAATGGCTCAAAATTGCACACAATTATTGTAGGATACTTAACAGACATTTATCACTAAAAAATCGGCTAAAATGCCGAGTTTCTTATAATCTGGTGGGGGCGAATTAGGCAGGCATTAACAATTTATAAAGAAGATAATAGAAAGAGGCTAAAAACAATATGTGATTTATTGACTGCCTAGGATGGTCAACGCAAAAGATGTTATAATAAATATATGGATTCTATCCTAGAAATAATTGCGGCGACAACTAAAAATACGACATCGACATCTAGTTCTAATGGCGGAGAAATTTTTCTTTGGATTCTATTTATTTTATTTTTGAATCCTGTAGGATGGGTAATCCTTATGTTGATTTGGGAGGGGGTAAAGTTTTTATTTGGGATAGATTCTTCTAAAAATAAAAAAGTTACATCCAAAAGTGCGCAAGATACTACAAAAAGTACAACTTATGATCCAAGTAATTATAACGGAGCATCTCCAATCTCTATAAAAACTGCACCTCAACCAACATCAATAGCTGAAACCAAAAAGCCATTAACTATTCGCAAGACAACTGGCCTAAAGAGCGAAGTAACAGAGTTAGACGACATCGCTTTGGGCCCAGAGCAAAAGCGCGTTTATGATATGATGAATGGAACGCACGAAAACCTATTCATCACTGGGAAAGCCGGAACTGGCAAATCAGTACTTTTGCAATATTTCGTAAGACATACATCAAAACAAGTAGCCGTCGTAGCGCCGACTGGTGTAGCCGCATTGAATGTTGGTGGCCAGACTATACACTCGTTTTTTAGTATGGGTTTTGACATACAGGATCCAGACGATATCTCGCAAGTTTCAGATATGGGATATAAAAAGCGTGAAATACTAAACGGACTTCAAGTGCTCGTGATAGACGAAGTGTCCATGGTAAGCGCTGATATCATGGATATGATTGATGCCAAGTTAAAATACGCTAGAAACAACCAAGAGCCATTTGGTGGTTGCCAAGTAATTGTTTTTGGCGACCTATATCAGTTGCCGCCCGTAGTTCCAAGTGGCCAAGCGACTAGATACATGGAAGACAGATATACAACAACTTACTTTTTTGGCGCAGACGAAATTCGCAATAATCCTTTCAAAATTATTGAACTTCAACATGTATTTAGACAGAAAGATCCGGTATTTATCGACATACTTAACCAAATAAGACTAGGCAAAACAAGCAAAGCGGTGCTTGAAGACATTAATAGCTGTTGCGTCCTTCCCCCGAAAGACGAACAATATATTACGCTAACAGGCGATAATGCTACGGCAAACAGAATTAATCGCGAGAAATTAGACGCTCTCCCTGCTAGAGAACATGTATATACTGGTAGGGTGACCGGCGATATTAAACAATCAAGCATGCCAACAGATTTGAACTTACATCTGAAAGTTGGCGCTCATGTGATGATGATTAAGAATGACCGTACGGATAACACGAGTACGGATAAAAGAAAGAAGGCTCGTTGGGTAAATGGTACTTTAGGAGTCATTTCTCAGCTAACGGACAATGGAATAAGAGTCGAGATCAATGGTGTAAGCCACTGGGTTGATAAAGAAGTTTGGGAAAAGTACCAGTACAGCTATGACGCCACGACTAAAACCTTAGGTAAAGATGTCGTTGCTACATTTACTCAGTATCCAATAAAGCTAGCTTACGCGATTACGATCCATAAGTCGCAAGGTCAAACCTACGATGCCGTAAAAGTAGATCTTACAAAGGGCGCTTTTGCGCCCGGGCAGACATATGTAGCTTTATCACGATGCCGCAGTATGAGTTCTTTATACTTGACTTCCGCATTGAAGCAAGAAGATGTCAAAGTTAGCCAAGAAGTCGTTAATTATATGAAAGGCCGCATTGTAGAGCCTAGCGAGAAAACTGATCTATACAAGATAAAGAATGTTAGGCAAAGATCAGACAACTGGTTTGATATGCGCCAAGGAAAAGTAACCGGCACAACTGCATACTATTTAAAATACCATTCTGTTAGCTTTGCAATTCAGAAAGGCATGGAAGAAGAAGATAGAGATTATACGAACGATGCCATGCAGAGAGGCCGCGAACTAGAGCCGATTGGGATTGCAAAATTTGCGAGAGCGAAAAATCTAAAAGTCGAATCTGCTGGCTTTGTCGATTCGCTCGTACATAAAGATGCTGGCTTTTCTCCAGACGGAGTCATATATGATGGCGACGGCAAAATCAAAACAATCATAGAGCATAAGGCGTTCGGCGAGAAACATCATCGTGCGTGCTATGAGTGCATAGATGATCGAGTGATGTATCAAATTCAATTTGGACTATTTGTGACTGGCGCAAAAGACGCATATCTAGTCCTCTATAACCCAGATCTATATGATACTAAATCTCAACTTTTGATAAAGCATGTAGAAAAAGATGAGAAAATCCAAGAAATATTTGAGAGTAGATTTGAGGAATATGAAAATGGCGAAGAAGAATTGACCGAAGACAGTATTCGCGTAAAGCGCCCTAGTTCAATAGGCGAAGAAGTACTCCAATATGATGATGACGGAAAAATAATAGCTGAATACGATTCCGTAATGGATGCGTCGGAAAAGACCGGTATAGGCTATTATTCGATCCGCGATGTAATACGCGGAAGACAAAAACACGCAGGCGGATATGGCTTCGTATATAAAAAAGACTACTCTGGTAATAAACAAGATCTGATTAGTCGTAGCACAAACAAAAGGCCTGCGATGGCTCCGGTTCCCGTTTTGCAATGCGATGACGATGGGAACATTGTTGCTGAATTCGATTCCATTTCTCAAGCAGAACGAGAAACCGGCGCAAGTTCAACGTGCATCTATAAAGCGCTAAAAGGCGAGCAGAAACATGCGGGTGGATATATTTGGAAATATAAGCGTTAGTTATTTTCTTCAACCGACCAAATTGTTTAGGGTATTAACAGATATTTAACAGGAGTAAAGTTCGCAATTTGGCAGTTTTTGCCGTAAAAATACCTCAAATCTACCTACTATTATTGCAATGTACTTAACAGAAATCTACTACTAAAAAATCGGCCATTTTGCCGATTTATATACCTCTTGGTGGCGCCGACTGGACTTGAACCAGTGACACAAGGCTCTTCAGGCCTCTGCTCTACCAACTGAGCTACAGCGCCAATGTGTTTATTATAACACAGATGTGATATAATTTAAAGTATGAAAAAGATTAATACTTCGCCAATTTCTGGAATGCAGGAATTGCTGCCGGCGACACAGGCAGGTTTTGATAATTTGAAAAATCAGATTTCGGATGTCTATCATCGTCATGGGTATTTGCATATTGAGACTCCAGTGATTGATAGGTGTGAGATATTGTTGGCGAAGGCTGGTGGCGATACTGAGAAACAGATTTACAAGGTTGTAAAAACAGCTGAGGCGGCGGATGGAGCCGATCAGGCGATGCGTTTTGATCATACAGTGCCACTTGCAAGATACGTAGTAGAGCATGAGAACGATTTGGCGTTCCCATTCAAGGTGACACAGATTGGTAGAAATTTCCGCGGTGAGCGTGCTCAGAAGGGTAGATTTCGCGAATTCTACCAGTGTGATGTGGATGTAATTGGGCGTGGAAACTTGCCGATTTATTATGATGCGGATGTGATTGAAACTTTGCTAGATGCGTTCAAGGCATTTGGTCTAAAAACTCCTGTGCTGGCACGTATCAATAACCGCAAAATCGTTAGTGGATTAATCAAAGAATATAATTTAGATCTTAAAACAAAAGAGATTCTGGGGATAATCGACCACTCAGAAAAAATCGCGCCAGAGAAGGTTGTGGAAGCGCTAAATGAGCTTAATATCGGCAGTGATAGAGTAGAGAAGATTCTGCAGTTTATCGAGATAAGAGGCAATCGTGATACCGTGCTCGTGAAATTGAACGCATTAGGTATAGAAGATGATACCTTCGAAGAGGGTGTAAAAGAGCTCGACACAGTAATGGGTTTGCTAGAAAAAGCAGGATTCGGCGAGAGTATATCTGCAGATATGAAGATTGTACGCGGACTTGATTATTATACTGGAACCGTGTTTGAGTTTAATTTGCCAGAATATCCTGGAATTGGCTCGGTGTGTGGTGGTGGACGTTACGAGAACTTGGCGAGCTACTTTACCGAGCAGAAACTGCCTGGTGTGGGAGGGTCAATTGGACTAACAAGATTGTTCTACGTACTAAATGAAAATAATTTGCTAAGTGCAAATAGCAAAAAACCAATAGATTATGCTGTAATACCGGTAACAGATGCCGAAATTGAGTATGCCGAGAAAGTGGCGCAGGGCTTACGTGAGGAAGGCAATGCTGTGATGGTAGTTGCCTCCGGTAAAAAGTTTGGTGACAAAATGAAATATGCCGGGAATCTTGCCTCAAAGGGGATTGTGATTGGCGAAAATGAAGTTCGCAGTCAAGTATACTTAGTGAAGGACTTTAAGTAGATGTTAAAATAAGAAAGTGCCTTTTCGGGGCTTCCGGAGCGCGGCAGCGCGAGGCTGAGCGCGCGAGCCCCGTGGCGACGGGCGCGAGCGACGCGACCCGAAAAGACACTTACTTATTTTATTTACTCTTGAGACCTTCTTCAAAGAACATGAGAGCTTCGTTCCAGCCCCAAGTAAGGTTGAATCCTGGCGGTGAATATCTGTTGAATTTGAAGGCCGGAAGCCCACTGACGTTCTTGGCGGTTTTCTCGGCGATAGCGTCGATCTCGGCAAGGGGCTTTTCCTCTTCATAGCAGGATTTGAACGAATCGGTATCTAGTTTGATGTCTTTTGCGAGTTTTAGCCAGTAGGATTTGTCTTGCTGATCGAGGATAGTGAGGGCTTCTTTGCCGTAAGTTTCGAAATAGTCGTGCCAAATAGTAGTGATGGCGTGGCGGTAATAATCCCAGAAACGATCCTCGTCTCTGGCGCAGTAGGCGGCAACGGCGGAATACTTAGAATGGACAGTCGGGAATTGACCGTAGCGATAGAGAAAGTCTGAGAGACGTACTTCAAATAAAATATCATTTGATTCGATGTATTTTTCGAAGTCTTCTTCATGTTCGATGAGTGTGTTTTCGAATGCAACGCAGTATGGGCAAACGATGTCGGTGTAGGTAACGAAATAATTTTTGGCGTCTTTGTTGCCTAGAGTCATTTTTTCGTCCCAGATTTTGTCGGCTGGAGTTGAGTTGTCGGACATAGAAGTGGCAATAATGACGCCTACGAAAACGACAATTATTGCGATAATGCCGAAGATTCTGAAGTATTTGCCGATGTTGGAGGCTTTGGAATTATCTGTTTCCACGGTTTTTCCTTTCTAGATATTTTTCGTTTATTATTATAACATACGCTTCTTCGCCGATACGTTTGAGTGATAGAATCGCGACGATGACGGCAATAATCGTGACAATGGTAGAGATGGCGCCAGTAATGGCGAGGCTACCAGAAGAAAAGATAGCGCCAATCAGAGGGGTGATTAAAGTAGTGCCACAGGTAGGGCAGCCAGCTCCGAGAGCGATAAGTCCGGTGATGATGCCGGCTTTTTCGACGTTGGCGGAATTAGAAGTTACGTCTGCTGAAACCGTGCTAGATTTGGCCGAGGATTTTACTGGGGTGGTGCCAGATTTCGACGCAGAGAGCGACTGTCGTTTCTTGTGCCAGAGCAAGACAATAAGGCCAATTAATATGCTTTGCAATAACGTGATGGCAAAAATGTATAGCCAGTCTAGAAACGGCACATTGACACCGAAAATACCTAAGAATGATTTGCCGATTATCTGTAAATTGGCAGGAAAACCCATGAGTTTCATCATCTCGAAATTTGATAAGCCTCCAGACAAGAGATTAAGCAATGTGCCAAAAAATATAAAGGATGGGACGAAGCCTGCCCAGAAACGTTTTTCTTTGGTGGCAAGTAAAATGCCCTTCCCGGCCAAAACGAAGCCGTCTAACCATTTCCTCCAATTCATATAAGGATTATAACACAAATAATTGGAATTGTGGATGTTCGGTTTTTTATTTTTCTCTCTGTTGTAAAAACCGAACACGGGTAAAATATTATGACATAAAGATTTTGAAAAATCAATATTGACATGGAATATGCCTATGCTAAAATAGAATTAGGTTCGGGCCATTCGACGTTGAGAGAGGCCAGAATCGATGGAGTTAGGGTGGAGTGTAGTAGTTAAATTGGTTGTATTACCACCTAGAAATAAATCGAAAAGTTTGATCATCTGAATGTTGCAAGATTATGATTTATTTGGACTCTGAGATTGACTTTGCGATAACAGTTATGATATAATTGAAGAATGAAGTTATCAAGAACTTTTGATAAGTTATTAGCTGCTTTTGCAGTGATTTTTGGGTTCTTGCTTATAGGTATTGCAGTTTTCAGCACGAAGACTACTTATGCTGGTAATGAAACTGGTGTTTATGAGGCTAGAGAAGAGCATTTTGTGACCTTCTATGATGATGGGCAGAAATTAATTGTTCGTACAAATGCAGAGACTGTCGGTGAGGCTCTTGAGCGAGCTGGTTATGTGATTAATGACACGGATATAGTGGAGCCAGCGCTAGAGGAGAAGATAAACAGTGATAATTTCTATATCAACATTCACCGTGCGCATCCTGCGGTGATAAAAATAAACGCCACGATGAAATATGTGATGACGGCTAGTTACGACCCGAAGGTGGTTGCGGAACAGGCTGGATTTACGGTTTATGATGGTGACGAAATAAACTTAATTCCAAATGATAATTTCCTCGAGATGGGTGTCGCTACGGTGTATGAACTAATCAGAAATGGTGGTCGCGAGGTGACTGTAGAAACCGAAATACCTTATGAAGAGACAAGAATAAAGGATTATAATCTCGCGCCGGGACAGGAGGAAGTGCGCCAGCTCGGAGAGGTGGGGACTATGGCGTCTGTTTATGAAGTCTGGTATGTAGATGGAGTAGAGACGAAACGCGAGCTGAAATCCGAGACCGTAAAACGCGAGCCGGTAGAGCGAATCGTGGCGGTAGGAGCGAGTGCAATAGAAATGAATCCTCTGACACCAAGTAAAGGACGTAATAGATATACTGTAACGGTAAATGGCTCTGTGATTGAACGCCAAGAGACTTATTATGATTTGCCAATGAGTGGCGTGATGGGATATTGTGGCGGCGGTAGTTATAGCGTGCGTGCAGATGGCGCCAAGGTAGACAGTGAAGGATATGTACTCGTGGCGGCGAATTTGTCGCGTTATCCACGTTGTTCGGTGGTAGAGACTTCACTTGGGCTTGGTAAGGTGTACGATACTGGCGGTTTTGCGGCGGTGAATCCGGAGCAGTTCGACCTTGCGACGGACTGGAGTAACCGCGACGGTAGATAATTGCGAGAGTTTTGTTGAACGAAGATAAAGATGAAAAATAATAAATCACTTGGACAACATTGGCTAAACAATAGGGAGATTCTAGATTATATCGCTGACGAAGCGAGCGCGTCTATTTCTTCCGCAGAACAGGGAAAAAAGCCGCTTTGTATTGAGATTGGGCCGGGGCTGGGGACTTTGACGAGTTCACTACTTAAACGCTTCGAAAAGGTAATCGCGGTGGAATTCGATGAGAGATTGGCGACGAATTTGCCGGGCTCTTTTCCTGGCACAAATCTAGAGGTAGTGAATGCAGATTTTCTGAAGTTTGATCTAGAGAAAATACCTGCGCCGTATGTAGTTGCTGGTAATATACCGTATTATATTACTAGTCCGATAATTGAGCATATTTTGATGGCTAAAAATCAGCCTGAAAGGGCGGTGCTTTTGATGCCAAAAGAAGTAGCAGAGCGTATTGTATACGAAAAAGAAACAGTTTTGTCTCTAAAATGCAAAAATCGAGCAAAAGTCAGGCTAGGCGAAGTGGTCGGAAGAGAAGAGTTTACACCCCCGCCAAAAGTGGATTCGCAAGTTCTAATCATGAAACCGCATACGCCAGAGGTGGATGATGCAGTATTTAAGATGATTGCGTTGGCTTTTTCATCACCAAGGAAAAAATTGTTGCATAATTTGGCGCCACTGAAGGGTAAAAATGAATTGATTGAGATATTTGACAAAGTGGGAATCTCTCGTGATGCGCGGCCAGCGGACTTACACCTAAAAGATTATGAGCGGCTTTTTAAAAGTATGCTATAATTGATTTATGTTAGATGTGAAGTTTATACGAGAAAATCTTGAACTAGTAGAAAAGTCTGCTAAGGAAAAGGGATACAAGGTAAATGTCCGGGAGGTACTCGAGCTGGACGACAAGCGTAAGACAGTTTTGGCCGAGGTGGAGGCGTTACGTCAGAAGAGAAATGAAATTGCAGCCAAGATGAAAGGCGGCAAGCCGTCGGCAGATTTGATTGCGGAAGGTAAGGCAATAAAGACAAAGCTTGCCGAGAAGGAAGAGACCTTGTCTGCCGCTGAGGCGGAGGTAAACAGTCTTATCAAGCGTATACCGAATGTGATTTTTGACGATGTGCCACTAGGTGGTGAGGAATGCTCGGTAGAGGTAAAGACCTGGGGAGAGCACCATAAGACTGGTGTTGACCATTTGGATTTTGCTACTAGCAGAGATTGGCTTGATTTTGAGCGTGGCGCTAAGGTGGCTGGTGCGAAATTCTATTATCTAAAGGGTGATTTGGCGCTCCTTGAGAATGCCTTGTTGCAATATGGGCTATCTAAAGTCTTAGAACACGGTTTTACTTTTATGACGGTGCCAGATATGGTGTGTTCGAGAGTGCTTGAGGGATGCGGTTTTAATCCACGTACCAGCGATCAATCCGATGAATATTACATTGAAGGTGAAGATTTAGCGCTCATTGCGACGGCCGAAATGTCTCTGACTGGCTATCATATGGATGAAATAATTGACGAGGATAAGTTGCCGCTCTTCTATGCTGGGTATTCGCCATGTTTTCGCAAAGAGGCAGGTGCCTATGGCAAATATACGCGTGGTCTGTTTCGTGTGCATCAGTTCAATAAGCTAGAAATGTATGCATTTTGTTTACCAGAGCAGAGTAAAGAGATTCATGAGAAGATTTTGGCGATTGAGGAAGACATCTGGCAGGGACTTGGTATTCCGTACCACGTAATTAACATTGCAGCAGGCGACCTGGGTGCTCCAGCAGCAAAGAAATACGATATGGAATATTGGTCGCCAGTTAATCAGAAATACCAGGAAATAACTAGTTGTTCTAACTGTACGGACTTTCAGGCGAGAGCAGTAAACTGTCGCGTGCGTCGTAAGGATGGTACGGTAGAATTCGTGCATACGCTAAATGGTACGGCGATTCCTCTGGCGAGAGCACTGGTGGTCTTGCTTGAGAATTATGCAACTGAAGATGGTAAATTTAAGGTACCGGAGGTTTTGCGGCCTTATCTGGGCGGACGAGAGGAACTTTAATTAAAAAGGAGAAAATATGATTGAGAAAATCGATATTAACGGCAATGACTACAAGGTGGAAGAGAGTTTTAAGAAATATGTCGAGAAGAGAATCGGCAAGCTAGATCGTTATTTGCCACGCGGTTCAAAGAAGGATGTGCATGCGAAGGTGCTAGTGTCGGAGATTGGAAAAGGTAAGACTGAAAAGTACGAGATATCGGTAGCGATGGAAATTCCTGGCGGCAAGGTAATTGCGGCACGCGATGAGTGCACGAATGTATTTGCTGGCGTAGATCTAGTAGAAGCAAAGTTGACTGGTCAAATTCGTAGATTTAAACTAGAGATGCAGCCACATCGCCAGAAACGAAGCCTGAAAAGCCTCTTTATTAAGAGAAAATAATGTGGTATAATACAGAGGAAAACTAATTCCGTTTGGAGGTTTATGACGAAAAAGACCGAAGAGGCTGTGAAGTCTGCTGTGAAAAAAGTTGACAAGACCAAGAAGCCTAAGAAAGCACGCGCAGAAAAGAAGCCAAGTGATAAATTGGCAGATAAGAGTGCATTGACGAAATTCTTGCAGGGGATTTTTGGTGACCCGCAAAAGAAGGTGCTAAGAAAGCTCTGGAAGCGCGCTAAGGAAATTGGTGATTTGGAACCAAAATACGAAGCGATGAGCGACGAAGAGTTGAAAGCTCAGACCGAGATATTTCGTAAGAAGATTGATAAAGCTTTGAAGCAAGTACGCACCGAAGACGGTGTTGCCTCTAAAAAGAAAAAGAATAAGGCACCAATGGACGATACTAAGGTGCTAGATGAGATTCTAAATGACGCTTTTGCAGTAGCGAGAGAGGCATCTAAGCGTGTCCTGGGAATGCGCCCATATGACGTGCAGTTGATTGGTGGTATGGTGCTAAATTCTGGTGCTGTAGCGGAGATGAAGACTGGTGAAGGTAAGACTCTCGTTGCGATGTTGCCGGCATATCTTAATGGTTTGACCGGTAAAGGCGTGCACGTGGTAACTGTGAACGATTATCTCGCGCAGCGTGATGCTGGCTGGAACGGTCCGGTATATGATTTCTTAGGATTAAGTGTAGGTGTAATTATCAACAACGCTTCTTTTGTGTACGATGCAGAATATGAGAATGAAGAGCATGATGATGAACGTTTCCGCCATCTGAAGCCAGCGACTCGCAAAGAGGCATACAATGCTGATATCACCTATGGTACGAATAATGAATTTGGCTTTGATTATTTGCGTGATAATATGACCAGTGAGGTGCAGTATTTACGCCAAAGAGAATTAAACTTCGCGATTGTAGATGAGGTGGACTCGATTTTGATCGACGAGGCGCGTACGCCACTCATTATCAGCGCTCCAGCAGGTGATAATCCTGAAGCGTATTATCAATTTGCAAAAATCGCAAATAGATTAACGCCAGAGGATTACGTGCTTGACGAAAAGCGTCGTTCGGTGACTTTGACAGATAAAGGTATCGAGAAAGTTCAACAGATTTTAGGTGTAAAGAATTTGTATTCTACATCAAATACGCGCTTAGTGTATCACATGGAACAAGCGCTTCGTGCAGAAGTCTTGTTTAAGCGTGACAAGGACTATGTAGTAACGAATTCTGGCGAAGTGATTATTGTGGACGAACATACTGGTCGTTTGATGCAAGGGCGTCGTTATAATGAAGGTTTGCATCAGGCAATTGAAGCGAAGGAAGGCGTAGTAGTGAAACAAGAGTCTATGACACTCGCGACGATTTCGTTCCAGAATTTCTTCCGCCTGTACAATAAACTGTCTGGTATGACTGGTACGGCATTCACTGAGGCCGAGGAATTTCAACAGATTTATGCGCTTGACGTGATTCAGATTCCGCCGAATCGTCCGATAAAGCGTATTGACAAAGACGATTTGATTTACAAGACTAAGGCTGGCAAATTGAAGGCAATTGCCGAAGAAGTAAAGAAATATCACGAAAAAGGACAGCCAGTGCTAGTAGGTTCGGGTTCGATTGCAAATAATGAAGAGATTGCAAGATATTTGGACCAGTTTGGGTTGCCGTACGAGCTCTTAAACGCAAAGAATAACGAGCGTGAAGCTGCGATTGTCGCACGTGCAGGTGAAAAAGGCGCAATTACACTGGCTACAAACATGGCTGGTCGTGGTACAGATATTAAATTAGGCGAAGGCGTAGCAGAGCTCGGTGGTCTAGTGGTAATTGGCTCCGAGCGTCATGATTCTAGGCGTGTAGATAATCAGCTCCGTGGCCGTGGTGGTCGTCAGGGAGATCCTGGCACGACGCAGTTCTTCGTAAGCTGCGAAGATGACCTGATGCGAATCTTCCAAGGTGACAGAGTAAAAATGATTTTGACTCGCCTGGGTGTGGATGAGGATACTCCAATCCAGACAAAGTCTATTTCAAAGACTTTGGAGTCGGCACAGAAGCGTATTGAAGGATTTAACTTTGATTCACGTAAGAATGTGGTGCAGTACGATAACGTAATTAATCGTCACCGCAAGGTAGTCTATATGATTCGTCGTAAGATTTTGATGGGCGATGATATTTACCCAGAAATCAAGCGCTTGATGCATGATGAGGCTGAAGCACTTACGATGTTCTCATCACGCGTAAATAAGAATTTCGACAAGGAATTCAAGGCAGTATTTAATTTCGACGATGATTTGATCCACGGCATTGGACTAAAACGCAAAGAAAACGAACGCCAGAAGTTGGCACTTGAAGCAATTGAAGAAGCTTACAAGAAAAAAGAGGAAGAGTTCGGCTCGGAGACTATGCGTAAGGTAGAGCGCGAAGTATACTTGAAGGTACTTGATATGCTCTGGATGCAACACCTTGAAAACATGCAGCATCTACGCGAGGGGATTCATTGGCGCAGCGTGGGTCAGCGCGATCCGTTGGTGGAATATCGCTCTGAATCACAAAAATTATTTGATGGTTTGCAAAGGAATTTGCGCGAAGAAGTACTGAAGATTTTACTCACAATTACTCCAGCGGAAGCGCGTGCGGATAATGTGACGGACGGTGAGGAATATGAATCTGAGCTCACCAAGATGGCCGAATCTCAGACCGAGAAGGGCGTAAATGAGGTTTCGGCTGGTGACAGAAACTTGGACGATGAGTTCAAGAAAAAGACACCAGGAGCAGGCGTAAAAGCTCCGTCTAGACCAGCAAAAAAGAGCTCTAAGAAGAGTTCCAAGAAGAAGAAATCCAAGAAAAAGAATAAGAGAAGGTAATCTATATATTATAGCATAATCTTCTTAATCTGTCAACTTATTTAGGTATATGAAACATTCTGTAGAAGAAGTACAACTAAAAAACGGCGCTAAGGGGCTTTTGATAAATATCCCTGGTGCCAGCGTGATGGCGACACGAATTGAGTTTCGTGCAGGTATGCTCTATGCAAAAAACCATGATGTGTACGAGTTGCCGCATGTAGTGGAACACCTGGCGTTTGGTGCCAATGCGAAGTTTCGTGATGAGCAAGCATTTGAGGCAGAATTTACTAAGAATGGTGCGTATCACAATGCTTGGACGAGTGACGTGTCGGTATGTTATGAGACGGAATGTGCTGATTTTGAGTGGGATAGAATTATGGAACTTCAGCGCGTATCGATTTGCGAGCCGAGATTCAATGAGGAAGAGTTGAAATCCGAAAAGGCTAATGTGCGTTCGGAATTAACGGGATATATGAACGATTATTATCGCCTGCTCTGGCCTCGAGTGCAGCAAGCAGTAGGTGAAGAAATTTTGGATTTGCCGGAGCGTTTGAAGACAATTTCAAATATAGAACTCAAAGATATTCGTGAACACTATCGTCGTACACATACGGCAAAGAATATGCTTTTTATTATTGCTGGCAAGATTCGAGGACGTCGACACAAAATTATTAATGAGCTAGAAAAATGGCCGCTCAAAGAGGGCGAAAAATTCGAAATACCTCGGGCGGAGCTTCATTCTTCGGAGGCGGTATCGATACGTCGTAAAGATGCCTCTAATATTACGTTTGGTTTTTCTTTGGTGACACCGCGACATCTCGAGATTAACGAAGTATTTGCAATGAACTGTTTGAATCATATATTGAACGGGACGACTAATTCACGAATTTTTGGTACTGCACGTAAAAAAGGTCTGGTTTACGGGATGGGGAGTTCGGTGGCGAGCAATTCACATCACACTTATTGGGACTTTGATGGCGAGGTAAATGTAGAGAATGCTGAAGAATTGTTCCTTTTGATTCAGAAGGAATTGATGCGGACGCTCAATGGTGAGATATCAGATAAAGATTTTGACGCTGCGAAATCTTATGCGCTTGGACGTTTCCAAATGGGCGCACAGACGGTGGGGCAGGTGGCAGATTATTATGCGGAAAATTACTTTGTGAATGAAGGTGTCGTGAAATATGATACGGTACCGAATTTGATCCGCGGAATTGATAAAGCCAAGATGATTGAGCTTGCACGCGAATTTGCAGGGTCCGGAATAAAAGGATTTGCTACAGTCTCTTCGGTGGAGAAAGCAGTAATTTCGGGATTGGAAACGCATTTGAATTTCTAGTTGTGCTATAATTAGACTATGAAAATTGCAGTATTGGGGTATGGTAAAGAGGGGAAAGCAGTTGGGAGGTATTTTTCTCGGCGAGATGACGAGATAAAGATTTTTGATAAATTTACGTTAGAAGAGCTGAAGGGGGTCGATTTTTCGGAATACGACATGGTTTTTAGAAGCCCATCTGTACATCCAAGAAAAGAATTTACTAGTGTAACTAGATATTTTTTTGAAAAGTGCCCTGCGCCAATCATTGGTGTGACGGGAACTAAGGGCAAGGGTACAACTTGTTCTTTGATTACGGCAATTCTTCAGGCGATTGGCAAAAAAGTATATTTGGTAGGGAATATTGGCAAGCCGGCGATAGATGTACTAGATGATTTGACGGCTAACGATGTGGTGGTATATGAGATGAGCAGTTTTCAGCTGTGGGATCTTGAACGATCGCCGAGGGTGGCAGTAGTATTAAGAATCGAGGCGGACCATCTAAACGTGCATGATGGGTTTGATGACTATGTAGAAGCGAAGGCAAATATCGCAAGGCATCAAACAACTAGTGACACTTTGGTATATTTTAAGAATAATAAGTGGTCGGTAAAGGTTGCGGAAGAATCTTCTGCGCACAAACTAGCCTATCCACTAGATGATATGTCTGAAAAAATGCGTAAACTATTGGATAGTTTAGGGGTGCCTGGGGAACACAATAAGGAAAACGCGGAAGCGGCTTTACTTGCCGTATCGGGATTTTTGTGTTTGCCAGTAGAGGACATCGTATCAGATTATTATGAAGAAATCGCTGAGGCGTTTAAAGATTTTAAAGGATTGCCTCACCATATTGAATATGTAAGAACTTTGAACGGAGTGGATTACTACGATGACAGTTTTTCGGCGTCATACCCGTCGCTCGATGTGGCAATAAAGACTTTTGCCGACCGACCACTAGTGTTAATTGCGGGTGGTAAAGATCGAGGGTTGAATTTGACTATGGAAAAACGGGCGATCTTTGACGCTCCAAATCTCGTCAAAGTGATTTTGATTGGTGAAACTAGACAAAAGTTGGCGGAAGGTGAGGATGCGGAGAAATATCTACTCAGCAATAGCCTGGAGAAGGCCGTAGTTAGTGCGCGTGACGTGGCAGAACGTCTTGAAAGTGACGCGCGTCAGGGGCGAACATTGCAAGATGCGAATGGAGAGAGGCATGAGGCTAGCAATGGCGTTGGGCCAGTGGTGCTGCTTAGCCCAGGAGCAGCGAGTTTTGATATGTTTAAAGATTTTTATGAGCGAGGGGATAAATTCAAAGAACTAGTGAAGGAATTAAAATGAGTTTCGAATTTTTGAATTATTCATTTGACGATGCGACTGGGGTGGCGAAGTTTCGGTATCGGAACGATACGGAAACTTTTGAGGAAAGGGTGAAGTTCGCAATAAAACGTTCGGAAAAATACGATAAAGATGTATTGGAGCGAGCGCTCTTTTTGGCATTTATGGTGCTGGGAACTTCATATTACAAAGTCGCGGCTGGAAGCGAAGTAAAGGTGAGTGCTACGCTCGATGAGTGGCAGGCAAGATTCTTTGATAAAGTCTATCAGGAGGGATTAAGTCAGTTTGCTTTTGAAAATGGGCTAAAGCGGAAGGATTTGGCGCATTTTGTGGCGAAAAGTGACGCGGCGAAAAGTGACGCGGCGGATAATTCGTTCGAGACTAATCGTGCGCTTGTATTAGTGAGTGGTGGAAAAGACTCGCTCCTAGCGTTAGAAATGCTACGAGAACAGGACATCAAATGCTATACGATGTACATCACTGCGCAGGAGAGCTATCCGGAAATTGTAGATGACGCTGCGGGCGAGATGAATCCTGTGATTGTGCGGCGTGAGATAGATAAGGAAGCTTTGAAACGTGCTGGCGGAATGAATGGACATGTACCAGTAACAATTATCAACGAAGCACTAGCCTTGGTGCAAGCAATTTTGTTGAGATGTGATAAGATTGTGCTCGGTATTGGCATGGAGGGTGTAGAACCGCATGCCTGGATTGATGATTTGCCAGTGAACCATCAGTGGTCTAAGACGGCAGAGGCACAGAGGCTTCTTCGCGAATATTTGGGGGAGTATGTTTCTACAGATTTGAAGATCGATTTGCCGCTAGAGAAATATGATGAGCTAACGATTGCGCAAATGTTTGCGGAAAAGTGCTGGGATAAGTACGGAGATAAGTTTTCGTCTTGCAATGTGGCGAATTATAAACAAAATGCGAATAATCGTGAGCTGAAATGGTGTGGAAAATGTGCAAAATGTGCGAATTCGTATTTGCTTTTCGCACCGTTTGTGGCATATGAGGAACAAAGGAAAATTTTTGGGCACGATTTGTTTGAAGATGTGGATTTGACTGAGATCTATAAAGGCCTTTTGGGCGTGGATGGTGTGATGAAACCGTTTGAGTGTGTAGCGAGTAGGGCAGAACTAAAAAAGGCCTATCATGATAGGTTGCCCGGATATGGCCGGTTGCCGTTCGAAATATAAAATATATCCCCTTTCGGGGATATATTTTATTGTGTGAGGTGCCAGGATAAATCGCGAGAGTTGAACTCCAGCGTCATTTTTTCCCGGCCAACGAGAACGTCGAAGATGTGCAAGACCGCTTCGCCCGCAAAGCGAACGTGGGTTTGCAAGAGGTCGGTAATTTCCGTTTCGGACTCGCCCCGTCGCCTGAATGTGAGTGGCTGACACGGAGTCATTTCGTATCCGAAGAGGGCCATTACCTCTACGCGTTCCGTTTTGTTTTTATTAAAGTTTTTCATAAAGACTCCTTCAAATTATGATTGTTAGAGTCATTTATGTGAGCCTGATTTATTGGCTCCTGGCTACGAGCATAAATGACGATACCCGCAGCTTTGAACTTTTCTCATTGCCAGTGACCTAGGTGTAGCATGAGTAATTTCATTATAACACATTATCTTCAATCATGCTGGCGCCTAGAACGGCGCGCGCTTCGGCGACGGAATGCGTCTCCATGAGCTTCGCACGGATATCTGATGCGCCCGGGAAATTGTTGATGTAGATTTTGAAAAAATGCTTTAAGGGTTCATAAGGCAGTGTATGAGAAGATGCTTTTTCGTACAAGTCTAAATGCAAATTCAAAAGTTCCATCAATTCTGCGCGGGTGGGTCGGTGGTCGGTGAAACAGTATGGGTTCTGGAAGACGCCACGACCAATCATAAAACCATCTACTTCTGGATACTTAGTGTGAAGTTCTAGCGCGTGAGCACGATCCTTGATGTCGCCATTGATGATTAACTTGGTGTCTGGACTAATTTGGTTGCGTAGTTCAACGATTTCCGGAATCAACTCGTAGTGGGCGGGGACTTTGCTCATCTCTTTCTTGGTACGAAGATGCACCGTGAGGGCGGCTGGATGCTCGTGGAGTAGTACTGGTAGCCATTCGCGGAATTCTTCTGGCTGGCTCCAGCCGAGGCGCGTTTTAATAGAAACCGGTAGAGCTGTATGAGAACGAGCGTTGCGATAACATTCTACGGCGAGCTCTGGCGTCTTAATCATGGCGGCGCCACCGCCGGTACGGTTGACGTTCTTGTCTGGACAGCCAAAATTGAGGTCTATGCCAGAAAAACCAAGCGATTCGAGCGCGCTGGAAATTTCCGCAAAGTGCTCAGGATTTTTGCCCCAAATCTGGGCAATAATAGGGGAATCCGAGGGTGCAATTTCTAGACGTTCTAAGGCGTTGTGGCGGCCTTTTTCGGATGCATAGCTACTGACGTTGGTAAATTCTGTGAAGAACAAATCTGGCCGACCAGCATGAGCAATAACCTGGCGGAAGGCAATGTCGGTGACGCCTTCCATGGGCGCCAAGATTAGAAATGGTTTCGGTAAATTATTCCAGATGTTCATAAATGTAATCTTTAATCTAGCATAAATGCGTTGAGAAATCAACCCCCTACCCCCAGGAGATTAATGATATAATAGGTACATGCAAGATTTACTTAAACGTCTGAATATACTGGAACAAGATTTCAAGCAGGTATATGATAAACTGAAAATTGATGAAAAAATCAGCGAAATTTCTGAACTAGAAAAAGAAGTTGCAGAGCCGGAAATTTGGCATAATGTGCAGGTCGCGACCGAGAAGAATCAACGTCTGTCGCAACTTTCCGATGAGGTGCAGCCGTGGCAACTGCTAAGTACGCAAATTGCTGACATAAAAGAGCTGATCGAACTAGCGGACGATAGTCTGCGTGTGGAGGTTGAGATGCAAATTGCTGCAATGGAAGAGCAACTGGTAGAGCTCAAAAAGGCTCTCAGGTTTACTGGTCCGTATGATGATAAGAATGTGGTGCTCAGAATTACATCGGGCGCTGGTGGCACCGAAGCGATGGATTGGGCTGGGATGCTGGAACGGATGTATCTTAGATTTGCAGAACGTAATAATATTAAGACGGCCTTAATTGAGCGAGTCGCAGGCGAGGAAGCTGGCATTAAAACCGCTGTATATGAATTGTCTGGTAGTAACGTGTATGGGCTCTTGAAATCCGAGCATGGAGTACATCGTCTAGTGCGATTGTCGCCGTTTAATGCAAACAATTTGCGCCAAACGTCATTTGCTTTGGTAGAAATATTACCAGTGATTAAAGCCGATACAGACGTGCAGATTGATGATAAAGACCTCAGAATTGACGTATATCATTCCGGCGGTCATGGCGGGCAGTCGGTAAACACTACTAATTCGGCAGTACGAATCACGCATCTTCCGACGAATACAGTGGTAGCAATCCAGAATGAGCGTTCGCAGCTCCAAAACAAGGAAAAAGCGATGGAGATTTTGCGTGGTAAATTGGTGCAAATGCAACTCGAACAGCATGCGGAATCTATAGATAAACTACGCGCTGGCGAATCGGCGGGTTGGGGTCAACAGATACGTAATTACGTCTTGCAGCCTTATAAATTGGTCAAAGATACGCGTACCGGATATGAAGAAACCGACCCGGACGCAGTGCTAGATGGCAAAATCGAAGGTTTCATTGATAATTATCTTGAAAATAATTAATTTCTGTGCTATAATTAAGTAGTTATTTCTAGACATAAGGTTAGGTCCACAAATCTCACGTTGGAAACCGTCCTCAAAGTCTAGTTTTAATAGTGCAGTTTTGCCTGTTGTACAGAGGCAAAACGGCAGTACTGCTTACAGGGCAGTGGAGTAAGTCTTACGAATAGTGAGGCAAGCCGCGATTATGCGGCAATAACCGTTTATGCGGTAAAACAAACTTAAAGGAAAGGAATAGAATGCAAGTCATTCTCGGCACCAAAATTGGTATGACCCAGATCATCGGTGAAGATGGCGTTGTGACTCCAGTTACAATTCTACAAGCCGGTCCGTGCGCAGTGACTCAGATAAAGACTGTCGAAACCGACGGTTATAATGCTGTGCAAGTGGGCTACGGTCAGGGTAAGAATCTGAGCAAGTCGGTTACTGGCCACGTTAAAAAGGCCGGTGAAAATATCAACCCTAAAGTTCTCAAGGAATTTCGTGTGGAAGTTTTGCCTGAAGGTATTAAACTTGGCGATACTTTGACAGTAGAAAGTTTCAAGCTCGGTGACAAGGTTAGCGTCACTGGTACAAGCAAGGGTAAAGGCTATGCAGGCACGGTAAAGCGTCATAACTTTAACGAATCTCGCAATACCCACGGCTTTAAGGGCGATATTCGTAAAGTTGGTTCGATTGGTTCGATGTATCCACAGAAAGTTTGGAAGGGCAAGAAAATGCCAGGACGTATGGGACACGATACTGTGACCGTAAAGAATTTGGTGGTGGCTTATATCGATGCCGCTAACAATTTGATTGGTCTCAAAGGCGCAGTGCCTGGTCCAAAGCGCTCAATCGTAACCGTGGAGGGAAAGGAGTAATATGGCTACACTTAACAAAGACATTTTCGGTCTCTCCGTAGAAAATCATGAGCTAGTAAAACTCGCTTATGATGCATATCTTGCCAATTCTCGTTCTTCGCACGCAAAGACTTTGAAGCGCGGTGAAGTACGTGGTGGCGGCAAGAAACCATGGAAGCAAAAAGGTACTGGGCGCGCTCGTTTCGGTAGCACCCGCAACCCAATTTGGCGCCATGGTGGTGTGGCGTTTGGTCGCACCGGTGAAGAGAACTTCACTAAGAAGATTAGCAGATCCGCAAAGCGTCAGGCTGTTTGCCAAGCACTTTCGATGAAGAATGCTGACAAGGCAGTAGTAACAATTGCAGATTTCAAGATCAAAGATGGTAAGACCAAAGAAACAATGAAAATATTAGCAGACAATAAAGTTGACAGTAGTGCAAATATATTGTTTGTAGTTCCTGAAAAGGATGAATTGACAGTACGCGCAACTCGCAACATTGCAAATCTAAAAGCAGTACGCCCAACATACCTTAACGTTTTCGATATTATGAATGCTGATAAGGTCGTGATTGTGGAAGCAGCTTTGCCAGCAATGGAAGCATGGCTCGTTGGAGAGGAGAAGTAAGATGGCAGAAGCAGAAATCAAACTCAATATCCTAGAACCACGCGCCACTGAGAAAACTTATCGCGAACAAACCAAGCGTACTTATGTTTTCCCAGTGAAGCTCGGTATGAGCAAGCAAGAGATTGCAAAACTCGTTGAAAAAGAATTTAATGTGACTGTGATTGATGTTCGTACGCTCGTACGTAACGGTAAGGCGACTAAGTACAGCAAAGGCAAGCATGCTTATCCTGGCATTACCTATCGCAAAGACAAGAAATATGCATATGTTACATTGAAAGATGGTGATTCGATCAAGGTTTTCGAAGAGCCAGAAAAAGAAGATAAGAAAACCAGCGCAAAGGAAGCCAAAAAAGCAGAAAAAGCTGCTAAGAAGGCCGACAAGAATGCAGGTAAGGAGAATAAATAATGGCAATTAAAGCATATCGCCCGATTACTCCGGCCCAGCGTCAGAAGACGACTGAGGATTATGACCAAATCACAACCAACAAGCCGATGAAGTCACTCCTTAAGGCCAAAAAGCAACAGGCGGGTAAAAACAATCAAGGTCGCATTACGGTGCGCCATCGTGGTGGTGGTGTCAAGCGTCATTATCGTTTGATGACCTACAATCTACCAAAAGATTTGACTTTTACAGTTGAGGAAATTGAGTACGATCCAAATCGTTCAGCGCGTATTGCACGCGTTAAGGACGAAAATGGTACATATTATTATGTACTTGCTGATACTAAGATGACTAAGGGTACCACATTCAAGACTGGTAACGAGATTGAAGTCGAGGATAGCAACCGCTTGCCTCTCGAAAATATCCCAGTAGGTACGTTTGTTTATGCAATCGAACTTACTCCAGGTAGAGGTGCTCAGATGGTACGTGCAGCTGGTGCGTCGGCTCAGCTCATGGCAAAAGAAGATGGTTACGCCACTCTTAGAATGCCATCTGGCGAAGTTCGTAAAGTGCTTGCTACTTGCGAGGCTTCGATTGGTACAGTATCTAACTTACAGCATCAGAACGTAAAGATTGGTGCTGCTGGTCGTCGTCGCCGCAAGGGTATCCGCCCAACCGTACGTGGTGTCGTGATGAACGCTACGGATCACCCACACGGTGGTGGTGACGGTGGTCGTCACGGTAGCGGTAAGGCTCCTCGTACACCATGGGGCCAGTTGACGCTCGGTTACCGTACTCGTCATAATAAGAAAACTAATAAGATGATCGTGCGCAGTCGCCACGAAGGAAAGAGGAAATAATGTCTCGGAGTCTTAAGAAAGGTCTATTTGTAGACTACAAACTCGCGAAGAAGGTTGCTGCTCTCTCCGCCGAAGATCGCACTGTGATCAAAACTTGGTCTCGCCAATCTACGATTTCACCAGAAATGGTAGGTAGGACAATCGCTGTCCATAACGGCAAGGTTCATGTGCCAGTTTTCGTTTCTGAAAATATGGTTGGTCACAAGCTCGGCGAGTTCGCGCCAACCCGTAAATTCAAACGCCACGGTGGTAAAAAAGCTGCTGAGGCTGCTGCTGCGAAAGGAGCTAACTAATTATGGCTACGATTTTTGCACACGCATATGAAAAAGGTATCGATTCAATGCCACGCAAGACCAACATCGTTGCGTCGCTCGTGCGTGATCGTTACGTATCTGACGCGGTGGTGATTCTCGAAAACACCCCACGCCGTGCAGCAAGAGCAGTATTAAGGGCTGTGGAATCTGCAAACGCAAATTTGCTTAATAATTCAGGTAAGTCAATTGATCCAAAGACGATTCGAATTGCTCGTATCTTTGTAACTAGTGGTACTCGTATGCGCCGCTATGTACCAGCATCTCGTGGTCGTGCTTTGCCATTTGAGAAGATTAGTAGTAACATCTTTGTCGAGGTCGCCGGCGAAGAAAAAGTAAAGAAGACTGCTGACAAGGCAGCTGAGGCTAAGAAAGCCGATAAGCCAGCCAAGAAGGCAGAAAAGGAGAAAAAGTAATATGGGTCAGAAGGTTAATCCCATCTCTTACCGTCTCCAGATTAGCAAAGACTGGTCATCGAAGTGGTTTACCCGCAAGAGCGACTTTCGTCATTGGCTAGTGGAAGACGTAAAGATTCGTGAGATTATCGAGAACCGCTTCAAGAGCCGCCCGACAATCGCACGCATCAATATTGATCGCTCTGCCAATCTTACTACGATTACGATTTTGACTGCTAAGGCAGGTGCTGTAATCGGTAAGCAAGGCGCAGGCATCAACGAGCTCAAGAAACAAATTGAGAAAATCGTTGACGGTCCTATCCGCATCAACGTAGAAGAAGTCAAAAAGCCAGAACTTAACGCTAAGCTCGTGGCTGAAAACATCGGTTTCCAACTTGGGAAGCGTATGAATTTCCGCCGCGCAGTAAAGACAGCACTTCAATCAACTATGAATGCTGGCGCTAAAGGTGTACGTATCGAAGTATCTGGACGTCTAAATGGCGCCGAGATGAGCCGTCGTGAGAAATTCATTGAAGGTTCAGTGCCTCTACATACGCTCAGAGCTGATATTGATTTCTACTGCCATCACGCACCAACAATTGCTGGTATCGTCGGCGTGAAGGTTTGGATTTACAAGGGGGAGAAATAATATGGCGATTTTACTTCCAAAGAAAACTGCGCACCGCAAGGTTCGCAAAGGCAAGAACGAAGGTATTGCCTCGCGCTGCAATACAGTCGCTTTCGGTGATTATGGTTTGATGTCGCTCGACAACGAGCGTGTGAACAGCCGTCAAATTGAGGCTGCACGTCAGGCTATTACCCGTTATATTAAGCGTGGTGGTAAGATTTGGATTAGAATCTTCCCACATACACCGGTTACTAAGAAACCACTTGATGTAAAAATGGGTTCTGGTAAAGGTGAACCACAATTCTTTGTGGCAAAGGTAAAGGCTGGCACAGTGATGTTCGAAATCGCTGACGTGACCGATGAGCAGGCAAAAGAAGCTTTGCGTCTCGCTTCACACAAGTTGCCAGTGAAATGTAAAATTATAAAGAAAGAGGAGTTCTAAAATGGCACACACACTCATAGGAACAGTGACCTCCGATTCGCGTGATAAGACCATTACCGTCTCCATCGTTTCTCGCGAAACTCATCCTCTCTATCGCAAGCAGTATACGAAAACTCGTAAATACACTGCTCATGATGAGAAGAATGAGGCAGGAGTTGGCGATCTCGTAGAAATCGCCGAAACCGCCCCGATTTCTAAGACCAAGGCCTATACTTTGGTAAAGATTATTGAGAAATCTCGTGGCACAGTTGAACTTAAAGAAGGCGTGACTGAAGTCCAACACGAAGAAAAAGTTGGTGCTGATGAAATCGCACGTGCTAAGGCCGCTGAAGCTGAAGAAGCAGAAGGGGAGGAGGCGTAATGATTCAACAAGAAACTAGATTAAAGGTTGCTGATAACAGTGGCGCTAAGGAGCTCGGAGTAATTCGCGTTCTTGGTGGCACCCGCGCTCGCTATGCTCGCGTAGGTGACATTGTCACTTGTTCAGTGAAAGATGCATCACCAACTGGTGGCGTTAAGAAAAAGGCTGTAGTAAAGGCAGTAATTGTTCGTACTGTAGCTCCGATTCGCCGTCCAGATGGTTCAACAATTCGTTTTGACGAAAACGCAGCTGTACTAGTCAACGAAGATAAGACTCCAAAGGGTACCCGTGTATTCGGTCCTATCCCTAGAGAGCTTCGTGATGCTGGATTTAACAAAATTATCAGCTTGGCTCCGGAGGTACTCTAATGAAAACTTTGAAAGTTAATGATACCGTGATGATAATCTCCGGTGACAACAAGGGTACTAAGGCGCAAATCGTCAAGATTGATTGTAAAAACGGTAAGGCTATGCTCGAGGGTATTGGGCTAGTTGAACGTCATATGAAGAAGACTTATTACAATCCAGCCGGTGGCAAAAAGACTATCCATGTTGGAATTGATTTGTCTAACCTAAAGCTTGTAAAAGCTGCTGACGTGAAGTCTTCTGTGAAAAAAGTTGACAAAAAAGCCGATAAAAAAGCAAAGAAAGGAGCTAAATAATGGCGGAAAAGAAAACGGCTGCCAAGGCATCAGCAAAAACTGTTGCCAAAGCACAACCACGCCTGAAAGCTCTATATAATGATGAGCTCAAGGCAAAACTAGCTAAAGAACTTGGCCTTAAAAATATTAATCAAGTTCCAGAGCTAAAGAAAGTTATCGTGTCTTCTGGCGTTGGCAAGAAGCGCGAAGACAAGAAGTTTACCGAAACGGTAGCTTTGACGCTTGCGAAGATTACTGGACAGGCGCCTACTTCTAGACTAGCAAAGAAGTCAATTGCTACGTTTAAAATTCGTAAAGGTATGGGTGCGCCAGTTGGTTATCTTGTAACTTTGCGTAACGACAAAATGTACGAATTCGTTGATCGCTTGATCAACATCGCATTGCCACACGTACGTGATTTCCACGGTGTGAGCCGCACAGCATTTGATGCACAAGGCAATTACAATCTTGGCCTTAAGGAACAGACTGTATTTCCAGAAATCACTTTCGAGGATGCAGCTGCACTTCATGGTCTTGAGGTAACATTTATTATTAAAAACGGTTCGAAAGAAGGAAGTTTGAAACTATTAGAACTCTTTGGCATGCCGTTCGAGAAGGGAGCAAAGTAGTATGGCAAAGAAATCTGCAGTGCTTCGCGACGAGAAAAGGCGTGAGATGTACGAGAAATACAAAGCAAAGCGTGCCGCGCTCAAGGCCGCTGGTGATTTGGAAGGCTTGCAAAAGTTGCCACGCAACTCGTCGGTAACTCGCCTCAAGAATCGCGATATGTTGGACGGACGTCCACGTGGCTATATGCGCCGCTTTGGTCTATCCCGTATTAACTTCCGTGAAAAAGCAAGCAAGGGTGAAATCCCTGGCGTAACAAAGAGTAGTTGGTAGGAGAAAGGAGAAATATGTCATTACAATCTACAGATCAAATCGCTGACCTTATTACACGTATTCGTAATGCTGTGATGGTTGGCAAGACTGAAATTCTCGTTCCTACTTCCAAATTGAAGGTGGCAGTAATCGAGATTTTGGCAAAAAATGGCTACATCGCTTCTTATACGATTGAGAAGAATAGTCCTCGTGATTTACTACATATAGTAATTAACGAAGCTGGTAGTGTCAGCAAAATTAATGAGATTACAAAGGTTTCTAAGCCTGGTCGCCGTGTCTACTCGGCTGCAAGCGAGCTCCCAGTAATTAAATCTGGTCGTGGTATGATAATTGTATCTACCTCTAAAGGTTTGATGACTGGTCGCGATGCCAAGAAGAATGGTCTTGGTGGCGAGATCATGGTCAAAGTCTGGTAATTTCAGCAAAAAATAACCCTGCGGGGTTATTTTTTGTGCGCCGTATATGCTATAATAATTTTAATAAAAGTGGAGTTAAATACATGTTTACAGTGGCACCAATGAACCATAAAATTGACCTAAAGGCCGGGGAAGTGTATCACGGTGAGATTTTGGTTTCTAATCCTGCAAATTCGGAGACGGATTTTGAATATATAGCCGAAGTAACGCCATATAGCGTGACTGGTACGAGCTACGATGCAGATCTCGCGACAGAATCACAGCGTTCGATGATTACGAAATGGATCAAAATTGAAGAACCGACCGGCACGCTAAAACCTAATGACAAGAAGGTTATCAAGTTTACTATTACGGTACCGGAAAACGTTCCAGCGGGTGGTCAATATGCGGCAATTACAGTGCGTTCTAATGACGATAGCCAAGCGACGGATGGTTTTAGCGTCAAGAATATATTCGAAATTGCGTCGGTGATTTATGCAGAGATTGACGGCGAAATCACTCATAAAGGTGAGGTGACAAACAACAATATACCTGGATTTGTGACCGGACTACCGATTCATTTAGATGCGATGATTACGAATGAGGGGAATGTGCACGAGACGGCTAGCGTAGAACTAAAAGTCAAAAATGTGTTGACTGGAGACAAGATTTATCCTGAGGAAGGGCAGACTGGTATTCTTGATGAAGTAATTATGCCAGAGAGCACGAGGTACTTGGTGCGTGACGTGACTAATGTGGCACCACTCGGGGTATATGAGGTGACGCAGAGCATTAATTATTTGGGGGAAGTGTCGTCGGAGACTAGAGTGGTATTTGCCTGTCCGATATGGTTTTTAATAGCGCTTGTCTTTACGGCGGGATTAATAATATACGGTATTATTAGGGCGATTCTAAAGCACAGAAGAAGGTTCTAGCCGACACGACTAATGCGATTTTTGGAATAACAGATAAGCATTAGGGGTAAAAAAATAACAGAGAGCGAAAACGCTCGAGGTTGACCCCTGTTATCGTTTGTGATAGGATTGAGGCAAACTATTGCGAAGGATAATAAAGGAGTCAAAAAATGAGCCTAAAGCGAAAAATATTAAATATTTTCGCGGCAGTAGTGATGATATTTGGTTCATTGCCGATGTCATTTGCTAACGTGCACGCGGAAGAGCCTGCGGGTGAAGCCCCGAAGAGCTTAAAAACAGTACATGCCAATGGTGATGGTACTTATGACATCACACTCGAGATTGAGGGTGTTTCTAGTCAGAAGACTGACGCCACGAAGGCAAATGTAGTAGTGGTGTTCGATACTTCAGGAAGTATGGGGCAAAACGCTACTACGTATGAATATAATCCAAACACCTATGGTAATTATGGACTAGTTAGCGGCGACTATTTGCCACTAAGTAGATGGCGTACGGGTGCGTTTGGTACGAGATATTGTGGCGAAGTCGGCAATAACTATACTGGCACTGTTTACACCGGTAATTGTTCTACGGTTTATTCTGGTACTCGCTACACACGTGTTTCGGTGGATCACGGTACTCGTATTCAGGTCGCTAAGGATGCTGTAAATGTTCTTGCTAATCAACTCCTTTCGCAAAACGATCCTTCAGATGAAGACTTAAAAGATGTTGTAGAAATGGCATTTGTCGATTTTGCAACCAATGTGAATGCTACCGACGGCCCAACCGTTGATCTTGATACTTTCAAAGGCTGGGTAACTAACGCTACGGTTAGCACGGGTGACGCAGCTGGTACGAACTGGGAAGCTGCGCTCAAAGCTGCAAATGAAATTTCATTCGGAGAAGGCGATACGGACAAGACTTATGTGATCTTCGTCTCCGACGGCGACCCGACTTTCCGTGACAGCCAATTCGATGATGACGCTACAGACTGCTTCAATCGCCATCGTGAGGGTCGCGTATGGGTTTGTGATGATGATACGATTTGGGGTGAGGGCAACAACGATGACAATGGTTGGAATTTAGGCGCTGCTAAGATTATTTCTGCACAAATTACTGGCGACACAAATAAAGAGCTTTATGCGGTTGGCGCGTTCGGTGATGTGGAGAACATGGAAGAACTTGGCGGTGCTTATTACGATGCTTCTGACCAAGATTCGCTAGAGAGAGCTTTCGCTGATATCGTTGATAAGATTAAAATGGGTCTGTCTGTAGCAGATTTGCAAATCGAAGATGGTATTACAGCGGCTACTTCAACCGAAGTAGATGGTACTGCCGGCAATTTCCGCTATAGTGTGCCAGATTCTTGGGGAGACGATTATGAACCTGCAACTTTTGAGGGCGGAAGTGTACACTGGAATCCGGGCCACGACAAGACTCTCGTAAATGGCGAAAAGGCTTCTGTGACCTTTACAGTATGGCCAAGCCAAGAAGCAATGGATTGTATTGCGGCAATTAGAAACGGTGAGACTTGTAGCGAAACCGACCTTGAGAAGTTTGGTATCGGTACAAACGACGATGGCAGTTTTAGACTGATTACGAACTCTTCGGCTACTTTCAAATATCGTACTGCTACAAAGATTGAGGGAAGTGACGAAACTTCTTACTCGGCTTTGTCTCCAGACGTAGTGTTTGAAGAGGAACGCGATCCAACCAATTTGCCAGAAGTTGACCTAGAAGTTATGAAGCTCTGGGCAGACGGCATGGATCCAGGACAACGTGATGATATCGCTGAGATTTCACTTGACCTGTTCGTTGATAGAGATACGAATCCAGAAGCTGTAAGACACTATGTATTCAATAAGCAAGGTGCCGATGGTGATGCCTGGAAGAACAGCTATACCTACGCAGTGGCTCCTGGTGTGATGAAAAAACTTGACGGTACACCGGCGACTGAAGGTCTACGTAATTTGGGCGAAATCGTAAAAGTTGGCGAATACGAATATGTTATTCTTGAGCCAGGACATGATTATGAATTCGATAATGAATCGTACGATTTGAACGATGGCGGTTCGAATCACTATCATATCACTAAGCGCAAGTATCATCCAATGATTGTGGACGATGGTGGTATCCATGATGTAGTCTTCAGTGAAGACGGTACGTTTACTACTGCGGAAATCAGCGAGGATGAGCTAACAACTTTGTCGGCAGAGAACACATTGAATGGTGGTATCTTGGTCGGTAAGAAGGTAATGAACAACGGCGAAGAAGACACTACTATTGAAGACGAATATGAAATCACGGTCACTTTGACTGGTTCAGACTCTGGACAATATCGTATTTATACTTACGGTGATGACGGTTCGGTGATTGATAGGAGCGAAAAGAAGGCCTATACTGGCGGTGTAATTACCGAGACAATTAAGGTCAACCAGAAAATCATGGTAACCGATGTCCCAACTGGTACAACCTTTGAAGTAAGCGAGAAATTGCCAGAAGGCTATACTAAGAACGAAGTTGATTATTTGGTTGTCATGTATGATGGTACGGAGGATAAGGAAGGCGTAGCCGAGGTATTTGGTAACGCAAGCTCGACCGCAACAGTTACCAACTACCTTGAATCTGGCGACTTGAAGATTACAAAGGAAGTTACTGCTACGAGTGGTGATCTCGACCAAGCCAGAACGAAAATGTTTAACTTCACGGTGAATTTCTACAAGAAGCAAGGTGATGCTGAGGCTGTAAGAACTGAAACGTTTACCTTGAAGCACGATGAGAGCAAAGAGTTTAAGAACATTGCCAAGGATTGGTACTATGAAATCGTAGAAGATGCCAAGGATGGCTTTAACGATGGCGAAACCACGACTAAAACTGGTACGATTGTTGCTGGTACAGAAACAGAAGTCACGTTTGAAAATGATTACAAAGTTTCGCCAGTAGAAGCAAGGATTTTGGCATTCAAGGATTTCGTACAAGGTTATGAGCAATTCTGGATTGATAGAGATAACTTTGAATTCCAATTGATTGGTAATGGTGAGATAATCGACAGTAAGAATGTGACTCTGTCTGGCAATACGGCAGAATTCGTTGTAAACATCACCAAGGCCGGTACTTACAGATATGTGATTACCGAAAAGACCAAGAACGAGGATGGCTCTAGTGCATTCCGCCATGGCGTATCGAGACAGGCTGGTGATGAAGATATTGAGGTAACGATTGAGGTATCTGACAATGGTGAGGGCGCACTCGTGATTGATTCTCAAACTTATTCCAAGACATCCCAGACTATTTACAATCTATATGAAGACACCAAGACTTATGGTGCTGATAACGAATTAGCATTCGTCAAGGTGCTAGAGGGCCGTGATTGGAAAGATACAGACGAATTCACCTTTACGATTACTGGCAGTGATGGTGCTCCGATGCCGGAGACCGATTCCTTGGTCGTAAAGAGCGATACTAAGGATCATACTGTAAACTTCGGTACGATCGAATTTAGCGAACAAGACGCTGGCAAAACCTATAGCTATGTAGTAAAAGAAACCTTTGATGTGCCTAGCGTAGAGCCAGCCGACGAGGTAGTAGGTGGAATCTCATTTACAATCGAAGTATCATTTAATAGTAAGACTGGTACGCTTGATTTGAACGTTTCGGAATATGACAATACATTCACGAATATTTATAAGTCGGTCAGTGTAGAAGCGTCTAAGAAGTGGGACGATGAAGACAATCGCGATGGCTTGCGTCAAAACTACGAGGGTTACTATGTGGCAGTGAAGAATGATGAAGGCAAATTCGTGGCATACGAAGAACTTGCATTGCAAGATAAGGATTATGCCTTCGCTGACTTGCCTGAGAAGAATGCTGATGGTGAATTAATTGAATATGAAATCGTCGAGGCATCAACTTGTAGCGGTGAGGGCGATGCAATTGAATGTACAGAGTTTAGTGGTGATGACGATTATACTGTAACAATCGAAGATAACGTGATTACCAATAAGCATATCCCAGAGATGTATAATGAAACTGGTGAGCTAAAGGTCAAAAAGATTTGGGCTGGTAATAATAACGAGCTCGTGAGACCAACTTTTGTAATGGTAGAGTTACTTGCGAATGGCCAGACTATTGATACTGCATCTATCGTTGCCGGTCAGAACGACGAATGGACATTTACCTTCAGCGGACTTTATAAGTACGAAGACGGCGAAGAAATTGTCTATTCGGTACAGGAGTCGGCAATTGGCGAAATGGCATTCGAAGAAGGCGAGAGCATCATTGTGGTGCTTGGTGAAGATGACGCCATTAAGGGAAGTTGGGAAAAGAGTATTTCGGAATTTGAAATTACCAATACTTGGACTGAGGCAACTGACGAGATTATCTACGAAGGAGCTGAGGAGTTTACACTTGTTAAAATCAATGAGGAGAGCCTAGTTCTAGCTGGTGTCACCTTTGAGATAAACGGTGAAGAAGAAGTGACTGACGAAGATGGTCAAATCGTGGTAAATATCCCGGTTTCTGCCGACGAGAAAGAAGAGACATTCGAGTACGAGATTGCCGAAACTAAGACCTTGGATGAGTATAAATTAGCTGAAGGTTCGGCTACAATGGTGACTACTTGTAGCAGCGAACTAACTGGTATCGACATGGATACTTTGACTAATACTTATGCCAAGACCTGTACGATCGAAAAGAGTGGTAGTGATAACTACACTTGGAACGAGGAAGACTTGACTTTGACGGTAGTAAATATGCGCAAAGAAGGTCACGGTGGTGATGTGCCAGATACTCCAGAGACTGGTAAAATGACCAAGGCTGAGGATAATGCCGAAGCTAGTGCACTTGGATATGAAATAGCCGGTGCGTTTAGCGTCCTATCGTTAGGCGTGGTGGTCTTAATCATTAAGGCCGCGAAGCGTCGCAAAAACAACGCTAAGTAATGATAGTCCAACAAAAAAGAGGTTGCCATGACCTCTTTTTTGTGATATAATTGTAGAGATATTAAAGTAAAGGAAGATATGAGTCGTATCGGAAAACAACCCATCGATATTCCGGCGGGAGTGACAATCACGGTCGGCGACAGCGAAATTACTGTTGCTGGACCGAAGGGTCAGCTCATCGTTCCGGTTCAGCCTCAGACCACAACGAAGGTCGAGGGCACTCAGGTGATCGTCACCCGCAAGGATGACGAGCCAAAATCTCGGGCTTGGCATGGCTTACAACGCGCATTGATTAACAATGCTGTGATTGGTGTCACCAAGGGCTACGAGAAAAAACTAGAAATTAACGGTGTAGGTTTTCGTCTATCAGGCGGTGGACAAGAAATCGAGATGGCGCTCGGTTTTTCACATCCAGTGAAATACAAAGCCCCAGAAGGTGTCCAGCTTACTACCAATAAAATGGAGATCACGGTGTCAGGTATCGACAAGCAAAAGGTCGGTCAGGTAGCCGCAGAAATCCGCAGCCTCAAGAAGCCAGAGCCATACAAGGGTAAAGGCATCAAGTATGTAGATGAAGTAATCATCCGCAAGGCTGGAAAGGCAGGGAAGAAATAATGAAAAGCGAATATAGAGCTGCACGTACTCGTGCAAAGATTCATGGCACGGCAGAACGCCCACGCCTTTCGGTTCATTTTTCGAACCTTCACATTACCGCGCAAGTGATTGATGACGACAAGAAAGTTACTTTGGCATATGCAACTACGGTTGGTGCCAAAATGACTGGTACAAAGACCGAAAAAGCCGCTAAGATTGGCGCCGAAATCGCTAAGAAAGCGAAAGCTGCGAAGGTTGAAAAAGTCGTATTTGATCGCGGTTCTAAATTATATGCAGGCAGAATGAGCGCACTTGCTGACGCTGCTCGCAAGGAAGGACTTAAGTTCTAATATGGCAGAAGCTGAAAAGAAAACTCCAAGAGTAATTAACAAGTCCGGCACCCTCAAAATGGAAGACAAGGTTGCTGCCGGCAAGCACACCCGCGATATTTCTGGTCGTAGAATGGAGCGTCGTGGTCGTCGTGATCGTGTCAAAGCTGAGGCTGGTCCAAAGGAATTTGACGAGATTACTATCGCCGTAGACCGCGTGTCGCGTACTGTGGCCGGTGGTCGTCGCATGCGCTTCAAAGCACTCGTAGCGATTGGCAACCACAAGAACAAGGTAGGCGTAGGTGTCGCTAAAGGTAACGATGTGACTACTGCAGTTGCAAAGGCTACATCGAAGGCAAAGAAATCTATGATTACCTTCAATATGAATGGCGAGACGATTTGTCACGAAACCCGTACTAAGGTAACTGGCGCAGATGTATTGATGAAACCTGCTGCTCCTGGTACTGGTATTATCGCTGGCGGTACAGTGCGTTCAATCATGGGTCTTACCGGTGTAAAGAATTTGATTTCTAAGTCACTTGGTAGTACCAACAAGGTAAACATTGCTTATGCAGTAATTGAGGGTCTTCGTGCACAGGTGCCACGTAATGAGTGGACTGGCGTGAAGTCTGACAAGGCTGTCGCAAAGCCAGCTAAGGCCGAGAAGGCCGAGGCTCCAGCGAGGAAGACTGCAGCAAAGGCTGCAAAGCCAGCTGCTAAGGCTGCCGACAAGACTGCAAAGTCAGTAGCAAAGAAGTCTGCGAAGAAGGAGACTAAGTAATGAAATATAATGATTTAGTAGTAGAGAAGAATACTCGCCCGTCTCGTAAGGGACGTGGTATCTCGGCTGGTCAGGGCAAGACCGCTGGTCGTGGTACTAAGGGCCAGAAGGCTCGTACGGGCCATCGCAAGATGCCAGCTGGGTTCATGGGTGGTCAGCGCGCAATTATGCAAGCTGTGCCAAAGCTCAAAGGTTTCAAATCTTTCCACACTAAGGCCGAGGTGGTTTATACAGATCGCCTGAACGACCTCAAGGGTAAGGTTGACAACTACGTGCTAGCTGAGAATAGCCTAATCTCTTCACCATTTGTGAAAGTAAAGGTAATCACTCGTGGCGAGCTAAAGAGCAAGATTGAACTAGAAACGCAATTCGCTTCGAAGACTGCTATTCAAGCAATCAAGAAGGCAGGTGGTTCGTTCAAGAAAGTTGAAATCTTGCAAAAACCAGCCAAGAAAGCTGAATAATTTCTTAAAATTACAAAAATAGCTCCCAGCGGGGCTATTTTTGTGTTATAATTTGGGTTATGGAAGAGATGGAGCTAAAAACAAGTTTGAAGCAACGCATTTTAATCGGTGCGATTGCGGTAATTATGGTGGGGTCAATGATTGCGTCTTACGCAGCAATAGTAATTAACGGGAATAAGTCGAGCGCGGATTCTAGTGCGCCACAGTCGACTATTTCGGACGAGAAAAAGGCGCAGTACGAGAAAGAATACGAAGAGGCTATGAAGGAATTCAAGAAGGTCTCTGCGGATGATTATGCTAAGTTTATTGCTTATAAAGATAATATCAAGTCTTATAACGAGGCGGCGGCGAATAGCGGTGGAGTCTCGACCAAAGATTTACTGAAAGGCGATGGACACAAGCTCGAGGCAACAGACAAAGATTACTTAGCGTATTATGTGGGCTGGTGTGCGGATGAGACGATTTTTGACTCGTCGTTTGATGACAGTAAGAATCCGACGTCCTTTGCGAAGGCACTGGATGCTTCGGTTGGTATGATTGAAGGATGGAATCAGGGTGTAGCTGGAATGAGGCTTGGCGGCGTGCGTGAGGTGACAATCTCGAGCGAACTAGCCTATGGTGATACGATGGAGATTTGCGGTGGCAAGAACAAGCCGCTGAAATTTATAATCCTCCCAGTAGAGAATAAAGACCCATTAAAGTCTGCGGCTGCGGCAGTGGACGAGGCATTTATGAAGCTGCAATATGCCAATTACGGTATTGATTACGAGCAAGTGAAGGCGAATAGCGAGTAGGGTTGTATCGGATTTTGGTGCCTTTCGGTGGTTGGTTGTTGGTGTTCTTGACTTTTTTACCTATTTGTGATATAATTAGGGCATAGATTGGTTTGTGACGGTAGTCAGGGGCTAATCAGAGGTGAAGACCAGGTGGAGACTGGCTTTGTAGATTAAGAAATATAACAATGGAATGGGGGTGTTAAAATGAACATTGTTATTATTATGGCTATTATTGTGGTTGTTTTCTTCGTGATAGGATTTGCCACTACTCGTAGTAAGAGTAGCGGAAATGGATTTATCCATTTGAAACGCAAGGCTCTTCGGGGATTTGCGACTATCGGAGCGATTGGTTCCGCAGTTGCGTTATATTTCCGCATGGGAGATATTGCAACGTTTCTGGAGAATCACATGACGGATTCGATGGATCCGGTATATGGCGTAATTCTCGCTCCAGTTGCTATCTTAGTGATAGCAACACTCTATGGAGTATTGCTCGTCGGCACAGCGAAAGCTGGGCAGGCGATGAAACGATCAATCATAGAAGACCGCCGAAATCGCATTAGATGATGCTCCTCCCGGCTATGCTGGGACTCTTTAGCCATAGTTGCCCGTAAGGGCACTCCCCCGAGTTGCGGTACTCCGCCGCTTTTGACCCTCGGGGGATTTTTGTTATTTGAGCAAGCAACGTATTGAATAAGCGTAGTCACGATTGCTGAAGTACAGACGAATCACATCGGACGAATCAACGTAGAGGTAGTACATATTGCTGCCATTGACCCTCGTAGAGGACCAGAAGATGCCACGCGCGCCCTGAGCGCCGGCCGAGCCATAGCTGAAGACGCCAGAGAGGGGAGTAGAAAGGGCGTTTCTGAAATTAATAGCATTGCTACTACTATATGCTGTATATAGTGTATCGTATTCTCCACTGCTACCACCAGTAGGCATACGCCAACCTGCTGGGCAGATATCCTGCGAAGCGTTAGTGTCTGCTGGAGCAGCACCAGAATCATAACAGTATGAACCGGCAGATGCTGCACAATAGTTGTAATATATTCCTACTTTGCCACTGCCATAGCCATAGCTAGTGACTACAGTGTCTTTAGAAGCAGCATTAGCTTTGGCTTGGTTGAAGACATTTGCCTTGTTCTCGTCTGAAGAGTCCCAAGCAACGAAGCCAGAAGAGGCGTATTGAACTCCAGTACTTCTATTGCCATTGCGAAGGCTAGTGAGAGAAACTTCGGTTGCATTAGTATTGGATGCAGTTATGGCAGCCATAGTGGTAGAATCTGTGAGGTCTAATCTCAAGTTATCTAGCATCCACAAATTCCCATCCTTCAACTTAGACACACAGTAAGGCTCTTCATCACGAGAGTCGCGTACATAGTAGGCTTCCCCTTCGGTTAACGAGTTAAGAACTGTACTTTTGTTGGATGAATTGATGTCCTGCATATACGAGATGTTTGGAATTGCTTTACTGCATGATGCTGGTGGTACTTTCGGTGTCGCCTCACTCGGATGCACAAGTGTATACTTTACTTTGCCAGTATAAGTACCAGCAGGATGGCCTATAGCAATATAAGCACCATACTTAGTAGTAATAGCAGAAGTAGAGGAGGCAGTAGTAGCTGCATTGTACTCTGCTACTTTGGTATAGGTAGTAGGAACTAAGGATAATGAATCAAAGTTATTAACAATAGTAGGAATAGAAGAACCAGAGACATTATTTACCTGCATAGCCCATTGTGAAGTATTAGAGCTATAGCTACTAGTAGCACTGGCAAAGTCATTACCAGTATTAATGTCAGTAGTACCAGTAGTAGTACTATGAAGGACATTATTACCTAGTGTATCATCACCAAAGCCTATAGCATAGATAGCATAGCCACCATTATCATTACAGGTAATAGCGACATTAGTTAGACCTATTTCTTTATTATAACCACCAGGAGCGATAGTAGCAGTATGAGCAGAAGAGACAGTACTATCCATAGAACAAGAGGCTCCTACAGTTACTACTGCATTCTTAGACGAAGAACTAGTAGTAGCGATGACACTAGGCATAAGGCTAAATAGTCCTAGCATAGTAGTAACACCAATAGATGTGCCTAGGGTTACTTTGTATGGAGAGATAGACATGGTAGTTAATTAACCTTCATTACTTATAATAATTATTCTAATAATTCTAATAATTCTTATATTTATTGTACTAGATT
>JAFUBS010000001.1 GCA_017460105.1 Candidatus Saccharimonadota bacterium | reverse complement strand
CCATCGCTGCGCGCTATCATCGCTCGGCACACCAACTTCTATATTGCCACTATCATTTAAGCCGTTCGCAAGTAAAACCTTATTGTTAGCAGGAGATGTTATGTAGTATGTGTCATCAGATAGATGCGCTTGGTTAATATCCTCAATTTTTATACTTTTCTTCGTGTCCTTTATCCCTCCAAACCAATCCTGGAAATATAAATAAAAATTCCTATTCCCATACGCACCACAATATGCTGTACCATATCCTGCCGCAAGAGCCCCATCATTTGGCTGATACGGTGTATACCTATACAAAGCCGAAGTCGCCAGCGAGCGAATATTCACTACCGACCCACCGCAATCTGGATTTGGATTATATTGCACATAGTTTTCACCAAGTGGATAGTTCGTCCATCCACCATCCAGCACCGTCCTAAACAGCGCTGCAGCTCGGCGCACTTGGTTCTTGAACCCATAATATTGCGATGAGCAAGGTGCTGTATCCGGACACCCATATCCAGTCGCTTTACGGTAGTCACCATTATTTGGAATCGGGTCTGTAATTAACCCAGTCTCCTTTTGTAGTAGTACTAGTAGCGCCTGTGGATTAATTTTATAGTCCTGCGCTGTCTGCCACAAAATATGCGCCGCCGTCTCGCCCGACCCAATCACTTCACCATCGCCGAATAATTCTTCCGATAAACATACGAAATGATCATCCTTCCAGTGCCACTGATATCCACTATTGCGCGACAATCTCAAATAATAATCATAATCCCTATTTGCACATGAATTCTTCGACGTCAAAAACGCCTGAATCTCTGACTCATTCATCGAATTATAGTTCCCCATCTGCCAATCCGAAATAATAAATCCAGGATCAAATCCATCTAGCGAAGCCGCCTCCACTTCCATCTCACTATTGCGATTCATCTGCACCAAAAATGTAAATACGAAAATCATCACAAATAATGCCAACACAGCAAGAAAGCTTTTCCGAACATTTCGTCGCCGAGCGATTCGATTCGACATAATTACCTCGCTCATAGCTCTATTTCCTTCGTTAGCTCACCTGTCTTTCCGTCACCGTTGATATAAATAATAATATTTGTAGGTCCTGGTTCTAATGCTTTTACAGAAATATCAAATCCCTCACATGTCGAAGTAGATGCAGAGTCCACAATTGAAGCCTCCGTAGAGTAAATAGTCATCCCTTCACGCCTTAGCGCCAGAGTACACTTGCCACTCGCCACATATTGATCGATATTAACCCTTATTACTAGATTCTGATTAAGAATCCCTGCATAGGTTATTGCACCGGTAAGTTCATTTTTTTCATTCGGATCATCACCATCATATTGCGGTATTTTCTCTTTTTCGTCTTTTTTCTCAGGCTCAGTGTCCTCTTTTTTCTCCTCTTTCTTCTCTTCCTTTTTACCGCTCGTATCATCAATTACCGCAGAATCATCACTTTTCTTATCACTAGCGGAATCATCACCAAAATAAGCCTTCCATACCAAGAAACAAATCACGCCCGCCGCAATAATTAAAGCGGCAATAAATATAATTTTAAACCAGTTGGTTTTGTTTCTTCGTGCGCTCATCAGAAATCTCCTAATAACATTATAACAGTTATGGTTTGATTTTCAACTATTCCACATCGATGCCAAGAATATCAGCAGCCTTCAAAAGCACCTTCTTCTCTTCATCCGAGCAAGAAAGCATCGTTACTTTGAACAATTCCACCGTATCCTCATGTTTGTAATCTAATATTTCAAGCGATCTTGCCGCACCAGGCACTTTTTTCAACACACCTTTAGCAACCAAATTATCTATATGCTCCGCCACAGCAGACACCGATGATAATCCAAGTCCAGCTTGAATTTCTCGATAAGAAGGAGATAGACCTTTTTCCTCTGTAAACTCCTGCAAAAAATCCAAAACCGCTAATTGTTTTTTTGTCAGTTTAGATGTCTTCATGGTATAATTATATATAATGAAAACGAATAAATCAATTGACGGGCTTACTACTCGTGACGCCAAAAAACTAGCAGCAGTAAGAGTTGCCCAAAAAAATGCTTCTATTTCTGCTGCCGCCAAAACCAAAAAATCAACTAAAAAAGTCCCAATTTCATCGAAGCAACCTACTACCAAGACTTCTTCACCCGTCTCTACTAAAACACTTTCTACAACCAAAACTACCACATCCTCAAAAATAGAGACCTCAGACATTACGCCCACCCAAAAAGTTGAGGATTTTCTCAAGCCAGTCCAGGCATTTGATTTTGATGATTCTGGCGAACTCAAAAAAAGCAAAGACAGTGTCAAAGATATGAAAGAGTCTACTAAAACTACCGACAAAAAATCTAAAACTAAGAAAAAACCATCCAAGGCTCGTCGTATTATTACTTCGATATTATTATTTATAGTTCTTGTATTAATTGGACTTATTACCTGGGCGGTTTTCTGGGGTAATGATATTATTGCCAAAATCACTGGCGGCCAAGGCAATGTCTTTGACCTATTCTCTCTCACCGAAGAAAAATACGATCCACTCAAAACCGACGCAAATGGTCGTACGAATATCCTTGCTTTTGGTACTAGTGGATATAATATGGAGGGCGACGAAGGCGATGGCACCCACGATGGTGCACAACTCACCGATTCCATTATGATGATTAGCATTAATCAAGAGACTGGCGATATTGCTATGCTTTCCCTGCCACGCGACCTAAAAGCCTCCCCTACTTGTACCGCTACCGGCAAAATCAACGAAGTCTATTGGTGCAACAATATGAATGGTGATGATGAAGCGGCTGGCGCTACCGCGCTCATGGCCGAAGTTGGCAATATTCTCGGTGTAGATTTCCAGTATTACGCTCATCTCAACTGGGGTTCCCTCGTTCAAATTGTAGATACATTGGGTGGTATTAAAGTAACACTGGATGAAGATATTAATGATGCTTGGTGGACCGGTGCAGTATATGAAGCTGGTGTAGAATATACTCTTAACGGCGAAGAAGCCCTTGGTCTCGCCCGTGCTCGTCACGGTACATCGGGTGGCGACTTTAGTCGTGGTGCTTCTCAACAAAAAATCCTTGTTGGTATCAAAGATGCTGTATTCGAAAAGAATCTTTCTCTCCCAGACATGCTCAGCCTTGCATCTGCGCTCGGCGATAATCTTCGCACTAACTTCAGTCTCAACGAATTCAAAACTCTCGCACATCTCACGTTTGAATTCGATCTAGACAGCATGCGCCAAATCTCCCTCTGGCCAGATTACATGACTACCGGCAGCATTAACGGCATTTCATATGTCCTACCACGTGCTGGCGTCGGTAATTATGGCGTAATTCAAGAATATGTTGCTAAGATGACTTCCAACAATCCAGTCACCTACGAAGAACCAAGCGTAATAATATACAACGCATCAGAACAACCAGGACTTGCTAGTAAAGAACACGATCTATTAGTCGAAGAAGGCTATCCATATGTCTTTACCGATAACGCTCCAGAAGCAGAATACCCAGTCGGCACTACATTATATATGGTTGGCGACAAACCAGGCAGTAAACATTTACTTGAAGCTAAATATGGCTCTGCTCACTCGGCCGAAGAGCTCCCAGAAGGCATCACTCGTGAATACGACTTCGTGATTATTATCAACCCAGAATCTACTGATACAACTACCACGGACGAACAATAGACCACTACTAATAATACTAAATAAAAATACCCGTCTTCGCGGGTATTTTTATAAAACATAAATATATTATTTCTTTGTTTTAATAAAGTTTCTTATAAGATGAATCATTAATACAATTAATGCCGCCGAGCCAAGAAAATATGGTATCAAAGACACTACGCTAGACATCTTTTCGTTATTTGTCATTGCACCAGTATCTGGATTGCTCGGCGAGCCACCATCCGTAGCGCTTCCTTCCGAACCATCATCTTCTGAGCCCTCACTAGGTTCTTCTTCCGACTCGTCCTCCGTCTCAGCATATACATCTAGATGTAGAGAAAATGTATTCCCTTGAAAATCATTTCCTAGTTCACTACTTAGTGAGACTTCGCTAAATAATGGCTCCGTGATGTCACCTGGATTCACCTTAGATTCATAATTATAGCAATTTCCCGAAGCCGGATCAGAAGTATTACCATCATTCTCTGCGTTCCAATGCTGATTTATCGTAATTCCAAAAGTATTTGGCGGGAGCGCAATCGGCTCACCAGTAGAACTAACAGATGATTCTGACAAACACATTTTTATTTTCAGTGGCTCAGAACCGTCATTTCTTACTCGCGGAATCGCACTGTAGATTTCTCCCGGCATCGCATTCACGATATCCTCCCATGGTCTTAGTCCCCCACTCCCATCATCCATGAGTTCAACAATACTAATATCCGCCTCCCCCTCCGCAAAGACAGGACAACAAACAAAACTCCCAGCCAGAGCCGAGGATAGTAGACCAGTCGTAATTACCATATATGTCTTTTTCATTTATTTGCTGTCCTTTCCTTACGAATTAATACGCTTAGAATCCAGGTGGGATTACTCCCACCTGGAAATATGTTTATATTATTGAAGGTTCTTAATCGCCTCAATACCATCAACAAAAGTCTTGGCTTGAATACCTTGAGCGTCAACCTTTACATCAATTGCATTAGTAGCAACGAAAGTTTCGGTTGCAGTTCTATCAGTAATCTGAGCATCAGTTTTCAATCTAACTGTATTAATTGGGCTCCAGAATGTCATTTCGCCCGGCTTTACTACATTAGTGGTCACAGCAGCATAAACACGATATTCATCACCATCTACGGTATCAGTATAGCCAGTGTAATCGTCAATGTTACCAGTATAGGCCTCATAACCATTCGCACCCTTAGTTACAGCAGTAAAGTATCCCTGAATACCATCTTTGGTAGCATCAGTATCCTCTTCATATGGAGTACCAGGCACCTTTAAGTCTACTAAATGAGCGTATTCTGTTGGTACCATATAACGAACTAAGATATAAGCATCACTACTAGAGTCCTCATTTACTACATAGGCAAATTTACGAACCCATTGACCAGGGACAATATTTTTGGATACTCTAGCAAAATATCCATCAGCACCATCTTCGGCTTCAATGTCATCATAAGTTTCAGCATCAGCCTTAATATATGCGTCAGAATAACCCCATCCACGATTAGAAGCGGTGTGACCGTTAGCTACAGCGGAAATACCATCAGCATAAGCAACCTCCACATCTTGATTTGGAGTACAATAGCGAGCACTCTCGTACGAACCATTAATAAGTGATGCATTACCAGCCTTAGTTGCAACATTACTCGACGCTACCCAGTCACAATAATCAGGGTCCGACGCTAGTGCTGGGAAATTACCCATACGACCAGAGTTTTCACGATGCAATTGTGATTCATAAAGTGTAATATCCATACCACCAACTGTGAAATGGTTATCCTTCGTATCCTTATCAGTAAAATACGCAATTGTACTACCAGCAATCAACGCAGCTACACCGAGTACTACTGCCGAAGATAACACAACTCTTCTATCTACTTTCATTTATAACTCCTTTAATTATTAATTATTAATTATTAATAAACTAAATTAATATGTTTCCCTGAAATTCGCAAATGCACTATCAGCATCTGTAAATCCAGCAGTTTGAATCACGTCCGAATAGACATTAATTCCCAATGTACAATTATTATTACTACTATCTGCACACGTAAATAACGACTTATTCACATCGGAAATACCAGTAATATGGATTCCCGTTGTCGGCCACTTAGTAGTTAAACCATCAACTGCGAGAATATCATTACTCACAATATAATACTCCGCATATGTTGGTACGTTTTCTACGTCTACCGATGGCTTATAAGTCACAGTGTAATTTTCATTACTACATGTGTTTTCGGAGGTAGTTGTAACTATACAATCATTCATGGCTGGCAAGTTAATTGTAACCAAATCAGCCAAAGCAATCGGAATCGTTATGCGAAATCTCTGATAAACTGGAATATTTCCATTATTCTTAGCACTTAAGAAAAACGGTATATCCACATCACCAACCAGTGGTGGATAATCAGCAGTATTAAATAGATTACTTTCACTGCCAGATTCATCATTATACATCGTAAGCGATGTCAACGCGTTACCAACTACGAATTCATTAGTCTTCGCATCGGAATCTGTAAAATACGACAATGTACTAGTTGAACTAAGTAAGCATATTGTCATAATCGCCAGCGATACCACAGCAATTCTAATCTTATGATACATCCATCTCCTTTCTCTACCTTTAAGTTTAATATACTCCTTTAAGCTACACTTTTTCTCGCAGTTTTCCTCCTTTCCTCCAGAGTACCTGGCAAAAAGGTCCACGCTAGTAGGAGTGTACCCACTACTAGTGCGATATATATACCAGGTGGCTGTTGAACGTTACGCACAAAATAGCCAATAAACGGAATAGTAATAATCGGCGTTCCTAATACATTCTTGTAGTGGACCGCCTTCGCATCTGGTGTATTATTTGCGTCACCTTGCGTCACAAAACGCCAAACACTTGCATCTTTCTCATCAACCTGAATATCTACAATTCTGTGTGTTACCACAGTCTTATCATCATTGGCCACATATGATATCACGTCACCCTTCTTTAGGTCGTAATAATTCACAGGCTTCACATAAATCAAAGACCCTACTGGATATTCAGGCGACATCGATCCAGATACCACAGTAAATGTCCGATATCCCATTATTCTCATTCCTACTAGAGCCACAGCAACCACCGCTATTATCGCAACTAGTACCGAACTCACCTTTGACCAAATCTTAAAGCTATGCTTCTGCCTTGGCTCTTCCATTTTCCTTACAGCATCCACTAAAACTACTGACTCAGTTTTTATTTCTTCTTCAATAACCGGCTCTTCAACAATAACCTTGTGAACAAAAGTCACAGTTGGATAATAGACCTCGTTGTATGTATTGACCTTTAAGGTCTTCTTACCTCCACTCATCTAATATCAATTATAAGCTTTTTTAAAATCAAACGCAAGCATTTTTTATTATTTTTTAAACAAAAAATCCACCTGTCTATCTAGCCAGGTGGATTAATTATTTTAATTATTTATCTTACTGATAAATAACTTCCTATCTCTTCCCTCGCCTTCGGAGTGAGTCTCAATATCTGAATAATCTTGAGCCAACTTATGCACCACGCGCCTATCTGCGGCATTTAGATTAATCTCCATCGTTTCACCAGTTTCACGTACTTTACGAATCCATCCTTCAGCCTTCTCGGCGATCCTGTCAGCTCTTTGCCTCTTATAACTAGCAACGTCTACATTCACACGTGATACTTCTGCATCCTTCGCTACTAGCGCCATAGATACTACGTGTTGCAAAGCTCTCAGATTATCCGCATTCTTTCCAATCAATAGCGAATTAAGCGATGTAGATGGTACCGATAATTGGATCACATCATCTTCTATTGTTGAATATACCGCCACATTTATACCAAAAAAGCTCAGCAAGTCTTCTAGATACTTCGCGGCAAATCTTATTGATTCATCTTTATTCATGTGTTTCTCCTTTTCTTTTTATTATCTTTTGCGGAGATACGTGTTATTTTTGTTCCTGTTTTTTTATTTTCGATTACTTCTGCTTCTTGAATTTTTTTAAGCTTGCGCGTCATTGCCGCATCAGTCGCATCATCCATCTCTTCATTAATACGACTATAAACAATTTTCTGCTGCGCTATCGTAAAGATATTACTCAAGAAATAATAAAATGCCAGTGCACCGTGTAGATTAATCATAATTACAAACATCATCAGTGGCATCATCTTTGTCATCTGCCCAGAGGTCATACTACTAATATCAGCATCATCAATCTCCTTACCTTCCTTGGCTTCTTTTAGAAGATCGCGGAATTTCTTACTCTTTTTGGATTTTTCCGACGGCATCTGTTGCTTCGTAGCGAAATACTGTGCTAGACATGCAGCAATAGAGATTACAAGCATAAACACCGCACTCCACGAAAACTTCGCCGGAGAAATCACATCACTAGCCTTAGCGGTCAAATCAATTACACCGAATAACGATGGATGAAAATCATAACTAGTCTTATCCTCTTGCGGTATTTCATCATTCGTTAAATCCGCCAAATATTCCTGCTGTTTAATCTCTAATTCTCTGATTTCACTACCCTCATACGCCACAATACCGTATGCACGATTAGACAAATTATCCTGCGGTAAAGGTGTAGCAATCACCCGAATCGCTGAAAACACCGCAATAAATATCGGAAGCTGAATTAGAAGAGTTAATATCGACGCAAATGGCTTGATATTATATCTCTTATAGAGATCCATTGTCTGAAGCGACTCCATCTGCTTGTTACCATTACAATTCTCGCGAATCTTTGTGAGCTCCGGCTGTATCTTACGCATCAGGCGTGTCTGCTTCAACTGTCTCTTCGTAAGTGGCAGCATACAAATCTTTACTAGTAGCGCAAATATAATAATTGCAATACCAAAATCATGTACCCAGTTAAATATCATGAACTGAATATTTACGATTGGTCGTACGATAATTAAATCAATCAAATTAAACGGTCCACCAGTTGCGATAGAGCCAGCAATAAACGCTGCAATGAGCGTCCAAATAACAATCTTTTTTACCTTACTCTTGTCCATTAGGACTAGTATAGCATACTTTGCTCTCTGTGACTAGTTCACCAACCAACTTCTCTAATTCATTATTCGGCATATCCACTATATCCCGCGAAAAAACCACAAATAAATAATCAGTCTTCTTGGGAAGATATTTAAAATTCTTTCTTATTATTTCATAAACTCGCCGACGAATCCGATTTCTTACCACCGCACGCTTATCTATCTTCTTAGATACCACCACGGATATTCTAGTAAAACCTCTGTCATTTGGCACAAAAACAAGAGACATCTTCGCTCTCCGAATTGTCTTCCCTTTCTTGTAAGCATTCTTCACTCCCCCACGCGAATGAAACCGATATTTCTTGTTTAACATATTATCTATTATAATATAAATAATCCCCGCTCGGGGGATTATTTTATGCTGTCAATCTTGCGCGTCCCTTTAGGCGACGACGAGCTAACACTTTGCGACCATTCTTAGTAGCATTTCTTTTCATGAATCCATGCTCTACTTTGCGTTGACGCTTATGAGGCTGATAAGTTCGCTTTGGCATATTATTCCTTAAATTTTATTATTTCTCAAATACTTGTTATAGTATACACCATTTTTCCACAATTTTCAAGGAGTTTTCCACATACTATTTAGGGAGATTGTATTAAATGTGGAAAAATACACCCCTAATATCACAAAAATATATTACACAATATTTTAATTCCAACAAAACCTGTGGAAAACTTCATCAAAAAGTGATATACTATTTTGAAAAGGAGGTCACAGTGTATAACGTCTGGAAGAATGTTTTGGCTGAAATAGAGCAAAAGATTTCTGCTGCTAATTTTTCCACCTGGTTTCAAGATACATCAATCGTCTCGATCGAAGATGGCGTAGTAATTATCGGAGTCAAAAACTCCTTCTATGTCAAACAACTTCGCTCTAAATTCCTAAATCTCATCTCTGATTCCCTATCGAAAAACGGCGTAGAATTTAATGAAATCGAATTTGAAGTTCAGACCAAAACCAAATCCAAAGTCCGCCCTCGCGAAGTAACTGCTAGTGAAGTAACACCTATCAAAAAACACATAAAACCAATCAAGAATTCCCTTCTTAGCAGTAATGGCCTTAACTCCAAATACACCCTAGACAATTTTATCGTTGGCTCAAATAACGATCTCGCTGCTTCCGCCGCTAAAAGTATTGTGGATGCCCCAGGTACCAGATATAATCCTTTCTTTCTCTATGGCGGTCCGGGTCTCGGCAAGACTCATCTAGTTCAAGCTATTGGTAATGAATTATTGCGTCGTAACCCAGACTTTAAAATTCTTTACACACCTATTGCAGATTTTTATTCCGATTTCATTAATTCAGTATTAAAAGGTAAAGGCAATGAATTTAGTCAGAAATTTCGCACCTTAGATTGTTTAATAATTGACGATTTTCAGTTTATCGTCGGCAAAGAAAAGAGTCAGGAAGAATTTTTCAATATCTTTAACGCACTCTATCAGCTCAACAAGCAAATCATCATTACTTCAGATCGTTTACCGAATCAAATTAAATCCGTCGATGAACGTCTAGCCTCGCGTCTCGCTATGGCTGGAGCATTCGATCTCCAACTTCCGAAATTCGAAGACAAGTGCGCCATCCTCCGTTCCAAAGCCGACCTTATGGGCGCCAAAATCGAAGATGAGGCTATCGAATATATCGCTGAAAACGTCAATACAAATATTCGTGACCTTGAAGGAGAATTTTCCACCATCCTCCTCATGTCCGACGTTCGTGGTCTCACTCCTTTAGAGCTTATCAATAAAGGCGCAGTTAATGTTTCACACACTTCCAAACTCCGCCCCACTTCCACCAAACAAGTCATAGAAAAAGTAGCCAAATATTACCAGCTCACACCGGAAGAAATGTGTAGTAAGTCTCGTGTCGCCAATATCAAAACTGCGCGCCAAGTCGCCATGTATATACTTAGTAAAGAAATGTCCATGAGTACCACTAAAATCGCTGCCGAAGTTGGCGTCAAAGATCATACCACCGTCATGCACGGCATTAAAAAAATTGAACAAGATCTTAAACTCAATTTTGCCCTTCGCGATCAAATCGACGAAATAAAGGAAAAAATCTATGGATAATTATATTCAAAATTGTGGAAATCTTGTGCAAATCCTCGTGTATATCCTTGCGAAATTCTGTGGTAAAAAATGTGTACAACTTTCACCTAGAAAAATAAATTGTGTAAAACAATACTTATCCACCAACTTTTACAATTTTACTCACAATTTTATACACAAGAACTCCACCCCTATACATAATCAATTATTTCCACATTTCCACAGACCCTATAACTACAACAACTATATATTATATATATTTAATAATTATTAAAGAAAGGTATTCATGGAAATAGAAGTCTCACAATCAAAACTCGCCAAAGCATTAAATAACGTTAGTCGCATCGCTACTGGTAAAGTCACACTGCCAGTATTAAATAATGTACTCATTCGTGTAGAAAAGAACAAAGTTTCCCTCGTAACCACCAACCTAGATATGGCTATAGTAGATTTTCTTCCAGTGTCAGATTCCAAAGATGGCGTAATTACCGTTCCGGCTAAGCTTTTAGCAGAATTCATCTCTAACTTACCAAGAAACGAAAAAATCAAGATTACCGTCAAAGATTATAAAATCACGGTTACTGCCGGTAAATATTCCTCAAGTATCAATGGCACCTCCGCCGATGATTTCCCTGAACTTCCAGAGATTAACGAAAAGAATGCAGTTATATTTAAGATGGGGATTGATGAATTCAAAAACGGCATCAATCAAGTCGCAATTGCCAGTAGTAGTGATTTAACTCGCCCTGCTCTCACTGGTGTATATTTTAATACTTATGACAAAACTCTCGCTATTGCCGCCACTGATGGCTATCGCTTAGCTGAGAAAAAACTCGTCAAAAATGTTCAAAGTGACATTAGTGTAATTGTGCCAACCTCTTCCCTGCAGGAAGTATTGCGTTCTATTGATGACAGTATGGAAGAAATAGAAATATCCTTCAATGACGACCTTGTGCGTTTTCGCCTAGGTGAAGTAGAGATAATATCAAAGCTTATTGATGCTAGCTACCCAGACTACAAACGCCTAATTCCAAAAGATAATAATATTAAGCTCGATGTAGATCGCGAAGAGTTGATTCGTGTAACTAAGCTTGCTGCTCTATTTGCTCGCCGTAGTGCTAGTGGCTCAATTGTTTGTGAAGCCAAGAAACCAGATGTCTTTTCTGTTCGCTCTGTCGCTAGTGAGTTGGGTGAGAACGACTCTACTATTGAAACTAAAGTTGAAGAGGAAGGTAAAATTAGCCTTAATTCCCGTTTTCTCTCTGATGCTCTAAACGTTTTGGATGCAAAGACTATTACTTTAGAATTCGCTAATAGTGTCAGCCCAATTGTTTTAAAAAATAAGAATAGCGATGATTATACTCATATTATAATGCCATTAAACTCATGATAATTAATGAAATAAAACTTGTTAATTTTCGTAATCACGAAACCTTTCGTTTGCACTGTAATCCAGACATTACCATGATTCTAGGTGAAAATGGATTTGGAAAAACTTCTGTTCTCGAAGCTATATATATACTAACACGTGGTAAAAGTTTTCGCGCTACAGACCCAGATATTATTAAGCGTGAAATGCCATTTTATCGCATCGAATTAAAATATGATAACGGAGAAGAAATTGTAGCAACTTATGACAATAATAAGAAAACATATATTATAGCCAGTAAAAAAACCGCACGTCTCCCAAAGAAATACAAATGCCCAATTATTCTCTTTCAGCCGTCCGATCTTAATTTAATCAGTGGTTCTCCTAGCCGACATCGTGAATATTTCGATCGCTTCTTTAGTCAGCTCAGTGAGGCTTACTCAGATGCACTCTCTAAATATAATAAGGCGATTCGTCAACGCAATGAATTATTAAAGAAAGAGTATTTTTCGCCATCTGATTTGTTTTCATGGAATGTTTTACTTGCCAAATATGGCACAATTATTTCTGCCACCCGCGCAAAATATACAAATATTATTAACGAGCAAATTAATGATATATATTACTCTATCGCCGAAAATAACGACACAGTCAAGATTACCTATAATTCAGAAATTATCAAATGCAGCGAATCGGATTATCTAAGTAAACTAGAGAATAATTTAGAAAAAGATAAAATTCTTGGGCACACTAGTTTCGGTGTTCATCGAGACGATTTTGGTTTTATTTTTAACGACAAAAAAGCTGACGGCTCCGCCTCGCGTGGCGAAACCCGCTCTATTATCTTAGCACTCAAATTCACTGAAGCTAATATTATTTATGATTTATTAAAGAAAAAACCTATTGTGCTTTTAGATGATGTCTTCTCAGAACTTGATGAATTCCGCCGTCGCTGTTTAGTTAAGAATTTTAAAGACCACCAAGTGATTATTACTAGTGTCGAGCAAGTTTAGTTTGTTTATATGCTACGACCGGATTTTCTGTTCCTTCAAAATATTTTATCTTAGAGTATGCCATATTATCGCCGTCATATTGCCTTAAACTTTCTGTAGCTCTAGCAAGCGATACATATCTTTGAGCATACTTATATGTTTGCCAGTCGCTATTACTATCAGAATTAACAAATGCTTCCCCGCTAGCAATCATCCTTTCTTCATCTGAAGTCTCCAACCAAGTTGTTATCATAGATAATATATCTGAAATAAATGGAATTCTACCAAATCCACCACCATTCAAAGACTCCAATATTCCGCCATCTGTTACGCCGATTGGAGTAATGCGGTCATTGTTATAATCTATAAATTTAGCCAAAGTTGAACCCTCATTGATGGTTCTAGCTCCGGAGTCGCTAAGTGACGTATTCTCTTCCATGAAACTAATAAATCCAGCATCGCTAAAAATATCTCCAAGCGTAGATGTATCAAAAGTAGCAATCATAGAACATCCAGCTGAACCTACTGCCCCAATCGAGCCGATTTTTTCGCATTCACCAAAATTTGTCAAATATAAATCCGCCTCATCGTCGGCCAAAGCAGATGGAAGTATACTAGCGAAAGATTTGGCAGTGGTATTTATAAGTGATGACATTCTAGATAAGCTAGAACTACCTCGTATATTAATTGCTAGGTTGTATACTATAGAACCAAGAAAAGTATTTTTCGAAGTAATATCAAAAGGACTTCGATTGAGACGGTCCGACTTCGCTTCCATTGCGAGAATTGTATTTGTTAGTTTAGCGTACTGTTTTACCGCATCGGCGCTACCTGGCGTTGCGCCACTAGCTTTGGCGAGTTCCTTCCCTACGTTTACTGCGCCTTCCACCAGCATCTCGCCAGCTTTAATTCCACCAATAGTGTCAAAAGAATTATCCACTAACGAATCCTGAACAATAGAAGTAGCTACGCTGAGTCCATCACCAGATGCTTCTGCTCCGCCAAGCTCTAGAAATCGCCCAATTGAGCCACGCACGCGAGGATTTGTAGAAGTTACTGTTCCGCTTAAAGTATCTTCGTCGGCTCCACCAACCCCAATCTGGTTTTCAACACTCCTTAAAATTCTTTCTGATGAATAATTCTTCACCTTATTTACGTCAATCCTATCTCCAGATAATACGGAATATAGACTCGGTGATTCTGTCATGCTTCCATAGGAAGTTATTCTTTCATGAGTGTCTACGTCTGTTACGGTAGATTCGGTAGGATCGAACAAATAGTTCATCGCGTCATTTATTCTAGACTCATTTCCATCCCCCGCCTTCATTTTACTGATATTTTCCATAAAATTTAGGAAAAATAGACTAGAGCGTTGCTCTTTGGCGATGGTGTCTGCTACGCTTAAAGCGTCAGCAGCATTCATGGTTGCCTTTTTTGATGATTCGGCTACATTCTTCTGACGGACCGATTCTACGAACGACTCTGCAGCGCTATCCGAATTGCCAGTTTCTCCTACTTCGTCATATTCGGAAATTATTTCACCAGTTTCTTCATCTTCCCACTCAAATAATGCTACATTATTAACATTAATATCACTTCCTTTCCCCATCGTGGAGCTCATTATTTCATCAAAAGAAGCGTCGCTAGTATAATTATTGCGAGATGAACCTATTCTAGAAAAAACATCATGTGCCGAATTATCATAATAATAAGCTGCCCGAGAATAAGTTGCTTTTTCAATTGCGTTATATAATTTAGTGTCTTCTAGAGCGACTGATTGTAGGTTATCACCTGTCACCACCTTTCCGTCATATTCTAAATACATCGCTCCGTCATCGGAATGTTGTACCTCAATACCGTTATCCTTAAGTCTTTTTATTGTATTTTCTGGCAAATCACCACTCTTTAAAGCTTCAGCCATCACAATTATTTTACTTGCTACTGCATCGGAGTATTGAACGTCGGTCTCTTCAATCAATCTAGTGGAAATAGCATCAGGAATAATATTTCCAATCCCTACTATTGCCCCAAATACTAATACAATTATAATAATAAAACCAGCCGCGCTAAAAGAGAGAAGCTTCTTTTTTTTCGAATTTTTTTTACCAGACACATGCGAAATAATCTGCGTGTTATGAAGCGCAGACCTTTCGCTTGCACGTAGTGTATCACCCGCTGACATATTACATATATTATATAATACTTACACTATTAGGTAAAGCAAAAGCAAAATTGCTTTAAGTAATACTTATGCTATACCTTTTATCTAAAATTTGCTAAAATAACAGATATATTATGATTAAGATAGAAAAAATTATTCCAGGCGGTGAAGCTCTTGCTACTGATGAATCTGGTAAAAAAATATTTTTTTGGAACGCACTTCCGGGTGAAGAAGTTATTGATTATCAGATAACTAAGAAAAAATCCCACTTCAGTAGAGCTATTGCTACAAAAATAGCTAATCCTTCCCTACATCGTGTAGAGCCTAAAGATGAGTGCTATCTTTCTACCTCGCCGTGGCAGATCATGGACTACGATTTTGAATTAACTACTAAACAAAATCTAGTCAAAGAAATATTTCGTGAACACCAAATAGATATAGAGACACCAGAAATACATACTGACGGCGACCAATTCTTCTATCGTAATAAGATGGAATATTCTCTATATTATGACCATGAGACCGCAAAAATCTTTCCCGCTTTTCATCAGCGTGGTTCACATCGTAAAATTCCTATCACTCAGTCTAGTATTGAGCGCCCAGAAATCTTTGCTGCCGCCAAAGATATAATTTCAGAATTAAACAAAAAAGGCGAAGAGGCCCGCAAATATCAATCGCTGCTCCTTCGCTGTAATCAAAAAGGCAAAGTCTCTGGCGGACTCTACGAGAATGGCAAATCACACCCAATCTTCCCTAATCTTACTGATACGATTATGGGCTACGAATACTCTTATTCACCAAACGGTTTCTTCCAAATAAATCTCCCAGTATACGAGCTCGCTCTAAAAGAAATAGCAAAACATATCACTACAAATAAAGTTCTAGATTTATACGCTGGTGTTGGTACCATCGGCCTTTCTGTCGCCCGCGACCACGAGCTTACTCTGGTAGAATGCGACAAATCTGCATTCGGTGAGTTGAGCAAGAATATTATTATTTCGGGTCTTCCGGAGCGCGGCAGCGCGAGGCTGAGCGCGTTTTCCTCTGTGGCGACAGAGGAAAACGACGCGACCCGAAATAATAATATTCTTGCTCTACATACAAAATCAGAGGAGGCATTGGAATATATCGCACCCGACCAAACTGTTATTTTGGATCCTCCGCGCGCCGGCTGTGACACTAAGTTGATTGATAAACTCCTAGAAGCAAAACCGCAAAAAATAATCTATTTATCTTGCAATCCTGCCACTCAAGCCCGTGATGTAAAGGCGCTACTAGATACATATCATATAGATTTGATTAAGACTTATAATTTCTTCCCCCGTACCCCGCATATAGAAAATTTAGTTGTGCTATCATTATAGTATGAAGAAGCTGTCAAAAAATCAGAAATTAAAATGTTTTATCGTAATAAACGCTTTAATTTTTCTCTTCACTGTTACCGTAGTTCCGATTACATTAATTTTTGGCTCAGTAGCTTCTCAAAAGGATCATCTACCATTCGCTTACTGGCAACATATTGCTACCTTCACAATTCTTAGTAATATTTTTATGGGCATAATTGCATTAATAGCTACAATATATGGGATAAGGAGTTTTAAAAACGAGCGGTCGCTTCCAAAGGCACTCAATACTTGGTATCTCATTGCTACCACATCGGTAGCTCTTACATTTATCACCGTAGTATTATATCTCGCGCCTTCGCGCGTTCTCTCTGGTAAAAATTTTTTCGATATGCTGATTGGTCCGATGTTCTTCTTGCATTTTCTAGATCCGATTCTAGCAATCATTACATATGTGTTCTTCTTCAACGAACACAAAGCTACACTGAGAGATCGATTGCTTGCTCTTATTCCACCAACCCTATATGCTATTCCCTACATCTTGTTTATTGCAATCCTTCGCATGGTGCCTGATTTTTATGGACTTACGTTTGGTGGCCGCTATTATCTAACATCTCTAGTAGCTACAGTATTCGGATTATTGGTTTTTGGTATTTCTTCCCTGCTTTCATATTGTCATAATCGCCAAATTGCGATAAAATAATATCAAGACGGAAAGGTGGCCGAGTGGTTGAAGGCGCACGCTTGGAAAGCGTGTGACGGGGCAACCCGTTCGCAAGTTCGAATCTTGTCCTTTCCGCCAAGTTCAAAAATAGTACAAAAACAGGGTGTAAATGAAAAGTGACAATACGATTATCGAGCTCAAAGGACTAACCAAGCGCTACGGCTATGGCGATACGGAGTCTTTTGCTTTGAAAGATTTTGACCTCACCATCAAGCGTGGTGAGTTTATTATGATTATGGGCCCATCCGGCTGTGGTAAGACTACATTACTCAATATGATTGGGATGTTAGACCGCCCTACCAGTGGTGAATATATCTTAAATGGTGAGAATGTCGCCGGCATCTCCTCTGCCCGCCAGGCCCGCCTTCGTGCTAAAAAAATTGGTATTATCTTCCAAGATTTTAACTTAATTCAAGATTTACCAGTAATTGAAAATGTTGCCCTCCCGCTAGTCTACGTCAATCGTCCGCGCACCGTTCGTCTGAAGAGTGCTTCCGAGGCTTTAAGTCGTTTTCATCTCAGTGAAAGAGAATATTATTATCCACACCAATTATCCGGTGGTCAGCAACAGCGCGTGGCTATCGCTCGTGCTATCGTTAGTGAACCAGAGATTATCTTGGCTGATGAGCCTACTGGCAATCTAGACTCCCGCTCTTCAAATATCGTTATGGAAGAGCTGAAGAATATTCACGAAGAAGGTAACACTATTATTATGGTTACTCATAACCCAGCCCTTACAGTTTATGCTACCCGCGTGATTAATATGCTAGATGGCCAAATTGACACAGATATCAAGACCGTTTCCGACCAAAATCTTCCTCAACCAATCAATGTCAAAATCAAAAAGAATAAAAAATCCAAGGAGAAAAAATAATGGCTCTGCTACTTCGTACTCATTATAAACTTGCGCGTACCGCAATCAAAGAAAACCGCACGCGCTCATTTCTGACTTGCCTTGGTATCGCTATCGGTATTGCCAGTATCATTCTTATTCTCTCACTCACTGGCAGTATTTCTAGATTGATATCAAACGAAGTATCGAGTATTGGTTCGGATTTAATAGTTGTTCGCCCGTCCACCAGTAAGGATTCTGTTACTTCTATCGTAGAAGAATTGACATCGGCTAATTCCTTCAATAAAAGTAATCTAGCCGTATCAGATGTAGAAACCATCTCTAAGATAGAGGGCGTCACAAATGTAGCTCCAATTGCAGTCTCTATTAATACCGTCACCGATGACGAAAATACTATTGCCTCTGCAAGCGTACTTGGTACCACACCAGAGTTTATTAATATTGAGCCACTCACCTTGAAACAAGGCACCTTCATCTCGGACAAGAACAAAGAGAATTCTGTAGTAGTTGGGCATATGCTCTCTCTGCTATTGTTCAATACGTCAAACCCTATCGGTAGAACGCTTGTTTTTCATGAGCATCGCTATATCGTGGTTGGTGTTCTAGAAAAGATTGATAAATCTATTAATTTCGATAACGTAGATTTTGATAACGCTCTCATCATGGATATTAACGAATTAGAAAAGAACGTCGGTGCCCTCCAAGTCCAGCAGATTAATGTTCGTGCTGCTAACACTGATTCCCTCGCCGAAATTTCCTCAAAAATTAAAGATGAACTTGTTGCCAAGAAATCTGGTGATACCAACTTTACGGTTTCCTATGGTGACAATATTTCTCACCCAGCTAGTACACTTCTAAATATCATCTCTGGTATGCTTGCTGCTGTGGCTGGTATTTCCCTGGTGGTTGGCGGTATAGGTGTTATGAATATCATGCTCGTTTCCGTCTCTGAGCGCACCCACGAGATTGGCATTCGTAAGGCTGTCGGAGCTTCGTCTTATAATATTCTTATGCAATTCATGTTTGAATCCCTAATTCTCTCTGTCTTTGGTGGCATTATGGGATTGATTCTCGGCTACGTCCTCGCCTTCTTGATTTCTATCATTACTCCATTCCAGCCTTATATCAGCTGGCAGATTTTCGTCATCACCTTCTGTACTGCAGTAATAGTCGGTATCGTCTTTGGTATTTACCCAGCTCTCAAGGCTTCATCGAAAAACCCAATTGATTCACTCAAGCATCTCTAAGTATGAAAAGACAGCTTCAAAAACTTTCATTCTACGACAAAGCGGTACTTCCCTACCATTTTGCTCAGGCAGTAATTGCAGAACTAAAGTATCATCATCCCACCAAGAAACTTCATGTTATTGGTGTCACCGGCACTAATGGCAAGACCACTACCTGTTTTATGATTTGGAATATGCTGCGCTCTGCCGGTTACAAGACTGGTCTTATGACTACTGTTGCCTGGGGTGTAGACAAACTCACACCAGAACTCGGTCATATGACTACTGTAGATGCTAATACTCTCAATCAGCGCATCGCGCAGATCGCAAACTCTAATATAGAATACTTAGTACTCGAAGTCACCTCTCACGCCCTCGCCGAGTATCGCACTCTCGGCATTTCCTTCGATGTGGCAGTCTTCACAAACCTTACTCACGATCACCTAGATTATCACAAGACTTTTTTGAACTACCGCAACGCCAAAGGCAAGTTATTCAAAAAAGCCAAGTTCAGCATCCTCAATGCCGACGACAAAGCTACTAAATACTACAAAACCCTCTCCCGCGAATATATCACCTACGGCATAAAAAATGGCGAAAATCGCGCAAAAGACATAAAATTATCAGTTTCTGGCGTAAAATATTCGTGTAGTGATATAAATATAGAGACCAAAATCCCAGGCGAATTCAATGTCTATAATTCCCTCGCTGCGGCCATGGTTGGTAAGCACCTGGGTCTTACTAATCAACAGATTGAGCAAGGCATCGGCTCTCTGAAAGAAGTCGAAGGCCGCATGAATATTATTGATGAAGGTCAGCCGTTCACCGTCATCGTGGATTACGCTCACGCTCCAGATGCCCTAGAAAAGGTCTATGATTCTATCGGTGCGCATAAAGGCCGCATCATCTCTGTTCATGGCGGCGCCGGTCGTCGCGACCCATCCACTCGCCCCATCCGCGGTATGATTCTTGGTAAATACTCAGACATTGTTATTATCACCGAAGATGACTCACGTGACGAAGATCCATCTATGATTGCGGAGCAGTTTATTGAGGGCGCTACTAAGGCTGGCAAGAAGTTAGATAAAGATTTGTTCTTAGAGCTGGACCGCGACAAAGCCATCAAATTGGCAATCAATATGGCGAAGCCAGGTGATATCGTGCTCCTCCTCGGCAAGGGCCACGAGAAAACCATTCTCCGTGCCGACGGCCCCCACCCGTTTGAAGATATCAAAGTCGCCAAAAAATATCTAAAACAACTAAAGAAATAGCCTAGTTACTAGGCTATTTCTATTCAGGATTATACTCGGCCAAACCGTCAATAATCTTCTCGGTATCTATACCCATGGCACATGCAATTGCTGCCGCCGCTGCCATGTATGATACAGCTGTCTCACCTGGTACAAATGTAGCTACATTAATTACTTCAGATTTCACGGATAATGTTGCCTCGGTCCCCTTCGGATACAATTTAGAACTCAGGATTTTTACGCCAGAGCCAGTCTGACCATAATTCACGGTCTTTACCTTCCCTTTAAATTCTTCGAATGTATCATAATTGGCATCGTCGGAATTCATTACTACGATATTTGGGTTCATATCAAAAAGCGTCTTCTCATTATCCAGATATTCTTCCGCAGTCATATCTTTGAGGCTAGAGGTTACAAAATTCGTCATTGCGGCCACCTCTACCGGTAATCCATAGAATACATTATCGCGCAATCCTTCAGCTGGCACTGTGACAACCACGTAATTAGCCCCCGCCTTCCATGCATCGCTCAAGAATTTATGAAGTACCCCTATCTTGAATGGCTGGTCTGACGCTAGTACTGCTACCTGCTCTCCTGTCTTTTTCAAAATCTCGTAGATATAATGCGCGACGGTTACCTTGCCGGTTGTTCCGGTAATAGCTACGAGCTTCATATCCTTCATTGGATTGCCATAATAAGATTTTAGTAGCCCAGCTTTAATCTTCTGTGCTTTCGCCTTTAACCCACCGTTTTTGTTTTTTGCTTGGTTAGATTTTGCGCGCTTTTCCATACTTTTATTCTATCACCAACATTACATATTGACAAACCCCTCCGGGGGGGGTAAACTAATAATAAGCAATAGAATTAATATAGTTAGGAATAGAGGTTATGCATAATAATACAAAAACAAGTAAAGGTGTTGGCGTTGGTTTTTCTAGAATCTCCATTAAGAGTAGTTATTCACTCTGGCCGCATTTCTCGTTAGTCTTGGCACTCGCTACTTCTCTTGGACTATTTAGCCTTGTCACTCCTGCTTCCGCTGCCTCTTCCAGCCTAAACTTAAATCTTGCCTCAAACGTCATTTCTCTAGATATAGACTCTACCAACGCTAACGGTACATTCAAGAAGTCAGCGAGTAATACCATTTCTGTTACTACTGATCATTATACTGGCTATACACTAAGTATTAAATCTACAGACACTTCTGCATCTACTACTTCACCTTCACTCAAGAATGGTAGCAATACTATGCCTTCCATTACTTCATCACTCACCGAAGAACAATTCTCATCTATTAGTGCTACTAACTATAATAATAAATATGGCTATCTACCAAGTAAGATTTGCACTACTGTGAATGGTTGTACTTCTAACACCTCATTCCTCCCAGCACCAACATTGACTGGCGATATACTAGATAAGACCAGTTCTGCTAACCCTACTGCTAATACTTACACAATGGCCATAGGTGCTAGGATAGATCAGACTATTCCATTTGGTTCTTATTCTAATACGTTTGAAGTACTATTAGTAGCCAATGCTATACCATATACTATTGTATATAACGATGGTGTAGTGAGTGATATGCCAGTAGACGTAGATACTACTTCTATGACTAATAAAATTCGTATCTCCAACAATACTCCAACAAGAGATGGTTATACATTCAATGGTTGGTGTACTGTAAGGGTAGCAGATAATGAGAGTTGTACTGGCACTACTTACCAGCCAAATGCCGAGTATACTCTGGATCAGACTGGTACGAATAATCTTCAGTTATTTGCGATGTGGAATGGAAGTGGCGCGAGTGGCACTACCTGGGCTAATGCCTTTGCCGCAGCCGGCAAATCACAATCCGGCGGTTACTATTACATCCAAGATGCTGATGCAAGTATCTGTGAAAATGTAGCCGTAGACGAAACCATTTCTGTAAAAGACAAGCGTGATGGTGAGGTTTACCTAATTGGCAAACTAAAAGATAATCATTGTTGGCTGTTAGATAATCTTAGGTTAGACTTGACTACAGTCAGCCTAGCAAATCTCCAAGGCAATACCAATGCATCAAACGACACTCTAGGCTATCTCAAGAACGGTGGTGGTTCTAGTCCATATGCTACTGCTGCAGTGGTTGAAATATCCACATTTGACTACCACGGCGATGCCTATACTGCGGCAAAGATTAATACGGCCAGTAAAGACACTATAAATAGCGATTCTGCTTATAACTATGGCGATGGGTCACACAAATATGGTATCTACTACAACTTCTGTGCTGCATCTGCTGGCTCGTACTGCTACGATTTCGGCCAAACATCTAGCGACCCAGATACCAGTACTCTTATAGATGCCAAAGAAGATATCTGTCCAAGCAATTGGCGGATGCCTACGGGTGGACCTGATGGCGAATATCTAATGGTGGCTAGTGCTTATGCGAGTAACGGTAATAACGGAAAAGGTGACGCTCTAAAGATTGCTCTCTCGTTGCCTTTCCCCGGTTACTACATGAGTTATGGCGCGATGTCAAAGGACAGCAGCGGCTACTTTTGGTCGTCTACGTACAGAGATGATTCCAACATGCAAGTCCTCAACATTAATCGGATCAATGTCAATCCTACGGATAAAAACCTTCGCTACTACGGGAACACAATAAGGTGTCTTATTGGTGGCAATTAGTGGCTATTAGTTGGTTACTTGAGTGGTTCCCTTACCCCTCCCCGTTCTTACGCTTCATTCCTAAAACATCACCCAGCCTTTCAGGCTGGGTGATGTTTTATTTTTCTGGTAAGTGCCTAGGGGGTTGAAATAACGTGACACATATGCTAAAAATATCTACAACGCGAATATTATTGAACACCGAATTAAGGAGGCTTTGACATCAAAGCCTTAGTTTGATACGATTATAAACATAGAAAACCCCGCACAGAGCAGTATGTTCTTCCCGCGGGGTTTTCGCTTATATCTCCTGGCGGAAGCGAGAGACTATGGAGCCATCTCGCTTCAAGGCACCCAAATAAACGCCGTCAGAAACGAGAGGATAATGATCCATCATGCTTCAGAGCACTCATATTCAAATCATCAAAAACTACGTTTTTACGGTCTACTTCAAAGAATAAAAAATACTAGAGCAAGCTCTAGTATTTTTTATTCTTTTCGTATCCCTAGAAAAGCTTCGCCTTTCTGACGGCTCCCTACTTGGCGGAAGCGAGAGGATTCGAACCTCCGAGACTGTTGCCAGCCCACACGATTTCGAGTCGTGCGCCTTCAACCACTCGGCCACGCTTCCGTCTCTTATTTTATCACACGCTTCCCTATTTTTCAATTTCCTCTAAAATCTCTCCCAGTTTTTCCAAAAATATGTTATAATAGTACCGTCACTCTTGTAGTGATGCTCATTTAATTTCTAGGTGGATGTCATAATTAATATATTACATCCACATTTCTACCAGATAGCCCTAAAGGCTAAACGGTAGCCCATACAATTAGTCGTGCGCCCGTAGCTCAGCTGGATAGAGCGTTTGCTTGCGGAGCAAAAGGTCGTAGGTTCAAATCCTGTCGGGCGTACCAGAATCAGAAGAAGACCCTGGAAGGGTCATTTTTTGTGCTATAATAAAACTATGGATTGGGACAAAGCCACAGATATTATTCTCTACGCTAGTTTCGCTATCGTCGGCATGTTTGCTCTGCTGGGTCTATGTCAGTGGATTCGTCGCAAATCTCTAAAAAAGGTAGATAAGTCTCTCCTCTTTATGCCAATTCCCCTCGCGCTGATGGCTATCGTCTATATTGTCTTTGATAAATTTCTAGTTCTTAATACTCGCCCCAATGGCTCCGGCGAGCCGTCCTTCCCTTCTACCCACACTATGGTCGTAGGAACGATTTTTATGATCACTGCCATTGCTTTGCCGCGCTTTATCAAGTCCAAGTTCGCTTGCGCTGTCATAGATATCGTCATGCTAGCGCTCTTCGCCGTCACCGCAGCCGGCCGGGTCCTCTCTGATATGCACTGGCTCTCTGACGTAATTGCTGGCGCGGTCTTTGCGCTCATCTTCGCCGTTATTTATTTCGTGATAGTCAAATTAACCACCAAAAAGGAGCAAAATGAGTAGTATTTTTACCAAAATCATCAATGGTGAAATTCCAAGTTACAAAATCTATGAAGACGACAAGACTATTGCCTTCCTGGATATTCATCCAGAGTCCAAGGGCCACACTCTCGTCATCCCCAAAAACGAAGTAGATAAAATCTACGAACTTCCAGACGAAGATTATTTAGCTCTCATGAACACTGTTAAAAAACTCTCGCGTCACCTAGAAAAACAACTCGGCGCTCGCATCCTCTGGAAGGTAGTCGGCACCGACGTCCCGCATGCTCACGTGCACTTAATGCCGCTTGATCCAGAGTGGCAACACGGCCGTACTCTAGAACTTACCCCAGAAGAATTCGAAGAGATTCGCACTAAACTTGAATATCACGAATAGCCATTATCGCTTCCTTTTGTCCCAAAAAAGTAGTATAATATTATTTAATAATAGGGTAAGAGGACGAAACGAAAAATGAAATTTTCTAGCAGCTATGAACCGGGGGATTTTGAATCAGATATTTATGCAGCATGGGAAGCTGCCGGCGTCTTCAAGCCCACAATTTCCATCTTCCCTACCGACAACAACAGTGACGGCCACGACGACCGTGAAGATAGCTCACCTTGTTATAGTATCGTCATGCCGCCGCCGAACGCTAACGGTAACTTGCATATCGGCCACGGCCTTACTATCGCCCTCGAAGACTCCCTTACTCGTTACTATCGCTTGAGGGGTAAATCCACCTGGTATATCCCAGGTGCTGACCATGCCGGCTTTGAAACTTGGGTGGTCTATGAACGAAATCTCGAGGCCAAAGGTCACACCCGTTTCGAATTCGACCGCAACGAACTTTATGCTCGTGTCTGGGACTTTGTTGCCGAGCAGCGTGGCAACATGGAACTGCAGCTTCGTGCTCTTGGTGCCTCCTGCTCCTGGGATGACCTAACGTTCACTCTCGACGAAAACGTCATAGATCGGGTCTATACTACATTCGAAAAAATGTGGAATGACGGCATGATTTATCGTGGCGAAAAACTCGTTAACTATTGTCCAAAGCATCAGACCGCCTTCGCCGACATCGAAGTGGAGCACCAAGACGAAAAAGGCACCCTCTGGGAGATCGAGTACAAGTTAACTAAAGACGCTAGCTTTGTAACTCCTGAAACCGTGTCCCGCGAGCCTTACGAGGCGAGCGAAGAGAGCGAACCCCACGACGGCGGGCGTGAGCGAACGGGGTTGAAGGAGTTGCAAAATAGCGTCTCTATTGTGGTTAGTACCACTCGCCCAGAAACCCTATTTGGTGATGTCGCTGTTGCTGTGAATGCAGAGGACGAACGCTATAAGGGATTGATTGGTAAGACTGTCCACCTTCCACTCACCGACCGCGACATCCCTATTATAGCCGACGAGCACGCCGACCCAGAGTATGGGACCGGTGCGGTCAAGATTACTCCAGCTCACGACTTTGACGACTTTGAGGTTGGTGAGCGCCATAATCTCCCACGTATCCAGGTAATTTCCGAAGATGGTCACATGATTAACGTTCCAGAGAAATATCTCGGCCTCACTACTATGGAGTGCCGCAAACAAGTTTTGAAGGATTTGAAAGAACAAGGCTTGCTAAAAGGTGAGAAATCTATCAATCACTCCGTTGCGCACTGCTACAAATGTGGTACCGTAATCGAACCGATGTTAAAAGAGCAATGGTTTGTAGATGTCGAGAAACTCGCTAAGACCGCTATAGAACACCTCGAGAATAACGAAATCAAATTCCATCCCGAGAACAAGCAAAAAGTTCTCATCAATTATCTCAAAAATCTCAAAGATTGGAACATTTCTCGTCAAATCCCATGGGGCATTGCTATCCCGATGTTCAAGAAAGTCACCGAGGAAGCTACCGACGAGCCAGACTGGATTTTTGACCGTCGCACCAATCTCAAAGAAATCGAAAAAGGTGGCGTCAAGTATGTTCGTGATGAAGATACTTTTGATACCTGGTTCTCCTCTGGTCACTGGCCAATCGTTTGTACTAACTGGACCGAAGAGAATTATAATCCGTACTACCCATTGAATGTTATGGAGACAGGTGCCGACCTACTCTTTGCTTGGGTCGCCCGCATGATTATGATGGGGCTCTATGTTACTGGCGAAGTGCCATTTAGAGAAGTATACCTTCACGGCATGGTGCTTGACGCCCATGGCAAAAAAATGTCCAAATCTAAAGGTAACGTCATTAATCCAATGGACCTGGTTACGAAATATGGCTCAGACGCCTTCCGTCTTGGCATTATTAGGGGCCGCTCCGCTGGTATGAATCAAGCCTTCTCTGAGAACTCAGTCATTTCCGGCCGCAATCTCTGCAATAAGCTCTGGAACATCTCCCGTCTCATCCAATCCATCGTCGACGAAGACGAGGGTGAAGGTGGCGGGCCAGAAGCGGACGCAATGTGTTCTACGGACCATGAAGACTTGGCTAGAGGCGGCTTGGGAGCTGGGTCCGAAGGACACGCTGCGTCCGCTTCTAGCCCCGAAAAAGACATTCCAGTTGCCTATACAACCAACAACATGGGCGAAGACTGGATTTGCCGCGAGATTAACGATTGCTTGAAGCAAGTCGAGCAATCCATGAAGAATTATCGCTTCTCTGAGGCTATTGAGACTTTATACCAGACTATCTGGGACAAGTATGCCGACTGGTTCTTGGAGAGTCAGAAAATTTATCGCAATGTACCATTACTGAAGACTACTTTGGAGGCTCTTCTTATCGTGATTCACCCATTTGCACCATTCGTTACTGAAGCAATTTGGCAAAATCTCAGTTGGACCGAAGGCTTTATTATTACTCAGAAATGGCCGCAGGAGCTCAAATTTGACCCGATAAGCGCCCAGAACTTTGAAAGCTTAATCGGTATCGTGTCCGAGGTCAGAGGCACCCTGCAGGCCCTTCCAGGCACTAATAACGCGAAAAAATATGCACTCATGTATGATAATGACAGCCTAGTGGAAGATAATTCCCTTTTGATTCGTACTCTGGCTAAAGTCTCAACGATTAATCCACTTAATGGTGCTCCTAGAGGCCTCCGTGTCGCTCTAGCTAACCACGAGCTCTACCTAGATGCTCCAGAGAAGGTCGTTGCCGAGTACCGTGATTCCCTCACCGAGAAAATCCTCGCTGTCGGCCGCGAACTTGATTCCCTCAATGCTCGTATGTTGAATCCAAATTATGTAGACAAGGCCCCGGCCCATCTCGTCAAAGAGACTCGCGATGCTATTAAAGAAAAAGAAGGTCTCATTGCACGCCTTAAAAACCAATTGGAGTTGATTTAATGGAGTTTAAGGACGTCGAAACTGCCCGCCAAACATATTACGAAAAACTTCGCAACGGTTATCTTATTACCTTTATTGTCACTGTCGTGCTGTCAGTAATTATACTTCTTATCAGTGGTTCCGGCAGCGGCATCGGAATAATAATTACCCTGCTCTTCTCTTTCATCTTTATCGGCGGAATCGGTGCTATCATTACTTCTTTTGCCACTCGCAAAGAGGCCACGAACTATCGCCACGCCTACAAAGCCTATTTTATCGAACGTAACCTCGCTCAAGTTTTTTCCAATCTCTCTTATTCTCACGAAAAAGGTTTAGCACGCCAGGTTCTCTCGGATACTGGCATGGTCAACACTGGCGATATATATGATTCCAATGATTTCACCTCTGGCAATTACAAAAATACTGCTTTTGCTCAGGCCGACGTCCATATTCAGACGGAATATACCGACTCTGATGGCGACACACACTATGTTACCATTTTTAGGGGTCGCGCTATGATTTTTGAATTTCCCAAAAAATTCAGTTTTAAGCTCGAACTAGTTGGCCGCAAGTTTCGTGCCTATCGTGTTCCAGGCAAAGATAAGACTACTCAACGCAAAATGACCAAAATGTCCACCGAATCCAACGAGTTTGATCACGTCTTCAAGACTTACGGTGAAGACGGCTTTGAGACATTCTATCTATTAGATCCCAAAATGATGTCGCGTATGATAGATATTTCTGAGCACTACAAAAACAAATTATTGTTCGGCTTCATCGATAACAAGCTGTTTATTTTACTCGATAACGGTAAAGATTCCTTCGAGCCACCAAAACCGAGCCATCCGATTGACGAACAAGCCGAACTTGCCAAAGTAGCCTCTGATATTAAAGTCATCACCGACTTCGTCGACCAACTCTCTCTAGAGCGCAAACTCTTCAAATAGTACAAAACCTTACTAAATCCATAAAAACTATCATTAATCACCCATCCCCGTAAGGGGGATTTTCTTGCTTTTTGTAAAATATAATGATATAATAGAATAAGCGCTATGGAGGTGCGATATGACACAGCATGCGAGCACGTTGCACGAAATTGAAGAGAAAATTAGGCACGTCAAGGCTAGTTTTATCGAAACAATCAAAAACACGGCCGCTCAGAACGAAAAATTTTCATCCCTGAAGAAAAAGGAAATTCTTTACACGCTTAACCGCGAGTTATGCGTTTGCCGAGCACTTGCCGAAGAATTAGAAGATAACGCCGACAAGGCATTCATAATCTACGAAATCAAAAAATACGATTCGGCAATCCTTCACGTACTTTTTTCAAGAGAATCTTCCCCCTAATCTTCTCTCCTTTTCGCCGGCCCCGACATTTGTCGGGGCTATTTTTTATTGAAACGATTCAGATCAAATAGCGGGGTCTTCCCTGCATCGATGATTCCCCGCGCTTTCTTTAGCAGCTTTTCGAGCGCGGCCTCTGACGATGCTGAGCCCACGTGGACTGTTTTGACTACTCGTTCCCCCTCCTTGTAACATACTTGCACTCCAGTCGCACCTGAGGTAGTCTTGAATTTTCTGATATAAGCCATACCTCCATTGTAGCAGAAATCAGCGGCTAGAAAAATTTTTGCACAACTAATTCCCCATCTTTTCCACAAAAAGCATTAGCGAAATCTTTCTGATTCCCTGCTAACTAGCAACCACTTCGCCTAGCAACCAGTCTTGACAAAGAATCCCGCTTGCGCTAAAATCAAAGTAACCACTGGCAACCGCCAGCTGGGAGGCGCCGCGGGCTACGCAGAGCGATGAATTGGACACGGAACATTTATTGCCCCCGGCTTTGCGAAAATCACAATTTGTTTTAGACCGACTAAGAGCAGCTAAGCCGGTGATTTTGCTTACGCATAAAATAAAACGGTTAAGCTGTCAACTCTAAGCACGTGTCTATATGGTTAAATACGGATGATTTTGTGTGTTATAATGAAAATTATGAATATACCGATCACTCAATCTAGGGAATGGCATAAGCTTCAACAAGATCTTAAGGAAGAATCTTTTTTGGAAGAAGGAAATAACTACCATTATCTTGCAATTAAAAAATCTACCCCAGTAGGTAATTACTTATACTTACCATACGGCCCAATTGTAGGCGATAAGCAGGGAATTAAACCATCTTACAACTCTCTAATCAAACTAGCCAAACGGACGAATTCTCTATTTATCAGAATTGAACCTCAATCTCTCGATTATATTAATGACTTGCCTATAAAACCAATCAAATCTACAGATTTAAATCCTAAAGAGACTTGGGTTCTAGACCTAAAGGGAACGGAAGAAGATTTAAAGAACAAATTGCCTTCGCGCCTCCTACGTTACTATCGTAATGCCGAAAAGAATGGTATTACGGTTACTAAAAGTCGCAATGCTGACGATATTAAATACTTAATAGAACTTCAGAACGCTCTTGCTAAGGAAAAGGGAATCAATACATTTTCCGAAGAATATTTAAAAACTGAAGCAAAGCAAGATTTCGCGACCATCTATCGCGCAAAATATCAAAATCCTGACACTAACAGGGAAGAAGTAGTCGCCGCAGGCTTAGTATTTGACGATAAAACCACACGCTATAATCTTCAGGGTGCTCAGAATGACACTGGTCGCAAACTTCATGCTACCGGAATTCTCACGATTCAGCTCATTCTAGATGCCAAAGAAAAAGGCCTTAAAATCTTTGATTTCTGGGGAATCGCTCCCGATAACGCGCCAAAAGACCATCCTTGGAAAGGCTTTACTGCCTTCAAAAAGACATTTGCTGGCTACGAACGCCAATACGCTGGTACTTATGACATTGTTATCAACAAGCCAAAATACTATCTCTATAACGTACTTCGCAAGATTAATCGCCTTCTTCGCCGCGGCTAAACACGCGAAGCTACCAAACTAATTTGTGTTATAATCAACCTATGATATTCACCGAAATCGCTCCAGCAGAATTTACTAAATTCGCTCAAAAATCACCATACAAATCATTCATGCAAACCGAAGAAATTGCCAAGCTTCGCGAGCAAAACGGCTGGACTGTATATTATTTCGGTGTCAAAGAAAACGATCGTCTAATTGCTGCCTCTCTAATCGTTGCAAAACCAACTTTTCTCGGAAAATCTACCTTTATCGCTCCGGGCGGCCCACTTCTAGATTACGATGATGCGAAACTTGTTGAATTCTTCTTCAAAAACCTTCGAAACTACATCAAGACGCATAACGGCTACGTATTACAAATTAGCCCATATTATGAACTAATCGAACGCGACCGTGATGGTGCCCCTGTAGAAAAAGGCTTCAACCACAAAAGAGCCCTCCAGAACCTTCAGAGCGTAGGCTTTATCAAAGAGAGCCATCCTAGCCAGCCCGAGTACATGTTCGCCATGGATATAGCATCTCGCACGCCAGACGAGATCTTAGCTGACTTTAAGCGCAATACGCGCAACCACGTCCGCAAGGCCGAGCGCGCCGGTGTCAAGATTCGCGAGCTCACTAGGGAAGAGCTCCCACTCTTCAAGCAAATTACCGAATCCACCTCTGAGCGTCGCCATTTTTCCGACCGCCCACTCAGCTACTATGAGCAAATGTATGACCTCTTTCATGAAAAAGGCCAAGTAAAGTTCCTCGTTGCCGAAGTTGATTCGCAAATTCTCTCTGCCGCCATGTTTATGCTCTATGGCGATGAGATAGTCTACCTTTTCTCTGGTAGCGACGAGAAATATATGAAAGAATACAATGCCCAATACTTGATTCAATGGCATATTATTAAATATGCCGCCGAACACGGTTTCAAACGTTATAATTTCTACGGTATTTCCGGCCTCCCTAAAAACGGCGACCTTGACGGCATCTATGAATTCAAAAAAGGTTTTGATACTAAGCACGGCAAAGTGCTGGAATATATTGGTACTTTTGAACTTCCAGTCAACAAAGCTCTCTATCATTTTCACCGCATGCTCTCCAGAATCAAGCATTGAGTGGCGCCACTCCGTGCTATAATACTCTTATGAAACATCCATATCTTCGTATTGTTGCAAAACACACATTCACGCTTTTTAATCTTGTAAATATCATTCTGGCCGCCATGGTTGCATTCGTTGGTAGTTACAAGAACATGCTGTTTATATTTATTGCTATCGCGAACACTCTTATTAGTATTATTAACGAAGTCCGTGCTGCGAAGATTGTTGAAAAAATGCGTCTTCTCTCCGAACAGAATCCAACTATCATAAAAAACGGTCTGCCCGTCCAGGTTGCGCCAGAAGAAGTCGCAAAAGGCGATATGCTTGTTTTGTCTCTCGGTAACCAAATCATGTACGATAGCATCATAGAGGAGGGCCAAATAGAGGTCAACGAATCGTTTATTACCGGCGAGCAGGATAATATCGTCAAAAAACCTGGTGACGAGCTCATCTCTGGCAGTTTTGTTGTCTCTGGTACCGCCAAGGCAAAAGTCACGCATGCGTTAGAAGACAACTTCATCAGCAAACTCCAAAACGACGCCAGCGCTATCAAGACTGCCGATTCTAAGCTTTTCACTTTAATGAACAAAATCGTCAAATATATTTCGTACGCCCTTATACCAGTCGGCGCACTTCTTCTCTGGAGCCGTTTTCGCGCCGAGGCCGATACGACGACAGCTATCACTAGTACGGTCGCTGCACTTATCAACATGATTCCAGAAGGACTCATTCTCTTAACTAGCTCTGTCTTAGCTCTCGCAACTATTCGCCTATCCCGCAAGAAAGTCCTCGTCCAAGACCTCTACTCCATCGAGACACTAGCGCGCGTAGACTGTATTTGTCTAGACAAAACTGGTACGCTTACTACCGGCAAGATGACAGTCCACGACTTCATCCTTCCAGACGGCACAAAACTAAAAAGTCCTTCCAAGACCCCAACCCCAGCCGAAAAATCGTTTCTAACGGCCCTAGCATCCATTCTCAGCCATCAAATGTCCGAAAACGCAACCACAAGCGCTTTGAAGCAAAAGTTCCTAAAAACGGCCAAATTTGACGAAATAAAGGGTATTACCGAAACCATCGCTTTCTCATCTGATCGCAAATACTCCGGCATCAAGACCAAAACCGCCGATTACCTCATGGGCGCTATAGAATTTATCACAGATAATAAAGAAGGCATCAAACGTGTCAAAAAAATGGCCGGCGATTACCGGATAATAGCAGTAGTGAAAAAGTGTGCCGAATCAACAGTTCTGCAACAATCCGCAGGCGCCAACAGTCAGAATTACAACGTTTCCGGTTCGAGTCACGGTACTGAAATACCGGCGCAGAACCGACGAACACGTTGTAATTCTGACGATTGCGAGCCGAGGACGTTGCAGAACTGTGATTCAGCACACTATAAACTGCTCGGCTTTATCCGCCTAGAAGACGAAATCCGCCACGACGCCAGTGAAATTATTAATTACTTTTACGAAAACGATGTCGCAGTCAAAATCATCTCTGGTGACGATCTCCCGACCGTCCAGAGCATCGCTGAGAAAGTCGGAGTAACAGACCTCAGCGGCATAGATCTATCCACTGAAAAGAAGCACGACTATTCAAAACTCGTCAAAGATTATTCCATTTTTACTCGCGTCAAACCAGCCGAGAAAAAATCTCTCGTCCAGGCGTTAAGAAAACAAGGATTCACTGTGGCAATGACTGGTGACGGTGTGAACGATATTCTTGCCATGAAAGAAGCAGATGTGTCGCTCGCCATCGGTGATGGTGCGGATGCGGCTCGCCGGTCTGCCAAAATGGTGCTCCTAGATTCTGACTACGCCACTGTACCGGCAATTATCGATGAAGGTCGCCAATCTATCAACAACCTCGAACGCTCCACCGCCCTCTTCCTTGCCAAGACCGTCTATGCTTCTATCCTCGCCGTTGTCTTCGTGATTCTACCTTTCAGCTATCCGTACAGCCCAATCGAAATGACTCTACTTAATTTCGCCTGTATCGGCTTCCCAGGTCTTATTCTCGCCCTGGAGCACAATACTGAACGCATCAAAAATCGTTTCACTCGCAACATTATAGAATATTCTATTCCTATTGGAATCACGGTTTCTATCTGCATGCTTGCGCTTTCCATCACATCGCATTTCCAAGATTTCTCCCGTTTCGAACTTACTACCACATCGGTATTCATTACCTTCGCAATCAACCTACTACTGATTTATCGTATCTCTCGTCCTCTTAACAGGCTCCGTACCGCGTTACTATTCACGGTTTTCTCTATCATGCTAATAGCCTTCATTGTTCCGTTCTCGCGTGATTTCTTCGAATTCACCTTCCTTACAAAGTATGGATTGATTACGACGATTGTCATCATTATACTTGGCGTTATACTTTTTGAAACTCTCAGAATAATCACCAAGCGAATTGGCGCTAAATATTTAACTAAGATTCACCCTTAGAAATTCGAGAAATACTGCGACCAGTGTGTCTTGTACTTTGTATTTGGATCAAAGTAAAAACCTACCGCCAACTTTGTGAAATCTGGATTCAAGATATTTTCGCGGTGTTTTTCAGAATTCATCCAAGCCGCAACGGTGGTTTCTGGCGAAACAGCCGAATTCCCGACCACTAGATTTTCGCCTTCAGTATACTTAGCGATGCCATTCGGTGCAGTACAGGCTGTATCCCACGACGAACCATCTGGACGTGTATGCGAATAGAGCTCCACTAATTCTTCAGCGCGAATTTCTGCAGCGTCCGTACATGTATCACCCCATGTCAACTTTTCCAGTCCATTTCTTACACGCTCCTGGTTGACGAGTGATAATATCTCATATTCCCACTTCAGTTTCGGTACTTCCACCACCGTTACTTCTATCGAGTCACGTCTCATGCCATCATATGTACCAGCCGTAATCGTCGTGGTCCCAGTCCCTACTATTACAGGGAACCTACAAGTATCGTCCGAATATCCTAACCATGTTCGCGCTCCAGAAAAGAATCCAGAAATTACTTCTGGGTTGCTGGTCTGCCAGTACATTTCACCGAGGTCCGATAATTCACCACCCACGCAAATATCAAAATTCGCTGATTCGTAAATCATTAACGAATCTTCACCCCAGAGTTCTCCTGCTGGCACCGGCGCAGAACTCACGCCCGTCACAGTATGTACCGATGTTACGTAATCTTTCTGTGCGCTAGTTAGTTCAACGTTGGAGTTACTCTGCGCTTCAATCAATGAGGGAGCTTCTACGGCTTCGCCATTTTCGTCTGAACGTTCAGCGACGGCACGGAAATTAATTCCGCCATTCAACATAATCGCGCCAGCTATCAACACGCCAGCTATCAAAATAGCTGCCGCATTAAGCGACAAGAGGATTGTTACTTTACTTTGTCTTAGACTAGCTGCCGCTGCCACGAAAATAACCTCTTATAACATTACCATTATAGCACACATCCATAAAATGTCCTATGTCGTGTTTAGCTTTCAATCGATACTCTTGGGTATATATTCAACTTATATGGATCCGTCGGTTGTACACCAGAGATTATTTCGTAATAACAAGCTGCGGCCACCATCGCGCCATTATCGCCAGACAACTCTGGAGCAGGGAAATATGCCTCCGGCAAAGCCTCGCGGAGCACCTTATTCGCCGATACTCCTCCAGCGAGTACCACGGATTGCACCTCGCGTCCGCTGTTCATCGCGAGCGTCAATTTTTCACATAGAATATCCACGGCGGTCTTCTGAAATGAAGCCGCAAAATCTGCTACCTGCTGCGGAGTTAATAATTCCTTTAACTTATGCGAAGGATATGAAATCGGCACACCGACTTCCTTCTGCACAGCTCTCAGCACGGCTGTCTTTAATCCAGAAAACGAAAAATCCAACCCCTCCACCTTCGGATGTGGCAATCTATAGCGATTGGAATCACCAGGAGAAACTGCTGTGCTTTCACTCGGGGCATTTCGGAGCGCGGCAGCGCGAGAATTAGCGCCGTCCGCCCATGGCGATGGGCCGGACGGACGCGGCTCCGAGTGAAACATAGCAGTTTCTCCCAGTGCGGCCCTCGCAATAGACGGTCCACCCGGATAGGGAAGACCTAGGATTTTCGCCACTTTATCAAAACATTCTCCCACCGCATCATCATGTGTCGTCCCGATAATTTCAAACTGATTATGACCAGTCATGTAGAGTATTTGCGTATGCCCACCAGACACCACCAGCGCTAACAAAGGGAACTGCGGAAGATTGATGGAAGAGGAGGCGGAGCCTGCGAGGTGCTCTACGGGTCTTGAAGACTTGGCCTGAAGCGGCTTGGGAGCTGGGCCCGAAGGGCACGCCGCAGGCTCCGTCTTCTCTTGCGGTAAGAGCCAATTTGCATACACATGTGATTTCAGATGATGCACGGCATATAAAGGCTTATTATGAAGAATCGCAAGCGTCCTCGCCGTCAACGTCCCAATCAAAAGCGACCCTAGTAGTCCCGGCGCGTGAGTTACTGCAATTGCATCAATCTCATTCCAAGTGCAAGACGCATCCGAAAGCGCTTTATCAATTACGGGCATTATCGCCTCCAAATGACTTCTCGCTGCCACTTCTGGAATCACCCCTCCATACTCCGCGAAAATATCAATTTGTGACACAACAACATTAGACAAAATCTCACGGCCATCCCTCACGACCGCCGCTGCAGTTTCGTCGCAACTCGTCTCTATCCCTAGAATTAACATCTAGATTATTATACCACTTTTGCTCAAAAAAGTCTATTTTAACAGAGAAATTATCTCACCAGACGAATATTATTCATGATGGTATGGCCCACCAATTGCAATTTGTGATGCGCGGTATATTTGTTCTGCGACGATTAGTCTTGCAATCATATGAGGGAAGACCAGATTCGAAAAACTCCATACAAAATCAGACTTTTCTCGCACCTCTGGAGTAAAACCATATGCTCCACCAATTAGAATTACAACATCTCTTCCGCTAGTAAAGGCGCGCGATAATAAGGCGGAATATTCGGGTGATGATATATTTTTGCCACGTTCGTCACAACAAATCACGTATTCTCGCCCCGTAAATGGCCAATCAGCAAGGAACTTTGCCATTTTGTCTTCATCCATAAATTGCCAAATAACATTATAGGGCTTTCGTAACCTCTTTTCGTATTCCGCGCATGCCACGGCGCACCAATTAACGCTTTTCTTACCGCCTGCAATTATCCGTATCATGATATAAATTATACCTAATTTATGCTATTATTAAAATATGAAAAAGCTGATTAAGAAAATTTTTGGTGGTATCACCATCACCTGGCCAAAACTAATAATCTTCGCAATCCTTATGGGCGCATGGACTGCCCTCATGGCAATGTTTGTGCCAGACGGTAATTCTTTTCACGATATTGCCGTGACTGGCGAATGGTGGATGCTCCCCGCCCTATTTATTGTCCTTAATTCCAAAAAACCTCTGGAGGCAGCTACCAAGACGATCGTATTCTTCCTTATTTCGCAGCCACTCGTCTATCTCATCCAGGTTCCATTTAGTGATATGGGCTGGGGGCTATTCGGCTATTACAAATATTGGTTTATGATAACACTTCTTACTTTTCCGGCTGCATTCGTGGCTTGGTATATCAAAGAAGACAAATGGTATTCCGGCATCATCCTTTCCGCCGGCACGATTTATCTTACTCTCGTTGGTGTAGGCTACGTCTATCAATTCATGGAGAATCCGCCTAGTCACTTAATCAGTATTATCTATTGCTTTGGCTTTTCTCTTATCTTAATGTTTGGTCTTTTGAAAGACAAATTCTCCAGGATTTTTATGCCAATTGCCACGGTTATTGCAGCAGTAGCCTATGTCTTACTTATCTACACCAACCCATTCGAAATCCGAAACAACACGTTTCTTGAAGAAAACAACATCACATTAGTAGGTGAACCATACGTCTCATTCTGGTCCGGTGATGGCGAAGGCGAAGTAAGAATTGAGAAATACGATGACAACGGTACCAAGCACTACATGTTTGTCATTTCTGGAGACATCGGCAAGAACTACCGTTTTGCCATTACAGATTCAGAAACCGAGCAAGAATACCAATTCAAATACTATTATAATAAAGACAAAAACACGGTAGTCATAGAAAAAGAATAAAAAGTCAAGATGGCGCTTAGTTCTAACGGCTAGACCAGAGGAGTCTTGACAGATATATACCCCCTCTCTATAATGTCTCTATGCGGACTGATAAATTTGGGATAATAATTGAGGCAAACGCTAATCCAGATAGTTTCGAACTTAAGGTTGCGACAATACTTATTGAGTATTTCGCAAGCGATATTATCATCAAAAAAAGTCTACAATCGTACTCGCCAGACTTATTGGTTACTAGAACCAACCAACTCTGGGAAATCAAAAATATCAGAGGTAATGGTATCCACACCATAGAACACAACCTATCTAAGGCCAAATTGCAGTCCGACAAAATAGTTATTTCGCTGTACCGCACTAAAATGCCGCCAGCCCGTGCAATTGGTCGCATCAAAGCAGTGCTCAAAAAAGGTACTACTATAAAACAGGTGATTCTTATTACCAAAAGTGGCAAAATTATTAAAATTAAATAAAATGTGATATAATATTATCATAGGGAAATCCCTAGTCGAGATTGAAACAGTATCTCAAGGTCCGCTCGGTATTTAATTACCTCAAGCGGGAAACCACGAGGGTGCAGAGCCCTCGAAAGGTCAAAAAAGAAATATCTTTGGAACCCATGCGGCGTATCACGCTTAAAGTGGGTTTTTTCTTGTGACTAAAAATCGTCTTCCGAAGGGACCGGCAGAATGTGTATCTTTTGATTTAGCTAGATCGGCAGGATGTGCGTCTTTTAATTTGGGTAAAATAGCAGGATGACGCCTCCGCTACGCTCCGGCTAGACCTCGCTTCGCTCGGTGCGAACCTTGGGCTCGAACCTGTCGTTTTAATCAGAAGAACAAAATAAGCCCTTCGGGCTCATTTTATTCTTCTGGCTGGACCGGCAGGATTCGAACCTGCGAATGCTGGGACCAAAACCCAGTGCCTTACCGCTTGGCGACGGTCCAATAATCTAACACTAATTATTATACCACAGATTAATAATTATGTTATAATAATTCCATGGCAAGAGGTAAACGAAAAACAAATAAAAAACGCACAACCAGAGGCTCCCGCAAAGAAGCCCCAGTAGAGCACGAGCTCCCAGGCGGTTTCTGGCGTCAAATTTGTGCAGTTCTCATGATCGCCTTGGCATTATTTTTCGTCATCACTTGGTTTGGGCACGGTGGTTCTGCTTTGAATACCGTTCACGAATTTTTCATTAGTATCCTCGGCCTCGCTACCTACTTTATTCCGGCCCTCCTCGTTTATCTCGCTGTGAAAATTTTCCGTTCCGAGAACAATCGCGTTGCTATTCCAGTTTATCTCGCAAGCATCCTTATGATTTTCTGGCTTTCTGGCGTTGGCGCAATTTGGCACAACGGCGGCTACGTCGGCAGCTGGCTTAATAATCTATTTACTCAGGCTCTAGACCAGACATTTGTCATTATTATATATATAGTACTCATTTTCATCACCGCCGCATTTATCTTACAGCTCTCTCCGGTCACATTTTTCAAAGGCACCAAGAATCTCGTTGCCACTCCAAAGAAGCGCGCCACCGATGCCGAAGATGTCACAGACAAGAAAGGCAGAAAACTTGGCCAGCTAGAAATCAAGGTCAACTCCGGCGTTTCTCCAGCCGAGGCCGCAGCCGCTACTACGAAATCTTCCTTTGGTAAATTTGGTATTCACAAAGCTCAGGCCAAGCCTGCACCGAAGGCTCCCGAGCCACCCAAAGAACCAACCGCTCTTGTCGCCAAGGGCGATCCAGACTGGAAGATGCCGTCAACAGACCTCCTAGAGAAGAAGCAGTCCCCAGCCGATGCTGGCAACATCCAGCAGAATGCTTATGTTATTAAATCTACTCTCGCCGAGTTCGGCATTGATGTAGAGATGGAAGGTGCCAATGTTGGTCCACGTGTCACTCAGTATACCATGAAGCCACCTGCTGGCGTCAATCTATCCAAGATTCTCGCTCGTGACAAAGAGCTCGCCCTTAACCTCGCCGTAGATAAGATTCGTATCGAGGCCCCAATTCCAGGCACTAGAAGTGTCGGCGTGGAAATCCCAAATGCTAGGAGCGCCGATGTTCGTCTGCGTGCCGTACTAGAATCCAGCGAATGGAAGAAAGCCACCGATCCACTCACTTTTGCTGTCGGCAAGGACATTTCTGGCCACGCTGTCGTCGCTAACCTAGCCAAGATGCCACACCTCCTTATCGCTGGTACCACTGGTTCTGGTAAATCTGTTATGACAAACACCCTCATTACTTCGCTCCTCTATCGTAATGCTCCTTCCGATATGAAGCTCATCATTGTCGACCCAAAGCAGGTGGAAATGGCTCAATACAATGATATTCCGCATCTCTTGACCCCTATCATCACCCAGACGGATAAGGCTCTCTCAGCTATGAAATGGGCAGTTGGCGAGATGGAACGTCGCTATTCGCTGATGGCCGCAGAGCGCGTCAAAAATATTTCTGATTATAATGCTAAAATGGCCAAAAACGCCGACCCAGAGAAAGAAGGCAAGATGCCGTACATTGTCATCATTATTGATGAGATGGCAGACCTCATGATGATGGCAGGCAAAGACCTCGAAATGCTCATCGTCCGCATTGCACAGAAAGGTCGCGCCTCTGGTATTCACTTAGTCCTTGCTACCCAGCGTCCAGAGGTCAAGGTTATTACCGGTCTTATCAAGGCCAACATTCCAGGCCGCATCGCCTTCGCTGTTGGTTCTCAGATGGATTCACGTATCATGCTAGACCAAGGTGGCGCCGAAAAACTCCTCGGCAAGGGTGACATGCTCCTCCTCACCACCGAAATGATGGGCAAGCCTCGTCGTATTCAAGGCGCCTGGGCTTCCGACGAAGATATTAACAAAGTTACAGATTTCCTAAGAGAACAGCGTGCACCAGAATACAACGACGAAGTCGTAGCTCAGCAAGTCTCTATCAAAGGTATGCCGGGTGAAGTTGGCGGCATGGACGGCCTCGGTCGCAAGTTTGATCCTAACGACCCACTTGTCCGCAAGGCCGTAGAGATTTGTATCGCCAAAGGCAAATTCTCCACCTCGCTTCTTCAGACTTACCTCAGTAAATCACATGGCTTCGTCTCTGGCCTCGCCGTCTGGTTTGAAGAAATCGGCGTCATTGGCCCAGCCAACGGCAACAAACCGCGCGACATCCTCGTCCAATCTCTAGACGAGTTTGATGAATTAGCAAATGCATAGCGCAGCTCAACTATCAAAATTTCTTTAAAGTTCATGCTATAATACAGGTATGGAAAAGGGAATTGAAATCTACAAATCTCCAAATGGCGAAATTACCTTTAATGTGGATGCAGATCAAGAAACTATCTGGGCTACGCAAGCGCAGATAGCGCAAATTTTTAATGTAGATCGTTCTCGTATCACGCACCATCTTCGGAACATTTTCAAGGATGGAGAACTCGACGAAAATTCAGTATGTGCGTTTTCCGCACATACTGCCGCTGACGGCAAAACGTACCAAGTCAAAACCTACAATCTCGATGCTATCATCTCTGTCGGCTACCGCGTCAATTCCAAAAAAGCTACGGATTTCCGTATCTGGGCCACCAAGACTCTCAAAGCTTACCTCACCGACGGCATCGCCATCAACCAACGTCGCCTCAAATCTCTAGATTCCAAAAAACTCGCCCAGGTAGAGGGAATGATGGGCGTAGTTCGTCGCCTTATTGCGCGCCAAGCCCTAGACGCCGGCGAGGCTAATGGCGTTCTCGAAGTTATCTCCAAATACTCCACCAGTTTCCAAATGTTGAAACAATACGATGACGGTCACATAGATTTAAGCGCTCTAAACACCACCAAGAAACGCCAAAAAACCCTAGACATAGATACTTGCAACAATATTATAGACAATCTCCGCACTAGCACTAAATCTAGCGAGCTATTCGGCAAGCCTCGCAACCAGAGTTTCGAAGGTATCTTACATAACATTTTCCAGAGTTACGACGACAAAGAACTCTATCCGTCCATTGCCGAAAAGGCATCACATTTGCTCTATTTCATTATCAAAGACCACCCATTCTATGACGGCAACAAGCGTATCGGCGCGCTGCTTTTTATCGTGTTTCTCACGATTAACGGGGAACAACTCACCAAAAATGGCGAAACGAAGATTAGCGACCGCGCCCTCACCGCACTCGCCCTCCTCATCGCCGAGTCCGAACCCAGCGAAAAGTCGCTCATCACCTCACTCGTCGTCAAGCTTCTAGAAAATTAACCATCAATATCTTGCAAAAAACTAGTTTCATTTATTAAACTTATGTTATAATAAGCCCATGAAGGTCAAACATATATCTACAATTTCTAGCATTATTTTTGGGAGCACACTACTTACTACTGTAGCTTCCGCCACCTCCACCCCACTCACCTGGCAAGACGAAGTAGATGTCCAGTTTACCTTTAATCCTGCACTTTCAGTTACTATTTCTGATGGAGATATAGTAATACCTAATCTAGGTGTAGGAACAAGAGACAATAGTAACGAGATAGCTATTACAGTAACCACTAATAATATAGCAGGCTATCAACTATCTGCTACAGTAGGTAACGCTTCTACATATGACTATAGAGAATTAAAACATGAAACCACGAGTACTGCATTATTTAATAGTCTAGCAGTAGGTACTACGTTGAACCAACTATCTACTCCAAGTACTTGGGGATATTCTACTGATTCTGGTACATCTTATTCTGGTCTTCCTAAATATGATGATACTACTAATGTAGCTGTGTTAAATGATTCTACTGCTTCTGGTACTGAGACTACTAACTTCCTAATAGGTGCTTATGCAGATCAGAATCAACTTGCTGGTGATTACAAGAACGTAATCAACTTCAATATCGTAACCAACATGGTCAAATACACCATTGCTGATGCTCCTGATATGCAATCAGTTGCTTCTGGTACTGATGGCTGTCCTAGTACTCTTCCTACTGGACAAGCCTATGAACTTACAGATTCTCGTGATGGCGAAGTGTATAAAGTCGCAAAGCTAGCTGGTGGGAAGTGCTGGTTACTGGATAACTTGAGATTAGACCTCGTCGCCCATAAAAATGATTTAAACTCTTCTAACACCAATGCATCCGATACCATCCTGGGCTACCTAAAGAATGGTGGGGGTACCAACCCATATCCAGCATCTGGCGTCGCATACGCTACTTCATCCAACTCATATAATCTCCCATATCTAGCAATTGAGGGTAGCTGCAGTAGTGAGATCTACTGCGTCAATGACCCATCAACTGGCAGCTGGAATAAGGACGTAATTGTTGCAAATTCCCCAGGCTCAGGTTCAGGCAAGGTTGGTGTGTACTATAACTACTGTGCAGCCAGTGCAGGTTCATACTGTTATGATTCCGATGTAGCTCCAGAGAACACTAACGCCACTCAGGACATCTGCCCGGCAGGCTGGCGAATGCCTACTGGTGGTAGCAGTGGAGAATACCAAGCTCTTTTCACATCATATAGTAGTAACGGAGCTAATTTCAAGAGCGCCCTTTCTACTCCCCGCTCTGGCAACTTCTACAATGGCTCGGCCAGCTATCAGGACTCGAGCGGCTGCTTCTGGTCCTCTACGAGGAGCAATGGTAGCTATATGTACGACCTCTACGCTTTCTCTGGCACATTTCCCCAGCACAGCTTTAGCCGCGACTACGGTAATTCAGTGCGTTGCTTGCTCCAGTAATCAACACCACCCACCTCTTGCCATCTACCCCTATCTGTGCTATAATGTACCCACAATATTAGCTCAGCAAGCGCGTCAACCTCGCCGCATGTCGCGACGAAAGAACGGCACTTGCTTTAACCAAAGGAGTTCAAATGAAAGATTACGAACTTACAGTCGTATTTCATCCCGATCTCGAGATGAATCTCGACCCTGCCCTCGACAAAGTTAGGAAACTTATCGAGCAAAACGGCGGTAAAATCACCAAAGAAGAGAACGACGGCAAGAAACGCCTCGCTTATCCTATCGAAGGTCAAGATTTTGCTGTCTACTACTACTTCAATGTTAATCTTCCAGCAGAAGCCCCGGCCAAGATTTCCTCGGTACTCAATATTACCGATGAGGTCATCCGTCATCTTCTCGTTCGTGAAGACGAATTGAAGGCAAAGCTCGCAGCACGTCGCAAGGCCAAGGCTGACGACAAAGAAGAAGTAACCGAAGAAAAAGGAGAATAACTTATTATGCGCGGTTTTAGCAAAGTAATAATTACCGGTAACCTAACACGCGACCCAGAGCTACGCAGCACTACCACTGGTTCTAATGTCTGTAGCTTCGCAGTCGCAGTTAATCGCACTTATCGCGATGCCAACGGAGAGCAAAAAGAAGAGGTATCGTTCTTCGACTGTTCAGCCTGGAATAGGCTCGGCGAAACGATTGCTCAATACGGCAAGAAGGGCGACGGCGTCCTCGTCTCTGGTAGACTCGTTCAGCGTAGCTGGGACGACAAGAACGGTGGCGGCAAGCGCTCTCGTGTCGAAATTGTAGCCGAAGATTTTAACTTCCTCGGCGGTGGCTCACGCGACAATGCATCAGGTGGTAATTATAGCTCAGCCTCTAACTCGGCTGACACAGCCGCTGGAGATGGAACTCCAGACGATATTCCAGAAGGTGAAATCGATCTGAACGATGTTCCATTCTAAAAGAAATAGTGAAGGAAGGATAGTATGAAAAAATTTAAAAATGCCCCAAACCTCTACTTCGATTATCGCGATGTCAAGACTTTGCAACGCTATATCGACGTATATGGTCGCATTGAGCCGATTAGCAAGACCGGTCTCTCTGCCAAGCAACAGCGCCAATTGGCTACCGCTGTAAAGCGTGCTCGCCATCTAGCACTTTTGCCATTCGTTTCTAATAACTAAGGAGTAATATGTACGGACCAACAGATCTAAAGAAAAATACTCTTATCACTTTAGACGGTCAGCCGTATAAGGTGGTAGAATACTCACAAAAAGTCATGGGCCGTGGCGGCTCCATCGTTAACGTCAAGGTAAAGAACCTTATCACCGGCGCACTTTTGCCAAAGACCTTCAAAGGTCAGGAAAAGATTGAGCCAGCTGAGGTTACTACTCGCAAGGTTCAGTATCTTTATCGTGACGATGAGAAGTTCTACTTCATGGATCCAGAAACTTTTGAGCAATATGAGCTTATGGCCGACATGGTCGGCGATGCCAAAGATTTTATGAAAGACGGCGACGAAATGGAAATCCAATTCTACAATGGCACTCCAATCAATCTCCAACTGCCAAAGAATCTCTGGCTCAAAGTTACCTATACCGAATCGGTCGTCAAAGGCGACACCACGACTTCCGTCATGAAAGACGCGACCTTAGAGACTGGCATAGTCATCAAGGTCCCAGCTTTTATCAAGGAAGGCGACATCGTATCCGTAGACACAGAGACTTACGAATACCGTGAAAGGCGCAAGTAAGTGAACACTCGCGGCTTCGCGAAAATTGAAGGCGCTATCCGCGCCTTCAATTTTGATTTCCGCAACAAAGTAGTACTAGATATCGGCTCATCTACTGGCGGTTTTACCGAAGCCGCCCTGAATCATGGTGCCAAGAAAGTTATCGCGGTAGAGAAGGGCTCTCATCAGATGAAGGCCCCTCTCCGCTTCGATACTCGCGTCGAACTCCACGAAAAAACCGACATCTTCGACTACAATTTCGACCAGGACCCGTTCCCAGATATTATAGTCGCCGATGTCTCATTTGTGTCGTTAAAGCCGATTCTCAAGCACACAAAGAATCACCTAGCAGGGAAGCAAACCGACTTTCTCGTCATGTTAAAGCCTCAATTCGAGGCAAAGCCTCATCAGCTTTGGAAAGGTGTCGTCAAGAACGAAAAGATTCGTCGCGAGATTATTAAAGATTTCGAATACTGGCTAAAACAAAACGGCTTCATTATTATCAAAAAACGTGACAATGATTTGCCCGGAAAAACTGGAAATCTCGAAAAATTCTACTTTTTACGTCTTGCAAAATAAATCATAACCATTTATAATAAGAAGTATGAACTTATTGCATGGCGTGGGCGACTTCTTCTCACTAGATATCGGGACAAACTCAATGCGTATTGTGCAGCTTTTTGGTAACGCCAAGACTGGCTGGACATTATCTAGATATGCCTATGTCCCAATCGATCCAAAATTAACCGCAGACACATCCGAGCTTGGACGCAAGCGTCTCGGCGAGGCAATTCTTGGTGCCGTCGAGCAAGCAGGTATCAAGACCAAGAACGTCGCAGTCGGTCTTCCGGCTAGCAAGACTTTTACGTCTGTGGTAGAGACCGCAACTCTCCCCGAGAAAGAGCTTGCGAAATCGTTCAAATACGAGATTGACAAATATGTCCCAATGGCAATTAACGACGCCAAGGCTGATTATGTTATTCTTGGACCTAGTCCAAACGACCCAGCTAAGACCGAAGTTTTAGTTAGCTCCGTTGCAAAGGAGTACGCAGAGTCCGTCATGGAGATGATCGAAAAAACCGGTCTCAACATCATTGCTATGGAGCCAGAGCCACTTGCGATGGCCCGCTCCCTTGCAATTCCGGGCGCTATGGATGCCACTATGATTATTGACTTCGGTGAGAAATCTACTGATTTAGTTATTGTTTACAAGAATCAACCTCGCCTCGTTCGTTCTATTCCAGGCGGTTTTGGCGAATTGGTTCAGGCTGTCACTGGTAACCTTGGTGTCCGCGAGGATCAATCCCGTCAGTTTATTTTGAAATTCGGCCTTGCCGAGGATAAGGTAGAAGGTCAAGTCTTCAAGATTCTCAGTCGCTCGTTAGACAATTATGCATCCGAGCTTGCAAAATCAGTTCGTTTCTTCCAGACCAAATATCTTAATGGTAAGGTTGGCGGCATTGTGCTTTCTGGCTATGCTAGCATGATTCCTCTCTTTGCTGAATATATCGAAGCCAAGACCAACATTCCATCCATGAAGGGTAATCCATGGCAATCCGTTCGTACTACTCAGGAACAACAGCGCGCTCTAGCCAGCGTCGCTAGTGAATTCGCGGTAGTAATTGGTTTATCAGAAAGGAGTAACGACTAATGGCCCGCGAAATTAACCTCGTTCCAGACATCAAGAACGAAATGATTAAAGCCTTGAAGCTTCGCAATCTCATCTTCTTCATTTGTATTGTGGTTGCCTCAGCTTCCGTTGCTGTTACTGCGGTATTTGCGACCATTGCCGGTGGTCAGCAGGCAGTCGTTAATAGCAAGAAGGGAACCATCGACAATCTTTCCAGCAAGCTTAATTCTTATAGCGACTTAAGCCACTTCCTTACCATCAAAGACCAGCTCAGCAATATCTCGTCAATTACTGACAATAAGCAAGTATTGTCACGTACTTTTGGCATTCTCTCTGCTATTATCCCTACCGGTGCCGACACTATCAAGATCTCAGAGCTCAACATTGACCTTTCCGGCGAAGATCCGACATTTTCATTCGACGCCCAGGCTGATGCTGGCAGTGAGCCATATATCGACTATAATGTCCTCGATTCGTTCAAGAAAAGCATGCAGTATATGCGTTATGACTATGGTGAATATATTGATAAATACGGCAACTCTATTCCATCATATTGTATAATTGAGCATGGAAATGACGGAGCTTCTTTGTATGAACCTACTAATAAGAGTTACTACGCTTACTGGCTAATCACCGGCGAAGGTTGCGACCCTACCTTAGATCGTTCTGCTGCGAATGAAGACGAAGAAGAGGCGTTGGAGTCCAACGAAGACAACACGACTAACGACTCTAACACAACCAACGACTCCGCTGACACCAATAACAACACTTCTTCCGATTCCAATAGCAAAATCACCGACTACGAGACCGAATCATACAATGGTCAGACCGTAGTCAAGATTTGGCGTACGCCACAGTTCTCCGCTTGGTACAAAGAAGAGCCTAGGGAGGGCGAGCCATATATGGATATGGATGGCAACATCTCCAATGTAGCGCACTTCGAATCCGCCTGCATTAAATATACAGGTAACTTGACTAGTGATAACAAGATCAATTGGGTCCCGACCAACAAAGATTGCAAACTTGTTCCAGACAACGAAGAAGGCATCAAAATCACTGAGTCTTCGAACGGTCGTAATGCATCGTCCGAGCTAGTACTCCGCTTCTCCGCGATTATCAAATTTAATCCAGAAGTATTTAAATACAACAACACACATATGCTTGCTATTCCACCTTCCGGTCGCTACAATGTTACCGATTCCTACGTCCAAATTCAGAATATGTTTACCGAGCGCGCCACCGACTGCGAAGAAGGCGACATAGAATGTAAAACAACCACAGAAGGGAACAACAACTAATGGCACGCGAAATTTCAATTACCAAAAGAGCAAAGATTTCACAAGCACAACAGTATATGCTTTTGTCAGTTCTCGGCGCCTCTGTGGTTCTCGGCATAGCGGTCTCGCTAGTTATCCACTTCTTCTCGCAAATCGCTTTCAATGCTAAAGTTGTTTCCGAAGAAGATGCCACCATCGTTGTCTACTCCAATGCTATCAAGAACATTGGTATCTGCCAAAAACCTAGCGGCAGCACTTACAGTGATGACGAGCTTAAGAAATGTAATCCAGATAACGTTAGCGTTTCAAGTGTTCCAGGCAGCCTTCGCTCCAACATCTTGGAGAGTATGGCTGACAACCCTTCTCTTAGTGCAGTACCAAAAGAAGACAGTAGTACTTGTATAAATCCCGTCAAAGCTTCGGACCCAAAATACAAGAACAAATACTACACCTATAACGAATTACAGGAGAAATACAACAAGGCTTCTACGGCCCAGGAGCTCGTCGATGCCACCAACCTCATCCAGACCTGTTCAGCGCTCCGTGTTATTCCAGACGCTCTCCCAGCCTTCAAGAACGAAGAGGCTCTCCTTGCTAGCTTGAATAAGATATTTATTATCTCCAACTGGGAGCCAGAATCCATCAGCCCTACCGGAGAAGTAGAACTTGCTGATTTTGGTACAAATTTGAACAAGCTGTCTGTCCGTCTCAGTATCGAAACTGACGCCGCCGAGACTCGTACTATTCTCGACAACATCGAACGCTCTATTCGTGATTTTGACATCAATCGTGCTACTATTGAGTGGCGTGGTGAAAACGCACTCAGTCTCCAGGCCCATGCTACTGCATATTACATGGACCCAAGCACAGTAATCGAGTCTACAAAAACCATCACCCCAGGAGGTAAATAAATGAAAACCGATTTAACTACATCTATTCTCGCTGCTATCTTTGGATTCGTTATCGCCTTTGTGCTGACCAACCTCCTTGTTCCGGGCATTGATAAATTTGACTTCAAAACTCTTCAAGACGCACCAGACGCATCGCTTGTTGAGCCTAGCGAAGATGTTTTTAATTACCGCTCCGTCAATCCTACAGTTGAAGTATACGTCGGTGATGAAGATGACGCAGACGGTTCGCAAAGTACCTGTATCTCTTACGATGAAAACGGTAACTGTTTGTCATATGCGGAGGAGTAATGGCACTCCTTACTAAAGAAGCAGAAGAAAAAATTATCGGTCTTTTATTGGCTGAAGGTCTTGCTGATGCCAATCTTGTATCGCGCGTCCAGACCAACATTACGCCCGACCAATCCGTTCTAAACGAACTCCTCGCTCAGAAAGTTATCTCCAATGATATGGTCGCTCACGCAACGGCTTTAGTGATTGGTGTTCCGTATGTAGAGCTAAAAAATATCACCATCGACCAAGACATTCTTACCAAGATTCCATATGAAGCACAGGCTCGTGTTCTAGCTATTCCGCTTGGCGAGAAAGACGGCCTACTTAATGTTGCAATGGCTGACGTTACCAACGTTCAGTACACCGACTACATTTCTAATCTCATCAATCAGCCAATTCGTGTTTGGATGTCGTCGGAGCGTGGTATTCGGGAAATGCTCGAGAAGAACCACGGTGATTTTTCTGGTGTCAAAGAAGCAGTCCGCGAGACCAACGAAGAAGTATTAGAAAAGGATCAGACTGAGGTCAAAACCATCATTCAGGATTCGCCGATTTCCAAAGCCCTAAATACTATTTTGAGCTACGCCGCAAAGACCAAAGCGTCCGATATTCACATCGAGCCACTCGAAGATTCGCTCATTATCCGCTGTCGCGTAGATGGTGTTCTTCGTCGTATCATGGACTTACCAAAGACCGTCGCTCCAGCTCTCGTTTCACGTATCAAGATTTTGTCTAACCTCAAAATCGACGAGCACCGCATTCCTCAGGACGGCCAATTCACGGTCTTAGTTGATGGTAAGGAAATCGACCTTCGTATCGCTATTTCTCCAGTTACTTGGGGTGAACAGGTAGTTATCCGTCTTCTCGATAAGGAGGGCACTACCATGGAAATTGATAAAATGGGTATGACTGGTCGTGCTCTTCGCTCCGTCCTAAGTGGCATCAGAAAGCCAAACGGTATGATTCTAACCTCTGGTCCTACGGGTTCTGGTAAATCTACTACTCTCTATGCTCTAATTCAGCAAATTAAATCCGAAGAAATCAACATTGTGACTCTCGAAGACCCGGTCGAGTACAAAATGGAGGGAATTAACCAGATTCAAGTCAACCTCGATGCTGGACTCACTTTTGCCTCCGGTCTTCGTTCTATTCTCCGTCAAGACCCTGACGTAGTGATGGTGGGTGAGATTCGTGATGGCGAAACTGCTGGACTTGCCGTCCAGGCAGCTCTTACTGGCCACCTTGTGTTTAGTACGCTTCACACCAACTCTGCCGCTGGTATTTTGCCACGTCTCCTAGAAATGGGTATCGAACCATTTCTTCTTGCATCTACATTGAACGTAGTTATTGGCCAGCGTCTTGTGCGTCGCATTACTGAAAAACGCGAAATATACAAATCCTCCGATCTCGAGACCACCGGTATTAATTCCATTGTTGGCGATTTACTTCCACAAACCGAAGAAGAGGTTGCATCGGTTTCTGAAGATTTGGGTTATCCAGGATTGCCGGTCAAGAACGACAAGAACTATATGCTCGCCAAAGGTATGGAATCTAAAGAGACCCCAGGCGGCTACAAAGGACGTGCCGGTTTATATGAAACAATTGACGTTGACGAAGATATTCAGAAGATGATTACGAAACATGCTACCGCAGCAGAGATTATGCGTCTCGCACGTAGCAAGGGAACAGTAACTATGCGCCAGGATGGTATCCTTAAAGTACTATCAGGTATCACATCAATCGAAGAAGTTAATCGTGTTGCGAGCGACTTATCATAAAACTTATGGTATAATAGAAATATGGAAAATAGTGGGCAAATAACAACACCAAAAATCGAAACACTCCTCGAAGAGTGTATTCGCCGTAAGGCTTCGGACTTGCATATTCAATATGGCTTGCCACCTATTTTGCGTATCGACGGCGCTCTTATTCCAATCTCTGGAATGCCGCAGCTAAATGACGAAATGCTACGCGGGTTGATTTTTAGTACTCTCGATGAAGGACAACAGCAAATATTCCTCAAAGACAAAGAATTCGATTATTCTTTTGCTTTCGGAGACATTGCACGTTTTCGTGTTAACGCTTTTCATGAACGCGGCAAAATGGCCGCCGCCTTCCGCTTGATTCCAAATCAGATTAAATCCATTAATGATTTAGGAATGCCGCCAGTAGTAGAGAGCTTCGCGGATTATCCACGTGGCCTTGTGCTCGTCACTGGTCCTACCGGCTCAGGTAAATCCACCACGCTTGCCGCCTTGATTGACAAGATCAACCGCGAGAAGTCTAAACATATTATTACTATTGAAGATCCGATTGAATTTACCCACAAGTCCCAACGTTCAGTCATTGTGCAACGCGAAGTTCACTATGATACTTTCAGCTTTAATGCCGCGCTCCGCTCTGTCCTTCGTGAAGATCCGGATGTAGTGTTAATTGGCGAGATGCGCGACCTCGAGACCATTCAAGCAGCCATTACTATCGCTGAGACTGGTCACTTGGTCTTTGCTACTCTCCACACCAACTCCGCTGCTCAATCCGTAGATCGTATGATTGACGTATTCCCAGCTCACCAGCAGCCTCAAGTGCGCACTCAGCTTTCTAATATGCTCATGGCGATTTGTTCGCAACGCCTAGTTCCAGCCATCGGTGGTGGACGCGTTGCAGCTACCGAAATTATGGTAGCAAATGCCGCAGTTCGTGCTCTCATTCGCGATGGTAAGACCTTCCAGCTCGACAATGCTATTCAGACTGGTGCCGACCAAGGTATGCAGACTATGGACCGCACCTTAGCGAAACTCGTTCAGACCGGCGTGATTACCTATGATTCCGCACGTGAATATGCCGTAGATATCGAAGAACTTAATCGTTATGTAAGAGGTTAAAATGAAGCGTTTTGACTACAAGGCAAAAGACAAAGAAACCGGTAAAATGCTAAAAGGCAACATTCAGGCTGACAACGAGCAAACAGCTGGTCGTCTTTTGATTGAGCAAGGACTCATTCCGCAGTCGGTAGTTGAAGAAGGAGAGAACGATCCTTTTGTTAAGGTCAAAAATCGCATTACTACCAAAGATCGTATCGTCTTTACGCGTCAGCTCGCCACCTTGATTGGCGCAGGCTTGCCGCTTTCTGCTTCACTTCGTACCGTTGCTGACCAAACCGAATCCAAAGGCATGCGTGCTGTTGCCGAGGAAATCATTACTGCTGTAGAATCCGGTAAAAGCTTATTCGAAGCTTTCTCGGCTCATCCAAAGATTTTTAATGGCGTTTATCTGGCACTTATTCAAGCTGGTGAGAAATCCGGTACTCTAGATATCGCCTTGAAGCGCCTCGCCGACCAGGAAGAAAAAGATGCTGCCATGATGAGCAAAATCAAAGGCGCTCTTGTCTATCCAGCTATTATTCTCGTTGTTATTATTGCAGTGCTTGCATTCATGATGATTCTTGTCGTGCCGCAAGTGCAGGGCCTCTACGAAGATATGGGCGAAGAGCTCCCTGGCCTTACTCAGGCTCTTGTAGATATTACGGACTTCTTTGGTCAATTTGGTTGGCTAGTTGCAATTATTGTCATCGGTATTGGTGTCGGTGCATGGTTCTTCGTCAAGCGCACACCGATGGGTCGCGAGGTTGCTGACAGCTTCAAGCTTCATGTTCCACTCTTTGGCGGACTCTTCCGCAAGCTCTATGTTTCACGTTTTGCTCGTACTTCTGAAATGATGTTAGCGACCGGTGTTCCGATGGTAGAATCCATCACTACTGCTATTGAATCTACTAACAACGTCGTCGTAGAAAAAGAATTCACCAAATCTCTAGAAGACCTCAAAGGAGGGAAGAACCTCTCTGAATCTTTGACCGGTCTTGAATACATGCTCCCGCTCGTTCCGCAAATGGCTGGCATCGGTGAACAATCCGGTAAAATCGATGAAATGCTTGGTAAGGCTGCTCAAGTATACGAAAACGAACTAGATGAGCAGATTAATAACATTTCTACAATGATCGAGCCAATCCTTATGGTTATTATGGCAGGCCTCATCGGCGTCGTAGTCGGTGGTACCTTGCTCCCAATTTACTCACTCGTAAACAGTGTATCAGCTTAAAGAATCTGATAAGATTTCCTATAATAATGCACAACAATAAGATATATCAAGATTCATGAGCATTTTGCAAGCCCAAGTAAAAATTGAGGAAATAAGTCAAGTCGAGTACCGGACAGTACCGGGCGCAGACCTGATTTATTGACGAAATTTTTACCTGGCGCGCAGCAAAGCGCGAATGAAGATTGGTATATCTTATTGTATTTCGTTAGTATTAAAAAATCACCCTTTCGGGTGATTCTTTAAGCGATACACTGATTAGTTATTGCTACAGTAAGTACCACCGCCTTCGAGCTTGTAAACGATGGATACTTTGCGAGTGCCACTGTTAGCGACTGTCTTCTCGCCGTCACAAGTGGAGCCTACTACTACCAAAATTTCATAGTTCTGTGTATTGAAATCGGTACTGTTACGCTGGGCACTATTAGCGCAATCGCCTTTTCCTGAAGTTGCGTCACAAGGTACCATCTTGACCGTATATTCATTACCATTTGGATCTTCGAATGTGTCGCCACCAGCTTTCATGTAATTAGTAATGAAATCATTCCAATCTTTCTGGGTCTCTGGAATCTTGTTTCTATTATTCGCCTGATACTGTGTAATTTGTGTCATCATGCCAGATAGCTGATCACGCCTCTGAGTATCTCTCTGTGCGCGTTGCATTGCTGGAAGCGCGATGAACACCATGAGGAAGATAAGACCTGCGATAGCGAGCACGAGCACAACTTCGATAATCGTAAATCCTTTTTTATTGTTGTTTTTTGCCATAGATTCCTTTCTACTAATTATGCTACCACACTTAGGATAGTTCTTTATTTTATCTTACTTGATTATGCTTAAATAGTCAACATTTTTATACTATTTTTAGGATTCGCCGCAATATACTCCTCCTCCTTCTAACTTATACATAACTGCAACTTTTCTCGTATTTGCAGCACCGTATGCCTTTTCGCCATTGCACTTTGCTCCTTCTACTACATATATCTTATAGTCATTCGGAAATTCGGCATCATTCGCGGCCGACGCTTCTTTTACATCGCAAGGCAAATCAAATCTTGAAGCACTAGCGGTACATTTTGTGACGACGATTCTGTATGGTTCGCCAGTTGGATCAGTGAAAAGGTCATCAAAGAAATCACGGTAAAAGGCCTTCCACGAAACTTTGTCGCTGGCCGAAGTAGCCTTTGCCTCATCTCGGCTAAATGAATACGATATACTATTATTACCGCTCGGCAACGCACCGCGGTTATTATTCGTCTGGAAGTTCTTCAATCTCTGCACAAAGGTCAACATATCATCGCGTCGCTGCGTATCGCGCTGAGTCCTCCACACCTGCGGCAGTGTAATAAACACCATCATAAATATTAGTCCAGCAATCGCGAGTACTAACGCGACTTCAATTATTGTAAAACCTTTTTTCTTCATAATTTAAGTATAAATTAAATCTTCAAAATTTCAAGATACTTATGGTAATATAAGACTATGCAAATAGCATTTTCCGTACTAATGTTCGTTCTTGGCGCAGCCTTTGGCTCTTTTCTGTGCTGTCAGGCCCGCCGGTTGCATTTGCGTGACACCAAGAAGCAAAAACTCGGCAACCGTTCTATTTGTTTGCATTGCAAAAAACAGCTCAAATGGTATGACAATATTCCAATTATCTCTTGGCTACTTCTCCGCGGCAAATGTCGCAACTGCCATCGCAAAATCGGCGTTGCAGAATTCTTATCCGAATTACTCTGCGCTCTGGCGTTTTTGGCAATTAGTACCACAATTAATATTGAGAAAGCTACACCACTGGAATGGGGAATCTTTGCCGTTATAATTATTTTTACGATTACTATGTGTTTTCTTGCCATCTATGACGGACTTTACGGAGAGCTTCCTTCGCTCCTGCTCTATCTCGCAATCGCCATTTCGATAATGGTTGTAATCCTGCGCCAAATCTCCGTCCTTGTTTCTGGCGGTTCCTCATGGGAGCCTACCATCGCAGCGCTTATTGGCGGAGCTATTCTAGGCGGACTCTATCTAATATTGTACTTAGTTTCCAAAGGCAAATGGGTTGGCGACGGCGACTGGTTGCTGGCTCTTTCCGTTGGACTGGCGCTCGGTTCACCGTGGCTTGCAATAATTGCACTCTTTATCGCAAATTTTTCCGCCACCATTATTATGTTCCCGACCGTCAAAAAGAAAGGGAATCACCAGCTACACTTTGGTCCATTTCTAGTTTTCGCATTCGTAATTACATTTACTTTCGCAAATATTCTTGAATCCATGTTATAATAATTTTATGCATAAGCGCGTAGGTGACACTTTGGTGGAAGTAACACTGGCTATCGGTATTTTTTCGATGGTCGCAATCGCTGTTGTTGCTGTGGTTAGCGGCAGCACTTCTGGTGCCCAATCTGCGCTCGAGACCACCGTTACGCGTGAACAAATCGACTCACAGGCCGAGGCGCTTCGCTTCATTCATAACTCATATATCGCTGATGTCAAGACCGACCAAGACGCCGCCGGCAATGCTACGAACACCGAGCTCTACACGTCAATCTGGCGTGCGGCCACCAGGCGTGCCAATAGCGAAGATGATTTTAGCGAAGAAGAGCTCCGCTCTCACTTGACGCCAGACACCTGTGCCGCAGTCTATAGTGGCGACACGCTTAACAAGCACGGCGCATTTATTGTAAACACCCGTGCGCTTGGCGATGCAAAGAATCACAGTGTCAGTGATATCATTCTTACTCCGGGCGGCGGTGGTGACAACGGCAAGTTCAGACAGGCTGTCACTTTTCCGCGTCTAGTCTATGGCGGTAAAACCGTCCAAAACGAAGAAAACGGCCAAAACGAAGTAACTAGTTACCTGGAAGACATCAATAATGACAATCTAAATCTCTCTAGTGTCGAAGGCCTCTATATTATCCCAGTCAAAGATGCCGACTCTACTACCATTGTTACGTCCGAGACTGTCGAGCATGGTGCTGCCTACTTTGATTTTTATATTATGAGTTGTTGGTACGCAGGTAATTCCGAACGCCCATCTACTATCTCTACTGTTGTTCGTCTATACGATCCAGACGTAGTTACCGAATCCGCTCAGGATCACAGCGTCAAACTCTCATTCAATGGTAACGGTTCCACGTCTGGCAAGATTAGTATGAAGAAGGTCGCCTTCGGTGGTACGATGGCTCTACCGGGCGTAGAGAATTACTACAAACAAGGTTACAGATTCGTCGGCTGGAGCACGGACCGCGCCTCCACACCAGATCAAGTCAAAAGTGGTCTCAAGAATAATACAGTACAGACCTATCGTGCTGGCGAGACCTACCATGCTCCCAACCGTCTGGATGCTAAGTATTCTGATTACATCACCTTCTACGCTATTTGGGAACCTATTCCATATACTCTCCATATCGCCTACGACACTCAGGGTGGCAACAATCTTGGCGAATCCGTCTATCGCAACGTAAAGTACGCCGACAAAATCAACATCACCACTACTCCATCTCGCAACGGCTACTTCTTCATCGGCTGGACTGACGCCACCAATTACAGCGACGAGAGCCTCACCTCATGGTCCAGGAACAACACTACGCAGGTCCTCACCGCCGGCAATAATCCTACCGACACAGAAGGTGCAGATGTTCGTCTTACCTTGCGCGCCAATTGGGAGCCTAATTACCATATCAACTATAGCACCGACAGCGTCCAGCAAGTTGGCTCACATTACTGTCATCAATCTGGTGGTGACTGCTACATTTCGTCCAATGTACCGACCAAATCCGGCTATCTCTTCAACGGCTGGTGTATCAATCGTATCTCCGCCGGTGAGACATGTCCTGGTGGCACCTACTTCTCTAGAAACAACATAGATTACGACACTCTCAAAAGTAGAGCCGATAGCAATAACAACGTTACACTCTATGCTATTTGGTCAGTCTTTAACGACACTATTACCGTCAAAGCCACCTGGGATAAAGGTCGTACAGGCGACCCAACTAAATATCCAGATTTTGACGCCTACGTGTCCGGTCAAAAATCCAACGGCACCACCTTCCTCGCCTATTACGGCAGCAAGATTAGTAGCGACCTAGACGGCACCACGATTGCTCAACTAGACCACGATTGTATTTCCGACTGCGGCAATGAGACCTTCACCATTAACACCCTCGGCGGTCGTAACTACTATTACTACATCTATAACCGCACGGGCAGTTTTGCTACAACAAACAATCTCAAAGTCGTAATCACTAGCTCCCAACTCGGCACCTACACTCTAGAATCAAAGAACGCCAGCGGCACTCTTACGGGCACCTACAATTATTGGAATGTCTTCGCATACATTGACGGCAAACTCGTTATCAAAAATACCATCACCAACAAACAAGATACGTCATACAAGCAATAATTATTTCGTCTCGCTATGAAACTTTTCATGAATGTCGCGCAGATGCGCATCTGTCACGTGCGTATATATTTGTGTCGTAGAAATATCAGCGTGTCCTAGCATTGACTGCACTGCGCGAATATCTGCACCATTCATCAACAAATCCGTGGCAAATGAATGTCTGAGAGTATGTGGGGAAACATGCTTCGTGATGCCAGCCAGTCTCGCATATTTTTGCACCACTCTTTCTACTGAACGTGGCGTCATCCGGCGATAGTCGCCAGACGTATCAACTGCTTGTAGGTTTCGCGAATTGTTTAGGAATAACGCCGGCAGGGAATCAGTACGTGCGTCGAGATAATCTCTTACTCTGTCCGCACAAGATTGGCTGATAAAAATCGGCCGATCTTTGGACCCTTTTCCACGCACCATAAACTCACGCCGTTCTAGGTTGATTGAGTCACGATTCAGTGATGTCAGCTCGGACACACGAAGTCCACCGGAATACAGTAGCTCAATTATCGCTCTGTCACGCAGACCTGATTCAGTAGACAAATCAATCTGTTCCAACATGTCTTCCACTTCGTCAAAATGTAAGAACGTTACTTGTTTTCGCACCACGTGTGGTAGCTCAATCAGCGAAGGGTCTAGCGACTTTATCTCGCGCCGCGCCAAATACTTCATAAATCCTCGAAGCGCAATCAGGTGGTATGCCTGTGTTATTACCTTCAAATCATCACCGCCATTCTCCGAACCATAGCGATTTAGCTTCAAACGATATTTGCGCAAAACTTCACGAGTAATATCAGACGGTTTCAAATCGTCTTTGTTTAATATTTCTGAACATATTTCCAAAAATCTTTCTAGGTAGAGCTTGTAGTTTTCAACCGTCTTCTTGCTGCGACCACTCTCAATCTCCAAATGCTCCAAAAAATCGTTTAGCAAATCATACATGTCCATACCATTATTATATCAAATCTAGCAAACAAAAAAACCGAAACGCCCCTCTCGTTTCGGCTTTTAGCTATCTATTTACAAAACCTGTATGCGTCGCGAATAATCATCACTTCTTCATTCGTCGGTTCTACGTATACTGGGACCGTTGAATCTTCTGCAGTGATTACGCCACTTGTAATTTCCTTAAAGCTAGCTATCGCATCATTTACTTCGCGATTAATCTTGATTCCTAGTGGTGCAAGGCCTTTAATGATAGATTCGCGCGTCTCGGCACCGTTTTCCAGTACGCCAGCCGTAAATACAATTGCATCAACTTCGCCACCGAGTTCTAGGTAGTACTCTGCAATATAGCGATCGATACGGTCTACGTACATATCAAGTGCCAGTCGTGCATTTTCATCGCCTCTTTCAATGGCTTTTTCTACGTCGCGATTATCGTTAAAACCACAAACTCCAAGCAAACCAGATTTTTTGTTGAGCGCTTCATCTACTTCGTCATATGTCATTCCGGCCTCGTCAATCATATATTTAATGATAGACGGGTCAATTGAACCAGACCTAGTACCCATCATTAGTCCATCGAGTGGAGTCAGGCCCATCGTCGTATCGTAGCTTTTGCCGTCTTTTACTGCTGTAATTGAAGCTCCGGAACCTACGTGGCAGATAATCAAATTAATATTTTCTTTGCCAAGCTTCTTCTGCATTACTTCTGTAATATATTTGTGACTCGTACCATGGAAACCATACTTTCTTACACCATATTTTTCATACCACTTCATCGGTACTGGATACATAAACTGTTCTTTTGGAATTGTCTGATGAAATGCTGTGTCAAACACTGCCACCTGCACCGCATCCGGCAATGCTTTTTGCATTGCTTTAATCCCGGCAATGTTGCCAGGATGATGCAAAGGCCCAAGCTTTGTTAAATCCTTAATATCTTTGAGCACCTGATTATCAATTATTACTGAATCAGAATACTTTTCGCCACCGTGAAGCACGCGGTGTCCTACGCCACGAATCTCACTCAGCTCAGAGACTGCCCCGTAGTTCACTAATTCTTCTAGCATCACTTCCACTGCCTCAGAGTGGTCTCGGATTTCGCGCTTAGTTTCAGTTTTCTTGCCTTCAAATTTGATCGTATAAAAACTGTCCTTCGCCCCAATCTTTTCTACATAACCGCCAATAATAGAAATTTCCGCCGGCATATCGTATAGTTGGAATTTCAACGAAGACGAACCAGCATTAACACATAGTACTTTCATTTTACTCCTTATTTTAGCCATATTATATCATAAAACTGGTGTCGGAGAAAACGCTTAAAGTACTTTCTCCAGAAATTCTCGCACCCTTGGCGTTTTTGGATGCTCAAAGAATTCCGTCGGCGTACCTTCCTCGATAATTTTGCCTTTATCAATGAAGACAATTCGCGTTGCAATTTCTCGCGCAAAACTCATTTCGTGTGTCACAATCATAATCGTCATTCCGTGGTCAGCTAGTTCACGAATTAGCGAAAGCACGTCGCCTATAGATTCTGGGTCTAGCGCCGAAGTTGGCTCGTCAAACAGCAGTACTTCTGGCGACATCATCATTGCCCGGATGATTGCAATGCGCTGCTTCTGTCCGCCAGATAGGGAAGCAGGATAAGCATTTGCTTTGTTAGATAATCCAATATGTCTGAGTAATTCTTTTGCACGCTTTTCCGCCGCATCACGTTTCATGACTCTTAGCTTCACCGGTGCCAACATCAAGTTTTCCATCACGGTCAAATTACTAATCAAATTAAAATGTTGAAAAACCATCCCAATATCTCGGCGCACTTTACGGATGTTTTTGTCGGTCACAATCGTTCCGTCGAAACTAACTAGACCATCAGTCGGCTCTTCAATCCGATTTATACATCGAAGAAACGTAGATTTACCAGACCCACTTGGTCCTAGTACTACGACACGCTCACCTTCATGCAGTTCAAAATCAATTCCACGTAGTACCTTATTCTTGCCGTAAGTTTTCTTCAAATCTTTAATGATGAGTTCTGTATTTCTTTCCATTACTCTTCCGCCCTCAAATCACTTCGCCTTAGACCTTTTTCTATTCGCTTCACAATAAATGTAATCAGATAAATTGTCGCGAGGTAGAATAATGCCGCCGTGAACATCGGTACGATGTAGCTCGCCATATTCTGTCCAGAACCGATATCCTTCGCGGCCATGTTTAGATCATACATTCCTACCATGCTCACAATAGCAGTTTCCTTAATCACAGTAATAATTTCGTTGCCGAGTGCCGGGATAATGTTTTTAATTGCTTGTGGTGCCACAATTTTCATAAAAATTGTAGTCTGCGAAAGTCCGAGTGCCATTCCGGCTTCAGTTTGGCCTTTGTCCACCGACAATATCCCACCACGAATCACTTCTGCGGTGTACGCAGCAGAGTTCAGTCCAAACGCAATAATCGCAGTGATGATGCTCGGGAATCCCCGAATCGCGAAGATAATAAAGAACATAATAAACAGTTGCAACGCCATTGGTGTACCGCGTATAATCGCCACATATGTGCTGCAAATAAACTTTGGTACTACTAACCACTTAGACGGCTTTGCTGTGTCAACGAGTGCAATAACTGTACCGAGCAAAATTCCAATTAATATTGCAAAATATGAAACTTGAATCGTCAGCAAGAATCCGTGTAGCAGGGAATCAATATATTCCGGTGTACTAAATAATTCTGCTATTTTTGCAAAGAAATCACTCATTGGTAAGTCCCATATATTTTAAAACCAAACGGTCAATTTCTGTTTGTCCGTTTTGGTCCTCGGTTAACATTTCGCCAAGTACTTCATTAAATGCCTCGAGTAAATCCCCACGCGATTTATTGACTGCAATCGCATAAGATTCTTCCACTGGATAATCTTCCGCACGTGTCGGGCCAGAATAATATAATGGCAAAGCGTCAAACTCCGGATTTTTTTCTACGATAAATTTTGCCGCGAGTTCGTCCGCGATAGCATAGTCGATAATATGCGCATTGATTGCGTCAGCTGCCAATTGATGCGAATCGATACCCTTGATTTCCGTATTTGTGCCAGATAATACACCATCCTTTATTTCGCTATCCACAAATATATATCCGGTACTCCCAATCTGTGAGCCCAGTTTCGTACCAGCTAGCGCCTCCCAGACGATATGATCATCTCTCAAAGACGGCGGATTATTGCGGTTGAAGATTACGTACTGTACCGAATCATAGTAGGGAATCGTAAAGTTAACCTTTTCTTCGCGCGCCGGTGTAATTGTGAGCCCAGCCGCACCAGCATCGGCAATCAGCCCCGCTTCCACATTGTCAATTATCACGTCAAATTCCACATTCTTAATCTGAATTTTTTTGTTCATTTTTTCTGCGACGCGGTTAACAATATCTACATCTACACCTACGATTTTGCGGTTTTCATAAAACTCAAACGGCGCAAAGAATGCATTAGTCTCCACCACATAATCGTAATTATTGTCGCCCTGAATAGAAAAATAAACACTCGCCCCCATGCCAACAGTTACCAATATGAACAAAGCAATAAAGATAGCATGTTTGACCTTGCGCATAATAATATTATACATCTTTTTTAAATATGCATAAACATTAAATAATAAAAAATGGTGACCCGGGTGCGAGTCGAACGCACAACCTCTTCCTTAGGACGGAATTGCTCTATCCATTGAGCCACCGGGCCATATTATGCTATAATTATATCATGACTCTCTTAAAGAAGAAAGCAGAGAAAAAAACTGAACAAGAAAAGGTCGACGAACGTCGCGAAGAAGTTCTTGCGCGCGGCCGCAAGTTTAAATACCCTCTTCAGTGGACCAAGCATCGCGTCGTTATTAGCACGGTGTTGATCGCATTTGTCGTACTTGGGATTGTTGTTACTAGTGGTTGGCTTGCGCTTTATCGTTTTAATATGACCGACGATATGCTTTTTCGTATCACCAAGATAATTCCAGCCCCAGTCGCCAAAGTTGACGAAGAAAGCGTACGTTTTTCTGATTATCTAATGTTCTATCGCAGCAGTCTACTTTCCATCGAACGCCAATCTGGCGATGTGAATAACGAAGGCTCTATCGAGGCTCTTCGCGAGCAATACATGCGTGCTGCACTTTCCGAAGCGGAGGAATATACTTTTGCTTTAAAGCTTGCCAAAGAGCAGGGAATCACGGTTACCCAAGATGAAATTAATCAAGAATACGAACGTCATCGCAGTCTTGGCGGCGTCGAGCGCAGTGAAGAAGCGTTTCTCAAGATTATCAAAGAGAATTTTGGTCTAGACAAAGATGAATATCTCCGCATGCTAGAGCTCACGATTATTAAGTCCAAAGTCGAGATGCAGATAGACGATAATGCCAACAAAATTGCCACCCAGGTAGAAAAACTCCTCTCCGAAAACGGTGGCGACTACGCAGCAATCGCCGAAGCTCTTGGTGATAAAGTAGAATATCAGGAAACCGGTGGCATGGTCGGTAGTCAGAATATTGATGGCGGTCGCGCATCCGAGGCCATCAAATTAGAGCCAGGCCAGCAAAGTGGACGCTTCGTCTCCATCAATGGTGATGGCTATTACTTCGTCAAACTCATCAAAAAGACCGAAACCGAAGTCGATTTCGTCTCTATCAAGGTCCCATTCACCGAATTCCAAAAACGTTTCGACGCACTCCGCGAAGAAAACAAAATCACCGAACTCATCGAACTAAAAGTTGAACAATAAAAACTCCTCATCTTGCATTTTTAATACTTTTATGACATAATAAGAAGGATAGTGTAAACCCCATCTATAGAACATTGAAAGGAGTTGATTAACGATGACGAAAAAACACGTCTGGAGAGTCAAAAAGGAATACTTCCGTCAACTCAAAAACGGGAGCAAGAGCCTTGAAATTCGAGTAGGATACTCGCAAATCAAGAAAGTGAGGCAAGGAGACACTATTACTTTTGAGAACTATGGCAAGAACGAGTTCGATGTACTGCGTGTTAGCGTGTACGACAGTTTTGAGAGAATGCTTGAAGCAGAGGGGGTAAAAAACGTACTTCCGGATATGACTTTCGATGGAGCACTCAGGACGCTCCGCGATATTTATCCGAAGGATAGGGAGTCGCTCGGTGTTTATGCCTTTGAATTGAGATTCAAGACCAATGACGCCAAGAAGCCCACGATTGAATTCCTGAAAGCATCTGACTTGCTGAAAGCGGAACGCAATAAGACTTTCTCAAAACTGATTGCAGAAAGTTATATGATTACGGATTGGATTCGCAAAGACTATCCGTCGCATTGCGATCATTTCTACGGTAAGTACGTTCCGGGCATCTTTGATGGAGAACGTGAGGTAATTACTTGCTACGTTGATGGCAAAATTGCCGCTACGGCATTTCTCAAAAAAGACAAAACGGAACTCAAAATCAGCACGCTCTACGTAAAGCCAGAGTATCAGAAACGAGGTATCGCTACGGCTTTAGTCGAAAGATGTTTTGAATGGCTCGGCACGACCAAGCCACTCATTACCATTGCCGACTATAAACTCGACCAGTTTGCTGGAATTATCAAAAAGTATGGTTGGGAAGAGACTCAAGTTCTTGATAGTGGCTACTACAATGACCATTCCAGAGAACACGTATTCAACGGAACCATCTAATCAGCAAAAAGGCGCCCCGCCAGGAGCGTCTTTTTTATTGTTTACGATTGCAGTAATTTTAGCCTGATACCAAGTACGCCAAATTTTGCTTGCTTTTCTGGTGTATAGAACTCAGACAATACGTCAAGTAATTCTTGTTTTGTCATAGACTTATCGGCAAGTATTGAAATATCAAAATCTTCAAATAAATCATTAAATGAATTGTATCTAAGAAGTCCGATAACCTCTGCTGTGAATTTTTCATTCTTCGACTTAGTGAACTCAATTGTATCTCCGAGTTGAATTTGTTGACGTTTTTCATCAAAGAGACGAAGTTCAATTCGTTTTGTACCATCTTTAATGAAATCAAAGTATTTGGGTTGTAGATTCATTTCGTGCGTTTTCAT
>JAFUBS010000011.1 GCA_017460105.1 Candidatus Saccharimonadota bacterium | reverse complement strand
TCTTCTGCTCATACTGCTACAATAGCTCCTGGTGGTTATAATAAAGAAATAGGCCTAACTAATGTAGACATTACTTGTAATGATAATGGTGGCTATGCTATCTATGCTATAGGCTTTGGTGATGATACATTAGGTAATAACGTTCTTCATAGTACTACTACTGGTACTACTGACATTAATACTGGCAATGACTTTGCCAGTGCTACTAGTAGCTATAGCTCTAATACATCGCAATGGGCTATGCAGGTAAATAATGTTTCTGGTTCTTCTATTCCTACTATTGTTAATAACTTTGATTCATTATCCTTAGTTCCTACTACTTATACCAAAGTAGCAGAATATGCTCCTACTACCACATTCTCATCTACTTCTGCTATTACTACTAAGTATGGTGCCTATATCGCTATAGGTCATCCTGCTGGTACTTATACAGGCAAGGTGAAGTATACGCTTGTCCATCCGAGTGAGGCACCGGCACCGGTAGTACCACCTACTCCACCAACCTCATGTAATACTCCAGTCCCAGACGTCACTTACATGCAAGAAATCACCAGTGCCAACAAGGCTACTATTCTAGCTCAGCTCACAGAAGGTGGCGCTTACTACCTCCGTGATTCTCGTGACGAAGAACCGTATTGTGTGTCCAAGTTGAAGGATGGGAATCTATGGCTACTAGATAACCTCCGACTAGACCTAGGTGATTCTACAGTCCTAGCTAACACCACTGCGGATAACACCAATGCTTCAACTACGTCACTAAGCTATATGAAAAATGGTGGTGGTACTACCTCAGATCAATATCCTACAGCTGGCCTTGCCTACTGGACATCCAGTGATAGCTACTCAGCTCCACTAGTTGCTATAAAGAACGCATCAGACACTAGCGGCACTGGATGGAACCCAAATACTACCACGACATCCTACGGCTCAGGCTCTGGTAAAATAGGAGTCTACTATAACTACTGTGCCGTTACCGCTGGTTCCTACTGTTATGGTAACGGTACTAGTTGGGGCACTTCTTCTGGTGACGCCACGGAAGACATCTGCCCTAAGGGTTGGCGTATGCCTACTGGTGACAGCACAGGAGAATACCAAGCTCTTTACGCAGCATATAGTAGTAATGCTACTAACTTTAAGAATGCCCTTTCTACGCCCCTCTCTGGCTACTTCGGCTATGGCACGGCCGGCAGTCAGGGCGATTACGGCAGCTTCTGGTCTTCTACGAAGTACAGTGATTACGGTATGTACGCCCCGTACGTCGATTCGTCCGATGTCAGCTTTCAGGGTTACAGCTCTCGCGGCGACGGTGGTTCGGTGCGATGCTTACTCCGGTAGTTACTTAGTTTAGTGGATGAGTGATTTCTACCTTCTCCCCGAACTTTACTTCTTGGAAATACCATCCAGACCAGCGGCCAGGATGATAGAACCACACCCTCTCACCACACCATCATTTCTCAAACAACGACTTCCCAGCCTTGGCTAGCCTTCCAGCCTTCTTGATTAGCGCATCCACTTTCGCATGGTCTGCACGTTGCTTTTCCTCATCAAACGCTTCTTGCTGACGCTTCAAGTCTCCATAAAATCCCGTCCCACGCGCTGCATTCCAGAACAGTTTCTCCTGCGGTACATTTTTGTAATGCCATGGCTTGTTGAACAGGTTATAATGAATTAATTTCACATTCGGCGACATTTCTTCTGCCGGCTCCATGTTCCATTCTGGTGGCAAGAACTTAATCTTGCCTTTCAGAATCACATTCAGATAATCCTGATCTGGCGCCACCAAATCCGCATCGTATTCCTGAATCAAATCTATCATTTGCGATAGATATTTAATCTTGCGCATTTTCTTGAGATCCATGAGCAGCACGCCAGAATTCACATATTCTTCGTGTCGCACGCCGACCGCCTTATCGACATACTCGCGAAATTCTTTAATCACTGTCACTTTTGGATCTATCGTCGCCGCCAACGCGTATCCATCTTCACCGTCCGACAATTCCATATCGAAGAGCTCTCCCACATCTCCACGCAAAATCGTATCACTATCTATATATACCGCCTTCTCATACAACGGAAACAGCCGCGGTATAAACGCCCGATAATAATACACTGCCGATGAAAAGAAATCTCCTGCGCCCTTCTGGCGTCGCGTACAATATGCGATAATAGAGCGAAGATAAAGGCTATGCGTAATCTTCTTGAATTGTATCGCCACATTCTTTGTCACTAGACTACGCAACCGTATCCTACTTACCCAAGACAGCCCATCATGCAAGATTATCACGCGGTAATAACGCTTCTTATTGCAATGCTGCGTCAGCGAATGAATCGCCGCCGCTGCATATGGCGCATAGGCATTATTAATCGTCAAAAAGACCGGTACTACTTTGATATGTTTTTTAATCGGGTTCCCACCAGTATTAAAAATACTCATTTCTTCTTAACGTTTTTGCCTTTCTGCTTCGTATCGGCCTTTGCACTAGCAATTTTAGCCGAATCTTTTTTGATATATTTGAAATAATCGTAAGTGTTCTTCTTACTATATTTTACCATAGATTCGTAAGCTTTGCCAGCCAACTCTGCCCTGTTCTCATCTACGGATTTCTTCGCATCAGGATAAAACGGCCCATCCAGATAGATATCCATGCGCGGCAAATCCCGCTTCCCACCTTTTCGCTTGTGATAAGTCGTCGTCATGGCAAAAATCGGCAGATTATTGCGCACTGCGTATTTAAAGCTCTTATCTCCTGCTGGAAATTTTCGGATTTTTGTAGAATACGGCCACACATGCGCCTCGGGATAAATCACCAGGCACTTCTTCTGCATCAATCTCTCATCCACGGCATCATTGAATGCTATCTTTTCGTCCAGAGTTCCGCCTAGCGGCAACCCACCGATATAAGGTAGCAACTTACCAATTCCTGGAATTTTGAGATTCACCGGACTGATTACCGTAAAAATCCTCCTGTCTGCCGCAATCGCTGGTCCAAACACATCATGAAACGGATTCGTGTGATTAGCATATATTACATACCCCTTACCACGCGCTTTTTTCAATTTGTCGCGCCCATAAAACTTCGCCTGCCAATAGCAACGCTCATACCACTGACCAAAAATCCAAAAAATCCGAAACAGCACCGCCGAATACATCCTCACGAATGGATTGCTCGGAATGAACTCATAATCTTTCGGTAACCCTACCTTGATTTTCTTTTCCTGCTCGTCGGTTTTGATCGGGTCGTCTTCTTCGGACTCATAATAGAAGACTCTTTCCTCCGCAGGTGTATCTTTTTGAAATAATTCTGCCTTTGCCATTACAAATTCCCTTTCAATTTATTATATTCATCCAAAATATCATCGTATTCGGTGATTTTTAAGATGTTATGTATCTTATCAATCTCAAACGGCTTTACCTTCTGCACTCTGAAATACGGCCAAAACTTGAAGTTGTTACTAAAATGGTGCAGTATTGTATCTTTACGTGGACACTCTTCTTGCTCGTTATACTTTCTCGGCATTAGTTTACGTTTCTTAATTGATTTGTTTAATGCTGCTTGGTCGGCTAACATCATCCAACGTCCCTGGCAGAGTTTTACGGTTTTATCAAACATACCATTCTCGATGCATTCTGGCATATTGAACAGCATTACTCCAGAATTCATATAATCTTGCTTTAGGAAGCTTCTCTCGCGCTCCGCCGGAATACGCGCATCTACTACAGCCGAATCCTCGCGCTTAATCAGTCCATTATAGTGATACCATCTACGCCCGTAGATATCTAGCACCCCAGCTGCCTCTATGCCTTGCATATCCGTATTGTAGAATTCACTAATGTCCCCACGGCAAACAATATCATAATCAAGGTACAGTAGTCTATCACATTTTTGCAATGCCGGGATTTTGTCTGCATAGAGCCGAAGCATCGAGCAAGGCGTAAAATACGAACCCATATTCTTGTCAGGCAGATTCTTCACAAAAACATCCGTCGCGTCAATCAGCGTCACGGAGCTCTTTTTGTTGTATTTCCTGACTAACTTGTCCAGATACTCTGCCGTTTCCTTGCGAAAAGGTTTCACACCTTTGTAAGTAATCGTCATAATGTATATATTATATAAAGGGGCTGGCAACTTCTCATCTACTATCATCTTGCCAGACTTTACGTCGAAACGTTTCTGACCATTCATTAGTAGCGACAAAATCGACACTAGCGCTCCACGCTTAATCCCATCATCGCCACAATACAAAATATTCATAACTCAATTATACCAAACCTTGTAAATATGATAATACGAGAACACAAACTATTAGTTTGGAATATATACTAGTAAAACAGGTAGTAATAAGTGATAAGAAGTGATATAATCGGGCAATGAAGAAACGAGGTATAATCACTCCAAATGGCGTAGTTCTAAAAACTCACGAAAACGCTACTGCCGTCTTTCTGACAGAACAAGGGTTCGACGTTGACCTTATACCCACCAGTAATATTAAAGGCGTGCATACTCCTGATATTAGAATAAACGGCCTGGAATGGGAAATGAAAGCCCCAACGGGCGAAGGCAAGTATCTGATGGCAAACACCATCCAGAGAGCGGTGAAGCAATCTCACAACGTCATCGTTGATCTCCGCCATACAAAGCGACACCAAACTAAATGTCTCAGAGAATTAGAAAACGAATTTAAGAAATCTGGAAGCCTTAAACGCCTCAAAATCATCACAAAAAGCGGAAAAACTATTGATTTTGAGAAATAATAGGAGTATAATCAAAAGCAATGAGGGCAGGACCTGCATTGGACATATGCGGGACACCGCCCTCTTTTTTTGCACAAAAAATGCCGCATTGGCAGCTTTCAATTCGAATGGTGGTGCCCGAGATGGGACTTGAACCCATATGGTTTCCCATTCGATTTTAAGTCGAACGCGTATACCAATTCCGCCACTCGGGCACTCTATTATTATATCACATTTTTCGGCTACTTATATCTTTAACAGACTCTTTATCACAAAAAACGCTGCAATAATTACAAAACTAAACGCCGCTGCCCAGATGACACTTTTGACATTTCGTTTATTTTTCGCGCCCACAATTATCGCAACCACAAGAGACGGTATCGTAATAAACATCGCCACACCAATCAGCCCTAATCCTAGCCCAGTCGGAAGTCCCGCAATTATCGCTGCACCTGCGCCCAACTTGTTCGCAAACGAAGTCACTTCACCAACTATGCCGATTATCAAAAGTACCACCCCAGTCACCGACATAATAACACCAGCATTAGTCAGCTTCTCGGCTGTATGAATAGTTACATCCGGATCGCTATAGAACCGCCATTTGCTTGGCTTCATCGGCGTGAGGAAAGCTTCATTCTCTGGGTGTCCCTTTTGCGCTTCTGCATCATGGAAGGCCTTCATGCGCTCTTCCTCGATTCGCTTAGACTCCGCCCACTCTTTTTCTATTTCAGAATCCGCCATTATCCCAGATACCTACAGGCCTCCATCGCTGCCACTGCGCCATCCGCTGCAGCAGTCACCAGCTGTCTTATTTCCTTCGTACGACAATCACCCGCCACGAACACTCCTGGTGTACTCGTCTTACAATCTTCACCAGCAATCACATATCCATGTTCATCCAAATCCACCAAATCGGCAAAATTTCCCGTCGCTGGCACCCGCCCAATTGCCACAAAGACCGCCTCAGCATCTTCTGGAATTGGGTCGTCATGATGAATATGATAAACCTTTGACGCAATATTCTGCAGATACTCCATCTCGTGTTTGGCCGTATTGCCACTTCCAACTACCACCACCGGCTTACCTTTATATAGCGCACCATCGCAAGTCGCACAATAAGAAATCGGGCGCTTCCCTGCATCCTTAGTCTGCTTTTCGCTAAGTTTACGCGGTTCCGCCCCAACTGCCAGTATTACTGCTCCGGCAATATACTCGCCATCCTCAGTCACCACTTTGAATCCTTCTGCAATTTTTTCAATTCCTGTGACATCGTCAAACTCTATTTCAGCACCAAGTTCTTCCGCCTGCTTGTAAATCTTCTGCGAAAGCTCTGCCCCAGATACCTTAAAGTCGCCTGGCCAATTCTCAATATTAATCGTGTTGATAATCTGCCCACCCTGCATCGTACTTTCAAGTACCAAGACAGACTTGCCTGCCCGGCTCACATAAATCGCCGCTGTAAGTCCAGCAATTCCCGCCCCCACAATAATCACATCATATTTCTTCATTATTCCTCGCATCCCGAGCTTCGCTCGTCCATTCGGTCGCCATCACTACCTAGCTCAACCTCATTCATGTTTCACCCCGACCAACTTTTCAAGCTTCTTTAGCGGCATCGCGCCCACTTCACGCGCGACTTCCTCGCCATCCTTCAAGACCACGAAACACGGTATCGACGACACGCCATATTTCTCGGCTAATTCTTCTTCGTCATCAATATTAATAGACTTTACTGTTATCTCTGGGTGAGCTTTCTCAAACTCTTCCACTACCGGCTTCATCATCTGACACGGTCCACACCAATCTGCATAAAAATCAATTAGCTCCATTAAAACTCCCTATATTAATTCTTTAATTTTATCCGCAAAATCCTTCGGCTCGTCTGTCGGTCCAAAACGATAAACCACCTTACCGTCTTTATCTACTACGAACTTCGTGAAGTTCCACTTGATAAAGCCTTTTTCCTTAGACACGCCAAGCATCTTAGCAATCGCTTCCATCGCGCTTCTTTACTTTATAGTCATATATGCCCATAATAACTCCTGTTATAAATAAATTATATCATACATAATAAACTTCCTTTCGCTCGCGGAGGTAAAAAAATACCAAAATAATTTGATGGAAGCCTTCCGGAATTACAGTTCCGGCTTTCCATCACTATTTTGGTATTTTTTTAGCCTGTAAATTGCGAGTGAAAGGAAGTTCTATTATGTTTCTTATACTTTATTTATCACCGGAATTACAATAGGCGTATGTCCCGTAGCGTCAAAGAGAATATGTGTGATGTCTTCTTTGATTTCTTCCTTGAATACTTTCATCTCCGGATCAGTTGAGATGGACTTGTCAGTCTTTTGACGAAGATAATGGCGAATTTTACCAATTAGCTCTTCCGAGTTATCAAGATAAATAAACGCGCGCGACACAATATCTGGAGTTTTCATGAGATGTCCAGTTTTCTTGCTCAGTGTGAGTACAATCACAAAAATCCCCTCGCGCGAGATGTGAATACGGTCTTTCACCACCGCTTCATGCACCGGCTGATCTGCATCATCGTACAGCTTATTCCCGGCATGGATTCGTCCAGTTTTGCGAATCGTCTGATCCGGCATCAGTTCCACGATATCACCATCATCCGACACGATAATTCTCTCGCGTGGAATGCCAATTACATTCTCTGCCATCTCGGCATTGTGCTCTAGCATGTAGAATTCACCGTGATAAGGCATATAATTCTTTGGCTGCATTCTCGTCACAAAATCCACATGGTCTTCAAAATACGCGTGCCCAGACAAATGCAAAGGCCCAATATTCGTAAGGTGTGTCTTACCATTCTGAATCACCTGTGCCCCCTCACGCAGCAAACCGTCCACGGTATTTACAACATGCGGCTCGTTACCCGGAATCGGGTTAGACGAAAACACAATCGTATCAGTCGGTTTAATCTTGATGAATTTGTGTGCGCCAGTCACCATGCGATTAAGTACAGCGTTCAACTCACCTTGCGAACCAGTACAGACCACACAGACCTTCTCGTCTGGCAACTTGATTACATCTTCCATCTTCATGATGGTGTCCTTCGGCACTTTGATAGACTTTGCCCGAAGCGCCACCTCGACGTTATTAATCATCGAAAAGCCTGAAAATGCTACCTTGCGTCCGCGCTTTGCTGCCTCTTTCAAAATCAACTCGATACGCGAAATCTGCGACGAGAAACACGAAATAATAACTCTTCCATTTGCATAGTGGTCCATCACACGCCCCAGATTCTCACCCACATCATATTCCGAATGCGGATGTCGGCCCGGTGAATCAATATTTGTAGATTCATTCACCATCAATGTGACGCCTTCGTTCTTTACAATCTCATCGATGCGTTCGTAATCAGTCTGAATACCCATCGGACGCTCTTCGTGTCGCCAGTCGCCAGAGAAGTAAATCAATCCATTCGGCGTACGCACCACAATCGCCGTGTTACCAGGAATTGAGTGCAAAGTATGAATAAATTCCACCGATAGATGCTCGCTAATCTGGATTTTTTCATGCTTGAATGGATCTACAGAGTGATAATTGAGATCCGGTACATCCTGAAGCTCAGACATCTGCTTCTTAATCATACCAATCGTAAAATCCGTGGCATAAATCGGCACCAAATTACCAAATTTCGGTAGCAAATGCCTACACGCACCAATATGGTCTAGATGTGCATGAGTAAAACAGATTGCCTTCACCTTTGCCTTGTTTTCTTCGAGGTATTTAATATCTGGAATCAAGTAATTCACGCCAGGATAATCGTCGCTTGCAAAGAGTACACCCATATCTATCACGAGCATCTCGCTCTTGTATTCGACAATTGTCATATTCTTTCCGATACCAAATTCACCAACTCCACCAATCGGGATAATCTTTACCGACTCGGCATCTGGTCGCATAGTCTTTAATTTCGCATTTGTAATCTGTTCGCCATTATAGCCATTGTAGCGAGATTTGTTTACCGGAATACCAATAATATGTTGCGTGGCCTGAGCATTCACATCTTGAGAAAGCATTCTCTGATGATGCACCATATCGCCTTTTTTGGCCGATACAGACAGATTTACCTTGCGTTTCTCTGCCTCTGCCTTCATCTTGGCCTTTTTCGGGCTCATTTGTGGCTGATTTGACGCTTTTGCAGCTCTCGAGCTGGCTTTTTTACCGTTAGAGGCATTCTTCGCCCCTTTCCCAGCGTTTTTTGCTCTAGAGCCATGAGACAGCACTAATCCCTCATCTTTGCCCCCAGGGGCAAAATTTGAGTTAAAATTGCGCTTTTGCGCCTCTTCGAACTGTTTTTTGATATCTGGTAATCTTTCGGCCCGCGATTTTAAGAGCCGGGCACGGCGCTCTTCCTCTTTTTGATTCATAAGTTCCTTTTTATTACAAGCAAATTCGTTACCTCTATTATACCAAATTTCTTGCATTATTTCAATAAGTTTGCTATAATTATTACATACTAACATTGACCGGCTCGAAAGAGGCGGTTTTATTAATAAGGTGCATTAACAGGCTAAATTATGAGCATTTTACGAACCCAAGTAAAGAGCGAGGAACGTAGTCAAGTCGAGTACCGGATAGCACCGGGCGCAGACCTGATTACGTGACGAGCTCTTTACCTGGCGTGAAGTAAACCGCGAATAATTTAGCCGTTAATGTATTTAAGGAGTAAAATGGACACTTTAGATTTGAAGCAAATGTCCGCAATGATTGACATTATTGCCGAAGAAAAAAGCCTTCCAAAAGAGACTGTTCTCGATGTGATTGAGCAGGCCATTGCTGCTGCATGGCGCAAAGACAACGGTGACCGCGAAATGAACGTTCGCGCTGTACTTAATACCAATACCGGCGAAGCCGATGTATTTGTCGCTCGTGAAGTTATCGAAGAAGGCGTAGCATACAACCCATCTACCGAGATTCCACTAGACAAAGCCAAAAAAGGCGCCAAACTTGGTGATATCGTTGAAGAAAAATTCACTGTCAAAGATTTTGGCCGCGTCGCCGCCCAAACTGCTAAACAGGTAGTTATCCAGCGCCTCCGCGAAGCCGAGAACGAAGCTGTCATGAGCGAATACGAAGACAAAATTGGCACCGTCGTCACTGGCCTAATCACCCGTGTCGAGCCAAAAATCGTTCGTATTGATCTCGGTCGTGCCAATGGTATTATGCCACGCAGCGAACAAATCGATGGCGAATATTACACCGTCGGTGGTCGTATTAAGGTCTATATCAAGAAAATTGAACGTGGCGAACGTGGCGCTCAGCTTATTTTGTCACGTGGCTGCGCTGAATTCGTCGAATATCTCTTCCGTCAGGAAGTGCCAGAAATCGAAAACGGCACCGTAGAAATCAAGGGTATTGCCCGCGAGGCTGGTCGCCGCACCAAGATTGCCGTGACTTCCAATACCCCAGGCGTAGATCCAGTTGGTACCTTTGTTGGTGGCCGTGGTGTCCGCGTTCAGGCTGTTATGAACGAAATTGGCGACCGTGAAAAGATTGACATCATCACTTGGAGCGACAATCCTTCCGAATATATCCGCGAAGCACTCTCTCCTGCCGAAGTCAACAAAGTAGAAATTAAGGATAAGACTGCCAAAGTTTATGTTTCAGAGGAACAGCAATCTATCGCTATCGGCAAGCAAGGCCAGAATGTCCGTCTCGCTTCCAAACTCACTGGCTACGATCTAGATATTGAACTCGTTCAAGCAAAGGCCAAAAAGAAGAAATCCAAGAACGTCGAGGATTCCCTCCTCTCCGCTCTCGAGGAAGCATCTGAAGAAGAAACTACTTCGGAAGAATAATAGAATCAAAAAGCGCTACTTTCGTAGCGCTTTTTTGATTGTCTTATCTTCTTCCGGTGTTCGGAGCCTTGATATTCTCAAGAACTACCAACTCTGTCTCAACTGTCCTGCCATTTGTAAAGACGGCCGTCACAGAATGCCCACTTCGGTACAAACCATCGAGATAGCTCTGCTTCAGGGTGAGTATAGTACTACCACTGGTGGCTTCGTACTCAACACCTCTAGTCAACATTTCACCATCTACGCTTAGTGATACAAACTCTTCCAAAGGAATATCGATACGAATAATCGAATCGGCATCTTCGCCAACGACATGGACCTGACCCTCTACCCAGCTCCAGGCAGATTCGTCAATTATGCCATCGCGTGGTCTAGCAACACAGCGAATCGGAAGACCCATGCTTTTTCCAATAACATCTAACGTCGGACCATAATAATCGACCCTTCCAACCAGCCCGGCAGTATTATCTTCGAATGGATTGCTCGAGCTCGCCTTATTGAATCGGTCGCTACTCCCACCTTCGTCGGTCTTATCTGGTCTTCTAATTTCGCCCTGCCCTCTCAGCCAATAATAAGTACTGCCAATTTCCACAATACCTGGTTCATCATCACTATAATATGCACCATACATGCCACCTCTGTTCATGAAGAATGGTTCACCGGTAAAATCGTACCTACTAGACGAAGCTGGCGAAAAGCCATTCATGCCCGTTGTCTGCAGTTGTACATTACCACCTCCACCTCCCCCTTCAGTTCTATAATACTCTTCAATATTCATGAACCCTGCAACACCGTCATTTGTATCTTCGTAATTAAGCATCCTCGGCAGAGTCCAACCCGCAGGACAGATAGACTGGTCAGCCTCAATCATTGGCGTATACTCGGACGAATCATTCATGGCCACAGCTGCCGTCCAGTTGTAATAATTGCCAAGGTGATAATGAGTGTCGCCCTCGTCAGAGATTTCCGGCAACGTATCGTCATCAGCCTCGTCATCACCAGCTTCTGGATCATCAGGTGTGATTATCTTAGAAGGTGCAACCTTCGTTCTAATCTTAGTCTCAGAGGAAGAAGAACCAGACCAATAATAATCGCCAACATCAATCGATTCTGGCGTATGGTCAGAAACAATCCATGGGTCCCCAATATTCTTCGTAGTCTTTGTAGGCGTCCAATTACTCGGAACATCCGTGTCGAGCGGAGTCAAAGTCGTCGCCGTACTGAGGTTGAGGTCTAGATTTTGTGTCATCCAGACATAGCCGTCCTTCATCTTGGCAACTGTATATGACTTACCATCACGAGAGTCTCTTAGAGTATATTGTCTCTCTAGTTCCATGCTCTCACGAACCATATTGTTCATGTCCTGCATACAGAGCGCGTCGTTAATTGTTTTTGCATATTTATTGCAGTTTACTGCATAGGTCGCAGGCACTCCTCCAACGAAAGTCGCACCCGCGATAGTAGCTATCGCCAAAAAAGCAGCGCCACCTGTGTGTAATTTATTTTTGTATTTCATAGTTTTTCTTTTGTTATATGACCTTATATACAATATATTATATAGCATAACCATTATTTGTCAAGCAAAACCCAACAAAAATCCACCCTTTCGGGTGGATTTTTGCACAATACATTTTTTAGAATTAGTGCTTGTTAAATTGGACTTTCTTATGATTGATTCTTGCAATTATCCATGCACTCAAGGTGACACCAATAGCCATCATAGCAGCAATCGAGAAAGCTACACCATTCGTGCTACCAGTAAAGTTCCCGGTATCCGGTACATCTGGCACTCCAGGTTCTTCCTTTGCCTTATGTATTGCTGTAAATACAAGGTCTTCTCGCACGTCAACCAACATCACTTCTTCTGAAGTCAATGGCTTTCCAGCCTCTATTACGGTTCCATCTTCCAATGTGACATCCTTATCAGCCGTCCAATAATCTAACTCATATCCTTCATTTGGTTCTGTTGACGAACCAGTAGGATTATCGCCAGAAATAATTTCCTCGTCTTCTATTCCGGTAATGACACCTTTATCGTCAGACTCATATTGTACTAAAAGTTGTTTGGCAAACAGCAATGTTGAGCTACCAGCTTTATGTCTAAAGCCATAAACGACTCGCAGGCCATCAGACTGAGTTTGAGGCTTTACCTTTACAAAAATACTCGCGTCCCTATGCGTGTTAAACATTCCCTCAGAATAAATATAATTCCCAGAATCTACATACATATTTTCGTCATCAGAAGGTGATTCATCTTCACTTGGTTGCAAGCTTCTTATTGACCTGGCATACATTTCACCAGCAACGAACTCATTTCCCTCATTCAAGATTTTATACGACTGCGCAGCATCAATATCCGTAATGCCATAGTATAAATCATCAAAGACGTCCTTGCCAGTGCTGTTTTTGTAAAGCTTTGTCTCTGTTTCCGCATATAATCTAACACTTTTGCCGTCATTTATATCAAGTTCGTATGTATTAATTCGATTCTTACACTTTTTGTCGGTAAAGACCTCACCGATATTAAAGCCACCGGTAGAACGAATAGCAAAAGTTTTGTCATCATCTAGTTTATTATTCGGATCATAGACTTGAATATCTTTTATTCTGAACGAACGCGTATAAGTTCCGTCATTAATATCTACTCCCAAATCCTCATTTTCCCAATCAATTTCACTAGACTCGCTAAAGAGTAGATACTTGGAAGGAAAACAGTTTTTCTGATCATCGAGCCAGTATCCTTCATGCCACAAATCAGAATTAGAATGATACGTAGCTTCGCTTTCGTCCCACTTAGTCAATTCGGTCAACGAATTGATTAGAGTCGGCGCTTCAACTACATTAGAAGCACCCAACTTCTCTCCTCCAGAATAGCTCATTCCGTACGGAATATCGGCAGCGTTTACATTAGGCGCAATAAAGCCTGCCAACAATAAGGCGCCCGCAGTTGCTTTTAAATATTTGTTCATATTTAATCCTTTTTTATTTTTATTTTTGTGTATGATCCACTTTCTACCTCAATAGTAAACCTTTTATGGTTATTTGTCAAGAGCTCTCCAACAAAAATCCACCCTTTCGGGTGGATAATTGACAATTTGGCACCTTCCTAGTTTCCCGCTATTGCAGTATAATCGGCGCTACTGGGCTTGACTTCTGTGTTCGGAATGATAACAGGTATTACCCCAGCGCTATGGGCACCAAATTGTAATAATAAGACGCCTTATTATTACTATTGATGTCCATAAGATGCTTGAAATGATTCTAAAGCGTCGCGGCACTGAATCCAGCACCGATTGCTAGCTACGTCTCCCAAGTTTTCGTTACAAATAATTATACCGAAAACTTGGAACATAAAAAGGCGATGGACCTATTAGTACGCTTCGGCTCCACACGTTGCCGTGCTTCCACCTTGCGCCTATCAACCTAGTCATCTGCTAGGAGTCTCCTAGGGAATTCTTATCTTGGAGTGGGCTTCGCGCTTAATATGCTTTCAGCGCTTATCTCTTCCGCACATAGCTACCCGGCGATGCAGCAGGCGGCCACAACCGGTACACTAGAGATGCGTTCATCTCGGTCCTCTCGTACTAGAGACAAATCTCCTCAAAATTCCTAACGATCATGCCGGATATAAACCGAACTGTCTCACGACGTTCTGAACC